>CALIBL010000034.1 GCA_938045805.1 uncultured Rubripirellula sp. | reverse complement strand
ACGCGGAGCGACTGAAAGGCTGCAAGGAGGCGTTCTTCGCTGATATCCGGCCCAAAGAGATCCTTCGGCTCAGGACTGCGACCCTCCGCTGCACAGGCCAGCATTCGGGCTCGAGCCAGATCATAGAGGGACTCCCCGGTCCACTGGAACGCGGGGATCACATTCTGTTTGTCCAGCCTCGCTCGCTCATGGAATTCTCGAGTCTCCCGCTCCACCTCTCGGTGCAGTTCCTGCGGCAGCATGATCTTGAAACCGAGACCTGGATGCTTGAGCAATTTGTTATCGAGAATAGGCCATGTGAACCGCTGCATTAGTTCCGCTTTTCCGCCGGTCAGGTGTGGCTCGTCAACACGGTCCATCAGCACCACGACGCCATCGAATCCGAGACGTTTCAGAATCAGTTGAAATTTATTGAGTAATTCGTAGCGGTCATCGGTGCGGTCAAACCGTGGTAGGGGTTGGCTTGCGATTTCTTTTGCAGGAAATTGCAAGAGGATCTTCCGCAGTGAACCTGTTTCGCGTTTCCCCACACGCATGTGCCGATGAATTCCCATCGCTGCCAATTGGCACTTGATCCAACGAGTCAGCCACGGGAGCGAACCGATGAACGTGAGGATCGGGATCAACCACAGGAACCCCGGATTCATCGCTCCGCCTTCTTCCGTATCACCTCGTTGACTAACCATCAGCCAGGTCGATAACACGATTGACAAGACAGCGGACCCAATCGACAAAGCGAATGGCCACTTGGCTTGCAGGTTTCGGTAACGCAGTTTTTGACGAAGGCCATGCCAGCGATCGGTGACCGTCGAGGCGGTGGACTGATCGTAGGAGGTTGCCAGTAGCAGTAGATCCCGAGCCGCCGAGCGGTCAAGATTCTGCACTGCCGATTCGGAAATCGTTTCGCTGATTGCGTTACTGTGGTTGGCGATCTTGTTACCAAGGATTCGGTCGACTAGATCGGTGACACCCAAACAGAGGATCGCGTCCATGTGATCCCACAGTCGCCACGCTTCGAGTACCTTCTCGGGACGCTTGACCGTGCGACGACTCATTCGATCGCAGAAGTGGTCGAGAAAGGGGTTGAAGTCGTCGTAGCGAATCACGAAAACTCGATGACCTGGGTTCTCCTGGTTGAAGCGACTCAGGTGCTGATCAATCTGTAATCTCATGGCGGTTTTGCCCGACCCTTTTGGTCCAAAGATGATGGACGTCGAGGGTTCTTTCGGGTCGCCGTAGACTTTGTCCCAAATGGGGTGATAGGCGCTACGAATGCAATGTTCTTTAAAGACCTGATCCGTCTGCGCATCTTCTTCCGCAAATGGACTGCGGACGATGCCGTGGTGCTCCAAGAAACTGTGGATATTCATTGCGCTAATTTATCTGCAAGTCTTGCTTACCCACCAATCGGGCATGTCGCCCCACTGGGTTTTTATTTGTTGATGCTTTTGATCATCGAAACAAACGACTTGCGATTCGCTTTGACCACTTCTGATGGGCCGATCATTTTCACGAAGTACTTGCGGCCTTCTGGATGAACGAGGATTGCACCAGCCATTGCGTAGTTTTCGCGATTGATGACTTTGCCACCCGCAAACGGGCCACCACCCATTCTCTCAGCGAAGCTACCGTTCACATCGACGATGTAGACTTGCCAGTTGCCAAGTTTCATCTCTTCAACCTTTTGGTCTTCGGCTTTCCCGCCAGCGAACTGCCCTTTCCAGCGTTGGATGTTTGCATTGACATCCCCACCTGCAGCCATGAAGGTTACGCGAGCGGTTTCGCCTTCTTTGCCTTCTCCCGTTTTTGCTTGGAATTCATGTTCGATGATGCCGCTTTTGGGAGCGACCTTTTTGAATGATGCGGGGACTTCCAACGATCCGGCACCAAAGACATCAACTGAGGTTGATTTTTCTTCGGCCAAAGCGAGGGAGCTCACTGCAAGCAGTGCAAAGGAAGCGGTAAGGGTTTTGAGGAGCGATGGTCGGGACATGTTTGATCCTTGAGGGTTATCCAGTGAAGTTTTGGAGCCGTTGGGCGGAATGAATCCATGCGTGGGAAGCCGATACAAGAGGCCACGGCATCATGCCGCATCAGCATGCCCGATGAGTCCCACACTGCTGCAACATCTTATTGTAATGTTCGCGGCTAGCGAACGCCCCCAAATTCCGTCACGAACGCTAATCGGTTCGGCAGTTTGCGTTTAGCGGTTGGTCACATAAATCAGTGCGGCCACCAAAGCGACCGCTACCACAGCGAGGCCGAGTAGCATGACGGCGCGTCGAGTGGATCGATTTCGGCTCTGCTCACCAAAGTGGTTCTCGCCTACCACAAGCGGATTGGTTTGGCCGGATCGATCTGCGGTTGTCTCAGTGACCCGTCTTTGTTGATCAAGGTGTTCCCTCGCAGCTTGACTCGCCTCCTGATCCTCTAAACCGCCAGGTAGTTGTCCCGCCAGATCGGGAAACGCTTCGGTCGCCGAACGCCACTGCTGCCAGCCGTCCCGCCAAACCAAAGAATTGGACGCAACACGACCTTCTTCTATCCACTGCCCAAAGATTGCGGTATTGGCGGGGCCATACTGCCCACCACTGGGAGGACGCACATACCAAGATGCACTCGCATCAAATGCACCAAGAACTTCCGCTACCTTTTTGGGTGCGGGCGCCAAAACCTGATTGCCAACGATTTGCGCCGATTTCTCAACCGGAACCTGCGTTGACTCGATATCGCTGGGGGTGTTTTCAGCAACCGATTGACCACCATTCGAAATTGTCTCTTGCACCGTTTCAGATCCACCGACCGCGACAGACGAAGATGACCCCGCCTTTTGTGCTGCGTTTGCCGTGTCTGTGTTTAGTGGTTCCGGTTTGACTTCAATGGGCAGCGAAGATTCTGCGTCAGCGAGCGGAATCCGAAACTTACCGGAACAGGAGGGGCAGACCCCTCGCTTACCAGCAAGTTCACTCTTGATGTTGAGCGGTTTCCCGCAGTGGTGACATGCGAAGCGTATGCCCATGAATCCGACAGTGATTGGAGTAAAAGAAGTAAGACTTATTTGAGGCGTCGTGCACCTTCGCGTTTTACAACTTCCTGTCGAACACTCAATTGGCCCGTACAGCGTAATGAAATTCACGCTTGTGCGGAGTCAATGTTCGTGGCGGTTACGCCATTACGATGATTTTTTTTCAGCGAGTTTAACGATCTTGTCAAATTCGGACTTTTTAACTGGTTGCACGCTTAGGCGACTTCCTTTTTGAAGCAACACCATCTCCTTCAGGCTTGCCTGATCGCGCAACTCGGACAACGTGACCGGCGCAGAGAAGATTTGGTCCAGCTTGATGTCGACCATGAACCATGTTGGTTTGTCTTTCTTGCTCTTGGCATCGAAATACTTGTGATCTGGGTCAAAGGCAAACGAATCGGGATAGCCCTCTCGGTCCACAACCGCAAGGCCGACCACCGCCGGTTCTTTGCACGCCGAGTGGTAAAAGAGGACGCGATCACCCTTCTTGATTTCATCTCGCAGTAAGTTGCGTGCTTGATAGTTTCGGACGCCTTCCCAAGTGGTAGTTTTCTTCTTTTCCTTTGCAAGGTCTTGGATCGAGTAGGTCGTTGGTTCGGTTTTCATTAACCAGTATTTCGTTGCCATGATTCCGTCGTCGATGAGTGGTTTGGTTCAAGTTGTGGTATGAAAGATGGTGTTGTGACTTGCAGGATTCACCCTGTCAGCTTTGTGCGGAGAATATCTTATCAGCGAACTATTTCACTTGGCCTTAATCGTTTCGGTTAGCATCGATTCGAATGTTTCCATCAGGTAGTTTAAGTCAAACAGGCAGAAGGGGTGTTCGCGGTTAGCGATGATGCGATGGGCTGCCGATCGCACTCGGTCCTGTTTTAGTTCTTGTTCGAGTACCGATCGTCGATCAGCGAGTCCAACAGCGAGTTCCCGATTGATGAGTTCCATCTGCCTGTGCCATTGCTTTCGTTGGCCTTTGCGTGGGATCTCTTGGAGTAACTCCCGTTTTTGCTGCAGCAGACCCGCAGGTAGGTCAAGCTCGCCCGCAAACCTTTCTGGTTGATAAATCGTATCGCGGATGGATCGGGTCAGCTGTCTTGTATTGTTCGTTAGAATGCTCGTTTGTACCGCAGGCAGAAGTGCCGTCGCCGAAATCACAATGTAGTGTGTTGGCTCGCTCCCAAAGAAGGATCGAGCGATTTGATCACCGAGTTGATCGTACTTGCCGCCCCCGATTCCGTGTAGGAAGAGATCACTCAGGATCATCCTTGCATACATCGTCGTCACCAATGCTCGCGGACGGATTTTGAAATCTGGGCCGAGTGCAGCGGCGAGTTCCTCAACGGATTCATCAGGGTGATTCAAGTGGATCGTTCTCTCTCGGTAGTCTCCGTCGCTGATCGTCAGGTGTTCTTTGGAAAGTTTGATCCATGAAGGACGCCTGTTTGGATCTCCGTCTCCGTAGATCCAAAGCGGAGCTTCGAGCCATTCATCTTGTTTGCGAAGATTGGGTACGGGGTGTGACGAGCTGCGTATCCCATGTGCGGTTCGGTAGTGGGCCACCGAGTCGTTGTAGCATTGATGGAATCGCGGTAAGTCGCCAACAAGATGCAGGATGAATTCAAGAAACGATCGCGTTTCGCAGACGTGGCTCAGTGGAACCTCAAGCGTTCGTAGATTGCAGTGGGTTTCGAGAGAATGCCGAGCTTCAGCAAAGATCGTTCCCAGGTTGTTGCTGCGTTGCTTGGCGACTTGGGCATGCATCCAAAGGTGGTTGATGCATGGCGTTTCAACCAAAGGGGCAATCGTTTTGGTCACACGATTCGCGAAAGAATCGAATCGAGCATGATCCCTTAGTTCCATCTGCTCAAAGGGAACACCGCCACCCGCATCATCAAAATCGATTGATTCGTAGTATGCTCCTCCAGAAGCCGTCTCGATTACTGGGACGCGAATGGAACTACCGATGGCGACATCATTGTCGATCACAAGGTTGACTGCTGTCGCGTTCTGCTGCTCAGCGATTTTCGAAAGCGCGAAGTTCTTGAACCACACACCAGGATGACAGAGTGTGGGTTGGTGACCTGATAGCACCATGCAATCCGAGTTTCGGTTCAGGTCGCTGACATCGCGGTATTGGCTAGTATGCTGAAACGCTGAGGCAATGAGTTGCTTGCGAGCTTGTGGGCGAATTGACGCCATCGGGTGTTGTGAACGTGTCGTTTGATTCTCGCGGATCAGTTCAGCGGCTTCTCCGAATGAAGGGCTGATGAGAGCATCGCCATGGTTCTTCGGCGCACGGTAGCCCTTGTAGAGATCGTTAGTCTTGAGTGGCATTGGCAAGGATTTCTTCACGGGTGGGAAAGTTCGCACCTTTGCCTTGCACGGAATCGATCGCGGAATCGAGAACTTCGCGATAATAGTTCAGCCGTGTCTCTGCTTGATCAAGGACTCCACCAAACGAGCGATTGAGATCAAGGTAAATCAGCGGGACCGGAATCTCGGTGATTTGTAGTTTGGCCGCTGCCGCTTCCACCCAAAGCTGCAGTGGCATGGCGTAGCCAGGGTCAGTGATTCGCATCTGAATCAAAGCTTGAGTTCGATAGGCTTTGAAACCACAGAAGGCATCGGTGAGATCAAAGCTGAGGCGTGCGTTGATTTCTTCGGTGATCTGACGATTGATCGCGTATCGTTCCTGCGGCGGTTCGCTGTCATCCTCGAAATAGTGCAGGTAGCGACTGCCCGAGACTAAGTCGGCGTTTTTCGCCGCTTCGATGAACTCGGGGATTCGTTTTGGCTGATGCTGTCCATCGCAATCAAGCGTCACAATCCCATCGAAATGATTCTTGATGGCGTAATCAAAAGCCGAGATCAAAGCGGCTCCGTACCCGCGATTTTGTGGGTGCTTTAGTACCTGAACGCCCTCGCAGGAAGCCAGAACATCGGCCGTGCCATCGGTTGAACCATCATCCACCACCAAAACGTCATCGATGTAATGCTTGACTTCAGCTAGGACCTCAGCAACCGAGTCGACTTCATTGTAGACGGGTAAAGCCGCTAGCCATTTTTCTGATTGATTCATGCTTTCCCTTAAGCCGACACGCCGCTGAGCGGATGATTGGGTGACTCGACATTCTAAAACTGTTTAGTCAGCGGTCAATGTTTTGAGGCTTGGTTATCCCCCCAAGATGGGATCGGTTTCCTGCTCGCTAGCCCAAATCCTCAAATCCGGAAACTCTTCACTGAGCATCTGAGCCATCGATTCCATTGCAAACCGCTCACTGTAGTAATGTCCTAAAAGGATCAATCCAATTCCTTTGGATTCTGCCTCGAGGCAGACGTGGAAAGTCGCTTCACCCGTGATCAGGGCATCACAGCCGCAGCGGGCAGCGCTTCCCACGAAACTGCCTCCGCTGCCGCAGGCAAAGCCAATCTTTTTGATGATCTTGTGCGCGTCACCAACCAGTCTGGCAGGCGGTGCACCGATTACAGTGGTTGCCCTCTCGGCCAGTCCAACCAGAGTTGATGGTTCTTGAAGGCGTCCGTAACGTCCTGAGCCAAGCGGGCTATCGAGAGATTCTGGTTTTTCGTCGCTGCTAGCCGTTTGACTACTGAGGCTTTCGCTGATCTCAATTAACGGTTTACTGTTTTCAATCCCAAGTTTTTGGCACCACTGTTGGTTGATCCCATTCAGAGCAGAGTCGTAAGCGGTATGGGCACTGTAGATGGCGATCCCATTTCCGATTAGGTCCAACAGCATCTTTCCGGTTGCCGTGTCTGAAGTGATCCGCTTGAGTGGTTGAAACGGTAGCGGATGATGCGCCACGACGAGGTCCACCTGTTGCTCAATCGCTTCGGCAACCACCGCAGGAGTCACGGTGAGGCACGTCATCACGTTGTTGATTTCTGATTTGCGATCACCTACGAGCAGACCCACATTGTCCCAAGATTCTGCCAATTTGAGAGGCGCGATTTGCGAGAGCAGACCACAGATAGTGTCCAAGTGCATCGATGTCACTCATGATGGTTAGCTTGATTGGCAACACGTTTGAAACCGGTCTCGCATGAGAGTCGCAAACGTTGTCCCGAAAAAAAAGGCTTGGTGTTTTACCAAGCCTTGTTGAATCTTCGAATTGGCGAGATCGTGCCAATCGATTGTAAGATCCGATTCGCTCTACTTCGGAGCGATCATGCAGAGCATTTTTCGACCGTGCTGCTGAGGTGTAGTTTCGATCTTTCCAAACTCACTGAGCGTTTCGACGACCATCGCCATAATCTTTTGACCTTCTTCGACATGCGCCATTTCTCGGCCTCGGAAGAGTACACTGACCTGAACCCGATCTTTATGCTTGAGAAACTTTTCAGCCTGACGAAGTTTCGTCCGGATGTCTTCTTCGCCAGTTTTTGGACGGAGACGAATTTCTTTGGTTTTGGTGTGAGCTTGGCCCGTGTTCTTCTTTTTATTCTTGTCGTACTTGTATTTGCCGTAATCCATGATTCGGCAAACAGGCGGGCGCTCGTTGGGAGCGACTTCAACCAAATCCAAACCCGCATCTCTGGCTCGCTCAAGAGCCTGCTCGGTTGGAATGATCCCTAGTTGCTCGCCGTCCTCGCTGACGACTCGAATCGGTGAAATGCGAATCGCGGTATTGATGCGGACGGAATCTTTATTCTCTTCTCGTTGGTTAGGTCTTTGTCGTGCCAATGCCACTAAAAACTATCGTCTCCGGCCGGAGGGCGTTCCGGCACAAATGTGAAAGAAGTTTGCCTTACCGCTGCTTTCAGATGAAACGTTTGCGGTATCAGCGTTCAGTTTTTTCGAATCTAACGATGTCGGAGTCCATGTGGGGCTCGTCGCTTTTTCCGAACGTGCGAAATTATCCGACGCTGCCAAGCCGACCGTCAACAGCGCATCCCCCGAAAACAGCAGATTTGAGGGATTCTGCGTCCCTGTGGTGTGATTTACCGGCTTAAAACGGGTGTCTCATTCGCCAGAAGGACGCAACTGCGGGTTTTTGTAGTCGCCGAGCAAACTACCTGAAGAATCGAAATCAAGTGGATTGACTAACTGGTTCGTCCGATTTAAGTTCTCTGCAGTTGCATTGAGGCTTGGCCCTGATTGCACTCGGGCGGTTAGCTCAGTTGGCTAGAGCACTACGTTGACATCGTAGGGGTCGTTGGTTCAAGTCCAATACCGCCCAC
>CALIBL010000033.1 GCA_938045805.1 uncultured Rubripirellula sp. | reverse complement strand
GGGGCAAACCCAAGTCGGAGATGAATTGCCTTGGTACTTCTTCGAGCAGATTCCCAATGCACAAGATCAAAATCTGTTTCACCCAGATAATTTCGCACGTGTCGGGATGGGGCACGACAATGGGTCAGCGCTTGATGGATCGACTGAACTTTACGCATTGATTGAGAATGTTGCTCGAATCGAACTGAGCGACGCAGCACGTAATGCGGGATTAAGGCTTGACCCGATTGCTGGTGAAGACGCAGACCAGTTGTTGAATGAGACAGGCGTGATGATCGCGGGCGGAGCAAGTCCAACGATCTTGAACAACGTCTTCATGAATCTGCATGAGGCGGTCGCTGTGGAAAGCACGACCGGAGTCCTCGGCGTTGGACCGGGACGAGCGCATCCGAAGCCATCTGAAGTGGTGGTGGTCGGCAATGTGTTCCAGGATAATTTCCTCAATGATGATAGCCCGCTATCGGTGACTGCAGCACAGGCGACCATCGGGGTCGAGCACAACAGTCTCACCGGGATTGTTGGGGGAACCTCCAATGTCAACGGTGGCAGCGATGATTTCAATATCACGTTGAGCTCAAGCGATTTGTCGTTGCAGCACCCAGAAGCAAACAACTTCCAACCCGCTTACGGTTCCATCGTCATTGACTCTTCGGTCAACTCATTGATTGAGCGAGACGGATATGCCGAGGTTCGTGCGTCGGTCGGCTTGGGTGTTACCAATGTTCTTGCTCCAACCCACGATGTATCGGGAGTTTTGCGAGCGGATCATCCTGACTTCGCATCGCTGGGTGGTATTGGTGCATCCGTCTTTAAAGATCGCGGTTCTGTCGAACTTGCAGACTTTGTTGGGCCGATCGCTATTGCCGAAATGCCACGTGATAATGACGCTGCGGGTGTTGATTCAGATTCAACTATCAGTGTTATCAACCTGCAGGCTGGCACCTACAAAGAGTTCCGAATTCAGTTACGGGACAATGGTGATTCGTCCGATCCGTTCACTGGAATTGGAATCGATGACTCAACCGTTGTGGTCCCAGTGCTTGAGGGGCTACGACCAGCCGGTTCGAATGTCACACTGCTCGAGAATGATCGTCTGTTGACCGAAGGTGTTGATTACACCTTCTTCTATGACGAGACACGAAAACTCATCACGCTGACGCCGCTCACCGGCGTATGGCAAAATGATCGATCTTACCGAATTGAGATCAATAATCAGGATCGAGATGTTCTTATCGCGCCTTCGGCGAGTGCGGTTACCGACGGTGACCAACTGACGATTGTCGATAGTCAGGGTGCAGACGTAATCTTTGAATTTGAATCGGGCTACTCCATCATTGTTCCCGAGCCAATAACCCTTGTCGTTCCGCGTGCTGGAACGGATGTGGGTGGTTTGAGCGACGGGGATCTTTTCCAGATCAATGACGGTGTTAACTCACCCGTGATTTTTGAATTCAATACACCCGGTGGTGCAAAGCTTCCGGGCACAATAGAAATCCCGTTGAGTGCTGAGGCGACACCGGGTGATGAGGCTGCTTTGCAAGTTTTCCTTACTGAGATTGCTCAGGATATTGCAGCGGCTATCAACGACGTGGCGGGTCCCGATAGTTTAGATGTCGATGCACGCGTTTTGGATAATCGTGTTGTGGTTGGTGGAGAAGCCGGTACGACCGCAATCACGACACTGAGTGGGTTGAGTCAGTTATCGAGAACCTTAGGACTTCAAGTTCCGCTGGCAGGTGTTGGCCCTGGTGGCATTCAGGATGGGGATTCTTTCCGAATTGATCTTGGTAGCGGTAGTTCTGTTGGATTTGAATTTGATACCGATGCGAATATTACGTCAGCTCAGAATCGACGAATCGATATTAGTGGTGTGACATCACCTGAGGACGTGGCGGGTGTGATTCGCGACGCGATTCTTGCGGCAAACGTGGGACTACAATCTGTCGTCGATGAATCCAATGAGCGAGCGGTCTATCTCAACTTGCCTGCTTCCGGAGGGGTAGATGTGATCCGGGGACGGTTAGAGGTTGTTGGTCTTAGTCGCATTCCTGATGCTGGGGATGAGATCACCATCACACCTTCGGATGGTGGTGAGGATGCTGTAATCGAGATCCAACGCGGTAACACGCCCGATGTCAGTGCTCCAACAGAGGACGGTCGCACTACTGTAACAATCACGCGAGTCACCACTGGGGATGAATTAAGCGGACTGATTGCAGAGGCCATTGGGGGTTACACTGCTGAGTCTCTACAGGGTTTAAATCAGAATGAAGTTACGGTCATACCGGGTGGGTTGTTAGCAGTTGGTGGTCGAGAAGGCCTCGAGCTCGTAACGAATGGTTACTCGATGTCGGTTACCGGTTCGCCTTCGGTAACAGGTGCTTCGACCTTATCCATTGATGGTTCGCTTATCCTCAACCTTCCGTTGGTGGGAGGAGGCGGAATAATTGATGGAAGCGTTCTGCAGCTTGACGATGATTTTGGCAATACAACAACTTTTGAATTCAACGAAGTTGGTACCCTACCGGAGTTGGTGGGCTCGATCCCCATCAATTACAACCCGTTTGATACCGTCGATGACGTTGCTGTTAACCTAGTCAATGCGATCAATTCGTTGACGCTCGGTATCACTGCTGTTAACCAAACGGGTGGTCGAATTTCACTCGGTCGGATTACCGAAGATCGGGTTAATCTTGAAGGGATTCAAGATCCAGACGATCCTTCGCAGCTGATTCGAGCCTTCACGGGTGCTAGTCTCCGAAGGGAGATTGTTCGTGACGGTGAAGTAATCGAAATCACGCAGGGCGACATTACTGTCAGATATGAGTTCGAAACCGCGTCGGGTGGTGGCGGAGTCGGTGCTGGTAACATTGCTGTTCCATTCCAGCCAAATAGTACCTCGGCGCAGGTCGCGGCAAGTTTAGCCGCGTCGATTAACAATAATCTTTTTGGCCTGACACTTAATGCGGTTGTTGTCTTGGATAGCACCACCGGTGAACCCACCGGTAGTGTCAGCTTGAATGATACTCCGGGAACCCTGATTGATGTAACGGCTGCACCAACACTGGCACTTTCGGGAGTTCCTGGTGGTGCGACGCCGATTCAGTACTCGCCATCGTTCGGTTCCACTGAAATGAAGTTCGCCATGATCAATGCGATCAATTCGGTGAATGTCGATGGTGAACCTGCAGTCACGCCAATCACGGCAGTTGACCGTGGTGGAAGCACGTTCTTTGTCAGCAACGCGGAATTCTTTGCGGGCGTTGCCGATCTCGATGGCTATGTCAAGAACTTCTTCTTGCCCGGGGTTAAGGACGAGGCTGGTAATCTGCTCAAGGCCAATCGCTCCGACCTGACCACTCAGTTCACCATCCTGATGCCGACCGCCTCATTCGATTACGGTGATGCACCTGATCCGCTTTACGGTGTCGCCGGTCGTTACCCAACCACTTCGGCCAATAACGGTCCTCGTCACGTCTTGGGCGGCCGCTTGAAATTGGGTACCAAGGTCGATGCGAATCCGGATGGACTTCCTGGTATCTCCGCACTGCGGGATGATCTAGCGATTGGCATTACGAGCGAAGGTACTCTCTTCAACACCTCGTTTGCCGATGGTCGCGCGGTGATTTCGATCAATACTGACTCGGTTGATCCGCTAACAAGAGACGGTGATACCATCACCATTGATCTCGGAACGGTGCAATCAACGTTGGAATTTGATGTCGCCACCAGTTCGCTAGGTGCGTTCGATGAAGATAACTTCGCGATTCGTCCTTCCGATCCGACCTCCGCATCTTCGATCGCTGATGCGATTCGTTTGGCAATCATTGAAAGTCCTTTGCAGCCTGCAGATGTTTCGGTTGAAACCATCTCTACAACCGAGGCGAAGGTGACAGTCGGTGCTGATGATGAGGATGGAGTGATCTTTGTCAGCGAAGAGAATCCTTACGGTGTTCTGAACCGGGGTGTTGCGACGCCGATTGAGGTCAGTGTCACTGGTGGTGGTATTTTAGAGGCTTGGATTGACTTCAACGCCGATGGCGACTGGGATGACCCAGGTGAACAGATCATTCCACAGCCAAGCACTGCTTCGTTTGATGCTCTTCGCAGCGACCTGCTGCCTGAAGAACTTCAGGGAGTTGTCTCCAATGTGTTCTCTGATACGGGGGGAGTCAGTACACGGACCTACGGTATTGTCGTGCCGGAAACGGCACCAATTCCACCGACGGCGATTACGACCTATGCTCGCTTCCGAGTTTCGAAAGAGGGTGGTCTGACTGCGGAAGGTTTGGCTTTGAGCGGAGAGGTCGAAGATTACGCCATTCAGATTCTTCCCGGTCTGCCACCACAGGTTTCGGATCAGCAAAGCTCGCTGAGTTACACCGCAACGGAAGACACGCCACTGAGTGTTAGCGATGTTGCTTCTGGGTTGCTCAACGGGATCACCGATCCAGATGGCGACTTGGTAGAGATTTTTGCCGGTGATGTGGGTCTTCAGACCGTGACGGATGCTGAGGGAGTAACCGCAGGTGTGGTTACCATCAATGCGAACGGAACCTTCAGTTACGCACCAGCTGCGGACTACTTCGGAACCTTCAGTTTCACCGCAAGGGTCACGGATATTCATCCGGGATCGCCAGAGACTCAATTGGTCAGCCCAACTGCATTGACCGTGACAGTCACTGTTGATCCGGACAATGATGCTCCGGTTGCTACACCTGCAGCCCCTGTGGTCTCCAAGACAATCTTCGAGGATGCAGAGACAACGTTCACAGCTACCGACCTGATTGATCCGTTCTACCAGCCGGGTCCGGCCAACGAATCTGACCAAGATTTAGTCTTCTTCTCCGCTTTCTTTGGTGCAAATCCATTGGCCACGCAGCAGGGCGGAACACTTGCTCTTGCGGCAGATGGCAAGAGTGTGACTTACACGCCACCTGCAGATCACTTTGGTACAGATGAGTTTTCGTATCAGGTATCTGATGTTCCAGCGGCAGGTCAAACGGCTCTTGTCTCGGCCAACATCGGAACGGTACAGATCACTTTGACTCCACAAAATGATCCACCGCGTCCTGGTGACGACAGCGTGACCACTCAGGAAAATGTGCCAGCTACGATTGCAATTGCTGACTTGCTAAATAACGACACCGCAGGTCCTGCGAACGAAACGGGGCAGTTGATCGAGTTTGTCTCGTTCGATTCAACGTCGGTTCAAGGCGGGACAATCGTTCGGGTTAACGATGACCTGATTTACACGCCTGCTAATCAATTTAGTGGAGCTGATTCGTTCACCTACCGCATTGCCGAAGTCGGGAATTCAAGCTCTTTCGCTGATGGTACCGTGAACATTACCGTTGAGGCGGTGAATGATCCTCCAGCCTTCATTGGTAAAGATGGTGTTCTCGGATACGTCCCTGCGACCGATGACCTTAGTTTTGTAGAAAGCAAGGCGATTCCGCAGACATTCACTTATGACCTCAACACTTGGTTCACCGAACCAGACAGTGAGGCGATGACGTTTACGGTCACCTCGGGTGATCCAACCTCAGTGGTTGCAACGGTTGTGGGTGCTGGAAACAACATCCTTCAGATTACCTTGCCATCATACGCTGGTTCGGCGACACCGATCGATCTAACGATCACCGCGTCCGATACGTCCTTGCCTGCGAATAGCACGCCGCAGACGATTCAGGTGTCAGTAGCTGATACGCCAGATGGACCGCAATTGGATAATCCAATCGGCACCATCACGGTGGATGAGGATACACCTGCTGTAGCGGTGGCGATGTCCAGCGTCTTCAGTGACCCCGATGGCGATACTCTGCAATATTCGGTCGCCCAGTTGGGTTCTCTTGTGAACCCAACCGTTGAGCAGATTGCTGAGCATCCATTTGTTCAATCGATCAGCTTCCCTAGTGGTGTGATGCAAATTGTGCTCAAGCCGAATGCGAATGGCTCGACCGTCATCGCAATTGCCGCCTCTGACGGCACCGCGTCGGTCACCGACACATTCACCTTGAATGTGACACCACTCGAAGACGATCCAATCGCGGTCGACGATGTTTACTCCGTCGCACTCGGTTCAGTCATTCAGATTCAGGATACTCAGTTCGGTCTGATCGCCAATGACTCTGATCCTGATGGCGATGCGATCAGTGTGGATGTGGCAGAGATTGTCTATCCGACAAAGGGTACTTTGACCGTCAATCCAAGTGGAATCTTTGTCTATACGAACACGGCAGGTCAGGTTGGTGAAACGGATACCTTTAGGTACCGAGTCACTGATGGTTCGCGTTTCAGTGAATTTGCCACCGTGACAATCAACCTTACCTCATCCACCTATCAGAATCCAATTCTTGCGGCTGACGTGAATGCTGATGGCCGTGTGTCGGCCATTGACGCTCTTCGGGTGATCAACTTCCTCAATAGACGATTAACCTCGGGAGTGGAAAACTCCGTTCCTGTGAATGAAATTGGTACAGCTCCTCCAGACTACCTTGACGTCAATGGCAACGGTAGCATCTCTGCTAGTGACGCCTTGGTCGTGATCAACGAACTGGCCACGATTAACAACTCGGGTGGTGAAATGGTAGTGCCTTTCGGTACCACCACGAGCTACGCAGCAGGAACGGTTTCCGGGCTACCGATCACGAACTTTGATGCGGTCGAGAATACAGTCGAAGAATCGGTGGATGAGATTTTCTCTGGATCTCTTGAGGTTGAATCATCATCGACGGCCGGTGCGGCTGACTGGTTCTTTGACTCCGGCGTCGATCAGGAGAATGCGGCTGATGCCTCTGACGAAGCATTGTCGAGCCTACTTGGAGATGATGATTTACAGTCCAGTCTCTAAGGTCTGGTGATACTTGATCATTGCAAACCTCGAAGTGAACCGTAGCGACGGAATTCACTTCGAGGTTTTTTTTGATGATTAGAAAACGTTTGACGGGATTGAGTCGTCAAAATGGTAGGGCATGAATAGTCAAGGTGATTCCAACGAATCCGTGGAGGACGAAGTTGCTGGTAGAAAGCTTGCAGCGGAGTTTGATCATGCGCATCAGGAGTTGATGGGGACCCTTTATTACATCGTGGGGAATACAGAAGAGGCTCGCGATGTGCTGCAAGAGGCGTTTCTGAAGTGTTGGCGAAACCGATCGACCATCAAGGGAATCAAAAACCTGAGAGGTTGGGTTTTTAGGATTGCTGTGAACACAGCCCGTGACCACAGAAAGTCAGCCTGGAATCGAAAGCGGCAAACACTTCCCGATGAAATTCCCGTGGTAGCTAGTTCGAAAGCGCCGGAGCAAGAACTAATGCAGGATGAACAAGTCAGGCAGTTGCGGTCGGCAGTGATGCAGTTGCGTCCTGAGGAGCAAGAGATTTTTTTATTGCGTCAGAACGGTGAAATGACTTACGAAGCGATTGCAGATGCTGTTGCCATTCCCATTGGAACGGTGAAAACGAGGATGCGTTCTGCGCTCAGGCAGTTGCGTGAATCACTGGGAGAAGCCCGATGAATCAGCAAGAAAAAGAAGCATTGAAACAGCAGTTAATTGAGCTGCACTACGGTCTACTCGATGAGCGAGAGTCCAAGGAATTACGTGTTAAGATCAACAGCAATCAAGAGGTTGCTGAACTGTGGTTGGAAACTCAGGGCTTTGCCGGAAAGATCCAGGAGGCGACTCGTTCCGTACCAACGGGGACACAAACGCTCGATTTTTTTGAGCTGGCGAGTCATGCCAAGTTTTCAGAGCGAGTTGAAGGTGATTCGTCCGCCGTTGAGCAGGTTCACAACGTTGATCTTGCCCAATCCAAGATCACGACACTCGGGGGCCCTTCACGCTCGAGAGGTCGTTCCGCGGTCTGGGCAACCGCGTGGGCAATGATTGCCGCAATGATTGGATGTCTGGTGGTTGGGCGTGGCTACCTGCTGAGTTTGCCAACTTCTCCTGTTGCTAAAACCGCATTGGAGATCAAGCCGCTGGCGGATAATGGCTCAACTGGCCAACGTCGCTACCAAGTGCTGACATCACTCGTTAATCGTACTGCAGTGAGCGGCGCTACACCGATGGTGCCAGCCAATATTTCGTTTCGTTTGTTATCACCTACGGGTGTATTGTTTTCCGGTTCAGCAAAATCTGACCGTGAAGGGATCGCAAGAATTGTCTTGCCTGAGCGTCTGGTGATACCACAAGACACGACTTTGGATGTCGTTGCGAAGGCTTCGGTCGGTAATGCGGAAGAATCCTCGTTGTCACTGAATATTCCTCAAACAAGAGCGGTCACGCACCTGACCATCGACCGACCGGTCTATCGACCCGGAGAAGATCTTTTCTTTCGATCACTGACATTGAACCGGCGCTCATTGCAGCCGGTCTCAGGATTTCCCATTGAGTTCACTCTACGCAAAGTGATTCAAGATCCCAAAACGGAGAGCCTTCATCAGCAGTTCAAGTCTCTGATTGGTGTGACGAAAGGTGGTGTGGGACAGGGGGTCTTTAACCTGCCTGCAAATGTGATCCCCGGCGACTATGAATTGACCGTTCACAGTCTCGATCAGATGTTCCCAGACGAAACAGTAGGTTTCCAGGTTCGCACTTACCGCGTTCCTCTCTATGAACAGGCGGTTAAATGGATGCAGGAGAGTTATCGTCCGGGAGAACGCTTAGATGCGACGCTGCAAATTACACCGATCGCTCAATCTGATCGCTTGGTTCCCGAGACGATCACCGCGAGCATTTTGCTAGGCCGTGAAGAACTCCTCACTGAGACATTCGGGGTTTCTACTGTGGGTGAAGTCGAGATTGGATTCGATTTGCCGGAGCAGGTTTCGGATCGCCTCGAATTGAGAGTGTGGGTCGGTACTGGAGTCGACGCAGAGGTGCGAACGTTCCCGATTCCCATCCAGAAGGGTGAAATTGATGTTGAGTTTTATCCTGAGGGGGGTGATTTGTCGGCAGGGCTACTGAATCGAGTTTACTTCTCGGTGCTAGATGCCGACGGTCGTGCTGCTCCGCTGCGAGGTTGGTTGGTCGATGGTGCAGGAGAACGTTTGGTAGAAGTCGAGACACTGCATGGGGGTCTTGGGCGTTTTAGTTTCGTGCCAGCCGTCAATGAGGAATATCGGGTAGAAGTCGTTGGATCTGAGGGATCATCTGAGCACTCTTTCGCATTACCTGAGATCAAGGAAGGGTTACCCGTGATTGACCTAATGGGTGGTGTTGTGCCAGAAGACGCATCTCTACAGATGATCATTCGCAGTGATGAGCCAAAGACCACCTTGGTTCACGTTGCCTGTCGTGGAAGTGTGATTGCAAGACAAGAGATTGACTTAGTCAACGGAGAGACAGAGGTTGAAATTGATCTAGATCAGAGTGTTGGTGGTGTGCTTCGCGTGACTCTACTGGAGTTGCGGGGGGGACGGTGGCATCCCGTGGCGGAGCGACTCGTTTTTCGGCGGTCTTCTCAAGGCTTGCAAGTTCGTAGCGTTGATCAGGCGGCATTAGCAACGGTTCACTCACCCGGTGACAAAGTGCGCCTCGAGCTGCAAGTGACGAATCATGTGAATCAACCACAGCAGGCAATCTTAGGCGTGTCGGTGGTCGATCAAGGGGCGATCAGTCTTCGTCATGTGGTACCAGCATCGATGATGACAAAGTTCTTGCTTCTCAGTGAGATCAAGCATCCAGAAGATCTTGAGAATGCAGACGTTTTACTTGCTTCCACGGATGAAGCTGAGAGAGAACTGGATCTCTTGTTGGGAACTCAAGGATGGCGACGATTTGCAACTTGGACAGAGAGTACCGCCGTCGACGAATTTCAATTATTGCTTGTGAAATTGTTGGCGATCAGTGGGATGGACTCAGCTGAGGAATCGAGGGTGGGTAACCAAGAAGATTTGGTTTCGGAGTGGTTGGCTTATCGTCAAGGCATGGACACATCGTTGAAGGTCGCTTGGGCTAAACTAAGATACGTTTTGGTTTTCATGTGCGGGGTTTGGAGCTTAGTCTTTTTCTGGCATCGACGACGTACACAGGTCACCAGCGTTCACACCCCACTTACTGTTCTAGTGGCTCTGGGGCTTAGTGGCTTGGGGCTTGCTGGATGTGGAGCGAGCGTTGAATCGGTTGATGCGATGATCGAGGCTGATTCGACGTCTGAGATGATTGCTGACCCCAACGGTAACGCTAATCCGGGTGCCGTTGAAGCAGAAGCTCATGGCGACGAGCAACCGCTTGAAATGGCACCTGCGATGCTCAACCACATGCCCCCGCAGCTCTCCACCAAGCGTTCTGCATCCCAAAGCCCCGTGTTAATGGACAATGGGATGTCGTTTGACCAAACTCAGATTGAATCGCCTGCGGAACGGAAAGGTGTTGAGGATCGTTGGGCGGACTGGTTACCTGAGCGGAAAGTGGCCTGGTTACTTCGCCAACTCGATAAAGGACGTGACTCTGAAGTTCAAACAAATTCGGTTAGTGGGGAAGAGTCAAATCGGTTGGGCATCGATCAATTAAGAAAGCTCAAGATGATTCGTGGGATGACCGCCGAGGCGGCTGCGGAGAAGCTGATTCAAGAACTCCAGTTTCCGGTGCGGCAATATGCTTATCAACGAGCGGCCAAGTCTGTCGAGGACGGACCTGATTATCCAGAAACATTGTATTGGAACCCCTTAGCGGAAACGGATGAGCAGGGGCGATTCACCATTGAGTTTGACTTGCCTGATGCTGAGACAAGTTACCGATTGCAGATTGATGCTCACACTTATGATGGGCAACTCGGATCACTCAGCGCAGAATTGGTTACCGAATAAATGATCAGCAAGCTCGGGCGAGATTCAGGTCGAGTGTAACATTGCTACCTTCATCGAACTCATCGGTTCGAATGGCAACATGCGATTGTTGCTACAAGCAGCGAGTCTTCGTGCCTATCAGCGACGTCGCCAACGTTGCGTCCATTGCTGGAAGTTTGAGGCGATTCTTTGAAGCGGAGCGCGCCGCAGATGTCCGTGACGATCTGCCTGCACAACTTCGCAGGAAAAGGTTTCATAAGCGGTTAAGTAACCACCGCCAAAGCAATAGGTGTCGACACAGACGATGTGTCCACCGTCTAAGACGTTGCCATTAGCCTGGGGTGTGTGACCGACAAAGACACGTTTCCCACTCTTATGTGGTGCCGGTAGGATTTCGGGGAGGTGATTCCAATAGGTGATTGCTTGGTCCTGTTCGTGAATTGACTGTTCGGGATGGTACCCCGCATGCACAAAAATGGTGTCGCTGGTTTCGTAATACGATTGCAACGACTGGAAGAAATCTAGGTGACTTGATGGCATCTTCGAAAGTGAACCACCGTAACTGCTAACGGTGGAGACACCACCGTTTTCCAGCCACACCTGATCGTCGAGACCACCGATAACGACACCAAGTAGCATGAGTTCGTGATTGCCACGAAGAGGTACCACCAAACACCGCTGTTGCAGTTCAATGATTTGCTGAACAACATCGCGACTGTTCGGACCACGGTCAATGTAGTCACCGAGGAAAACCAGTTCATCTTCACTTTTGGGATCGATGGTTTCGATAAGTGAACGCAACGCTTTTGCGCACCCATGAATATCACCGATCACATAGCGTCGCATGGTTCTCTCGCTAAAGGTGCTTCATCATGAACCGGTTCAAGTAACTAACGCTTTCGTCCGCCAACTTAATTTAAGCTTGGGTCAATACCGCCCGCGTTTGGAGCAATGTCATTGAGTATTTTGTGACCACATTGTTTGACAGCGATTTCCCACGCATCATCGGGTGATCCGAAAAGGATTTCTTCCGTGGCATCGCCGATTAACCAGCCACCGACTTTGAGTTCTTCGTTGAGTTGGCCGGGGCCCCAACCGCTATAGTCTTTGAAATATCGGACTTTCGCATCGGTTCTTGCGAGCAAAAGTCGCAAATGATCTTCATCGCCTGTGATCCATGCATGCGGATTTCCCAGATCAATGGACATCGATCCCCAGGGGTCCGCCGGGTAATCATGGACGGTGTGTTTAACTCCTTGAGTGATTGTTTCACCCGGTTTCAGTTCGTCGCCATCGCTCTGGTTCTCTGACGGGCTGTTACATGGATCTCCGATCCCAGCCAGATCATGCAGTGCCATGACTGGCCCTGGGACGGGACCGCCAATAAAAAGTTGGTCATCGTCTCGGATTTTTGCCGAATCGATCGCTTCATGGAGGAGATCTCGGAAGCGTTTTTTGATGGGGCGGTTGATTGCCAAGCCGAATGCCCCATCAGGCTCGTGACGAATGATGAACACCACTGATCTCATGAAATGCCCATCGGTGAGATAGGGTGAAGCGATAAGCAGTCGGCCAGTCAGGTTGTGATTCATGTCATGATCCCAAGCAGCACGTTTGGTGAGTTCTTATCCTCAGTAGCATTCGAGAGGTTTGACGCAACACCCAACTCTGCTCTGCCAAATACTCGACGGTGAGAGTCTACTGTCCGTATTGATCCTTCCAAAGGCAACCAGCCCAAGAGAGGCCAACGCCGAAACCAACCAGCATATTATTTGCCTCTGGTTTGAAGCGATCCTTTGCCCGCATTCTATCGATGAGAATCGGAATGGTGCAGGAAACGGTGTTGCCGATGTCCGCAAGTTCGATGGGTAGCCGATCTTCATGCACATTCATTCGTGAACGAAGTTGATCCAGCATCTTCCAAGTCGCCTGATGGAAAAGGTAGTGATCGATGTCAGCGTCACGGAGTCCATTCTGAGTAAGAATCTCCTCTACCAGATGAGGGATCGCCTCCACGGTGAAATTGATCAGGCTCGGCCCGTCCATGTACAGCCGACTTTTCCAGCGTTTTCGATGGCGCGGCTTGATGGCATCTTCCTCCAGTCGTCCGCCTCCATCTGAGACCAGCAGCATATCGCCGCCGCTTCCGTCGCTACCAAATTGAAAACCCCAAAGCGATTTTTGCGGGGAAGCAGTGACTAGTGTTGCCGTTGCACCGTCACCAAAAATGGTTCGGAGGCTGCGGTCATCCGCATCAATGTATTTGCTGTAAGTTTCAGCGGTCAGTAAGAGAATTTTCTTTGCCGCACCACTTTGGATCAGGCCGTCCGCCATTGCCAAGCCGTAGACGTAGCCGCTGCATCCAAGATTAAAGTCGAGCGCACCGCAGCGTGTGCTGAGACCTAGCCGGTCTTGAATCAAGCAACTGGTGGTCGGCAGTGGATAGTCAGGTGTTTGCGTGCACAGCAAAACAAAATCGATCTCTTCACGCTGGATACCATGTACCGAAAATAGTTTTTCCGCAGCCGCTACAGCGAGGTCGGATGCAGTTTCGTTTTCCGCAGCAATGTGTCGCTGGCGAATTCCAGTTTTTTCAGCAATCAGATCGAGATCCCAACGCGGGTATTGCTCGGCGAGCATTTCATTCGTTTCTACCCGCTCTGGAAGGTGAACCGTAATTGGGCCGAGCTCTGCGTGGGGCACTTTGAATCCGCTTTTTGTGTCGATCTAATTAGGTAGGGGCGGATCAAATCCGACCTCGAGGTTATACCCAAGTTTCTGCGGTTGGGTGTACCTTTTGAAAGCGTTTTGGGACAAGAACAATTCAGGAATAGGTTGTGAATCGGTGACCCAAGGGCGAATCAATATCGAGTTCGGTACCGTTTTGACCGGTGCGCACCGGCAATTCGACGAGCACCGTGCTGGGTGCTACACCGAAAACACCCCGCGTAGGGGGGGCCTGAAGAGAGGCATAGAGGAGTAAAAGAGCGGCTGATGGGATTCGAACCCACGACAATCACGTTGGCAACGTGATGCTCTGCCAACTGAGCTACAGCCGCATGAGTTGGATGATGCGAGTCCGATTATAGGCTCGCCCCGTGGGACGGCAAGACCTGATTATCGGGCATTCTGATTGATCTCATCTTCCAACCCTCTGGAGCTTCGGTTTCGCGGGTTTTACGGTTTACCGCTTGCTCGATTGAAGCCTTGGACGATAGACTACCCCGCTTGATTTTTATTTAACCCAGATTTCCAGTTGAGACTAGCGGTGCGAATCCCCTTAGAGGGTTGCCGCGGTAGCAATTTTGTCAGCTATTTTGGTCTCAAAGACCCGCACTTCGTGGTGTGCGTTCAGTCTTAAGCGTGATCGACCCAATGAAGTAGTCCTTTGGTATTTGTCTTGGACTGCGAAACTTGGTTTTCCGAAAACAAATCTGAGTTACCCCAAATACCTGAACCCGAAAAAGATTCGAGGTCTGTCGAAGGATGTCCACCTCTACCGAGAACGAAGTGGCCGAAGCCCAAGAAAAAGCGCCCATTCAACTGGAAGTTAAGGTTGAAAGTCCGCAAGCCTGCTTGCGTGAAGTGGTGGTCACCATTCCCGAAGCAGAAGTGCAACGCTACCTCAAAGATGCGTATGACGAGCTGGTTCCTGAAGCACAGGTTCCCGGTTTTCGTAGTGGTCGTGCTCCGAGGAAGCTTGTTGAAAAACAGTTCAAGGATCGAGTCACTGAGCAAGTCAAAGGCTCTCTGTTGATGGACAGCCTGTCTCAGGTCACGGACTCGGAGCAGTTTTCTGCAATCGGCGAGCCTGACTTTGATTACAACTCAATCGAGATCCCCGATTCTGGTGATTTCAAGTATCAGTTCCAGATTGAAGTGCGACCCGAATTTGATACTCCCACTTGGAAGGGTCTCGAGATCACCAAGCCAGTCGAAGAGATTGGTGATGAAGAAGTGCAAACAGCGATTGACCGAGTCTTGGCGAAGTACGCCACGCACGAAGCGACCGATGCACCTGCGGAGCTTGGTGATACGATTTTGGTCAGTGGTAAGTTCTCTCTCGACGGAAAGTCTGTCTCAGAGATGGAAGAGGAACGAGTCACACTCCAAGAGCGACTCAGCTTCACCGATGGCGTTGCATCCGATTTTGGTTCAGCAATGGCCGGCGTGAAAGAGGGCGAGTCTCGAGAGGTTACCGTTAAGCTTGCTGACGGTTTGGCTGACGAATCGCTTCGAGGGAAGGAAGTTCAGGCAACCTTCAGCGTTGTTGAAGTTCTCAAACGCGAAATGCCGGAGCTCACAGAATCATTCCTTGAAGAACTCGGCGATTTTGAATCCGAGGATGAGCTCAAGAGCTTTGTTCGTGATTCCTTGGTACGTCAGGCCGACTATCGAACGCAGCAAGAATTGCGAAAGACCGTCATTCAGTCATTGGCGGGAGATGCCAACTTTGACTTGCCTGAGTCTTTGGTCAAGCGTCAAACCATGCGAGAGCTTGAGCGTAAAGTTCTAGAGCTTCGCCGCAGCGGTTTTGATGAGGATGCTGTTCGCCGGTTCGTGAACGCGTCGAAGCAAAACGCTCAAGCATCGACAGAATCCGCTCTTCGCGAACACTTCATCCTCGAAAAAATCGCTGAAGAAGAGAACGTCGAAGCTGAAGAAGCAGATTACAACGTCGAAATCGCCTTGATTGCACAACAAAGTGATCAGCCAGAACGTCGCGTTCGGGCTAGGCTCGAAAAGCAGGGACAGATGGATGCACTGCGCAATCAGATCATTGAAAGAAAAGTGATCGAGATGATTGTCGAAGCAGCAAACGTGACCGAAGAGAAAGTCGATCAGTCCTCCGACTCTGCTGACAACGAGTTCGCTGTTTATCACAGTGTTGTTGCTGTGAAGGAAGACTCGAGCATTCCTGAGGCCAAGTACGAGGACAACACTCCTGCTGGTGCTGAGAAGGATTCGGACAAGGCGTAACGCCGGTTGAATTGAAATGAGATTCAGGGCTGGGTTCCGCTTGGGACTCAGCCTTTTTTTGTGCGCCAGTTCTGGCATGCCTAGGATTGGGCCGTTTCAATCTTCCGTTAAACACTGGCCTGCTGACCAAAGGTGGCGGTATGAGGTGAAGCTTTGCAGTATGATGAATGGTGAAGGGCCTTTGGGATCACAATCTGGTCCAGCAATCATGATCAACGTTTTCTACTCTACTGGGTTTAGCACAATGCTTGGCATCACGTTGCTTGGGCAAGCACGAGAGACCGAATTGGCGAACGGTGCAATGGTTGGATTGATCATTGCTGGGATTGTCTTTGGGCTGATCATGATCAGCCTACTGGTGTTCAGCCGTTACTTTGGTCTGTGGATCCAGTCTCAGTTGACTCGAGCAGATATCAGTTTTTTCAATCTGCTGGGGATGACTTTTCGAAAGGTGAATGTCCGCACGATCGTGCACAGCAAGATCATGGCGACGCAGGCGGGACTGGTGGACCCGGACTTGACCGGCGAGGCGCTCGAGGCACACTTTCTTGCCGGTGGTAACGTCCAGCAAGTGATTCGAGCGTTGATTGCGGCTAAGAAAGCCAAAACCATTTCGTTGACATTTCGAGAGGCGACTGCGATCGACCTTGCGGGACGTGATGTTCTTGAGTCGGTGCAAACGAGTGTTTATCCCAAGGTGATTGATTGTCCGCCACGGGGTGCCGCAAAGCCGTCATTGGACGCGGTAGCAAAAGACGGTATTCAGTTGAAGGTAAAGGCTCGGGTGACAGTGCGAGCGAACCTGCAGCAGTTGATTGGTGGGGCGACGGAGGAAACCATCATTGCTAGAGTTGGCGAAGGAATCGTCAGTGCCATCGGCTCGGCAGCTGATCACAAAGCGGTTCTGGAAAATCCCGACGTGATTAGCAAGGCGGTTTTAGCAAAGCGATTGGATTCTCAAACAGCCTTTGAAATCGTTTCAATTGATATCGCTGACATTGATGTTGGAGCAAACATTGGGGCTCGTTTGCAGGCTGACCAAGCCGAAGCTGATACGCAGGTGGCGCGTGCTAGAGCTGAGGGGAAACGGGCTGCAGCTGTAGCGGAGGAACAGGAGAATCAGGCCAAGATCGAGGATAGCCGAGCTTCGGTTGTAGCGGCTCAGGCGGCGGTGCCGCGAGCCATGGCTGATGCTTTCCGATCAGGAAAGTTGAACATTATGGACTATTATAAATTGCAGAATGTCAATGCCGACACGGAGATGAGAAAATCGCTTGCCACAACAGCAAAAGATGGGGCACAGCCTCTCGAAACTCGCTAGTGCGGTTATTTTCTATTCAGATTCGATAGGTTCAGTTCGCGCGTCACAGATTGGTGAGATTGATGTCTGGTGATTTGGAAGACTTTCTAGCAAGGGCTGCGAAGCGTCGTGCCGAGAAGGCAAACCAGCAACGCGAACAGGAGGTTCGTGGCCAGACACAACGTACAAGAGCGGCGGTGCAATCGCAGTATTCTAATCGGAAAACCGAGCGAGTCGTTCGTCTTGATGATGATGATGAAATTCTGGAGGCTGAGATTGTTGCTGAGGCGGACTTGGGAAATGCGTCGCAGCAGCTTCCAAGTTCACTCGCGGTAAATCAGGCGTCCTCGGTGCAGCCAGAGCGGGTCTCGCGTTCATCACGGAGATCGGGTTCGGTTGAAGCGTCGGGGAAAGCAAGCCCTGCTGGTGGAACAAACACCGGCATTAATGCTTTGGAGTTGGTGCAGATGTTGGGAAGGCCTGGCGGTGTACGGCAAGCATTTCTGCTAAAAGAAATTATTGACCGCCCAGTCAATCGTTGGGAATGAAAGGCTGCTTGAAACACTTGTCCTCAGTAATCTGAATCTTGTTTGCAACGCTCTCACCAACTTGTTCTGCTTCACTGGAAAAATCAAAACCGTTGTCAACCCAATCCACAATCACCGAAGATGAGAGTGCTGCCGGGCAATGCAAGGTTTTGATCGCGGTTTGTACTCTCAATGAAGCTGAGAATATCGTCTCGCTGATTGGGTCGATGCGCAAGGAGATTCCTTCCGCTGATATTTTGATTGTGGATGATCAGTCACCCGATGGCACCGCGGATCTGGTGCGGGAGAATTTTGAGAAAGATCATCACGTCATCTTAAAAGTGCGGGAGAATCAGAAGGGGCTGGGCGGAGCGATTCGTTTTGCGATGCAGCATGCGGTCGATTCAGGATATGACTTTTTCATGAATTTGGATGGTGACTTCAGTCATGACCCGATGCAATTGCCGCATCTTTTGTCTCGTATTGAGTGTGACTCTGATCTCGATGTGGTCATTGGGTCACGATACGCAGAGGGTGGTAAGATCGTCGGTTGGCCATTACATCGAAAATGGATGAGTTGGTTGATTAACCGTTTTGCGGTCACTTGCCTTGGTTTGCCCGTGAGTGATTGCAGCGGATCCATGAGGTGCTACCGAGTTGAGGCTTTGGTTCGAGTCAATTTGCAGTTGCTCCGCGTCAATGGATATGCGGTGCTCGAGGAGATTTTGCTGAAGTTAGTTCAGCAAGGTTCTCGTCTTTCTGAAGTGCCAATTACGTTCACGGAGCGGCAAAAAGGTGCAAGCAAGTTAACGTTTCGCGAGGCATGTCGATCTTGCGGACAATTACTCAGAATGGCTTGGCAGCGTTGATCTGCAGCTTACGGGAAGTGGTGTGATTAGCCAGTGATTTTCTCGGGGATCGCCCAGCATGATTGCTTTTATGTGGCACAGATAACGGATTTGCGCGAAACCCTGTCGCATCAATACGGGTTTCATTTTGCTGCTGCTTGCTATACTACGCAGCTAGAGAAGCAGTGATTCGCATCGTGCGTTTTTGTTGAAGCAGTTGATTCATTTGAGGGAAGAGCGGAGTGGCAGCAGGCATGAATTCTGGCGCAGGGCTCGGGTCGGGTATGACGGAATCAGGATCGGATGCATTCAGCGACCTCGATACGCGTTCTTACGATGATTCAATTGTCCGAATGTTTGCGGCGGCCACCCTTGTTTGGGGATTGTTTGCGATTCTGGTTGGGCTGGGGGTCGCCCATCTTTTGGTCATCCCCAAGATGTTTGGTGGATCAGAGGTGCTTTCGTTTGCCCGCCTTCGTCCACTCCATTCGAGCGTTGCCCTGTACGCCTTTCTCGTCAACGGCATGTTTGCTGCTCTCTACTACAGTGTGCAGCGACTTTGCGGTGTTCGGATATGGAGTGGCGTTCTAGCTCGCCTGCATTTTGTCACGTGGCAATTGTTGATAGGTTTGGCGATCTACACGCTGCCGCGAGGTTTGATGCAGGGGAGAGACTACGCGGAGTTAGTTCAGCCGATCTACCTTGCAATGATTTTTATTTGGACGGTTTTGTTCGGCTTGAATTACTGGATGACGCTTATCCATCGCAAAGTCGAAAGATTGTATGTCTCTCTTTGGTTTTACTCTGCGACGATCATCACCTTTCCAGTTTTGATGGCGGCGAATAACGTCGTCTTGCCTGTTAGTTGGGCCAAGAGTTATCCGCTACTTGGTGGTGTGCAGGACATCGTGCTGCAGTGGTGTTATGGTCAAGTATCCATTTACTACCTTTTACTGATGCCTTTTCTCGGGCTGATGTACTTCTTTGTGCCGATGGTTTCAGGGAAGCCCATTAGTAGTCATCGTTTGGCCATCCTTCATTTTTGGGCTTTGGTAGTTTTATTGCTCTGGTCCGGCCCTCGAAATTTGCATCACACGGCAATTCCAGAATGGCTATCTACTGCGGGGATGCTTGCGGGCTTGATGCTTTGGATGCCACTTTGGGGCGGCTTGCTTAACGGTTGGCGGACCTTGCGAGGCGGTGAAGTAAACTTTTCCACGAGTGTGGTCTATCGCTTCCTATCGTGTTCATTAGTTTTTTATGCCATCTCCACTCTGGAAGCTTCCCTTTTGAGCATCAAGAGTGTTAGTGCTTGGACGCAATACTCCGATTGGACGATCGCCCATCTGCACAACGGCATGATGGGTTGGAACAGCATGCTTGCCTTCGGCGTGTTCTACTGGCTGGCGCCTCGTTTGTTTCAGAAAGAACTATGGAGTAATCGCGCGGTATCCTTGCACTTTTGGTTGTCTTTGCTTGGCGTTTTGCTTTCGGTGTTGCCGATTTATGTTTCAGGGATGAAGCAGAGCAATATGTGGAACTCTTTGGATGAGCTTGGCTATTTGGCTTACCCTGACTTCATCGAATCGCTCACTGCATCGCGTGGCATGTGGTGGGCTCGAATTCTCGGCGGGTCATTTTATCTGCTCGGCTTGGTTGTGATGGCAGGCAACTTCTTGATGACTTGGTTGTTGTCATCTGATGTAAGCGATCTCGCATCGGACGATTCACAAAGGCTAGCACTGCTTCAAGAATCGGGTGACTTGCAAGGCGGTGCAGAGGTTCCATCTCTGCTTGAGTCGGCGCCCGTCTTGGATGCCGCGAGATCGATTGAGCGAACATCAACCTTGCGTTGGCACCGATCGTGGGAGTTTGGTCCAGGGCGTTTCTATGCGATTCCATTGGCCATGATTTTGATTGTCAGCTTGGTGCAGTTAGTTCCCGTGCTGTTTTTACAATCGTCCGTACCCAAGATCGCGTCGGTGAAGCCCTATACACCGCTTGAACTCATGGGTCGCGAAATCTATCTCCAGAAAGGATGCTATAGCTGTCATACACAAATGGTTCGACCCTTGGTGGCGGAGACCATGCGTTATGGTGATTTCAGCCGAGCAGGCGAGTTTGTCTACGATTTTCCAGCGTTTTGGGGAAAGCGTCGAATCGGTCCAGATCTAGCTCGTGAGGGCGGTAAGCAGTCCAGTAAGTGGCATTGGCAACATTTGGATGATCCAGGGCTCTTAGTCGAAGGAACCTTGATGCCATCTTATAGCGATTTGTTGGATTCGAGGATCGATTTCGAAACAATTCCATCGTATGTCAATTCAGCAAAGTTATTAGGAGTTGATTACAACGGGCAAGATGAAGAGTTGGTTCAGGATGCGAAGGATCAGGCTGAGCGAATTGCCGCAGAGATCGTATCGACCGGAGGGTCAATTCAGCGACGAGGCGTCATGACTCTTGAGTCGCAGGCGGTCGCGTTGATCGCGTACTTGCAGCGACTCGGGACGGATTTGAATGCTCCCGTCGCACAGGATGCATCGGACGCCTCGCAAGCACCGATTGCTCAATAAGAACGAACCAGATTATCAAACAACATTCACAAGAATCGAACTGCTAATCCACTTGTCGGTTTAGGTGGAGGGAAATTGTTATGAGTGACAATCAATCGAATTTATCTGGAAGTGAAATAAATACTTCTGATGCGACGAATGATGCTGCTACAGATCAAGGCCGCATCTTCACAGAAGATCCAGTGCCCAATTGGTGGAAATGGATTTTCATGGCGACAATCGCTTTTGCTCCGCCTTACTTCTTTTGGTTCCACAACGGCGCTCCCGGGCGAACCGCTGCCGAGCGTTACGATACGGCACTCGCCGAAAATTTAAGGTTGCAATTTGCTGAGATTGGTGAGCTGAGTGAGACTCGCGAGAATGTGCTGAAATATCTTTACGAAGATTCTTGGTTGAAAGTTGGTCGCTCCGTGTTCAAGGCTAACTGCGTCTCATGTCACGGAAGCGACGGTGGCGGTCTGGCTGGACCTAATCTCTGTGATGACAGCTACAAGAATATCAAAGAGATTGGTGATATTTTGAAGGTGCTGCAAAATGGTGCTAGGGGTGGCGCGATGCCAGCTTGGAAGGCCAAGCTTTCACCAAATGAGTTGGTGCTTGTGGCTAGTTATGTTGCTTCTCTCCGAGGTAGTAATCCGGCGACTGCGAAGCCGGCAGAGGGTCAGGTGATCGACGCTTGGCCTCCAAAGCCAATTGAGCAAGAGTCCGATACTGAGGTGGAATCTGAATAGATTCCTCGCTGAAGGGGGAGAGTGAATCGATTTGACCTGTCTGCTCTTTTTAATCTGCATCGCGATAGTAAAGAACACGTTGCCGTTGTTTTGTTTTACATTGGCGATTCGTTTCGATGCGGATCAAGTCAAACATGTTGATGGTGTGATCGCACGAATTCTCTCTGCTTGGGTTTCGATGGTGGTTCGCGGGATCGTTCGCGGCACTTCGAATGTGATAAGAGGTCGTCCACCATGTTCTTGGATTCACTAAGCCGAAGACGTTTTTTGCATTCGGGATTACTGTCTCCCGTAGTCGCCCAGGCGTTGCTTGATGGATCTGAGGCGATCGGATCTGAAGCAAATGTGTCTGGGGTACTTGGGTCAGACGTGAATCTCTCGGATCATGGGATTGAGGTGCTGTTTCCTCGCAATCGTGTTCCTCTATCGTTCATCATTGATGATTCCACTTGCTTGGTGAATATGGGGCATTTTTGCACCCCGCAATTCGCAGCAGCTTGGCCAGAACGGGGGGAATACCAAAAACCGTGGCAGCAGTGGCCACGGGAGATTCCCGATTCTTTCGTTCGTGAATTCGGCGAATGGTGTGCGTTGAAGGGCGTACGAGGTAAGTACAGTATCGTTCCCAATCCTGCATGCGTTGGTTGGCTGGATCGAGAATTACCTGGCTGGTCACGGAAACAGTTACAGGAGAGTTTGCGACTGGTTCAAGAGTTGATGTTACCGAACTGGGACATTCATCCCGAGATGATCACCCACACCCGCGTGATTGATCTAAAGACTGGACGTCCGGTCAGAGAGATTCATGCGGGGACGATGGAAAATTCTTTTCCTCAGGAAAAGAAAAGTGTTGATGAATTAGCCGCTTACTTGGCTTATGCGTTGAGGATTCTTAAGCAATGTGATTTACCATGCGAAGGCGTCACGACGCCCGGAGGATTTGGTAATCAGGTGAAAAGCGAATTATCTTTGGCTGCAGGTCAGGCAGTCCGTGATGTCTATCAGGTCGATTTACCTCATTACTTCAAGTACGTTCACACTGATGACCAGAGTACCGAGCCAATCATTGAAAACTTGCGTGGTGCTGGGACATTGAGCCCGCAGATGACGGTGAATGTGCCTGCTGGAACCGGTGACTGGTTTGGGGGATGGCAGGGTGATCGAATCTCTGAGCCAGATCGATATGCAAATCAGGATGCGACTGCGGGGAGAATGGTTGAACTGATTCAACGACGACAGCCTGCGGTGATGCTATGCCATTGGCCAGGCATGTATAGCAACGGCACCAAGGAAGGGTTCATCTCATTTAAGCGGGTGGTGGAGTCCATTGAGAGTCGTTTCGGAAAAGAAACGCTTTGGATGAAGGTCAGCGAGATCGCACGTTACTGGGCCGCGAAGTCTGTCTGCATGTTTCGTGGTTCGACAAAAAGTTTAGTGATTGAGTGCCCGATACAAACTTCGATATTTACGATTCGCATCAAGGGCAAGACAGGACCAGTAATCAGTCATGGATTCAGCGCCAAGGGTGATCAGTCGATTGAAGCTTTGCGTGAAGTGAAGCAAGCTCAGCAACTCGAGGGAGGCTGCTGGATGCAGGAGGGTGGAGACGTGATGGTGTGTATCGATCTAAATGCTCCCACAATCGAACTGCGGTTTACGTCATAGCTTCATCTTGCACTGAGGCTCAGCGATTTGGGGGTGTTAGTTCAGCATTTTGGATTAAGCGTAGCGAGCCGCGTCCCATCTGCTCGTGAATGGAGACGGTTTCGCCAAAGGAAGCATCGAGGGTTTGTACCTGCGAGGCGTTCACAATGATCGTTGATCCCGCCCATGTATCAGGTGATCCGGGTATATAGACAACGACCTTTGAGTGATCTTCACTCCGCTCCGCCTCGAAGCCGACGACTTGTCGATCTGCCAAGGTTACGACAACCGATTTTGTATTGGGTCGGTTCTCAGTCCCGCCGATGGTGTCTGCCATCTGATCTTTTAAAATTGCGTACCTTGGGAATAACAGCAGTAGGTTCTTTTCGAAGAATGTGGTGAGGCGTCGGCTGATGGACCACCTAGCTACCATGCCTGCCCCAAAACAAAGCAGCATCAGGATTCCGACTACGACGGAAACAAACAATGAAATACTGACCGAATCTGTTGCGGGTAGGTTATCGCGAAGAAAATGAGCGACCTGAAGTAGGATCGGAGCTATCTGAGAAATCAGCGTCGCTAGCACAATCAGCGGGAGAAGAAAAAGGAGGCCGCCAATGGCAGTCGTTCTCAGGAATTGGATTGAACGGCGAGTCTTTCTTACAATCATGGGTGGGGGCTACTGAGTCAGTTTGGTTTTGTCGGTTTCAGCGGTCACAGTTTAACCACGTGGAGTGATCCACGAGGATCTCTCCGGAGGCTTGTCTTGCGTTCTGTGTGGGACTCGGCAGTGTGTGCTCACGACTGGCTCTTTTTGCGAAGTGTAGCGAAATAGAAAAGAGGATTGGTTGATCAATGATTGAAGAGAATCATTCAATTGGCGGAGGATTCCTGTTGGCCAAGCCGTTTTGCTTACCGGTCTTGTTTTTATTGTTTTTGGCGGCGACACACCAGTCAGTTCACTGTTTGGCGATAGGACCAGTTGATGGTGTAGCGAATTTGAGTGGTTCGGAGGCAAGTGACGAGGGAGGTAGCGACTCCGCTCGTGCCACTGCCCCTTCCGGTGATTTATTTGAGCAAGTGGCCGATGTTTTTCAGTCTCGATGTTTGTCCTGTCATCAGGAGAGCGTGCGAGAGGGTGACTTTTCGATGTCGACGTTCGAGTCAGCGATGCGGGATGGTTACATTGTCCCGGCTGACTTAGAGTCGAGTCGCCTGTGGGAAGTGGTGAATCCACATGATGGAACCGCTGAGATGCCAAAAGATGGAGATCCGCTATCGGATGGGGAACGCGAGGCGATCAAGCAATGGATTCTTGCTGGCGCAAAATGGCCAAAAGAACGAGAGTTGCATCCCTCAGCGATCAATGATTTTAGCTGGTGGTCGTTTCGTCCCATCCGTCGTCCTGAGATACCAACAGTAGCAGTTGCACCGAATTCGGAAGCTAGCGATCTGAATCCGGTCGATGCGTTCATTCAAAGTGAATTGCTGCAGCGGGGGCTTGCTCCATCGAAGCAGGCCGATCGTAGGACATTACTTCGTCGTTTGAAATTTGACCTTCTTGGCCTGCCACCTACAAAGCAAGAGGTGGATGAGTTCTTGGCGGATGAGGATCCGAAGGCTTATCAAAATTGGGTTGAGCGTTTTCTCGCCTCACCGCATTACGGGGAGCGTTGGGCACGTCATTGGTTGGATGTTGCCAAGTATGCCGACACATGTGGGTACGACAAAGATAAATTGAGAGAGAACGCGTGGCCGTACCGCGACTACGTGATTCGTTCAATGAATCAGGATAAGTCTTATCGCCAGTTCATTCGAGAACAGGTCGCCGGCGATGTTCTCTATCCGGGGCAGGCCGATGGAATTTTGGGCTTAGGGTTCATTGCTGCTGGACCTTGGGACTTCATTGGGCATGTCGAGGTGCCGGAGTCGAAATTAGATGGCAAGGTAGCGAGAAATCTCGATCGAGATGATATGGTCAGCGGGGTATTCAATACCTTTTGCAGTTTGACTGTTCAGTGCGCGCGTTGTCATCATCACAAGTTTGATCCGATTTCTCAGCAGCAGTACTACAGCTTGCAGTCCATTTTTGCCGCAGTGGATCGCGCGGAGAGGCCGTACGATGTTGATCCAGAATTGGAGCGGGCGAAACGAGAACTGCAGGAAAGAATCGCTGATGCACAGCAGCAAATTGAGAGGCTGGAAAACGAGATTCGTGCTGAGGGAGGAGAGTTGCTGATTGAGTTGGATCAACGTTACACGGATCTTAAAGAACGCGTGGCGGTAAAAAAGGACCCTCAGTTTGGGTACCACAGTCAGCTCACCAAAACAGCAAACGAAGAGAAATGGGTCGAGGTCGATCTGGGTGAGAACCAAGTCGTTGCGGCGTTAGAGGTGTTGCCCTGCCACGACGAATATGCTGGCATCGGAGCCGGATTTGGTTTTCCCGTTCGGTACCAAATTGAGGTCTTTGCCGACGAAGATAATTCAGACGGACTCATCGTTGTTGATCGGACGGAACTGGATCAGCCGAATCCGGGGCTGCAGCCGTTGCGAGTTGAACTGGACAAGCCACGCGAGGTTCGACGAATTCGAGTTACTGCAACCAAGTTAATGGAGAGAGCGAATGATTATCATCTTGCGCTCGCTGAGATCAGGGTGTTGGATCTCGATCAGGCCAATCTCGCTCTAGGTTGTGAGGTCCGATCGCTGGACTCCATCGAAGCTCCGGTGCGTTGGGGAAAAAGTAACCTCACTGATGGGAAATGGGCGGACTACCTGAACCGTCAGTTGGCAGATGAATTTCACGATGTGCAACGCCAGCGAAACCAGCTACTGACGAAGATCCAAAGTCCCGATCGCATGGCTCAGAAAGAGAAGTTGCAACAGCAAGTGAAAGATGCGGAAGCGGAAACAAAGAAGATTCCTGAGGGCAAGATGGTCTACGCCGCTGCGACTCATTTCAAGCCGCAAGGGAATTTCAAGCCGACCTCCGGCGCGCCTCGTACGATTCACGTTCTTGCTCGTGGTGAGATCAGTCAACCACTTGAGGTTGCCAATCCGAGTTTATTGCAATTGCCCGAGCCTTTGCCGAATGAGCTCTCACAAAATGCATCCGAAGCGGAACGTCGCGCTGCACTCGCCAACTGGCTCACGCATGATGATCACCCTTTGGTTTGGCGTTCCATCGTGAATCGTATTTGGCTGTACCATTTTGGACAAGCGATCGTCACAACACCGAATGACTTTGGGAAGATGGGAGCGTTACCGTCTCATCCAGAACTCTTGGATTGGCTTGCCGCTGAGTTTCGAGATGGTGGGCGTTGGGTGAAGCGGGGTTCAATAAAAGATCTCCACCGATTGATGGTCAACAGCGCAACCTACCAACAAGTTTCGGATCACGACGAAGAAAAAGCAAAGATCGATTCGAGTAACGAGAAGCTTTGGAGGATGAATCGAAGACGATTGGAAGCGGAAGAAATTCGAGATGCCATCATGTTCGTCAGTGGAGCACTTGATTCGACAATGGGAGGTCCTGGTTATCGTTTGTTTGAGTTAGAGCGACCGGAGCATTCGCCTCATTATGAATACCACAAGTTCGATCATTCTGACCCTGCAACCCATCGGCGTAGCATTTATCGATTCATCGTGCGTTCACAGCCGGATCCTTGGATGACGACCATGGACTGTGCCGATTCATCTCAGAGCACGCCTAAACGCGATGAAACATTGACTGCTCTTCAGTCATTATCGCTGCTAAATAATCAATTTAATCTCGTGATGGCAGAGAAGTTTCACCAGTCTTTGCGAGGTGAGGCCGAGATGCTCGTCGATCAGGTTGCCGTTGCTTTTGAAACGGTCGTGCAGCGTGAAGCAGATCAAGAGGATTTACAAGCGATGGTGGCTTACGCAAAGCAGCACGGCTTACCGAACCTTTGCCGGTTTCTATTCAACCTGAGCGAATTCATTTATATCGACTGATGGAACGCGACATGAATCAATCAATCAATCGACGACAGGCGATCACTGGCGGTGCAGGTGGATTTGGTGCCATCGCTCTCGCTGCCATGTTGCAAAAGGATTCACGGGCTGATGGCGTCGTTGAAGTGCTTCATCATCCCCCGAAAGCCAAACGTGTTGTGCAATTATTTATGGCTGGTGCGGCGAGTCATCTTGATCTTTGGGATTACAAGCCGGAACTCGAAAAGCATCATGGCGAGCCTTCCGACTTTGGTGAGCCAGTGGAAGCGTTTCAGAACGGATTGGGCCCTTGGATGAAGTCACCTTTCCGCTTCGCTCCCGCTGGGGAAAGTGGCAAAATGATCAGCGAAGTGGTGCAACCGCTTGCCCCGCATGTCGATGATATTGCTTTCATCCACAATATGGTCGGAAAGACGGGGGTTCATTCGCAGGCGACCTATCTGCAGGCAACAGGTTTTGATCGACCAGGGTTTCCGGGGATGGGCTCATGGATTAGTTACGCACTGGGATCCATTCGAGAAGAATTGCCAACCTTTGTGGTGCTTCCTGATCACCGTGGATTTGCGAGTAATGGACCCAAGAACTGGGGAGCTGGTTTTCTGCCCGCAAGTGCTCAAGGGACCGCGATTTTTCCACAGCGATCCAATCCAATCGAAGACCTTTATCCGCGTGCGGAGTTTGCAACAAGAGTTGCGGATCGCGATGGTTTGAAGTTGCTCAATCAAATGAATCGCCAGTTTCAAGAAACGCGTCAGGGTGATTCGCGATTGGAGTCGCGGTTGCGTGCCTATGAGCTGGCCGCACGGATGCAGTTGTCCGCTCCGGAAGCTCTTGATTTGAGTGGTGAGCCAGCCCACATCATGAAGATGTATGGTCTGGATCGAGAAGGGGCAGTCTATCCCGATTCGATTAACGCACCTGAGGAGGCGGAGTACTTTGGTCGAAAATGCTTGATCGCCCGACGCTTGCTTGAACGCGGTGTTAGGTTTGTCCAGATTTGGTCCGGTAATGACAATAGCTTTCCGCGTCGCAACTGGGACAGTCACGAGAACATCGAGCGGGATCACGGACCACTTGCACGAGGAATGGCCGTCGGAACCGCAGCTTTACTTGCTGACCTAAAGCAGACCGGTTTGCTCGAGGACACGATCGTGTTGTGGACAACCGAGTTTGGTCGCATGCCAAGCACTCAAGGTTCACTTGGCCGTGATCATAATCCCTATGTCTTCACGAATTGGTTAGCTGGAGGAGGGATCAAGGGCGGTATCAGTTACGGTCCATCGGATCAGTGGGGCTACAAGCCTGCGGATCGATCCAATCCTACCCAGGTCTATGATGTGCATGCAACGATCTTGCATTTGTTGGGTATCGACCACGAACGTCTCACGGTTCGCCATGATGGAATTGATCGACGGCTAACCGATGTACACGGCCACGTTCTGCAGGAACTGCTCGCCTAAGAACGTTTCAGCTGATCATTCATTGCTTTGGTTGCTTCAGCAACTGCATCCTGCCACTGATGATCAGAAAATCGGTCACGGTATTCTTCACGCGCGTGAGCGAAAATCAGATTCCGCGAGTTATTGACGATTGCACCTAGCCCGTTTTGATCGAGGCCAATGAGTACGTCTTCAGCTGCACCACCTTGTGCGCCAAACCCGGGGATCAAAATCCAGCTGGTTGGCATTGCTTGTCTTAGTTCAGCGAGTTGCTCGGGATAGGTTGCACCAACCACCGCACCGACAGGACCAAAACCACATTCACCCAGTCTTGGTTCATTGAGCTCTCGGACGAGCGAGGCTACTGATTGATAAAGGGTTTGGCCGTCGGTTTGACGATCCTGAAACAACCCGCCCCCTGGGTTGGAGGTTTTTACGAGGACAAAAATACCGGCTTGGCGTTGGTCACACATCTCAGCGAATGGTTCGAGGCTGTCTCGGCCAAGATAAGGGCTGACTGTGAGTGAATCGCTACCCCATGGGCTGTCGGTACCCAGATAAGCATCGGCGTAAGCGGTAGCCGTGCTACCAATATCGTTTCTCTTTCCGTCAGTGATCACCAAAAGTCCCGACTGCTCGGCGTAGCGTATCACATGGCCAAGCGCTGACATGCCCTCGGGCCCCAAAGCCTCAAAGAACGCAGCTTGGGGTTTGACGCAGGGCACGAGATCTTTGACAACGTCAATGATTTCACAGCAAAAAGTTTGGTAGGCATTGGCCCACTGGCTGGGACTATTGTCGCTGACATCGTTCTGAAGAACGGCTGGAAGCTGTGCTTTCCTCGGGTCGAGTCCTACACACGTAATGGAGCCGGTTCTGGTGACTGCGTTGGCGAGTCGATCTGCAAAGTGCATGGCTAGATTCGTTTTGGAAGGAGTGGGCCGTTGAAGCCATTGATAACTGCAGTGCCACGGCATGATGGGTCGCTGTAGCGATGCAGACGCTGCGATGATGAGTCTCAACTTTTAGAGGACTTGGGTCAAGGACGTATGGGGACAGAGAAAGCATGGATGCCTCGGGAACTCGGTTGTGTGCCATTCGGGTTCTGTTCACCAACGACGGAATCACCAAGCGGTTTGAATTCACCGCTTTTAGCAACTCGCAGCCTCTTCGACTCAAGAATTTAAGAACTTTCGCAGGCGACTAGCGAAATCATCTTGCTTGATGTAATTTGTGGTCGTCAGAGAGCCTCTGGGTTTGATTCTTTACCGAGCAGGCTTTTTGTGGCGGGCTGTAGCGCAGCCTGGTTAGCGCGTTTGACTGGGGGTCAAAAGGTCGGAGGTTCGAATCCTCTCAGCCCGACCTGAAAATAAGCTCGCTCTGTTCCGTCAGAGCGGGCTTTTTTTGTGCAATCAAAGAGTCTGCTTGGTCACTTGATGAGGTAGCAAACAACGGTCAAATCGATTCGTGGCCGATTTCTCATTGCTATCAACTCCGCTGTTTCTATCTTGCCGCGTTTGGCGGTGACAGGTATACGAGATAGGTGCGTGAAAGATTGGGTTTCACAAGGTGATACGATTTTCGCTCATGGATCAGAGACGCGAGAAAAAGAAGTTTCAGGGATGAAAACAAGAACGACTTTCCCGGGCCAGTGCTGCCTCGTGTCCACGCTCATCGTTTTGATGCTTGCGTCATTTGTTGCTCCACGTGAGTTGACAGCGCAGGGGCTGGGTTTTCCTTCAACCGATGCATCTGAAAATCCAAGTGATCAGAGCAACGCGGTCGGTACAGGTACTCAGTCGCCAGCATCAGACCTCACGCCTCGCAGTATGCAATCGGGCGGCTTCACACCACGACCGACCCGAGCGGTCCTCTCGTCGGTTGGACAACCGGGAGATGGTCAGCTTTCCAAATCTGCGGGGCAAGAGCATCGCGTTTACAATCTGCGTCCCTACACCGATGTTCTGCGGCAGTATGATCGGCCCGAGAGAGCGATCGTTGATTGGATCTTACGAGAGACAGGTTCAGAAGTATGGTTCTCAGAACCATTTGGTTTCATGAACGTCAATCGCGATCAGCTGTCGGTTTACCACACCAGCGAGATGCAACGTTTGGTAGGAGGTGTGGTGGAGCGATTTGTTGATGGCGAAAAAGATCCTCAGTTGCTGAGTTTAAAAGTGGTTCGAGTCAGTAGTCCTTCGTGGCGCAATGCAGCCTATCCGTTGATGCAACACGTGAACGTGGAGTCACCCGGAGTTCAGGCCTGGTTGTTGAGCAAAGAGAATGCGGCGATTGTGATGAACCAGTTGAAGCAGCGGCCTGATGCCGAGCAGACTCAGGAGATGAATCTTGCGATTCATAACGGTCAAACTGGACGGGTAGTGAATATTCGCGGGAGGAATTATGTCCGAAGCTATCGGCCGTCCCAATCCGGTTGGCCTCCATATGAGCCGGAAACGGGCGAGCTGCATGAGGGTTATCGGTTGGCAATCAGTCCCCTGTTATCGACTGACAGTCGAGTGATTGACTGCGTGATCGAAGCTGATATCGATCAAGTCGACAAATTGAATCCCGTAGATCTGCTGCTACCAGTTCAAGGAGGGCAAGCTTATCGCGGACGGATCGAGGTACCACAATTGGTCAGCTGGCGGCTCAAGGAGCGTTTTCGTTGGCCTTCTGATCGGGTTCTGCTGCTCTCTTGCGGTGTCGTTGCACACCCGGAGAGCCAAGGTGTATCCATTCCCCTCTTGAATCTTGACGCATTAACTGGCAACACGTCCGGACGTGCTGATGCCTTGTTGTTCGTTCAATTCCGAGGTCGAGCATCTGAGGCTTTGGCATCAGCTCAGCCTCTTTCAGGGGCAGCAAGTGCATCGGCGGTTGGTGCAGAGTCCACCTACCAGCAGGCCCCGAGGATCGGTCAGAATTCAGGCATGACACGCGGTCGTTATTGAACTCAATCTCCCTCTACCCTCCCCCCTCATGCAAGAAGCTGAGTCGGATTAGGATATGGTGACGTTGGGAGACCTGAGCACGTGACCCACTTGAGTGGTGGGCCAGGCAAAACGTTTACAGATTTTTAACGAGTGATTGTTCGCCAAATGGATAACTCTTCAACACGCCGCGTTGTTATCACTGGAGTGGGGGTGGTTTCTCCCCTTGGTCTGGAGCCTGAGGCGATGGTTGACCGCTTGCGTGCCGGTGAAAGTGGCATCAAGCCATTCACTCGGATCCCCCACGGCGTGTTGTCAATCGACCATGGCGCGGAAGCGCATGATTTCAGTGGACACATCGATGACTATGGTCCGCTAGAAAAGACATTAAAACGGACGATTCGTAAGGGCACCAAAGTGATGTGCCGCGAAATTGAAATGGGGGTTGCTGTTGCGCAGCGGGCACTGTCAGATTCCGGATTGACCGAGGAGATTCGTGACCGTGATCGCACGGGAGTGATTTTTGGTTGCGATTACATCATGTCGCTCCCTGAAGAATTCACAGCGGGTATTGCCAAATGCTTGGACGAGGACGGTCAGTTTCAGATAAGTGAGTGGGGCCAAACGGGCAAGCCAGAGGTGAATCCCCTGTGGTTACTGAAGTACCTGCCGAATATGCCAGCTAGCCACGTCGCAATTTATAATGATCTGCGGGGACCGAATAACTCCATCACCATGCGTGAGGCGGCGGCGGGTGCGGCAACTGCCGAGGCATTTAGTACCATCCAACGTGGGCATGCGGATTCATTGATCGTCGGCGCAACGGGTTCGAGGATTCACCCGCTCCGCACACTGCATGCGGCGTTGCAAGAAAAGCTCGCATCAACTTGTGAAGATCACACCGCGATGTCGCGTCCCTTTGATCAGTCTCGCGATGGTAGCGTCTTAGGTGAAGGTGCCGGAGCGATGGTTCTCGAGTCCTATGATCACGCCACGAAGCGTGGTGCAAAGATTCTTGGTGAGGTGGTGGGTTACGGGAGTAGTGCCGTTGGTGGTGCTGCCGGTGAAGACTACCAGCAGCGAGCGATTGCCAACGCACTGCGATCCGCACTGGGAGATGCTGATCCGGCATCGATCGGTCACATCCATGCTCATGGTTTGGGCACCGTTGACGGGGACCGGCAGGAAGCGGCAGCCATTGCTGACGTCTTCGGCTCGGCAAGCCAGCAACCACCGGTCACAACCGCCAAAGGGCATTTTGGGAATCTTGGTGCCGGTAGCGGGATGGTCGAGATGGTAGCCAGCGTTCTTTCACTCGGCGGAGAGTTGTTCCCGATTCGAAATTTAGGTTCGTTGGATGAGCATTGTCCCATCAATGCTTGTGCGGCCTCGGGCGTCGCTGCCGGTGACTCTTTTATCTCGGTCAACATCACGCCACAGGGACAAGCTTCGGCGATTCGGATTCAGCGGATCATCTAGAGCGGCGATTTAACGTCTTTATTGAAGTCCATCGATAAAGCTTCGATTGAAGGCTTTGTTCTTAGGCACTCGCCGCTGTGATTGGAAGCCAACCGATCGCCAAGTTGCCATTGCTATGGCTGAGAGGTTTCCGAGTTTGTGTGACGTTGTTGGCCCAATCGCTGTGACACGGTTTCGGCAACCACGACGAGGATTGCGGCAGTGACCGCTAGTGCGGCTAGTGTGATGACTGGAGTGCCTTCCCAGTTGGATGGCGAGAAGTATTCCATTACTCGAAACTTAGGCTTCAGTGCGGCTGTCTCCGCCGTTGCTTTCTGGAGCGGCCAGAGCTTGAATGCACTGCCCAGCATCAGGCCCGTCAGTCCTGCGAGTGTGGTGGAAGGTCGGTGCTCGAGCAAGTATCGCAGGAGCCTCGAAAAGGCGAGCAATCCAAAGCCACAGCCCATAGCTACAACGGTGAGTTGGAGGAATCCTTCCGTACTGAAATTGAGCTTGGCAAAGTCTTTGATGATACCGGTGACCGGGTGATAAACACCAAAAACTAATAAGACAAATGCACCACTAATGCCGGGCAGGATCATGGCGCAGATCGCAATGGAAGCCGCCATGAAGAGGTATGGGAGTGACGGGTCCCCGCTGGTGGTCGGAAGTGATGAGATACCCACTGCAATCCCTGCTGCCGTCAGTAGAGTGACAAGACGATTCAGGTTCCATTGGTCAATGGATTTCACCACGACCCATAGACTGGCTGCGAGCAAGCCAAGAAAAACGGCAAACGTTTCTGGAAGGTAGGCATCGAGGAGGAAGTGCATCGCATTGGCGAGTAGGACGATTCCACAGCCGATCCCCGCGGCCAGAGCCACCAAGAATCTCGCATCAACGTGTTGGGCAGCGGTGCCCCATTTCCGCTCCTTCAGAAGTGAGAGGAGCTTGCTGTCGACGCGGCTAATGGCTCGAACCAATCTTGTGTAGTGTCCCATGATCAATGCGACCGTTCCACCGCTTACTCCGGGTACCGTATCGGCCGCTCCCATACAGAAGCCGCGAACAACATTGATCAGATCGCCTCGGAGCGAAGCTGAATGATTTTCAGGGGTTGTGTTCATGCTGAGTTGGGGCCAAGTGCTCAGGTGCGCGTTTTGAATCAGTCTGACGTTAATGCTCAAAAGCGTTGCATAACTGTTTTAATCGTTTCAGCCATCGATGGGTGTGGTGTCTGTTGAAGCGATCCTAGTGTTGCCGGTCGGAATCAAGTCAATCGCCATCCATACTCAGTCAAGGATAGGTCGTAAATCAAGATCTCTTTGGGCGACCTCGCGATTTAGGAAGATTCGTGGGTTTTGTTTTAACTCGCCTTACGCATACTTCTCTTTCATCCAAACGCCGCGTTGTGACGCAGCGAATGACTTTTTCAGTGATTGATGTTCGACCTACTCATTCTTGCCGTTGTTCAGGGAATTGCTGAGTTTTTACCCATCAGTTCGTCCGGGCACCTCGTGATCATCGGGAGCATGCTTGGTGAACTGAGCGAGTCACCCACACTGGAGATCGTTCTGCATGCCGGAACTTTGGGCTCGATCCTGTTGGTGTTCTGGCGGAAGATCTTGCGTTTACTGATTGAGGACCGCCGAGTGATTGGCTTGTTGGTGGTGGGAACCATTCCCGCCGCAACGATTGGGATTGGAATCAAGGTGCTGATTCCGAGTTTGTTACGTAGTCCGATGCTGGCGGGTGCCATGTTGCTGGTCACCGGAGTCATGCTGCTTGTCCTTGGGCGATTGCGTGAACGCGAAGGAACTTATCAGCGTGTTAGTTGGTGGGGCGCTTTCTGGGTGGGCTGCTTTCAGGCTTTTGCCATTCTGCCGGGAGTGAGTCGAAGTGGATCAACGATTCTCGGTGGGCGATTGATGGGGCTCAAGGCCGAAGATTCCGTCACCTTTTCCTTTCTGTTAGCAATTCCCGCCATTCTGGGTGCAACCGTTTTAACGCTGCGTGATTGGTGGGAAGGCTACCAAGCAGGTGTTGCCAGCAGCCACTCACCGCTCGAACTGCTTCTCGGGGCTACGGTGTCGTTCCTGATCGGAATCATCGCCCTGAAGTGGCTTATCGGTTGGAGCCGCGAAGATCGACTTCACTGGTTCGCAGCCTGGTGTCTTCCAGCTGGTCTGGCAACGCTCCTGATCTGTGGTTAAGGATGGACTTCCTGATTGAGGTGGACGTCTGTCTAGTAGGTGTTATCATGAACACTACAGCCAATGATGAGTTTTAGCTTTCAGCCGGCCCTTAGGTTGGGTTCAAGTCATTTCGGATCGATAGGAGCAGTGTTCATGTCTCAGGCACTTACTGAAAGACAGCAGCGGGTTTACGAAATGATCCGCTCGCTGATTTTAGAGCGAGGCTATGGTCCCACGGTTCGAGAGATTGGTGAGGAATTTGGGATTCGCAGCCCAAATGGGGTGATGTGTCATCTGCGTGCCTTGGAACGGAAAGGTCTGATTCGTCGAAGCCCGAATAAGTCTCGGGCGATCGAATTGACCGAAGCGATTGATCGTTCGGTGCATGCATTGCCGATGGCCGGTCTGGTTTCGGCTGGACCGACGACTCTTGCCTTTGAGCAGGCCGAAAGTGTTGATTTCGGTGAGATGTTATTTCGCGAGGACCGGTTTAGCCTTCGGGTCTCGGGTGATTCGATGATCGAGGCGCAGATCGCAGATGGCGATTATGTGGTGATCCAACGCCAGGCCACTGCTGAGCCAGGTCAGATGGTCGTCGCGCAGACACCCGATGGTGAGGCGACCCTGAAGTACTGGTATCCGGAAAAAAATTGCATTCGGCTTCAGCCTGCAAACTCCACGATGGATCCGATTTATGTCAGTGACGCTCAGGTGCTTGGGGTTGCCGTTGGGGTGGTTCGAGCCGCGATTCGGTAGATTTCTTGAGTGAAGTATCGAGTGTTGTAGCTAAGGTTTCACGGCGAGATGGCCCGATACCATCAGTGGAAGTGGTGAATTCGTGCTGCGATCATCGGAGTAGGTCGCGATTTGCGGGTGGTGGTTCGGGAAACGCGGTTTTGATTAGCTTTGCGACAATTGATTTCTGCTGTGATTTGCCAGCTTCTCTGCTATTCTAGTGCGAGCAGATGATCGTGAGATTCCCGAGTTGCTCTCATGGATCGTGGGTAACTAGCAAATTGCGAAGCCCACTCAGGTATTGAGTATTGAATTCGTTCTCTTCAGGAACATGGTTATGAGTCGAGTTGCGCAGGACTACACCGACTTGCTGATCAAACAGGGCGTGATCAGCCTCGATCAACTCAATGAGGCTGAAAATGTTGCGAAAACCAGCAATCTGGATGTTGGCGATGTGCTGATTGACATGGAATACGCCTCACCCGAGGCGGTGACTGAGGCGATGGCAACGTTTCATAAGATTCCATTTGTTGATCTTCGTTCAGCGAGTGTTTCCGATGACGTGATTGAGCTTGTCCCCGAGTCGGTGGCTCGAGAAAACAACGTTTTGCCTTTCAGTGATGAAGATGGAGCCCTGCGGGTGCTTGTCTCCGATCCATTTGATCTGGAGACGGTAGAGAAGCTGCGTTTCATCCTCAATCGCAAGATTGAGACGGCTCTCGCACCAAAAGTTTCGATTCTGGCAGCCATCAACAAGTATTACGGTCAGGTCGAGGGTGAATCTGCTGACTCGATGTTGCAGGAGTTCACTGATACCGCGATTGATTTCACCGAGACGGAATCAGGTGGAGAGGCGAACGAGGAAGAGGTCGACGACAGTAGTGCGCCGGTCATTCGTCTGGTGAATCTGATGATTCAGGAGGCGGTTCAGCTCCGAGCGAGCGATATTCATGTCGAGCCGTTTGAGGATCGTGTTCGAATTCGGTATCGAATTGATGGTGTCTGTGTCGAACGCGAAAATGCCCCGCGACGAATGCTCTCAGCCATTATTGCTCGCATCAAGATTCTCTCGAAGATCGATATTTCAGAGAAGCGTCGACCAACGGACGGCCGCATCAAAATCACGGTGGGTGACAAGCAGTTGGATCTCCGAGTCAGTATCATCCCGACCAACCATGGTCAGTCTTGCGTGATGCGACTGTTGGACAAGGACAATATTAAGGTCGGGGTGCGTCAGCTCGGTCTGTCAGGCCGTGACTACCGAACGTTCAACAATCTCATTCGTCGTCCCAACGGGATCATTCTCGTTACCGGTCCAACCGGTTCTGGGAAGACCACTACCCTCTATGCCGCTCTCAACGCACTGAATCGACCTGACCGCAAGATCATTACGGCTGAGGATCCGGTTGAATATTATCTGCCCGGGATCAATCAGGTCGAGGTTCGTCACAAGATTGGACTCGACTTTGCTCTGATCATTCGGGCGATGTTGAGGCAGGCTCCGAATATCATTCTCGTCGGTGAGATGCGTGACCATGAGACCGCATCGATGGGAATCCAGGCTTCCCTCACTGGACACCTTGTTTTCAGTACACTACATACGAACGATGCGCCTAGTTCTATCTCTAGGATGGTGGACATTGGTGTACCATCCTACATGGTGGCAAGTAGTGTGATTGCGGTTCTTGCTCAGCGATTGGTGAGAACCATTTGCCCTCGTTGCAAGGTTCGCTACAAGCCTTCGGATAGCGTCATACAGGATTCCCAATTGCCTCCCGAGATGCTCAAGCAGGCGGAGTTCTGCCGCGGAAAAGGTTGTCCGTACTGCGGCCGAAGTGGTTATCGGGGCCGGATAGGCATCTACGAACTCATGATCATCAACAACAAAATGCGGGAGTTGATGTTCCGTGGAGCGGACACCAAGGAGTTGAGGATTGAAGCCATAAAGAACGGCATGTCAACGCTTTACGCCGATGGGATGCTGAAGGTAATTCGCGGAATCACGACCTTCGAAGAGGTGCATCGTGTCGCAAAGCAGACTGAGCAAGAGGATATCGCGTTGAACCACTTGGTCCAAGATTTAGACTCACTGTAATTCTCGCTGAGGACGTTACGGATCGACTTAGGGGGCTAATCGTATCGCGAGTCTTCTGCCGATTGGGTCGTGTCGCTCGAAGCGAGTGCTGTGTGGCTTGTTAGGCCATCCGCACCTTTGGGGGCTCTTTTGAGGGGTTGGCGCGGTTTTTTTGCCCTTTAAGCCAAATCTAGGCGGGTTTCAGGCCCTAAGTTTTTGGTTCACAGCGGCGTTTCGGTAATAATGACAGGGCTTCGGCCTTCGGTGGAGAAAACAATCGGCAAACCTGAATGATGTCTACCAACTCATCCATTGGGATTCGAAGGCTCTTTTCAGCAGGCTAACGCATCGGCAAGTGTTAGGGTCACAACTTATCGATCTTCTGTAACAGAGATTGTGAGCATCGTCTTGATCTCTAACTCATCGCACTCAATTTAAATATCGTTATCGTTCAAGCCAGATTAGGAGCCGGATTTTGGCAACTGTTCTTATCGACAAGCTATTGCAGGCCGCCATCAAGCAGGGAGCCAGCGACATCCACATTGTTGTTGGTCAACCACCTGTTTTCCGGCTTCACGGAAGAATGCGCAAGCTGGAGACGAAAACTTTGGAAGCCGAGGATTCGGTCGGCTTGATGAAGAGCATCACTCCAGAACGCTGCCAGCGAGAGTTGCAGGAGGCGGGAAGCACTGACTTTGGCTTTGCATTTGGTGATGCCGCGAGATTCCGGGTCTCCGTTTTCAAGCAGCGTGGTTTCATTTCAATGGTGCTGCGACAAATTCCCAATGACAAGCTCACGCCGGAGCAACTGGGATTACCGGAGTCGGTCGTCAAGATGGTTCACCGGCCGCGAGGATTATTCTTGGTCACTGGTCCGACGGGATCCGGAAAGAGTACCACGCTCGCGAGTTTGATCAACTTGCTCAATGAAACGATTGATCATCACATCATCACCATCGAAGATCCGATCGAGTTTTATCACGATCACATTGAGAGCACGATCAATCAGCGTGAGGTTGGTGTTGATGTGCCGAGTTTCTCTGAAGCCATCCGGCGGGCTCTTCGACAAGACCCTGACGTCATCCTAGTTGGTGAGCTTCGTGACTTGGAGACGATTGAGGCGGCGATCAGTGCGGCCGAAACCGGGCACGTTGTTTTTGGCACGCTCCACACCAATAGCGCTCAGGGTACCGTTAACCGAATCATTGACGCGTTTCCAGGTAACCTTCAGGATCAGATTCGAACGCAGTTGGCGAGTACTTTGATTGGAGTTGTAGCGCAGACTTTGTTGCCACGAATTGGCGGTGGACGCTGTGCAGCATACGAGGTTTTGAATGTCACCCCCGGTGTGGCAAACCTGATTCGCGAAAACAAAACGTTCCGGATCAACAGTGCGATGCAGACCGGTGCAAAGTTCGGGATGCAGTTGATGGACGATGCGTTGTTCCATCACTGGAAAGGGGAACGCGTGACGGTTGAAGACGTGCTGGCAAAGGCTCACCGGCCAGATGATCTTGCTAAGCGTATCGTGCAGTCGCGTCGTGGCTTGGGAGATGAAGCTGTGCCGATTCAGGATGAAGATTGATGTTCATCAGCAGCAGGTTGGTCGTTCAGTGAGTGATAGACTGCCGAGTTGGTGAATGATGAGTTGCGACCCGATAACACTTCGGCCCAACTCACAGAACAGATAAGACAGACTCGTTTGAGAATTTAGTTTACAGGTAACGCAAGATGGCACCTCGTCGCATCGGACAGATCCTCGTCGACCTTGGTTTTTTAACCGACGAGCAGCTAGAGGTTGTACTCGAAGAACAAGAGCAACAACCCGGAGCGCTCTTTGGCCGCATCGCGGAAGATATGCAGCTGATCACCGATGAGCAGTTGATCCAGGCGTTGGCTGAGCAGATGGGGATGCAGACCATCTCGCTTGAAGAGTTCAAGTTCGAAGAAGAGGTTCTTGAAAAGATCAGTGAAACAATGGCGCAGCTGTATCGAGTTGTGCCACTGAAATTCGAAAATAATCTTCTCACTGTTGCAACCTGTGATCCACAGAACTTGACGATCCAAGACGAACTTCGAACGTTTCTCGGTTTTGATATCGCGATGGTGGTTGCAACCGAACGAGACGTGTTGCAGAGCATTACGCGGCACTATGACAGTGAAGCGGAGAGTGTTGAGAAGTTGGTCGCGCAGCTGGCGGATGATGAGGAGCTCAAGGCAGCGATTTCCGCTCTAGAAAATGAGAAGTTCAATATCACTGATGCCGAAGCGTTGGCTGACTCGGCGCCGGTTCGAAAGCTACTGAACATGGTCTTGCTCTTGGCCATTAAGGATCATGCGAGTGATGTTCACTTCGAGCCGTTCGAGGACGAGTTCCGAATTCGGATCAAAGCGGAGGGCGTGCTTTATGAAATGGTGCCACCACCGCGTCACCTAGCATTCGCAATCACGACACGAATTAAGGTGATGGCAAATCTTGATATCGCCGAACGTCGGATGCCGCAGGACGGTCGTATTGAATTGATGGTTGGTGGACACCCAGTCGACCTTCGTGTGAGTGTGCTGCCGACCATTTTTGGTGAGAGCGTGGTCATGCGAGTGCTTGACCGAAGTGTTGTGAATCTGAGTCTCACGAATGTCGGGATGGATGACAACATGCTGAAGAGTTTTAGGACGGCGATTGATCGTCCAAACGGGATTGTTCTGGTGACGGGGCCAACCGGTAGTGGTAAGACCACCACGCTTTACTCGTCGCTAACCGAGTTGAACGACATCAAAGACAAGTTGATCACCACCGAAGATCCGGTTGAGTATGACATTGATGGGATCATCCAGATTCCGATTGATACCGATGTTGGTGTGACTTTTGCGAGTTGCTTGAGGGCGATTCTTCGTCAGGATCCCGACACGATTCTCGTCGGTGAGGTTCGAGATCTCGAGACGGCTGAGATTGCGATTCAGGCGGCACTCACCGGCCACCTTGTGTTCAGCACCCTGCACACTAACGACGCTCCAGCAACCGTCACCCGATTGAAAGACATGGGGATTCAGCCCTTCATGATCTGTGCGACTGTCGAAGCGATTCTTGCTCAGCGACTGGTTCGACGTGTGTGCACGAAGTGTCGCGAGGAGGCAACGGTTTCATCGTCGATGCTCTATGACCTTGGGATGAAAGAGGAAGACGTTCAGGGCAAGACCTTTTACAAGGGTACCGGATGTGATAACTGCAATAACACGGGCTACAAGGGTCGAATCGCATTGTTTGAGCTGATGGTCATCAACGATACGCTTCGCGAAATGATCATGAGTAATGCTTCGACCGATGAACTTCGCGATGAAGCACAAAAGTTTGGAATGGTGCCGCTTCGCGAGTTTGGTATCGCGGTAGCTGCAGATGGAATCACGACACTTGACGAAGTGATTCGTGAGACCGTTGCTGAGTGATTTTGAGTGAGTCTGCTTGTCGTTTAACTAACCAATGAATCGGGCATTCTGGACACCTTTGCGTGGAGTTTTCTACCGTCTGGTGTTCGCCCATTAACAACACGTTTTGCAACGTTTGAATTGCCATGCCTATCTATCAATTCGAAGCGATGGACGCGACCGGACAAGAGATCCGGGACGAGATCGATGCCGCCAACGAAGAAGAGGCGCAAACCACGATCCGGCAGATGGGATACTTCGTTACGAAGATCTCTCAAAAGAAACAGGCAGCGGATGCTGCGGGTGCAAAGTCGGGTAAGAAACGTGGTTTCGCCCTCGGTGGTGCCAAGACGAAGCATATCTGTGCTTTCACTCGACAGTTATCCATCTTGCAAGATGCGGGTCTGCCGATTCTGCGGAGTCTGAAGATCCTTGAGAACAATCAAAAGCCAGGCAAGCTAAAGTTTGCCCTGATGGATGTGTGTGATGAGATTGAAGGTGGTGCCACGCTGAGTGAAGCGATGGCCAAGAGCCCAAAAGTGTTCAGTCGTCTTTACGTGAACATGATTAAGGCGGGCGAGGCCGGTGGTGCGTTGGAAACCATTCTGCAGCGTCTTGCCGACTTTTTGGAGCGTGCTGAATCGCTCAAGCGGAAAGTCAAAGGTGCGTTGATCTATCCCGTGATCGTCGTTCTGGTTGCGGTCATGATTCTCAGCTTCATCATGTTGTTCATCGTGCCAACCTTCGAGACGATGTTCGAGGAGTTCGGGTTGACCTTGCCAGCCCCGACTTTGCTGCTGATCGCGATGAGTAACTACATCTCGGGGTACTGGTTCTTGCTGATTGC
>CALIBL010000032.1 GCA_938045805.1 uncultured Rubripirellula sp. | reverse complement strand
TTTTTTGGTTTCATGGACGAAGCTGGTGGCACGCATCCGCCTAGCTCGACAGGGCCGGTGTTGCGTGTTTTCGCAACTTCCAGCTCCGAGCCGGTCCCTTGAGAACCCTTCCACTTGGCGTCTTAATCATCTGCGGCGGTACGTTCGCAGCATTGCCCTTTCGCCGCTATCAACCTGATCAATTGCCGATCGTTGACCCGTTCAGGGTCACCGGACCGGAATATTCGTCACTGATTCCTGACGAATTCGAGACAACGAGCCTTCGTGCTGACGTCCTGCGGCTCGACTCGTATCCGGTCAACATTTCCACTGAGATTGATGCGTCCGAAGGCGAACCCGATGGCGAGGAGGGAGTGCGGAGCATGCCTCGGTACCTAGTCCGTCGCTCACTCAATATTCCTCTAACTTTTGAAGATCTCGCGCAACCGATCGAGCATCCTGGGTCGGCTAGGGATCGTTGGGTGCATACAGATTCGGATGACCACCCGACGCGCCAATCCGCTCAGGGCGATTCCCTCGCTGGCGATACCAAGCAGACTGGCGAGATGGTCGATGATCTCTGGAATTCGTTGGTTCGCACGTCTGAGGATGCTGGAGAGTTAAGTCAATTTGCCGCGGATGATGGAATGTTGAGCGATAGTCGCGAGAGATGGAGCGCAGAGCAGGTGTTTGATCAGGCTCCAAACGCACCCACTTCAACGGGGCGTTTTGCAAGCACTGGTACTAAGACATTATCAGCTTCTGAATTGCCATCATTCAACTTGGACGTTGCAAGCGGTGCAAAGGCTGGCGACGGGGTCGGCCAGTACAGTTCGGCATGGCGAGCCTTACCGGAACCAACCGGTCGAGATCGCGATCATCAATGGATCAAGCAACCTTAGGACACCAGCGTGTTGGTCAACCGCCGGCGTTGTGAGTCAGAGTAGGTGTTGAAGCTTTTCTTCCCCAAGACGCTGCACAATCTCCCGCACGCGCTCTTCAGCGTGCTTGGGGGCAACGAGGGTTGCATCTTTGGTTTGTACAACGATTAAGTCCTGAACATCAATCGTCGCAATGGTGTGATCGGATTCGCTGACAATAATGCAGCCACTCGAGTCGATGGAAAGGTGTTTGCCAACAACCGTGTTTTGGTCTTCATCCGGCTCATGAAGACGCGAGAGGGATTGCCAGCTACCGAGGTCATCCCAAGTGAATGGTGCTTCGATGGTGACCACATTCGAGTAGCCTTCCATCACGGCATAGTCGATCGAAGTTCCCTTGATCGCGGTGAACTCACGTTCCAGTACCGATTCATATTGATCAGAGCCAATGGATTCCGCGATGCATTGGATGTGCTCAAAGATCTCAGGGACGTTCGTTTTCAATGCATCCAGAATGGTGGTCGCTCGCCAGATAAAGATACCACTGTTCCAATAATAGGTTCCCGAATCCAGATACTGCTGTGCCGTTACTCGGTCCGGTTTTTCACGAAATGACTGAACCTCAAATGCGGCAATCGAAGCTTTGGATTGCTCCAGAGCAGGAGCTCCGATCGAATTCCCACGTTGGATGTATCCAAACGATTCCGCTGCGTAAGAAGGACGAATCCCGAATGTAACGATTCGGGTCGGATCCTCGACGATCAATTGTTCCGCTGCAGCTAAACCGGCTTGGAATTGTTCCTCGGAACGTATCACGTGATCCGATGGCATCACCGCCATGATTCCATCGGGGTCCCGATGTTGCACCAACGCTGCTGCTAAACCGATACAGGGTGCGGTGTCGCGTTTGCAAGGTTCACCCACGATATTTTCAGCGGGTAGATCCGGTAGCTGTTCTGCAACGGCTGAAACGAGGTCGCGATTAGTGAGGATCATCTGCCGCTCGGATGGCACTAAATCACCCAGTCGCGTCATGGTCCCCTGCAACATGGTGTCGGCACCAGACAACGCCAGCAGTTGTTTTGGACGCAGTCGCCGACTAGCCGGCCAAAATCGTGTGCCGCTTCCACCAGCCATGATGATTGCGTGAAGCATGAAGATGCCTTTGATGAATCAGAGAGGGAGCATTGTTAGTGAGTCGAAGTTCTGATCGCACTATAAAAATTTGCGGTTCCAGTTAGAAGAGGAATTCATCGCCGGCTATCGCGGAGGTTTTTCCCCATCAAGTTGCTCCAGCTTTTCCTTCAGCAGGTCCCGAGCTTGACGGAAATCGGGGATTTCAGGCTCTAGGTCGGTCGCGATTTCCAGTCGTTCCATTGCCTCGTTCATCCTTCCGGCAAGGTAAAGAGCGAGACCAAAGCGATACTGAACACTTGCGTTTTCCGGTGCCAGATTTGCATCGCGTTCCAGCAGTGGCAGTTCTTGCTCACGCAGCGTATCCGCTTCCTTGATCAGTGTGGCAGCTTGCTGAGGTGATTGTTGAGAGGCGATTCTTTCAAGCAGGCTGGATAGATTAGATCGTGGTCCAGTGGTTTTGGGTTCAACGCGGATTGCGGTCCGATACGCTTCCACTGCTTCCTCAAAACGTCCTTGCCCCTCACAAAGCATGGCCCACCCCAGGTGTGCTCCGGCGCGATCCGAAGCTGCCATCAGCGACTCCTTGACTCCCTTGAGCGCCAAGTTGATTCGCGTCTGCTCGTTGCTGGACAAGTTTTGGTAAGTGCCAGACGCAACAAGCACTCTCGCTGCCTCGTTCTTTAAAAGCTTGATGTCACTATTGAGCAGCGGCATCAATGCTCGACGCGTGATGGTGGGCGGCGCATTCATGAGCAAGTTGATTGCGGCAGCCTTGACCAGTGGCGACTCGGAATCCTTTTTTAGAATCGTAACCGCTGCGGGAAATGCGTTCCGGTTGCCGCTCGATGCCAACTCGTTCAAAGCGGAGGCACGAGCGATCGCTGGAGATTGCGTGTCATTCTGGTTGGCAAGTTTCAGCATCGATTTGATCGATTCGGTGATGGTTGCTGGGTTTCCCGATTCGAGGTTCTCACGGTATTTGGCAATTGTTTCCGCAAAATGCTCGGGCTTCTTGCGATCTGCTCCGTACCACTCTTCGCAAGCCTGATCACACCATTGATCGGTTTTGGAAATCAGAGATGCAATCTGCTCATCTCCCTGCTCGGCTTGTTGAATCCAGTCCGCGTATTCCTTGAGTGAAGTGCGTTTGGACTCGGGTAGCGATTGCAGTTGATCCTTGACGTGGCAACCACTGCATGCGTTGGGAGTTCTAATAGAAACGGAGAGGTCCGGACGCGGCACTCTCAGGCTATGATCTCGTCGCGGATCGACTGCCATGTAGGTTCTCTCGGGCATATGGCAGTTAACACACTTCGCGCCTTCAGTGCCTGGTACATGGTGATGGTGCGAGGGCACGTCGTATTTGCCTGCCGCATGTTGGTGGCATGAGGTGCACGTTTCATTGCCCGGATGTTTTAGCTTCAGGGAGTGTGGGTCGTGGCAGTCCGTACAACGAATCCCTTTGTGATACATCTTGCTCTGCACAAACGAACCGTAGACATAAACTTCATCTTTGATTTGTCCATCCGCGAAGTAGGTGTCCTCTTGCAGCAGTTCAAGTTGAAAGTGATTGCAATACTGATCACCGGCTTGAAAGTCGGTGTCGAGCAATCCACGCCGACTGTGGCAGGGAGCACAAGATTGTAGTTGTGGCTCCGCGTCTTCACCTTTCAGCTTGGCAAGCCCGTAACCGTAACGACGATCCCAGAAGAGAGAATTCGATCGAGCAAGTTCAACATGAAGACTGCCCGGGCCATGGCATGCTTCGCAGCTAACATCGATCTCTGAGAAGGTGGTGTGATACTGGTTTGTTTTCGAATCAAAATTACGTTTCAAATTGGTTGAATGGCAATCGGCGCACATGGTCTGCCACCGTTGGCCGATCCCGGTCCAGTGCAATGGGTCATCTGGTTCTAGCTTGTCGTTTACATCGGGTGGTCGAAGGTAAAACCACTCTTTTTTCTTTGTGTCCCAAGTTAGTCTCAGGACCTGCACTCGTGGGATTTCATCTTGTGCCATTTCTGGAGTGCGATCAAATTCCACCATGTACTGCTGGAGAGGTTCCACACCAAAGACATACTTGACGTGGAAATCTTGCATGGCGCCGTCTTCACCCTCGGTATGAATCATGTAGCGTTCGCCGTCACGAAACATGCGACTCACGATCCCGTCGTTTTCAAAGGTGACGTCATCAAAGTCAGCAAGGACGGTCTGTTCCGTGGCAAGGTCCATTGCTAGGTCATGGTGAGAACCACGAAAGGTTTCCGCCTCTTTCTGGTGGCACTCAATGCACGAGGATCGACCCACAAAGGTTGCCTCAATCCCCTCTGGACGCGATGACCAGTAGTCATTGAAGAGGTACCCGACAATGAGCACCAGGATAGCGATCACTACCTGAGCTGTACGGGTGCGCAATAATCGAGAGAAAGCAGACAACGTTGACGCTTACCGTTAGAAAGAGCGGGCTGAAGTGTGTTGAGCCTGATTGTATCACAACCCACTTTTTTTTGACCCCTGTGTCTCATGACCCCTGTGTCTCATGACCTCGGTGTCTCCTGACTCCTGTGTCACTTGTGCACTGTCATCGATCAATCGGCGTCCATGATCCCTCAGTGAGTAGTTTTCTTGCAGTGACCCGCATTTCATCGATCAAGCTAACCGAGGAGGGTAGCTGATTCGTCTGTTTTTCTAGCAATCTAGCTGCCTTGAGCAACTGTTCTGCGGCTTTTGCACGGGACGAGACGTGCTTTTCGCTCCGGCTGACTTTGTTATTGGCGTTCGCCTCGACATTGAGAGGTGATTCCAGTTCGTCGAAGCCTCGGCTTGATGCAAGACGTGACGAAACAGGTCCGGTTTGCCGCATGACTTTGAGCATGTCGTCCAACACGATATTTCCCGTTTCTCCCTCAGGGAATTCACCATTCGAGGCAGCCTCGAATACCCTTCGGGCCTCCTCGTCGAATAAGTCCTGCTTGTCAGAAGATTTGGGGGGAGATGTTTCTCGTGATGCAGCTGCGATGGCACTCGCCAACTCTGAATCGAAAATGGACGTCTCCGGATTCTGTGTCGTTGTATCGGGTAAGTGAGGCAGTTCTGCCAACGCGGAGAGTTCGCTGTTTGGGGTGCCGTCACGCTTCGAAGCTGATTCGATCTTCGTTTTGTCTGCATTGAAAGCCGAAGCGGGTTGTCGAGTTTGCAGTACTCGACCCATTGTTCTACCCAAACTTTTTGCCAGGCCGCTGCGTCTTGGTGTTTCGGGCGGTGAAGCGAGTGCGGGACTAATCAGTGTCGCCACGATCAACGCTACCAAAGGAACGGACGCCCCAATCGTCTGGGTCGAGTTTTCGATGCTGGGCGTCTTTGTGCAAGCGTGCTGCTGGAGATCCATTTCCGATGCCGGTATTGCTTGAGGCAGTAGGTCACTGCAAGACACTGGGCCGCATTGTGACAGCTGTTGATGGATGATTCATCGATGGTGCTGATCAACAAGGCTGAAGGCAGCGAGATGCTTACGATTCGGGGGCGGACCGCAACTGGCGTCTTGCAACGCCGTAAAGTTTAACCATGCCACGGCGATTGGCGAAGATCGGTTCTTTGGGCAGCGTTCAGCAGCCCGGCCTTGCCATGCTATCAATGATCGCGACTCGGACGTCGCAGACGTTGGTGCCGGTTGGGCCAGTGACTAGCAAGCCTCCCACTTGTTCAAAAAAGTGGTAAGCATCGTTCCGTTCAAGATAGGTTGCGGGGCTCAGTCCAAGCTCCTCCGCTCGTTGATGCACCTCGCGATCAATGAATGCTCCAGCAGCATTTGTGGGTCCATCCTCCCCATCGGTTCCAGCTGAAAGAACGCACAGACGCGACCATTCCACGTCCCCAAGATTGGCGTCTCGAAGTGTTTGGTAAGCAGCTAGCACCAGCTGCTGATTTCGGCCCCCGAGGCCACGTAGCTCTTTTGGGCATAGGACAACAGTTGGCTCACCGCCATGAATGAGTGCCATTGGTGAGGCACCGGACTGGCCACCCTTTGAATCCTGAGTGGACCTTGGATTCTGATTGTTTTTGAGATAACGGATCGCTTGATTTGCCAAATCGCAACCGATTTGTTCTGCGACACCTTCCGACGCCTTAGCCGAGAAGGTTTCCACTTCATAGCCAAGATGAGTTGCCCGCGCTGCTGAGGCCTCAACAGCAGTTGCATTGTTACCGATCACAAAGTTTTCGTGAGCAGCAGGTGGCTCGTTGTGAAGCGGAGCGGCATCTCGGTCGCATTTCAACTCAAGCGTTTGTCGGATGGAGTTGGGTAGTGATTCATTTGAATCGTAGCGTTCAATGATCTTCAGAGCATCGATCGGGTTTGTGGTGTCCGGAACGGTTGGCCCAGAAGCAATCTGATCGAGCGGGTCACCCAGCACGTCTGAAAGGATCATGGTGATGAGGTGCTTTCCGCGAAATGCACGCAGCAATCCACCGCCTTTGACTCGGCTGAGGTGTTTTCGGACCGTATTGAGTTCGATGATGTCCGCACCCGCACCGCTGAGATATCGGGTGACTTGCAATTTGTCATCCAGGGAGACGCCCTCGGCGGGCGCCGGCATCAGAGCGCTACCACCGCCCGAGATCAGAGCAATGCAGAGGTCCCGCGGTTGAGCCGACCTCACCATGTCAAGGATCATTCTTGTTCCTTCGACACCGTCTTCCGTTGGCTCATTGACGCCGGCAGGACGGGCGGGATGCATTACGATTTGCTTGCAAGGCGTTTCTGTTCCTTCGGGAACATTCACCCATCCGACGATTGGTCGCCAACCATCCAGCTGATCAATGAGACCTTGGGCCATGGCCGACCCCGCCTTTCCCGCACCCACCACCACGACTCGATCGAAGTCGGTGGCACGGAAGCTGGAATCGCCAATGTGAAGTCGGTCTCCTTGACGTTTGATCCAGCGTTTGACCAGTGGCCGTGCGCGAACGGAATCCAATCCCGCTGTCCACACATCAATGGCATCCTTGCGAATTTGTTGAGGCATCAAGCCTTCCTCAGCTCTGGTTTCGAATCACCAATGGTTCCCTCAGCGTCTGCTCCCTCCCGTATTGTGACGGATGCATCCGATTGAGCAAGCATGAAATCTTGACATCGAGTTTGCTGACTTCGAGTCATCGCTGCTATAACCGCTTCCTATGAATGCAGAATCCGCGAGCGCCGAATCGATGCTTCCTGACCGCGACACACTCGCAGCAGAATACTTTGAGCGTCTTCCTTTTGATCCGTATCCGGTTCAGGAGGAAGCGTTGCTTTCGTATTTTACCGGTGACCAGGGCGTCTTAGTGTGTGCTCCCACGGGTACCGGCAAAACGCTAATTGCTGAAGCTGCCGTGTACGAGGCGTTACGAACCGGCAAGCGGATGTATTACACCACTCCATTGATTGCGCTGACCGATCAAAAGCTCGATGAACTGCAGCAATCCGCGGTGCGTTGGGGATTCTCTGAGAAAGAGATCGGATTGGTTACCGGTAATCGGCGGGTGAACCCGGAGGCGCCGGTTTTGGTCGTGGTCGCCGAGATCTTGCTCAATCGCTTACTCAACCCAGAATCGTTTGACTTCTCTGAGGTCAGTTCGGTGGTGATGGATGAGTTTCATTCCTTCAATGATCCCGAGAGGGGAATCGTTTGGGAATTAACCTTGGGTTTGCTACCGGCATCGGTGAGGACCATGTTACTCAGCGCAACCGTCGGTAACGCACTCGAATTCACTTCTTGGCTCAAACGAGCGCATCAAAGAAGACTACAGTTGGTGGTGGGGACCGAGCGGAAGGTGCCACTGCAATATGAATGGGTCGGTGATGAGCTGCTTCCGGATTTCTCAGAGAAGATTGCCGATGGCGATGAAATCAGTCGGCGAACACCCGCATTGATGTTTTGCTTCAGCCGTGCACAGTGCTGGACGACGGCAGAGCTTCTCAAAGGCAAAAAGGTAATCGACAAACAACGTCAGGGCGAACTTGCAACCTTGCTGAATGAAATGGACTTTTCGGCAGGTGTGGGACCCAAATTGAAGCAGCTACTGATGCGTGGTGTCGGGGTGCATCACGCTGGCGTTCTCCCGCGATATCGGAGAGTTGTTGAGACCTTGTTTCAGAAAAAACTGCTTGCTTACTGCGTCTGCACCGAAACCCTTGCCGCCGGAATCAATTTGCCCGCCAGAAGCGTTGTGTTGCCCAGTTTGCTCAAGGGACCCCGAGGTAAAAAGAAGCTGGTTGAAATCGCCTCGGCGCAGCAGATTTTTGGCCGAGCTGGTCGACCGCAGTTTGATGATCGAGGATACGTCTTCGCACTCGCTCACGAGGACGATGTGAAGATTGAGCGGTGGAAGGAAAAGTTCGAGTCGATTCCCGAAGACACGAAAGATCCGGGGTTGTTACGGGCGAGAAAGCAACTCAAGAAGAAAATGCCAAAGCGTCGAAGTGAAGAGGCTTATTGGAGTGAGCAACAATTCTTGCAGTTGCAACAAGCCGACTCAGCAAACCTTGCGAGTCGTGGACGTTTACCTTGGCGCTTGCTCGCCTACCTGCTCGGTAAGGATTCGCATGTCGAGCCGATACGACAGATGGTCGCTAGACGATTGTTGAACGATAAAGGACTCGATGAGGCGCAGCGTGATCTTAATCGCATGTTGATCACTTTGTGGTCGGCTGGTTATTTGGAGTTAGATCCGAAGCCGAAGCCCGCCGCCCCAAAGCCGCTTCCGGGCGCCTCACAGCATTCAGGTTCCAAAAATAAGAAAGAATCCAATTCACACGATCAAGCATCTGCCTCGGAGGCTTCACAAAGCGGGGGGCTTTTTGGTGCGATCTTGGATCAAATGCGAACAGAAACTCCAGAAGAACCCAAGCCTGAACCGGTTGAAGATAACGCTTCCTTGATCGAGAGCCGAGGCTACGAGGTGAAGGATTATCGTCCATTGACTGCGGAGCCTACAGATCGTCTCGATCGGTTGGTCCACCTGCGTAGCATCAATCCTCTGTTCGGAGTTTATCTTGCGGATCAATTGGCGATCGCTGACCCACTTGAGCGAGTTGCCGCCCTGGAAAGTGTTCTGGAGGTGCCGGGGACAGTCGCACGCCTTGCTCGAGTTCCATCACTTGATGAGATGCCTGCTGGCACGCTGGCAACCTCCCGGCTCGATCCTCAGCTCCTGCAAATGGGATTGGCAACACCTGAGGAACTCGGGGCGAAGCCTCAAGAGGATGAGGAAGAGACGATACAGGATCGCGGCTTTGGCAGGGTCATGTTCGAGGAACCCAAGGTGTGGCCTTTAACAATCGGCGAAAAAATCTTACGCCTATTTCGTGCCGAGTATCCTCGAGTTGACGATGTTCGCGTACGCCCGGTTTGGATCGTGGGTGAGTTGTTGGAGTTTGGCGGTGACTTCAATCGGTATGTGACCGCGAGAAAGTTGCAAAAAGAAGAGGGGATTTTGTTTCGTCACTGCCTGCGGATGATCTTGCTGCTTGATGAAATGGCCAACGTGCCTCCCATTGAATCCACCATCGAAACTTGGGAACATCCTCTCGATGATTTAGCGGCTCAGTTGACCGAAACATGCCGAGCGATTGATCCTCAAAGCACTGATGAGATGTTGATGCAACCGGAGTCCGAGTCGGATGCACTGGTTTTGCCGGGACGACGAAACTCCACAGGTGCGTAACTCATTTTCTTCCTCTCTTGATCGTATCTGATGGCTCTGAATTACCTTCCGATCATTAATGGGGAACGCCGAGACCCATTGGCGTACGTCGCTCGCGGAGCGATGTGGTTGGGGAGCCAGGTTTATCGAGCCGCTGTCAATCGAAGAAACGCTCGGTTCGACTCGGGCAGGACAACGAGCTTCGAGGTCGAGGTGCCAGTGATCAGCGTGGGTAATCTCACCACGGGAGGTACAGGAAAGACACCGATCGTCTGCTACTTAGCAAAGTACCTCCGCAGCATCGGCTTGCGCGTTGCAATTGTATCTCGAGGTTATGGGCGAGGAGAATCGGATTCCAACGATGAAGCGCTCGAACTGTATGATCGCTTGCCGGATGTCCCGCACCTTCAGGATCCGGATCGCGTTTCCTCCGCTAGGATTGCAATTGATGAGTTGGCTGCAGAGGTGATTTTGATGGATGACGGATTTCAGCATCGATTCCTTCGTCGCGATCTGGACATCGTGGCAATTGATGCGACCGTGCCGTTTGGTTTCGGGTATTGTCTTCCGAGAGGACTGCTTCGCGAGCCGATTGATTCTTTATCACGAGCAGATCTTGTTTTGCTCACCCGCTGTGATCAGGTCGATGAAGCGAGATTGGCGTGGATCAAGCAGACTGTTTTGGAAAAGGTTTCCGATGCGGTGATTGTGGAAACCCGCCACGCTCCCTGTGCCTTGTTTGAATATCCAGCTGAGACTTCTTCGCTGGATCAGCTCGATGGAGCAAAGGTGGCTGCAGTCTCAGCAATTGGCAATCCAGAGGCTTTTGAATCGACGCTTCGGTCTGCTGGAGCTGAGGTGGTCAACGCTTATCGACTCCCCGATCATGATTCCTATTCACCTGAAACGGTAGAGTCGTTGCGTGATTGGATTCGTCAGTTACCTGAGGAGGCCAATCAAGTGGTGTGCACGCACAAAGATCTCGTCAAGCTGCGAACTGATCGACTTGGCGGACTTCCGATTCGAGCCCTGCAGATTGATTTGATGGTGGATTCGGGTGAGCCGTTAATGCTGCAAAGGATTCGTGAAGCCTGCGCGGGACATGGTGAGACGTAGAAAGGTTCATCCAGTAGGCTGATTTCTCATCGCTTTCCAGAGCGATTGTGCTCCGGCAACGTCTGCCCGTGATGCACTCTGGCGTCCATAGACAACACGCTGATAAGACTCCACTAGCTGTGACGCCGCTTGCTGATGCTCTGGATGCTGTCGCAGAAAACGCTTCAGGAATTCCGCCGGTGTTTCTTCTTGCTGACGTCGGACTCCAGCCTCTCGCGACCAAGCTTCAAAGGCCTGGAATGTCACCACAACGATTTTGGCAGGTGAGAGTCCTTGTTCGATTGGATTTCGGAACGATTGAAAGCTGGGCTCGGGTACGGAACGTGGCTGGGGAGTATTGCCCGGCGAAGGTTTCTCATCGTGATCAAGATGCGGCTGAAACCATTGGTTCCAGAGTTGAAGCAACTGTTCACGGTTTCGCCACAAGTAGAGGCCGACAATCCCAGCGAGGATCACGTAGATCAGTAGCTTGATGAGTCCTCCTGCAAAGCTGCCCAGCTTGGAAAGGAGTTGGCTTGGTTGATTCGGTTGCTGCTGTTGTTGTTGTTGTTGTTGTTGTTGTTGTTGTTGTTGTTCGCGGTTCGGTTCATCGGGATTTTGTTTTGAACCACTCGGATTGTCGTTTTCACTTTGACCCTCATCGGGCGCGCGTTCGTTTTCTGTTTGGGAGTTATTGGGCTGCGATGATTGTGGGGGCGCCTCCGAGTCGTTGTTGGTAGTTGATTCAGAAGGGTCGTTTTGGCTTTCTGTCGGTTTATCGCCCGCTTGGCTTTCGCTACCCTGCTCGGATCGGTCGCGAGACTGCTCGGAAGACTGCTTGCCTGAGCTTTGTTCGTCTGAGTTCTGTTGGCTCGAGTTCTGTTCGCTCGACTTTTGCCCATTCGAGTTTTGGGTACTCTGGTTTTGCTCGCCGGAATTCTTTTCGCCTTGGTTTTGGCTACTGGACTGCTGATTACTCGAGGGTGATTGAGCAGATTGCTGGCTGTCGTTTTTATCGCCGCCAGACTGTTTTCCTCCCGAATCCTTTCCCGCTGGGCCTGATTCCCGATTTCCTCGGTCTGCCGCACCCTGTTGTGCCCCTTCCTGTGAGACGGCTGGCTGATCCGTTATCTCTTGATCGGGACGAGTCACTTTAGAAGTTCCGGGATCCTGCTTCTCGGTGCCTTCACTACCCCAGCCGTATTTGCTTGGGCTCAGCCACTCCGGTGTTTCTAAACGCAGCGACGTATCCAGATTTGCCAACGCTCGACCTGGCATTGGCAACGCGAACGCAATCAGCAGTACAAAGGTGATCAGCAGCAGGCCACCCACAATCCATCCCACTGCTACATCCCCAGACATTTCGATGCTCCGCTGGCGAAGGTATCGCCGGAGCCCAAGGAAACTGGTTGTGACCAAAAGTGAAAGGGAAGCGAAAAGATAAAAAGCGAGCAGTCGCTGCGCTCGCTGCCATGTTTCCGCATCATCACGTAGGAAGAGTTGTCCAATCCCAAATAGGGGTAAGGCGGCCAGGGCAAGATACATCACCGTACGACCGGGTTGCTTACCCTTGGAGCGAGTCTGTCTCGCGTGCCCCGGAGAACTCGCCATTGCTTGTGGGGCATCGAGCTGATCCTTGAGGTACCTTTGACCCGAATCAATCAAGCCTTGGTCACTGCTATCAGCCGATTCGTCAATGAGTGTGCAATCGCGGACAATCGCATCTGCGAGGTATCCGATGATTGCGAGAATGACCAACACAAACGCCGGGGAATCTAGAAAGCGTTGCATCGCGATAAAGGCGACGAGTCCCAACACCACCGCGTATCCAATGGAGTAGGCTCGGTCCTGTTCAATTGCCACCCTCGCGATCGCGACAGCTCCAAGGGTGTACATCATGATGATCCATGAAACTCTCGCAGGGAAAGCACCGTGGTAAAACATGATCGTAAGGAAATTCGCCAAGCTGCTGATCATCACAAAGATCAGGATGGGTGCGATGGCAATCGCAGCATAATCAGCGAAGGTTTTCCGTGGCGTTGATGATTGCACAGAGTTCAGTGGAAACAGAGTTCAGTGGAAATACGGGTCGATTCCAGCAATTCGATTCCGTTGTCAGTGGTATCAACGGAGAAAAGCCAAATCTGGATACATGCAATCGCTTCCGGCTGCCGAGTTAATCCAGACCAATTCTTGACTGCCTGCAGTATACCTGCCTGATGGTATACCTGCCTGATGGAACTTCCCCTATCCGTTGCACGGTGGAACTTCTTTACCCGCTCTGCATGGGTGCAGTGCCGTCTTGGTGTCCGTTTACCCTCGAATGTTTTTGGTCACGGATTCGAAGGTGAATCGGGGTGACTGGATTTCCATCTTTTCATCGCCGCGCCGATGGTCTCCATGGGAACCCATTTGCCTTTTGTTTTGCTGCTCTGCAGCAAAGTCGTTGGCTGGATGTCGCCCGAATCAATTAGACGCAATAGAGCAATTTCGCTGATCGGTCCGACGCGTTTGTTGCGGCGAATCCAGCCTTTTGTCATATAGTACCAGTCTGCATCCATCTCCCAATCTCCCGCTAAAACGTTCGTATTGAAGTGCAGAGAAAGTCGGTCGCCCCTTCGCCAATAAATTGAATAAAGCGGCGAAATTGAGCGGACGTTGATATGGTCAATCGGGAATCATTGCGTCACCTCATCCGGTCGGCATTCGAGGCTATAGCATGCTTCACGAGATACAAACCAACTCAATCCTGCATGAATGAAATGAGTCTGCTGAACTCTTCTGGCGAGGCTTTTAGGCTGTCCGAGAGGGGAGACGCTACCTGCAGGGAACGTTCCCGAGTCGGACGATCAATGGGTATTTTTCTTAGTTGCGAGCTTGGATGCCTCGCCCGACCACCCTACTGTAATGTCACAGGACTCACCAATGTTGCAAACTTTACCCTTGCAGAGCTAAAAAAGAGGGAATCCTCGGCGTTGATCCTTGGCCGGTGATTCCAAAGGAACCTGCAAGGTTCGTAAAAAGGGTCGCGAATGCGTGGACTTTTTGAAGATTAATTTGCCGTGCAAGCGTTCTGATCTCAGGAGCGACCCAAATCATCTTTTGGCGTCAGCCGGACGCTACCATCGACCGGTTTGTCGATCGTATTCGACTATCTTTTTCGCTTCATCACTAAGTCCAAAAGGAAGGTCAGGTTGGTTCAGCTCTAAGAAAACGGTGTACTTTTGATGCAACGCGTCAGCGTGAACGACGGAGCTTCGCGTCAGACGGAGAAAATGAACAGGCAGTCCATTCCACCTTTTTGTGTAGACTCCTGCTTCAAGATTAGGTTCCTGTTGCATTCCGTAATGCTCGGTCATTGCCCCCGCCAAGCGTTGCGGGTCGCCAGTGAAGGCATGCATCGAAACGCGTTGCAGACGATCCTGACCATCGAAGTAGTAGGTCAGAGTTCCCGCTAGATCATCGACGCGAGTTCCGGTAACGATAGGCACTCGAAGAGCTTTCAACTTCAGCTCCGCTAGAACCGTCGAGACACGCGAGAAACGATCCATGACCCACTGCGGAGTAATGTCAAATCGCATGACTTCGCGAAGGTCCGTGACGGGAGCGCCGACGATCCCCCGTCCGGTTCCTTGCAAGGAGCTTTGTCCGAGGTCTTGCGCGAGCGGCTGGTCGTATCGGTATTGTTTTGAGCCAGCCGATATCAGGTTTTCCATCTCGTGCTGCGGGCCAGCGCCAGTAATAGGGGCGTCCGCTATCTGAGTTGGCGATTGTAAAACCGAGGTGAGTTGATCGATCGCTTGGCGGCCAAGATTCGTTTCTGTTGCCAAGTAGGGTGTACTTGCTGCGGCGGTGAAGAGAACGACTGAGCGGAGGCGAGGAAGCATGTGGATACAATTTTCAGCAAGGGAAAGGTTGACCATCAAGTGAAACCGAATACCGAATGGTCGGGTATTGGTTTGATCATCATCGCTGCGAATGTTGCATCGACGGATGTTGTTGCTAGTCAGTGCATGAAATATCAGGTCCAACCCGATTACGTCTTTCCATGCTCTGGGGGTATCCCATCTCCTCCTGCGTGATGGAATCTTCTACCCTCTGTATCGGAGAGGTCGCCGAAACGCTTTGGTCTTTGGCCTGATGCCCTTGTATTCTTCATGATCCAACGATCAGGAATAGTCGACAAAATCATGACTGATGCTATCCCGCCATGCGTTGAAACGTTAAGAGAAACGCTGCAACAATGTGGTGAGATGATTCAGTCAGCGACTTTGGATGTGACAGGAGAACGCTCCGAGTTCACCGTCCACCCGCGTCTCTGGGCAGACATTTCAAACCGATTTGGTCCAAGATGGAAAGAAATTTCTGAACGATCTTTTGAGTTGCAGGGTGCAGCGAGTCGCAAGCTAGACGCGAGAGTTTCAAGTTATTCTGTTTCCGCCAAAGCAAATTTTTCGACAACGACTTCGCAGGAAAAAAACAATGAGAGGTTTTGGTGGGTAACGCGTCGCGCCTTGGAGCAGGCCACCCATGCCCGAGTCGCTCTCGTTAAGGCGGGTTGGTTTGAGGGTGATACGGTTCACGACCTTTGTTGCGGCATCGGCGGTGATGCGTTGCGGTTCCTTGAACGCGGGGCAGTGCACGCTGTCGAGAACGACCCTCTCACCGCGGCAATGGTTAGCGAGAATCTGCGTCTCTCCGGTATCGAAGAACAGCCTTTTTCCATCCATTGTGAAGATGTTGAGCAGTATGACCTGCCGCCAGGATCTTGCCTTCACTTGGATCCAGATCGCAGGGTTGAGGGCAGAGCGGCTGTCGATCCCGATCACTTCTCTCCGAGTTGGCAGTCGGTTTGCCGTTTGATTCGAAGATCTAGTGGTGCGTTGATCAAGTTGGCACCGGCAACCCAAGTTCCGCATGAGCCGATCGACGCAGGAAGTACTCATCGTTTGTGGATTGAAACTTCAGGTTCAGTGCGTGAACAAGATTTGCTGTGGGGGGATATATGCGATCGAGCCAATTTGAAACGTGGGACGCGATCAGCTTGGGTCGTTCAAGCGGAGGGTGGTGTCGAATTTTTTGAGTCTCGACTTTCGAGCGATCTTCGCGTTGCATCGGAGGTTGATTTGCGACGGCTCGACGGAGCTTGGCTCGTGGATCCGAGGCCTGCGGTTCGTGCAGCGGGGCTGACGGAGGCTTTTGCAGCTGAGCATGATTGTCGATTCTTGGCAGGCCCGTCAGGATTTTTATCGTTGGCCGCCGCTCAATCTGAAGTTCCTCAACGACTGAGCTCGCTCGCCGTGACCGGTCGGGTGGAGTGGATTGCTCCGTTTGATGATCGAAAATTACGCAAAGAATTGCGACGGCGGGATTGCTTCCCACAGACCATTAAAGTTCGCGGGGCCGACCATGATCCTGCTCAATTGGTCAAGCGGTATCGAAGTTGTGGGGAGAAACCGGTCCGCCTGTGGATCGGACGCATCGGCAAACGCGTGTTTGCTGCAATCACTGATGTCGCTTGATCAGTCAATGACTGTGGCCGATGCCGGGCCTCCCTCGTTCGGTTCGCTCGCATCCGCGTGCGTTACGGTTCCGACGCTGCCAGGGTCAAAATGAGTTCGGCGTGCCGGACCGATTGCGAAAACCCCACCGTCGAGTTCTGTGATGCTGGTTAATCGGCCAACCGTTTTGTTGTCTGCGGTGACGGTTGCACCTAATGGGGGTAGGTGACCTTCGATTCGCCATCTCACCAGCTTTTTTTGTACCTGCCCCATCGCATCGAGTCTCGCGATGGTTTCTTGCCCGAGGTAGCAACCTTTTGTGAAAGAGATGGTCTGTGCATCTCGGTCAGCCTCTTGTGGCAGATTGGAGTGATCCAAATCGATGCCAAACCAAGGGAAACCGGCGAACGTTCGCAGGCGGTGGAATTCTATTTCACTTTCTATCGTGCATGAGTAGTTGGACGAGATCCAATTCAGAAAGCTTTCTTTCTCGGTGTTTGGAGTCAGCACAAGTTTTGCGTTTGAAGAGATTCCCGCTGGCAGCTGTTCTGTTGTTTCCGTGAGCCATGGAACATCAATCATCCACGCGGATATTTGCTGAACCACAAGTCTGTGTGCTTGTCGGTGATGATCACTGGAGGATTTGCTCGTGTCTTTTCTATCAACCGTCGTCTCAATTGACGTTTCCTTCTCGCATGGCAGATCTTTCACGATCTCATCAGCAAGCGAAGTGCAGAAGACGAGTCCGCAATATTCGTCGTCGTGAACCGAAACGGTTGCATCTTCACGAATGATGTATCGATCAATATGTTCTGCGATGCCCTGCGATTGTCCCGGTGGGCCAATCAGGCGAAAGCAATCTTTGTCCCTCAGTACCATCACGTGTCCCACCATCTTCCCTTTTACGTCCGTCACAAAGGTCTCTGTTGAGTCGCCCTCTGGTAGGTCTCGGATCGCTTGCGTGGTTAGGTTATGCACGATTGTGCCAGCATCTTTGCCGTGAATTTCTACGACGGAGAGTTGTTCAAGTTGAAAAAGTTGCATTTCGGGCATCGTTAGGTCACCGAGGTCGGAGCATCGCGTTAGCCGAACATCGTCTGGTATTTGGCCTAAAAGGTCTATCTGAACGGTCTGGGGTTCCGGTTTTTTTCTTTTTTTTTGAGGGTTAAACAGTTCTTGTTCGTGAAACTCCGATGAATCGCCGACTTTTTAATTGGATCTGAGGAAAATTTCAGGCTCTGCCGCAGATTATGAGCCAGTCTTTTTTGTAGGGATGTTGACGCACGGCAACTTCACAAGAGAGCGATCAGATGAGTCATTTGCAATCCTATGGCGACCCTTCGGCAATGCTCGGGCAACGCACCGACCAACCGCTCTCGGGCGCTAACGATCCCTTGCCATGGTTGATTCGACGGCTGATCCGAGAGCAGGGTAAGCAGTTGGAAAAGAAACATCCCGCAACTGCAAAGCAACAAGTTCAATCCTCTGAGCAGTAACTTGTTTCCAGCTAGCACATACTCTTCTTATTTCTGCTAGCGGCTGATTCGCTCATCGGAGTCATGAATCAAATTGCCCCGGACCTTATGGGGTGTCTCACGCTCTTTCTCTCGATCAAGTATCATGCCGAGGTCTCGGTGTGGCATTCACCGTCGGCCACCGGGTGAATTTAAGTTCTGAAAGGATGAGTGAACACAGCATGCCGGACAGTACCGTTTCCCTGTTTGCGGATCTTGAAGAAGATAATCTCTCAAAATCTGAACCGCTTGCTGCGCGAATGCGGCCTCGGAATTTGAGTGAGTTCACAGGCCAACGTCACCTCCTGGACGAGGGGAAATTGCTACGGCGAATGATTGATGCAAAACGCATCGGTTCAATCATTCTTAGTGGACCACCGGGGACTGGCAAAACAACGCTCGCAAACTTGATTGCTGGCTCGGTTGGTGCTGATTTGCGAATTCTCAGTGCGGTCTCAAGCGGTGTGAAGGAGGTTCGTGAGGTTTTAGTGTGGGCTAAGGATGTGGTTGCGTCGGGTGGGATGCGTCCGGTGCTGTTCATTGATGAGATTCACCGTTTTAGCAAGAGTCAGCAAGATGCACTTTTGCCGGATGTGGAATCCGGCATCGTTTCCTTGATTGGTGCGACCACCAGCAATCCGTACTTTGCAGTCAACGCGGCGTTGCTAAGTCGTAGCCAGCTCTTTCAACTCCAGTCGCTCGATTCCAGCGATGTGCTCGAGCTTCTGGTACGTGCTTTGAGCGATGGTGAGAGGGGATTGGGAAAAAGTGGTGTGCAGGTAAATGATGATGCACTGCAGCATCTTGCCGAGGCGAGTGAAGGTGACGCTCGCCGCGCATTGACGGCGCTCGAGATTGCGGTACTTAGTAGCCAAGGAAGCGGGGAAAGGGTCACGTTAGCTGCTGCCAGGGAGTCGCTCGGAGGTCGACTGGGTGGATATGATGCCACGGGTGATGATCACTACGACCTCAGTAGTGCTCTGATTAAGAGTATCCGTGGAAGTGATGTGGATGCTGGGTTGTATTGGTTGGCGAGAATGCTCGAGGGGGGTGAGGATATTCGTTATCTCTGTCGTCGACTGGTCATTCTGGCAAGCGAGGATATTGGCAACGCAGATCCGCAGGCGCTAGTGATGGCTGTTGCGGCAATGCAGGCATGCGAATGGGTGGGGTTGCCCGAGTGTCAGTTGACTTTAAGTCAAACCGTTGCTTACCTCGCTTTGGCGCCGAAAAGCAATGCGGCAACCGTAGCGATCGGCGAGGCGCGACTGGAAGTCCGTGAAGGGTCCTTGATTCCGGTTCCCATGCATTTACGAGATGCTCACTACGGCGGAGCCAAAGATCTGGGGCACGGAGTCGATTATCAATACGCTCACAACTCTGACACCGGAGTGGTGGCTCAAGACTACCTTGGTGTTGATCGCTCGTTCTACCGACCCGTCAATCGTGGTTTTGAGGCCGAACTTGCTCAACGCATGACGCGGATCAAGCGTCAGTTGCTCGGTAATCAAGCAGATCACGATGCAGTAGGATAGCCGGTGACAAAGATCAATCAGTGTGGCGTCAAACCGTCGCTTCACGGTCTCGTCTTTTCGACTTCACAAATTGAATTAGAAACAACGATCAAATTAGCAACGAATCATTCAGCAAGAGGTAGGCTACGTGCGTCAGCGAACATTAGGTACAGATGGTCCCGAAATCAGCGTGATCGGACTTGGCACGTGGGCCATTGGCGGCGGGGATTGGCCCTTTGGTTGGGGAGCTCAAGACGAACAGGATGCCATTAATACGATCGTTCGTGCGGTGGATTTGGGAGTCAATTGGATCGACACTGCGGCCGTGTACGGATTTGGTCAAAGTGAGTTGCTGGTCGGTAAGGCACTCGCCGCGATCTCCGGTTCTCAAAGGCCATTGATTGCTACGAAGTGTGGACGTATTGATAATGGTGATGGGAGCATCGGGAAATCTTTGAAGCGTGAAAGCGTGATTGCTGAATGTGAGGCGAGCCTTCAGCGACTTGGTGTGGATTGCATTGATCTGTATCAGATGCACTGGCCCGAGCCCGATGAACAGATCGAAGAAGGGTGGGCGACCCTGCTCGATTTGCAAAAGCAGGGTAAGGTTCGTTATGTCGGAGTATCAAATCATTCTGCTGCTCAAATGCAGCGACTAAGTCAAATCGGAGCGATTCAATCGTCTCAGCCTCCCTACAGCATGATCGCCGATGAGGCGGAAGCATCGGTCTTGCCCTACTGTGGTGAGCAGGGGATCGGGGTGGTTTGCTATAGCCCAATGGGTAAAGGGTTGCTCACTGGCGCGTTCAACGCGGAGCGTGCAACCAATCTGGAGGAGAGCGATCATCGTCGTCGCGACCCCAGATTCCAGCCTCCACAACTGGAGATCAATTTGCGTTTTGTTCGAAGCGTGGAGCAGATCGCTGAGCAACTAGGGTGGACCATGGCGGAGCTCGCCATTGCTTGGGTATTGAGACGCAGCGAAGTGACGAGCGCCATCGTAGGGTCTCGCAGTCCCTCCCAGATTGAGCAGACGGTGCTCGCCGCTCAGAGAGATTTAGATGAAGGGACCCTCAATGAGGTCGATCGATTAATCCACATGCGAAAGGCTTTGCTCACGTCTGTCGACGGCGTGCAGCGTGCAAGAGTTTAATGTCGAGTTTGGCAGCTCATCACATGCCGGAGTCAGCCCCACGATGGATGGTTTAGCAGAAGCGATTGACGCCTTGTTCAGTCTATATGGACTCGGTGTCATCTTGGTGGGGACGTTTCTCGGGATTACGGTCGGGGCAGTTCCCGGATTGACCGGAACGATGTTGATTGCGTTGGTGCTTCCACTGACCTACGGCGCGGATCCACTCTTGTCGATGACTTTGCTGATCAGCATCTACGTCGGTGCTGTGAGTGGAGGGATGATTACCGCGACCCTGCTGAGAATGCCAGGAACGCCCGCTTCGATCATCACGACTCTTGATGGTTATCCGATGGCTCGATCAGGCCAGCCTGAAAAGGCTTTGGGGCTTGGCGTGATGGCGTCAACCGTTGGCGGCGGTGTGTCATGGTGCTTTCTTGTTTTACTGACTGGCCCGATTGCCGTACTGAGTTCACACTTTGGATTCTTCGAATACTTTTCGCTCGTGATGATGGCTTTAGTTCTAATTGCGAGTGTGGGTGGGGCATCGCTGACGCGCGCACTGTTCTCGGGTTTCCTCGGTGTATTTTTCGCAATGCCGGGGATCAATGCGGCGACGGGACGAACTCGATGGACGTTCGGCATTACCGAAATGAATGACGGTTTCCAGCTTTTGCCCGTTCTCATTGGTCTTTTTGCCGTGAACCAAGTCTTAACCGATATTTTGAAGATTGAAGATCAAGGAGAACCGGTATCGATCGGCAGTCGCAGTTTGTGGCTCGGTCCTCGGCAATGGCTCAACCACGGGGTGAATTTGCTGCGATCATCGATCATCGGCACTTGGATCGGGATGCTACCAGGGATCGGGGCCAACATTGGTTCGGTGACCGCTTACACAGTTGCAAAAGGAGTTTCCCGACAACCCGAGCGTTTTGGTCATGGTTGCGAGGAGGGGATCGTTGCATCGGAGGCAGCTAATAATGCCACCATCGGTGGATCACTCATCCCGTTGATCGCGATGGGATTGCCTGGCAGCGTCGTGGAGGCGGTCTTACTGGGCGCTCTGGTGATCCATGGCTTGCAGCCTGGGCCGCGTCTTTTCTCTGAGAGTCCTGATATGGTTTACACGATCATGGGCGCAATGCTTCTCGCAAACTTCGTGATGGCAATCATGATGATTGGATCAATGAGATGGCTGGCCAAGATCGCCTCGATACCAAAGCCGTATCTCTTGCCGGTGATTCTTGCATTTTGCGTGATCGGCTCTTACGCACTTGCCAACCGTTTCTTTGACGTTTGGGTGATGCTCGGGTTCGCTGTTTTAGGAATCGGCCTTGAAAGGTTCCGAATACCACTGGCTCCATTCATTATCGGATTTGTTCTTGGGCCCATCGCCGAGAAAAACCTTAGCCTCGGGTTACAGGCTTCCGGTGGAAGCTTTCTACCGCTGGTCACTCGCCCACTGTCTTTGCTATTTCTCTCTCTGTCGGTAGCTTTGCTGCTTTTTTCCATTTTTGGCTCTCGGTTGAAGAAAGGCTGGTTTGAGCGTCCTGAGAGCATCACAGGTGATTTTGATGGTGAGGTGAGATCATGATGAAGACGCCCGAAGCGATTGCTGCGCCCGTTCAATCGGCGAAACCTTTTCGCGTTATTCTTCGTCTCATTTCATGGCTGATCACGAGCTGTTTATTGTTGTGGTGGTTGGGGAGTCAGTGGGATGAGCGTTCTGGTGAATCGGTTTACCCGGATCGGCCGATTCAGATTGTTGTGCCGTACGCTGCTGGGGGTGGTAGTGACACTTTCGTGAGGATCATTCAGCAAGGTTTGATCGATGCAGGTGAGTTTGATCAGCCATTGGTGATCATTAATCAACCCGGTGGAATCGGAACGATCGGTAGCCGCGAGGTGAAAAATGCCGAGCCAGATGGCTACAAAATTCTCTGCCACCATAACGCGATCATCACGGCAAAACTTGCTGAGACGGTTGATTATGGTCCGGAGGCATTTGAGCCGATCGCTTTGACTGGCGAGATGTCAATGGTCATTCTTGTTCGTGCTGATTCCGAGATATTGGATCTGGACCAGCTTTTGTCTGCCGCGTCAGAACAGCCTGAAGCGATCAAGTTTGCAGCGAATAAGGGAGCACCCGCCTATTACGCCGCCTTGCAACTCGAGAAAGCTCGCGATGGAGCGAAGTTCACGATCGTCTCGTCGGGAGGCGGTGCTGATCGTTACACCAAGATACTAGGCGGACATCTTGATGCCGGCATTTTCTCCCTTTCTGAGTATCTCGACTTTGTGGCTCCCGAGGGCACACCACCCGATCGCGATGTACGGGCGATTGCTGTTCTGAGTAAGGAACGCCACGAGTCGATTCCCAGCGTACCCGCTTCGGTTGAAATGGGGATTCCCGTGGTACTTCGAAATGCCAACTACTGGTGGGCGCCAAAGGGAACCTCGTCGGAAGTCATCACTCGGCTTGCTGACGCTTTGCGGGATGCGATGGATCAACCTTCCGTGAAGGAAGAGTTATCAAGATTAAGGCTCGACCCAACCTTCGCAGTGGGGGATGAATTGCAGGAAAAGTTGTTCGAAACAATGCGTGGATTTGAACAGGTAGCGGAGAGCAGAACATTGGAGCTGCCAAGATTTGACCTGTATCTCGCAGCACTGACCGTCCTGCTGTTTGGGATACTGAGTCTCCAGAGTTTATCAGCGAGGTTCAGAGCTCATGATTTAACTTCACAAGAGGTGGCTGCGAGCCAAGAAGTCGGTGAGGTGGTCACGCATCGCCTTTTAGCAGTTAGCTGTTTTGCGGTCGTGGTTGCCCATGTCCTTGCATTTCAGAGCGGTTGGTTTGCTTTGGCTGTGGTGATTGGTTCGATGGTTTTATCTACAGGACTGTTGATGTCTAGGTTTGTAAGAGTGAGCAAGCTAGCACTGCTTGAACTGTCGCTCTTAACAGGACTCGGAACGCAATACTTGTTCACCGAAATTCTGATGGTTGCTCTGCCGTAGTGGGAACCATCATGATTGTTCAAGGATATTGATCACCGCTTTTTTCTCCACCTTATGAAGAACCAGCGGTTGAGATAGATCCTGCTGCGATTGTTGCCACGTGACGTAGTAGTGCTCACCGGCATCGAGGACATCGACGTAACGACTGCATCCCGTACCCCAAGGACTGATAAAAGCGGGTGAGTGTTTCGAGATTCGCTTGGGACGATCCAAGTTCCCATCAAGGCAATAAGCTAACCCACCGAGTTCTTCGCACGAATAGCCTCGAGGCCGCTTGATAGCCGCGGAATGTTCTTCGAGGTTCCGAACGCATTCCCCACCATCATAGAAAAACAGACTGACCGATTGTTCGTTGAGTGTTCCCGCCCGCGGTAGCTCCAGTACGGCGGTCCCGCGGGTCATTGCTACGTCCCAGGTGAAGCCTCGAGGGAAAAAATCGAAATCCGTTTCCTTATTTGATCCGTTACCATTGCTCGCTGATAAACAACTGTTTAGCGGTATGCGGCCGGTATTGGAGCTGGTCCAGCAATATGGGTGGCTACAAAACATTAGCTGAGCCACTCCCTGATGTTCGGCGAGAAATGGATCTTTGATGTGGATAAACTCGGGGTCGGTGGTGCTGAGGATTGTCTTGGGGGTGACATCTGCAAGCTTTTCCACTGAGTCCGCTCGAAGGTAATCAATCGTCCAGACTCCGGTCCCCGGCTTCAAGAAACCTTCAAGCTCTCCGGGGTAGTCGATACCCGATTTTTCGGTGGAAACGAAAACTTCTACCTGTGATTGATCAAATCGTATCGCGGCGCCCTCGATTGATAGAACTTCTCGCTCACCAACATTCAGTTTTGCCTTGGGTAAAGACAGCACTTTTTGGAAGGAGCCCCCATGGTCATCGGATCGGAAAATTGCCAACTCGAGGCCTCGTTCGCCCATGTGCAGGCCAGTACGTGAATCTCCGTGATTTCGATAACGTCCAATTAACCAGAGAACACCCTGTGCGTCTTGGACCATATTCCCACCACCAAACCAGAATCCAGTGGAGTTTGCCTTTGGTGGGACGATTACTTTTGCACTGCGTTGATCAACTAAGACTTGACCGATGTCGGCGAGTTGTTTGATTTGTGTTTGACTCAGGTCGGCAGCGTTCATTCGGGTCGGTTGATTCGTTGTTCAGAGTGTCGGTTCAAGAAGCCAGCGATTGGTGGACAAGCCGCTAGGGGAATAGGCGTGATCTGCGACGGTAATTCCCGAGTCACGCTATGATTGGTTCCTAGCCGCTTTATTTTTTGGTTTAGGCGAGTTCGGTTGTTTCTTGGGAGGATAAGGGACACCGTTGATATAGTTGAGACGGTCGTCCACATCGGCTCCTGTCGCAATCGGTTTGAAGTCGTCTCGAGTCACGGGGAACTTATCGCCATAGAAATCTCGAAATAGCACCACCGCATTCAACGCTTCTGTCGCGATGATGGGATCCTCGGTGGTGTTTACCAGATTGATCAGCGTGGTTTGCGGATTCACTTGCTCGATGCATCCCAAAAACTCTGCCGCTCGAATTCTGACCACTTCTTGTGGATCCTCGAGCAGTGGTAACGCTTCCTTAGCGATCGGACTCGCTTTTTTTCCCATCGCAGCACATGTCATCATTGCCCAGTAGCGAGTCATCGGGTTCGTAGATCTCATCGCAGAAGTCAGTTTCTTTCTCGCATCTTCTGTTAGTTCGAAACCTAAGGCGAGATTGGCCAACTCGATGAACGACGCGATCTCTTTCGCTTTTTGCTTGCCGAACTGTACAGGGTTATCCATTGCGTGTTCCGCGAGATAGCTCTCTGGATAAAAACTCAGGTCGGGTAACGATTTGAGTTTTTCGTCGAGCCGCTCCCTTAGCTGTTGAAGTTGTTCTTGGTAGCGAGGGTCCTGCGCAAGATTGACGACTTGATGGGGATCTGCTTCGCAATCAAATAACCCTTCAATCGGCTTAGCTTGAAAAAAGGTGAGCGGCGGGCCGTCTAGCTTTCCTTCAGTAAATAATTGCCGCCACTCTTCATAAGCAAGGTTCTTGTATCGATAGTTGTTGTTCAAGCCGTCTGGAAGATAGGGTTGGTAGCTTCTGATGTACTGGTATTTTCCTTGATGAATAGAGCGAACAAAATCATACTTCTCGTCAAAGCGATCGGCATAACTGAAGGTTTCGTTCCTGCTGTTCACTTCATCAAGTGAGGTGCCGACGCCGAGAAACGGTACGCCATCCATTTCCTTTGGTACCGTAACTCCCGCTAGGTTTAATACCGTGGGGCCAAAGTCAACAAAGCTAACGAACCCTCCAACTCGTTCCCCGACTCCATCGGGAACAAGATGCTTAAAATTCTCCGGAACGCGGACCACCAGCGGCACATGTACTCCCGCGTCAGTCAGGTAGCCTTTGCTCTTGGGAAGAACTCCACCGTGGTCACCGAAGTAAAAGATAAAGGTGTCCTCAAGGAGGCCATCTTCCTGAAGTTTCGCAACGGTCGCACCAACAATCTCATCGATTAGCTTCATGCGATCGAGATAGTAGGCATGGGTATAGCGAAAAAGGGGTGTGTCAGGGTGATAGTCCGCCAGTTGGACCGATTTAGGATCGGTTTGCGTGGTCACCGATTCGAAGGTCTGTCGATTAAAGTGGAGCGAGCCCTCGTGCGATTGAGCATGGGATTGCATGTGGAAAAATGGCGTGGATGCATTGGGTCGGTTTCGCCAAGTCGCTTTGCCCGAAGATTGATCCCAGATGCCGTCTCCCTCGATGGCGTTGTAGTCTTTCTTGCTGTTGTTTGTCGTGTAATATCCGGCATCGCGAAGTAAGCCGGGAAACATTTTTAAGCCATTGGGCATCGGGGCAAGTTGATATCGACGATGGAACTGCGTGCCGATACGCGGCCCCAAGCAGCCGGTTGCAAGGGTTGTTCGAGCGACCGAGCAAACCGGTGCATTGGAGTAGGCGTGGTCGAAGGTTAGTCCGGCAGCGGCCAAAGCTTCGATGTTTGGAGCTTCGGCTCCACCGGGAAAGAAATGATTCAAATAATGAATGGAGTTGTCTTCGGAAACGATCCAGACAATGTTTGGCTGTTTCGCATCTAGGTGCGACGTGTCAAGCAAACCGATGCTTAGAATCGTCAAGAGTAAGAGGGCGGTTCGAATCATGTTAAAATGGGTGAGGAGAAAAATGATGCGTATGGTTGCCCATGTGACGAAGTCAACGTGGTTCGGTCGGCACGTCGCGATTGTGCTACGGAAGTTCGACCGAACGCATTGCGAAAGGACCGCCCTCTGAATGCTGGATGACGAGAGCGTGGTGATCGCCAAGTTTCGCAAGTTGAACGACACCCTGAAGAGACTCAATTGTCTCGTAAGGCTGTCCCGCAACGCCGCCGTTTGCAACCCTTTCAGTTAGGCCGGTGTTGCTCTCGAGATCATCGGTGCTGATCTTCATCACTCCTCGTGCGCTATTAGACATCAGCAAGAAATTCTTGCCGTGCTGTTGGTAGACAAGCATGTCGAGGGGACGATTCCGATTACCCAGTTCAGCCACGGTGGTTCCCGTGATCTTTTCGCGATTCTTGATTTGGTTTAGGGGAATCTTGACGAGTGGAGTGCAGACATAGCCGGCGAGTAGCGTCGGTTCCTCACCCAGATTGAATGGTACAAAGGTTTGGATGGGAGCGTAATCTTCGCTGCGCCCGTGTGCCGCGTGGTAAATCTCGACCCTCATCCCAGCGTTATTTTCATTGAATGGGAAATCAAATTCGCGTACCGAGCTAGGTGATTCGCCTGCTGCTAATCCCGCCACCAAGACGCGGCCGGAGGTGTATGCAAGATCGGTGATAGAATTGTTCCTCGGATTACCACGCCGACGTCCCTCGCCGACTTCTTTGTCTTCCGGAGCGTTGGGTAGGCTTACGGAGGAGTGAGCGATATTGGAGAGATCGAGTTGTTGAATTTTTCCATCACTTGAGATGCGGATAATCGCGACCTTTTCACTGGCAATGACGGAGATGAATGCATTACCGGTGACTGGATTGACTGCAAGATCACCAATACTCTCTGCCGACGCGTTCACTGCACCGCTAAGCTTAGCCGAAAGGTCTTCGATTTCGTAACTCTCTGCCTTTGCTAACGCTACATCCTCAGTGTTGATCGCATAGATTTTCGCTGCCTTCGCATCCCCGATGAAAAGAATGCCCGACGGGCCAAAGGTAAGCGATCCGGCTGACTTTAGCTGAAGTTCGCCTCTCTGGAGTCCATAGAGTTCTGCTGCTTCGCACGTCTCATCGATCGGAGTGAGGCAAAGTGTCAAAACCGCTGACAGGATGGTGATGGAACGGATCATGATTGATGTGCCTCGTTCAATGCGTGGACGCCTCGTCACTGGAGACGAATGGCGTAATTTGGGGCGGGAAATTGACTCATGATTGAGAGTCAAACTGCGCAGTAGTGTACGCGATTTTCTAACGCACGCAACGAAATAGCTGCTAGCCGACCTCAGATTGGCCGCACTGATCGAAGGGGGGAGAATCGGTGATTCACTGTCGACTCGTTTTTACATCGGTGCGATTCGAGGTGAGCCCATGTCGGTGGTCAGAGTCACGTGGGCATCGAAGGCTTGACGAATCAGTTCATTCTTGATGCTTTGGCTGTCTGGGCGATCCCAGAGATCCAAATGTTCCCAAGGATCTTCTGACAAATCATAAAGTTCGCCAAGTCCCTTATCGTGATACATGCACAGTTTGTGTGACGGCGTCCGAAACATCGTCCCGAAGGTTCCTGAACCACCAGTAAAATGTGGGTCGAGTGCGTCAAAGTATTCGCTGCGAACATACTCACGAAAATGATCGGGTGAAGCCTCTCCGGTTAGGACTGGAAGCAAGCTTCGTCCCTGAAAGTACTCAGGTAGGGTGACGCCGCACAGTTCGAGGAGCGTCGCACTCATATCCAGTAGTTCAACCAGTCCGTTCGCCTGCATGCAATGCTGGAAACGTTGTGGCCAGCTGAAGATGAGTGGAACTCTTACCAAGCCTTCGTAAAAGCGACATCCTTTGTACATCAGCCCGTGATCACCTAAAGCTTCACCGTGGTCGCTGGTGAATACAATCACGGTGTTGTCTCGCTGCCCCGTTTTATCCAAGTGATTTAAGATTCGTTGGAATTGATCATCAATCTGGGCGATCATCGCGTAATAGCGAGCCTGAGCAAGCGTGGCTTGATGTTCTTCAGGCGATCGGATTTCATCTTGGAAATCGAGCACTGAAAGTTTTTTTTGTTGTTCGAGATCAGATGGCTTGAAGTGCGGTCCGGGAAGTGTCGCAGGATCAAATAGATCCGCATAAGACCTTGGGGGAATGAAGGGCGGGTGTGGGTCGTAAATGTTGAGGTTCAGTAGCCACGGTTCCTGATCGTTGTCCGATGCGTCAAGAAATTCGATCGCTCTCTCGGTCGCCCAGGTCGTCTGGTGCAACTCTGTTGGGACACGATCTTCATGATCACGTAGTGCGTTGAGGTCACCTCCCTTTGATCGAACCCAATCGGCGTAGTCATGACCAGACTGCCAATCGTCACGGGGAGCATGGCTAAACTTCCAGTAAGAAAAACCGTCATCAATCCGCGGTTCGGTGCGTCTACCGGAACTCTGAAGGTGAAACTTTCCAATGAGTCCACAGCGGTATCCTGCTTCGGCGATGAGTTTCGTGATGACAGGAGGATAGGTCGGGAATGTGTCATTTCCATTGCGGGTGTTGTGAACGCGTGATGGGTACATTCCTGTCATGAAACTCGATCGACTCGGTGTGCAGATCGGGCTTTGGCAGTAGGCATGAGTAAAAGCAACACCCGATTCGACCAAGGCATCGATGTGGGGTGTTATGACATGTGGGTTTCCCAATGCCCCGATGGTGTCAAAACGCTGTTGATCGGTGCAGTACCAAAGGATGTTAGGCCGCGAGATGTTTTTGGGCATTTGCTTGGAAGGCCAGAGGAATGGCTGAGTTCAGGGGGCCGCGATTGAGAGAGTTGAGTATGAACACAGTGGGATCAAAGATCGACCGAGGTGTCGTTGGCTGCTCGGTTCTGCTGTTCCCGCAGTTGTTTCATCGCTTCAAGGATTGCGCATGACTGATACCGAACTGCGTCTCGGGCTCGATCCTGATTGATTTCGATCTGACCGAGTTGCTGATAGTGATCGACGGAATTCCATTCCATCAACCAGTTGTTTTCAGCCGATGCGTCACGCAAAGCTTGAATGGTTCGACCGAGCCGCTCGTACAAATCGTTAGAGGGGCGAGCATCGTAAGATCGGTAGGGGGCTTTCCCCTGAGGAAGGTTGAGTTTTGTATGGCTAGATTGATTTTTCGTTGCGAGCCATCCCCAAGCGGCGACTGAGGAGATCAAGGCCGTGGTAAACGTGACGATCGTGAAAATTGAGAACTGATCTTCGCCGCCCAAGAGGAGGACACCAAATAAAGCCGTTGCAAGCCATTGAAAAACAATCGAGTAAAGGAGCCAGCCTGGTGTTTTCTTGGAATTTGATGAGGGTTGGGAGAGGGGGGCTGAATCTGGGTCCGGAGAATCTTCCGCAACGTGCACGATCGTCACCGTGATGTTGTCTGGACCACCTCGAAGGTTGGCAAGATCGGCTAAAACTTGCGTTGCACGCTCCGGGTCTAGGCAGCCGGCGAGTGTGCCAATTTCTTCATCTTCGACGACCCCACTCAGTCCGTCACTGCACAAGACGAATCGGTCGCCGGGTTGCACCGCAAAGGGGCCTTCAATATCTACTTGAACTGCTGAGTTCGGCCCGAGGGATCGTGTGATCACATTTTTGGGAATTGGCCCTGACCATGAGCTGGTCTTGAGTTCGGGGTTCGCTTCAATTTCCCACACGAGTGAGTGGTCAAATGTGAGTTGTTCTAGGCAATCGTTTCGCAGGCGATACACGCGAGAATCACCAACATGAGCAATGGTCGCACCTGCCTGATTCAGCACCAAGCTGCACGCGGTGGTCCCCATGTTGTGAAATTCTGGGTTGCTTTGACCTTTGTTGTAGATCTCTCGATTGGCATGATGGAACGCCGCTTCGATTGCGTCCCTATCCATGGTTTCGAATTGAAAAAAAGCACGGGAGATTTCATCGACAGCAAGCTGACTTGCAAGTTCACCAGCAGCATGTGCTCCCATGCCATCCGCGACAATAAAAAGATGCCCGTGTGTGATGAAGCGTTTTTCGCTTTTCGCAAGCACCGAGACGAACGAATCTTGGTTGTTAGAGCGGCGCATACCGACATCTGACAATTCAGCATAATCAATGCCAGAGTCCCAGATTTTTTGCACCGAATAGCTGTTCTGTAGGAGTAGTACTGGAGGTCGTGAACCTTGTCGCGACCTCCGCAAAAAGGTTGATTTGACTTCAGCTTCAACCTAATCATTGAAAGTCGAAACAACACGCTGATTGCCTAAACTCAAAACAATGAGTGTCAGGGTGTGGATTATCGTCTTGATTGAAGGCTTAGAAGTTTACCCGAAGATATGGCTGTATGTGAAAAAACAACCGAAAAATAGAGCCCGATTGTCCATTTCTTGGCAGTTTAGAACCGACCTAGGAGGAACCGCAAGTAGTCCGCCCACGTCAACCACTCCCGAGAACAAAATCACATTCTCATTCCAAGTGACCGGGCATCGTCTCGTGGGAAGCACCGAAGAATCGGTATGATTTACACTGCTCTTTGAATCACTCGCTTCAGATCGACCTTCAATCATCCCGGCCGTCCCTGATCATTATGCAACATCGTCTGCCCAAGTCCCCCACCGATTCGCCTTGGAGCTCCGTGCCGCTCAAGGAGCGTTGCCGACGGATCGCTAGTGTCAGGCAAGTGATCGCTGAAGAGGGGGAGTCGTGGGCTGATTTATGTCGTAGGGATTGGAGACCCGATCGATTGACAACAGTCTCGGCGGAACTTCTGCCCCTTACTGCAGCTCTGAAGTGGATTGGTCGACGAGGTGCTCGATTGCTGAAGCCACGTCGATTGCCGTTGGCGTCTCGTCCAATTTGGTTGTGGGGGCTTCGCAACGAGATCCACTATCAACCCCGTGGAACCGTTTTGATCTTGGGTTCGTGGAATTATCCGCTTTTGCTCGTGGGTGTCCAAATCGCTCAAGCGCTTGCTGCGGGCAATCATGTCTTGTTCAAGCCGGCAGAGGGATGTGAGGAGATCGCGGAGGCGTTGGTTACTGCTTTCTATCGGTGTGGAGTTCCCGTTGAAGCACTGCAGCAACTTGATTCATCTGCCGACGCTGCGATCGATGCCATTGATCGTGGTGTCGACTTGATCGTGCTCACGGGATCTGCCCAAACCGGACGCGCCGTTTTTCGTCAGGCCTCACAATCGTTGACGCCGATGATTTTAGAACTTAGCGGATGTGACGCGGTTATCGCTTGCCCCAGTGCGGACCCCAGTCGCGTCGCGGAGTCCATCCGATTTGGTTTGACATTTAACAGTGGAGCAACCTGCATCGGACCGCGACGTTTGATTGGTGAGCGAGAGGCAAGTGAAGCGATCTGTGAGACGTTGGTAAGCAAGTTATCGACGGAGAGACCGCAAGCAATTCATCCGGCGGCCAAGGATTCCGTGGTCGCGTTGCTCCGACGCGCTTTTGACGCTGGGGCTACTGACCTAACGGGGCGTTTCTCGATCGATCAGTTGGAAGAAACCGGGCTGATGACGCCGCTGGTGCTTGGGAACGTTCTCCCAGACAGCGAGATCGCTCAGGCTGATGTTTTTGCGCCGGTGATCAGCCAGTTAGTGGTTAATCGAATTGAACAAGCTGTTCCAATTGTCAATCAGTGTCGTTATCGTCTCGCAGCAAGTGTGTTTGGATCACAGGCGGACGCATCCACGATTGGTGACCAACTGATGGTCGGCTCCGTCACGATTAATGATCTGATTGTCCCAACGGCAGACCCGCGAGTGCCGTTTGGAGGGCAAGGGGAAAGTGGTTTTGGGGTCACTCGCGGAGAAGAAGGTTTAAGATCCATGACCTTGCCTGTGCTGAAGTCGCGTCGGCGCGGTGCGTTCATTCCGCATCTCGTTTTCAATCGTGAAAAGGATTCCAGTCTCTTGCTGTCAGTGATCCAGTTGCAGCACGGTGGGAACCTGCGCACGCGACTTCAAGGGCTTTGGCGTCTCATGACCAGTTATCGAAAATGAGTGTCTGATACTGATGAGTAGTGAACGAAATTCATGATGAGTGCGCGAAAACCACTCGGTTTGACATTCGCTGTTGCAATGGAATCAAAAATCATATGACAGGCAACCAACCTCAAAAGAAACATCATGTTGTCATCATTGGTAGCGGACTTGCCGGTCTGGCTGCGACCTGTGTGCTGTCCGCTCGCGGCTACAGGGTAACACTTCTGGAGAAGAATGATTGGTACGGTGGTAAGGCTGCGAGTTACCAAAACGATGGGTACCGATTCGACATGGGGCCAACCATTTTAACGCTGCCGAGCGTGCTCAAGAGAATCTTTGAGGAAGCTGAGCGAGAGATGGATGATTATCTTGATCTGGTCCCTCTAGATCCTCAGTGGAGATGTTTCTTTGACTCTGGCTCAGATGCATCAGGCACCGAGCAGGCCTCCGGCGATGTATTGGATTTGGTCTCCGATGTAAAGAAAATGAAGCAGCATCTGCTGAACTTCACGGGGGACATGAAGATCGCTGACGGTTACGAAAAATTCCTCGAGGTGAGTGGGCAGTTGCATCGCGTATCGGATCGCTTTTTCTTCTACCGCTCGGTTGGTGGACTGCGTGACACGATGGAAGTTGGTGGGGCGTTCTCAGCTTCAGTGCTGCGGGATGTGTTGTCATTGCGGATGGGGCGTAGTGTTGCATCAGTGGTGCGCTCTCACGTTCCCGAAAATCGAGTGGCACAAATGATGGATCATTTCACTCAGTACGTTGGGTCTTCACCTTACCAGTCACCCGCAGTCTTGTGCGGGATCGCACATATGCAGACAGAGGAGGGGATCTGGTACCCAATCGGCGGCACGAGGGCAGTCCCAGAAGCTTTGGCGAAACTTGCGATCGAGATGGGCGCAGAGATTCGACTGTCGACTGACGTGCGTCGGATCGAGCTTCAGGGGAGTCGTGTGTCCGGTGTTAAACTTGAATCAGGGGAAACGATTCAATGTGATTCAGTCGTTAGTAATTGCGATGCGGTGAGAACCTACAGCGAATTACTTGGCGAGACTCAGCAGTCCCAACGTTTTCAGAGAAAGCAGCGACACGAACCGGCTTGCAGCGGGGTCGTTCTCTACTTAGGACTCGATCGACGTTATTCTCAACTGCTGCATCATAATTTTGTCTTTTCTCGGGATCCGGAAGAAGAGTTTGATTGGATTTATAAACGAGGTGAACCGGCACCGGATCCGACCGCGTACCTCTGTGCACCAAGCATCAGTGAACCGGAGGTGGCTCCGGATGGATGTGAATCACTATACGTGTTGGTGCACACTCCGTATTTGCGTCCTCACCACAATTGGGGCGAGATGTTGCCTGCTTACCGAGAGGTAATTCTCGACAAGTTGGAACGCACCGCAGGACTCGAAGGTCTTCGGCAGGCTATCGTGTGCGAATCCGCTCTCACACCTGAAGGGATCCACAAGAGGTATCGAGTTCTCAATGGCGCTATCTATGGATTGGCAAGTCACGGTAAGTTTGTCGGGGCTTTTAAACCAGGTAATCGACGCCGAGATATCGAGGGTTTGTACCTAGCGGGTGGTGCCGCACATCCTGGCCCAGGTATGCCCATGGTGATGATGAGTGGTTGGATTGCCGCCGACGCTCTAGATTCGGATGTGTTAAGACAAAACGCCTGACCAGCCTCAATCTTGGACCTGATTTCGGTCATGCAAATTGCCCAAACTGCCACCTGCCTGCCGGAATGTGAAGTTACTGTTAAGGATAGTGTGAAGGGATCATGAAAAGTTCGCATTCGTGGTGAGTTAACCATTTCTTATTTCAATTTTTGGTTAAGCTTCCGCCGGTAAATGTAGCGGAAGCCGCTGCATTTCATTAATCAAAGGAACGGACTCGTATTCAGGCGGATTGCTTTGATCCCTCACACCCACCGACTCTGGATTCTCTCAGGCTTTGCCCTGTTGGTCGTGGTCAATCACTGGAATGCTCCCCTTGGTGCTCAAAATCCAGTCGCGGATTTAGATACTCCCGGAACTGGTGCTATTAGCGCCACCGGCGGTTCGGTTCTCGTTGCGGGAAATGCTGAGAGTGGTTCGATCTCTGAGGCAATTTTCTCGAAGCATTCGGAGCACTGGTTGTCGGCTCTTAAGGCGATCGAAGCTCGTTGCCAGCCGAAGCTCCTTCAATCCGGCCGGCGGCATCAGGATACACTGGCAAATTATTATTGGGCCGCGAATCCAGAATTGCGTCGTCACCTGAACGCGTTGGAGGCGTCGCACCATGCTTCGGATTTTTCTGCAATCCGCGGAGTGACGCTGGTTGCCGGCACTGCAGGTGTGGGCAAGACTTTCATTAAGTCTGGGCTTTTCACCGACAAATCGATTCAATCAAGTGTCGAGAAATTCGACATACGGGACTGGTATGTTGATTTTCAGTCACGTGGCTTAGCTCATCAGCAGGCAGACATCGTTCATGATGGTCAAGTCATGAGCCAGTTGCTGAAACTCACACTCGGTGGTCGTGCAGCGTTCGTTGAGCGACTAGAGAAGCTCGAAAAGCCGTTTCTGATCATGGATTCGCTCGACGAGGTGCATCCTGATGATTACCTGTATCTTCTCGAGACGGTGCAGCAATTGATTGCCGATCAAGTTGGTGCGGTTCGGCATGCATTTGTGTTCGGACGCCCGCTGGTGTTTCGTGAATACTGGCATCAGTGTTGTAGTGCGGAACCAGTGGATGGATTGAGTTGTTTTGTGCTGCATCCGCCAAATTTTGTTACCACAGGCGATTTGAACGTTTCAAGTTGGAATTACCACTGCTGGAAATACAAACTTTGCTATCTCGACGAGGCAGGTAGGACTGCGAATTTCCCGTTGTCCATGTACGAGCAGTGGTGTGGTCAAGGATTTGTTAGGGATGGTCAATTTGCAAATCTTCGATGTGAACCGAATCAGTCGATGATTCCCGAGGTGCATGAAACCATTCGGTTTTGGGCTTCAAATTACCCGTGCGTCGCATCCGTGCTTCCCAACCTCGCTGGTAATTCGATGGTCCGCGAGATCGTTGAGGAGTCGGTGGCTCGGGGTACCGCATACTCCGAGAAGCAGTTCAAGGAAGAATTTTTCGCGAAGTGGCTGGAACGTGATACTCTCTCAGGAGATCGACCCAGTCGACTAAAACCTCACGAGTTAGATTTGTATGTCAAATTACTCGAGGCGGTGGCTGTACAGTACGCCGATCAGTCGATTTCCAGTGCAGACGGATTCTTTGAAGTGAAACCGACGGATCAAGCTGTTGTTGATCATTACGGCAAACCGGTCCGTGTTGCCGTGGAGCGGTTGCTGAACCGATCGGGCTTGGTGAATTTGGATGCGCAGCATCCCGGGGACGCTCGCTACCGCTTTGAGCCAATGTGGTTTCATAGTTGGTTAATTGAAAAGCATCGTGAGCGAATGTCCAAGGAACAGGAAGTTCAACCGTTCGTTACGGTAAAGAACCAAAATTAGCAGCAGATTCGATCACCTCGATGCTGAATGAATCTAGAAATGCTTCGCTGGACTGCGAGTTGGCTTTCGTTAAGGTGTTTCGGTAACGTGTACCGAGACCGCTTAGTATGAACCGCGTTCAAGCGACGATTAGTAGATTTGATGTGAGTGTGAATATAAAAGCGTTTTCGATTCTTTTGCATTTTTCGTGAAAAAAATGCTTCTTTAATTAAAGTCGAAACTCGTGGGTGGTCTGCGATACCACGACGTTGACGCTTCGCTAATCTCTTGAAAGTTCGACAGGCAAAAGGTTTGCGTGTTGATAAAGAGATAGCAGCACACCGAAGTAGGGACGTACGGCCTGCTGGCGCAACCATTGGAATTCTGTTATCCGCTAGATCAGCGGGTCGCAGCGTTTCAATGCGTGACCACTCAAGGGTACTTTTAATGGGGGGAACGCGGATTCTTCGCTCGTGGGGAAGGGTTGTCGATGCTTGCGCCCTATCAGTTGGGTGGATCGATTTACTCGTGATTCGCGATTGTTTTGCCGAAAACGATTGCTAGGGGGGCAAAGAGAGTGCGGCCGTTTTGCGGCTTAGGCGCTCGCGATGACGGACATCTGTCTGTCTGCAGTGAACTGCAAAAGCGATGCAACTTGAGAACGACTTCGAATCTTATCCCTTGGAGCGAGTGGGGAGATGAAACGAGCCTTAGTAACGGGATCAACCGGATTCATTGGACGGCACTTGGTGCGAGTCCTATCAGAGCAGGGTTATCAAGTGACCTGCTTGGTGAGGGAGACATCGAACCGTGAGAGTTTGAAGGCTTTCTCGCCGGATTATCGTCTCGGCAACTTGAGTGATCTTGATTCGCTGCGGCGTGCGGTCAACGGTCACGACTGCGTCTTTCATTTGGCGGGAGTCACAAAAAGTCATCGTGTGAGCGAATTGCTCAGAGCCAACGAGTTGGGGGCTCGTCACATTGCGCAAGCCTGCGCGGATCAGCGTCAGCCACCCACTCTGCTCTTCGCCTCATCTTTGGCGGCTGCCGGTCCATCGTGCGGGATTGGAGCACGGGTTGAAACGGATCCGTCGGAACCGGTATCCAACTATGGACGATCGAAACTGGCCGGCGAGCGAGCAGTTAAGGGTTTCGCGCAGCAAGTTCCGATCTCGATTGTCCGACCGCCAATTGTGTTTGGTGAGGGTGACAGAGATGTCTACAATCTTTTTCGCGGGATCGCTCGCGCCGGAGTGCATGTGATTCCTAGTCTTCGAGACTACTTCTTTTCAGCGATTCATGCACGTGATCTCAGTTTCGCGATGCTTCAGATTGCTGAGTCTGGGAAGAGGGAAACTGCACAGGAGATGGCAACGGGGACCTACTTTGTGGCCGACGAGCAAGTTATGACTTACTCCGATCTCGGGCAAATGATCGGTCGCGTTCTTGGCAGGGATCAGGTTGTGAACCTTCGCATTCCACATCCGGTGCTCTGCACCTTTGCGGCGATCAGCGAATTGATTGGTTATGTCAAAGGTGAAGCGAGGATCGTGAATCTTGATAAGGCTCGAGAGGCAAAAGGTGGATCGTGGGTTTGCTCCACCGAAAAATTAAAATCTGAAGTCGGCTTCCATTGTGTCCGAACCCTTGCGACTCGTTTACGTCAGACCGCTGACTGGTACCAACAAGAGGGATGGTTACCGGCATCACGGGGTCTCCTCCAAGTCTCTTAGTGAGTGGGATTCTGAGTCGGCGATCCGGTGCTACACAGACTCCTCGCAAGCTTTTAGGCTTGCATGGGTTGAGAACAAATGATGGGCTGGTGAAGTTGTAGTGGCGAAATGTACGGTTTTTACGTTGCCCGGTGGTGTTTGGGCTCTGAAGTTCATAAAAATCACTCGGTGCAACGCCTGCGGTGATTGTGCGGGGACTCGTGACGTCTAGGATTGTGCTCTTGTGAAGGGTTTCGGCCGAGCATGCAGGGTCTGAAACTCAGAACCTCCTTTGCTTTGGAGGGTTTCCTAGTCGTCCTCTGAAAGAAAGGCACTCGCCGTGCTGACCGCTATTTCTTTTCTGTTCTTTACCACCCTGGTTGCTGTTTTGACTTGGCTTGCCACTCGAAACAGCGATGTCGATAGTGATGAAGGCTATTTCCTTGCTGGACGGAGCCTGACCGGAATCTTCATCGCGGGTTCGCTGTTGTTGACGAATCTTTCGACAGAACAATTGGTCGGACTCAACGGAGACTCATTCAAAGACGGATTGTCGGTCATGTGTTGGGAGGTGGTGGCCGGCGCATCTCTGGTGATCCTCGCTCTCGTCTTTCTCCCGCGATACCTCAAGTCGGGAATCGCGACCATCCCGCAGTTTCTCGAAGCTAGGTATGGGCGATCGGTGCGATCGGCGACCGCGGCCATCTTCATTGTTGCTTATATGATGATTTTGTTGCCATTTGTTTTGTTTCTAGGAGCGAATGGTCTCAACGGGATGTTGGGATTGCATGTTCAGTTTGGTGTCTCTGAAATCCAGATGATCTGGATCTTGCTTATCTTCATCGCCACTCTTGGGGGAGCCTATGCAATCTTTGGTGGACTCAAGGCGATTGCAGTGAGTGATACGTTCAATGGTGCTGGGCTGTTGGTGGGTGGTTTGATGATCACCTATTTTTCCTTGCAACTGATTGGCGGTAGTGAAGGTGGCTTCAGTGGAGCATTTGAAAAGATTGCAGAAGCAGATCCCGATGCATTTCAATCGCTCGGTACCTCCAATGAATCAACCCACTGGCCGACGCTCTTTACAGGCGTTCTGTTATTGAATTTTTTCTATTGGACAACCAATCAGCAGATCATCCAGAGAACCTTTGGTGCGAAGAATCTCGCTGAGGGACAAAAGGGGGTGCTGCTTGCTGCATTCTTTAAAATCCTTGCACCACTGATTCTCGTGTTGCCGGGAATTGCAGCGGCTTACTTGGTGATTACCGCCGGCGATACTGAAATGATTGATTCGGTTGGTAAAACGGAAGATGGGGAATGGAATACCAGTCGCGCGTACGGAGCGCTGGTAGCAAGAGTCTTGCCGGAGAGTCTTCTCGGCTTCTTCTCTGCAGTGATGGTGGGGTCGATTTTGAGCACTTTCAATTCAGTTCTGAATTCGGCGGCAACACTATTTTCTCTCGATGTCTACGCGACCTACCTGAATCCAGGGGCGACTAGCGAGCAGATTAGGAAGTCTGGGCAGAAGTGTAGTTTTGTCGTCGCGGTGCTAGCGGTGATTGCCGCTCCATTCGCATTTTATGGTCGCGATGGTGTTTTTAGTTTTTTTCAGGGGCTCAATGGCGTCTACTTCATCCCACTCGCTGCGGTCATTTTGGTCGGTTTGTTCAATCGCTGGGCGGACGGTCGTTCGGCTCTGATCACTCTCGCAGTGGGACTTATCTTGATGGTTTTGGGAACCTTCTTCGCGGGTGGTGATGACGGTTGGCTGGCGCAGACATTCCAAAGCGGTTTCCACTACATGGGCGCGGTATTCCTGCTGCTCGTGGTACTTCAATTGGGTCTAGCCTCAATGGGGTTAAGGAGAACCGCGGCTTACGAGCAGGTTGATGTTGGGGCGGTGGATTTAACCCCTTGGCATTTGGCGAAGCCTGTTGGTTTTGGGCTGATTGCAATCGTGTTTGTTATCTACGCATGGTTCGCGGATTTATCTGCCTTTTAAGTTGTCTCCTAAGTTCGGTCAAAGTGATGCTCAAATACTGTCCCGCAACTAAGAAACGTGTTGAGAAATGGAGTGGTTTGGGTATGAGTACTTTGATCACGAGGATATTTTTTTGTGTGGCCATTCTGGCTGGTGCCGCTAGGGTTCTCGGTGCGGAAGACTTCCAGCGACCGAATGTTGTTGTCTTACTGGCTGATGATCTTGGTGTTCAAGACATTGGTTGTTATGACGGCCCTGTATCGACACCCGTTCTCGATCGCTTGGCGGCGTCAGGTACGAGATTTGAAACTTTCTATTCAGGTTGTGCAGTCTGTTCACCTTCGCGAGCGACTTTGTTGACCGGACGCCATCACATTCGTGCCGGGGTTTACAGTTGGATTTCCGACTCAAATCAACGCTCGCATTTGTTATTGCGAGAACGCACGCTTGCGGAGGTATTAAGGGATGAAGGCTATTCAACAGCGCACATTGGCAAGTGGCACCTCGGGCTTCCGACTGCCTCTATCGAAAAGCCAACGCCCGATCAGCATGGATTTGATCACTGGTTTGCCACTTGGAACAATGCCGAACCGAGTCATCGGGACCCAAAGAACTTCATCCGGAATGGACAGCCGGTTGGCCAACTTGAGGGATATTCATGTCAAATCGTGGTAGACGAGGCGATTGACTGGCTGGATCATCGTGATAGGTCTCAGGAACCTTTTTTTCTGAACGTCTGGTTTCATGAACCCCATGCACCGATTGCCGCCCCCGATTCGCTGACGCAAAAGTACGGGGAAATCAAAGACCGTGCTGCCGTCTATTCAGCCACAATTGATAACACGGATCGAGCAATCGGACGTTTACTCAAAAAGCTGTCCGAGATCGATGAGCCCGACAACACGCTCATCTTTTATGCATCGGATAACGGTAGCTACCGCGATGATCGAACTGGGGGGTTGCGTGGCAGAAAGGGCGTCAATTGGGAAGGTGGTCTGAGGGTGCCAGGTATTTTCTCATGGCCTGGTAAAATTGATGCCGGGAAAGTTTGTGATCAACCAGCGGGCTTGGTTGATCTTTTGCCAACGATCTGTGGATTGCTAAAGATTCCATCGACTCGGGGGCCAGAATTAGACGGAGTGGATCTCTCGGAGGCTCTGCTTGATTCGAATCGCGGTTGGGTGAGAGAGCAGCCGATATTTTGGCACCTTCAGAAATCACGTCCAATCGTCGCGATGCGACAAGGGCAATTTGTGATTGTCGCCGATCCTGACTATGAGCTTTCAACGGTGAACATGTTTAATGAGGCATGGATACCGATTATCAAACAAGGTGGATATCGAAATTACCAACTGTATGATCTTGTGGCCGACCCCAAGCAGACTCATAACCTCGCTGCTGAGAAAAGCGAGATTCTCGAAGCGATGAAAGAAACCCTTTTGGACTTCAACGCGAGTGTGATGCGAGATGGGGAAGATTGGCATCTGCGTCAGTAAGATTGGTCCGAGTGGGTAGCTCGTTTGACAATAGAAAAATCTGATGTCTGACGACTGCTAGTTTGAGCAAATTGCAGCGAACAAAACCATCAATTATTGGTTTAACGTCTTTCCGCATCAGTCAGATACTTCTGAGAGTACCACCAGAGCGACGGCTCCCGCCAGGATGATGGCGCCGATCAATCTTGCCACCATCGTGCGACGAGAGTGGTGTGCTTCTGCGCCACCCCATCGTTTTGCTACCGCCCACGCTAGAACGACTCCCCACAATCCTCGCAAGCTGTAAACCACATTCACGCGTGCCGCATCTCCGTAGATGGCAAGCGTAGAGACGATGCAAATCGCTTGAAGTGAAATGAGGAGTGATCCTGCGGTGAGCGGGACGAGGATGCTTCGGTGTTTGATCTTCTTCCAAGGTAATTTGGGTAGCAGTGGTAGTGAGCTTAGCCCAACGAACCAGTAGACAATCGGTAAGAATCGCCCGACGCCCCAAGCCGGCGCCCAACGCTGCACCAGAACATCGAAGGTAGCGTAAGACAAGGCAGCCGCGAGTGATAAGGCAACGGTGAAGGTCACGTGATGGGTCTTCCCTCTGCCGGTCCATTGGATCATACCGATACCGATCGTTGCCATGATCGCCGCCTCCCAGACGGAAGTTGGCAGTTCTTGCACTCCCATCATGGTGACCAAGAATGCAACAAAGACAACTTTGACACCGAAGATTGGTGTGGCGACGGAAACGTCACCTTTTTCAATTGCGGCGAACGTGAAGGTCAAACCCAGAACGAAAAGTGCTGCGATCACCGCGGGTTGCCAGATCTCACTCCATCCTCGAAAACTTCCTCCCAACGACCAAAAGACAGAGAAAATGATGCCTGAACCGAGGTTCGAAATGCAGAGGGTTGTGAGTGAATTCGCTCCGGCTTCCCCAGCACGCTTCATGAAGATCAATGCGCCCACAAAAAGCAGACTTGCTAAAAGGGGTAGTAGCAGGTGCATTGATGATTGACTTTGACGCGGTTATGAGTGAGGGAACCGTAAGGCTCCGTGCATTTGGAATCGAGGTCAAGACAAGTCGCACCGTTGAGTATTTCACCCCAGCTTTCGAGGGCTTTGTTGCTCATGCCGTTTCTATGTCTCAATGCGTTTGCCATACCGACCTGCCATCAGCAAAGCGATGGGGCGAGTCTGTTCTAAACGCTCAAGGACAATTCGGATCGCAGCGGTGATGGGTGTCGCGAGGAACATCCCAATCACACCCCACATGACTCCCCAAAACATCAATGCAAGCAGGATCGTGACTGGGTGCAAGTCTGAAGATTCACCCATTAGCTTAGGCTCCACGACGTTTCCGCTGATTAGTTGAATCACATTGATGACGATCAAGACGGACGCCATCCAGAGTATCGTCGCATCGGGTGCAAAGACGATCAGGGGAACAGGCAGAAGGCTTGCCGCAATGGGACCCACATTGGGGACGAAGTTGAGCAGGAAAGCCAAGACCCCAAAAGTGAATGCCATGGGCACGCCGAAGAGATGCAGGGCGAGGCCGAATGCAAAGCCTGTGAAGATTGAAATAACGGTTTTGAGTGAAAGATAGGTTCGAACCTGCTTGTTGATTTCCTGAACGGTTTGGTGGCTCTTATCGATGGCAGGAGAACCCAGGAGCAGGAAGAAAACAAAGATCAGGACAACGAGACTCGTTGAAACCAAACTGAGGAAGGTTTGCGAGACAATCGCGATGGCGTTACCCACCAATCCGTCAATCAAGGAGGTGACTTTCTCGCCCTGAGTAATCGGAACGCGATTCCGTTCCGTGGAACTGTCACTTTGTTCATTGGAAAGACTGATCGGGAGTTTGTCTTCGATTTCGCTAACCAGTTCTCGAACCCTCGATCGGTAACCCGACGCGTTATTGGAGAGATCCAAGACGGATAGCCAGATCGAGATGCCAAAGACAACGAGGATCGCGAATCCCGACAAGAAGGTGAGGCCCGCGGCGACCAATCGACTGACGTTCAATCGCTGCTCGAGTAATTCCAAGATTGGAGTTACACCGCTCACCACAAAGATGGATACCACAAACGGCACCAGCACGGGTCTGAGCCAATAAACCACGTAGGTCAGGGCAATTGCAACCAGAATAATGAGGCAGGTGATTTGGATGCGTGCCTGCGGGTCGCGGGGAGAAGAAGTCACGTCGTTCATGTGAGTTAACGGGTTGCCCGCTGCGGATCGAGGATCTTTGCGTGTCTTCGGAAATCGCTTGACGTTAGGTTTCACCCGCTGTCGACTCTAGATCTTATCGGGCGAGTGGCGCGGCGTCGATGTCCCCGCCTTCACGATTCCGTGGGCAAACCCATCCTCGCGATACGGTTTTTCGATACCGAGCAAGCGAGATTGGTAGCAGCAAACTCAACTTAGCCCAATTTTCCGACATTTCGAGCCTTCATCAAATCCCTCACTCAAACATTTTTTAGCGTGTTGCTTTCGGAACTGACTAAGTTATAGAAGCGTGGTCATTTCGGCACACGATTCTTAACTCTTGTCACTCGAGTGCGAAGGTAATCTGAATTGCGTTCTTTTCCCGAAGTCACGCTGGATGACGTTGAGCATCATGAGTGCCCCTACGTGGAAATCGCCGCATTGACCCACCCGGGGGCAGTTCGCGCCAATAACGAGGATCAATACGCCATCATCCGCCGGAGTCGTCAAAGTGAAGTCCTCGCTAAATCCTTCTCGCTGGGTGAGCCTGAGATTCAAGAGGAGAATATCGAAGCGTTTTGGTTGTTGCTTGCTGATGGTCTGGGCGGCCAAGTCTCCGGAGAGATTGCGAGTGCAACAGCCATCCGAGCGGTGATGAAGTACGCAAGTGAGCTCAGTAGTTGGGTGATGCGGCCCTTGGGTGAGTTGCGTTCAGACCTCGAAACTCGATTGCAGCTCTATGGCAACGCGATCAGCCAAGCGATGTGTCAGCAAGTGCAGGAAAATCCTGAGTTGTCAGGTATGGCGACGACTTTGACCTCGGTTTATCTCTTCGGTAACCAAGCCGCTATTTTGAATGTCGGTGATTCGCGTTCTTATCTGTTCCGCAATCGTAAGCTCCAGCAGTTGACCGAAGATCACACTTTGTCGCAGCAATTACAGCAGCAGGGTTTGCCGGAGAAGATGGCGGATGCATACCGAAATGTGGTGACGAGGTGTTTTGATACGAGCGGTAAGACGACATCTTTTGATCTGTTCCTCATCACACTCGAACAGGATGACCAATTGCTGCTTTGCTCTGATGGACTATCCGATATGGTTCAGGATGACGAGATATGTCAGTTGTTTCGCCTTGGTGATCCGATCCCGCAAACCGCACGAAACCTTGTTAACCGTGCACTGAGGAATGGTGGACGAGATAACGTCACAGCTGTTCTTGCGCGTATGGGTGAGTTGGGGGAATTTGTAGAATTCGACACAACGGCTTCAAGCGAATGACGGATCTTTCTGGCTGAACCTTCAACCTTACATTCGCATGTGACGTTGGGCGATGAAAGAGGCTATCGGATCAATCGACCAGATTCTAATAATTTGGATTGTTTGATGAGGCTTGACTTGAAGTTAACTCAATAGGTGGCAGGCCAAGTTGTTCTCGCAGCGGATCGAGAAGTGCCGGCGTTCCGCTCGCTCCACAGCGAGTCACCCCAAGTTGCTTTACCTCCATTAGAGTTGCTAAGTCTCGGACGCCACCCGCAGCTTTGACCTGCGTTTCGGGGCCGCTGTGCTGGATCATTAATTTTAAGTCCGCAATGGTCGCGCCGCCGGTTCCGAAGCCAGTTGAGGTTTTCACCCAATCGGCTTCCTGCTTGGTGCAGATCTCACACAGCTTGATCTTTTGCGAATCATTCAAGAAGCAGTTCTCAAAGATGATTTTGGCTCGCTGTTTTGACGAATGTGCTGTCTCAACAATTGCACCAATTTCATCCTCGACATAACTCCAGCAGCCACTCAGCACTTGACTTAGGTTGACCACGACATCGATTTCTTGGCAGCCATTGTCGATCGCGAGTTTTGCCTCATCCACTTTGGTCTGCACGTGATTTGCGCCGTGCGGAAAACCGATGGTGGTTGACGTTTTAACGGTGCTCTCACGTAGTCTCTGTGAAAGACGTTCAACGTAATAGGGCATCACGCAGACACTGGCGACATCATATGCCAAGGCAAGATCAATGCCACTTTCTAAATCACGAACTTGCATTGTCGGAGTCAGAAGGGCGTGATCGATCATTTTTGAATAGGCTTGGTATTCCATTTTGCTCATTTGCAAGTGTCTGATGTTGGTTTGTTATGAACCTAGCTTTACGGTCTTTGCTTCCGGTAATTCTAGCCTGAAATTTCATGCATCACCTATTGGGGAGTTAGTTTGCAGGCTGACTCAAGACGAAACCCTCAGATCGAAACTGATTTCAAGCTGAGGGTTTTCGAAAACGTCTGGAAGGGCAACGGATTCACCGCAGCGAGAACCACTTAGTCGCCGTCGCAAGTTGGTGAGTCCAGTTGTGATCCGTTATCGACTGAGAAGTGGAGTCAATCCGGTTCCCAAACCAGGTAGGCCGGATTCGACCGACGAATTTAGTCTGGGATTCAGCCCAGGAAGGGCAGGGTGGTCCACCGGATGATCGCCCGTTTCTGGATTGTGATCAACGGTGGAGAGTGATCGGGCAACCGACACCATTTGCAAGAATTCGTCTCGGAAGCCATGCGGGTCGTCACCTTTGGCTGATCGAGCGATGGACTCAATGTCAGAGTAGGTCCAGTCGCCACGGTACTCGCTTTTTCTTAGCTGCAGTCCGAAGTTTGCCACCGCTGCCGCGAATTGAAATTCCGAATCAATTTCGCTGAACGGGGTCTGTTGATCTGCCACAGCGAGTTCCAGTTTTTCACTGGTGTTGTTCTCCGGGTGTTTGTAACGAAGTTTTACCGTCAACAGTTCATTGTGGTTGCCAGCAGGCTTCGTTTCTCGGGTAGTTTGGTACTTCAGGGGATCAATTTTGGGGATGTCGGCTTGTTCGACTCCCGGAGGAACGATTTCATACAGTGCGGTTACCGCATGCCCGGCTCCGATCTCTCCCGCATCTTTTTTGTCGTTGTTGAAATCTTCTGCTTCGAGCATGCGATTCTCGTAGCCAATTAAACGGTAGGATGCGACCAGATTGGGGTTAAACTCAACCTGTATTTTGACATCCTTGGCGATTGTAATTAGCGTGCTGGAAAGTTGTTCAAGAAGGACTTTCCTTGCTTCTGAATAGGTGTCAATGAACGCGTAGTTGCCATTGCCGCAACCGCTAATTTGCTCGAGCATCGAATCGTTGTAATTGCCCATTCCAAAACCTAGGACAGTCAGGTCAACACCCTGCGATGCTTCGTTCTTAACCAACTCAATCAGTTGATCTGTTCCGGTCATCCCGACGTTGAAATCTCCGTCGGTGCCAAGGATCACTCGATTGGTTCCCCCGTCGATGAAATGTTCTCTCGCAATCTTGTAAGCCAGTTCAATCCCGCCTCCGCCGTTGGTGCTGCCACCCGCCTCAAGGCGATTGAGGGCATCCATGATTTTTTCTTTTTGGTCTGCGGTGGTGCTTTCAAGCACTAACCCGGGAGTTCCCGCGTAGGCGATGATTGCGATTCGATCCGCGTCATCGAGTTGGTTGAGAAGTAGCCGCATGCCTTGCTTGAGGAGCGGTAGTTTGTTGGGCTGTTTCATCGAACCCGAGGTGTCGAGTAACAGAACGAGGTTCATGTTCGGTCGTTCGTTCAACTCGATTTGTTTGCCTTTAAGAGCGACACGCACCAAGCGATGGTTCTTGTTCCACGGGCAATTCGTTGAATTCACTCTGACCGCGAAAGGTAGGTTCTGCTCTGGGTCCGGTCCTTGATAGTTGTAGAGGAAATAATTGATCAGTTCTTCGGTTCTCACCGCATCGGGTCGCGGGAGTTGGTTGTATTCCAAGAGGAATTGGCGAACGTTTCGATAGGATGCAGTATCGACATCGATTGAAAAAGTGCTCAGGGGGGAGTCCGTGACTAACTTAAAGGCATTCTCTTCGATGTGATCGTATTGGTTTCCCGCCATCCCCGGCCCTAGACCCCAACTCGGATCCATTCCCATTCCTGCTCCGAGTTGTGCTGCCATCTCGATCCCCATCGTCGGCATCGTGTTAGGCGCGAAATGCCTGCTCTTTAATCCCCGAGAGTCAGATTGGTTTTCGCCCGTCGAGATTGAGTCGACTTGCGTTTGGCTACCACAACCGAACGTTGTGGCGAGCAGGAATCCCGTCATGAGGAGTGTTGCGATCAGGAGTTGGCCATGACGAAAGTGTTCGGTGGATTTGGATTTTGATCGGAAGCAAGGATTCATCTCATCACCTTTGGGCTTTGGGAAAGCACTGAGTTGGTCAAGGTTACCGGCGAATGTATCACTGAGATTGTTCGTCGCACGGAAGACTGACGAGCGGGGTCTTGAAATGGTTTTGAAAAATAAAAAAGAAATTTGAATGGGTACCAGTTGCCAGCGGACCGGTTCTCCTTCGCTGGGCCGACACCACGGTTCCATGGCTCGTGAAAAAGTTCACCGCGGGGATTGCTGGATAGGTTTCTCGGATATATTTAGGAGTCTCGCCTCCGTCACTCCACCGTGCGCTTTACTACCATGACGCGGAGGAGGGGTTGGAGAAAGGAATCCGAACCATGGTTGCAGCAGCTTTAGAGTTACTTCAGCCGTCTTCGAGTCGATAACGCCGAGCAGTGTCGATGCCGCCAGAGTCGGGATATGAATGTGAATTGTGCACGCGAACGATGCGTGAGCCGACAACGCTGCATCATTTGATTCCGCGAATGTGCCATCGAAATCAATGGTTTCAAAAGCGGTTTACTCGTGAGCAGATGCTGCAAACCGTTCCCCTGTGTAAGGATTGCCATCGTGCCATCCATCGCTTGGTTCCCAAGGAAAAGGAGCTGGGGCGTTATTATCATTCCACCGAGCTTCTGCTGTCCCATCCCGAGATCAGCAAGTTTGTCGCTTGGGTTAGGAAACAACGCTAATTTTGGTTGCGTGAATCTTTTTCAGGCACGGGAGCAAACCTTCTTCAGGCAAAGGAGGACGGGGCACGCTCAAATTGGTCCGGAATTAGACCTTGGCCAAAATCTCTCGGATGTCCATCAGGTGCACCTGTCTGCCCGAGTGGTGCGGGCTATCAATTGCTACCAGCGTTCCATCGTCATTGCTTCGTGGGTGCGTGTCACAACGCCATTCACCACGATAACTTTTGGGTGAGGGAAAGTGCCCGAGGTCGAAGCGTTGCTGGGAGGGCACGTGGTAGAGGTAAACCGTTTGGCGTGAGGTCTGGCGATCTGGATAGGTATCGTTAAGTATCCAGTCCCCGTTTGTGTTGGGTAGGTAGGTGTTGTGTCCATTGCTCGGCATCTGGTTGTGCCCCACGGGAATGACTTCACGACTTTGGTCGGTGAACTGATAGAAGCCATTGTTTTGACCTGCGGGACGCGTCCACATCGTGACCTGGTGATCGTTCTTCCAAATGAAGTGCGAGGTGTAACCGCTGGGATCAAGGATGTAACGATCCGATCCATCCATGTTTGCGGTGAGCATTCGAGTCACAAAGCCACCTTCGAATTGAAGGCTCTTTGGGTCAAATTTTGGGCGGTATCGGTGGAGGACAATAAAGCGGTCTCCTGACGGATTGATCAGAAGATGATTGAAGTAATGCCAAGCATCCTCGTGCTGACTGCCATCAGGCCAAGCGAGTTTTGCCACTTCAGCTAACGATAGGATCAGTTGTGATTCTCCGGTTTCCATATCGACACGCCAAATCCCCGAGTCTTCCGGCGCTCGAAGGTGAACGTTTGGATCCGCAAGGCCATCGTAGCCGTAGCCTGGACGGAGGTTGTCGATCCGTCGAAAGTCTACCGATAAACCGGTTTTTCCATCCTGCGAGATTGTGTAGATAGGACGAGGAAGGGTTTTGACTGAGCCGTCCCGCATGGAGAAGATGCGGCAGACGAATTGATCGTCTTGGCGATCATTCCACATCACCCGGTCTCCGTTTGGGCCAAGCCACTGAAGCATGCAGCCCTGTTGCCAGCCCCATGAACGGCTAGTTCCTAGTGTCCGCCAAGAGTCGTTATTCTCAAGGTCAACGATTCCAACGCCGATCTCGTCGTCGCCACTAGGGGCTCGGCCTTCAAAATCAACTTGGTTACTGAGTACGTAACGGTTTGTTGGATCAAATGCGCGTTTGTCGTAGTAGCCGAACCAGTGATGCTTAGGGCCTTTGGTGATCTGACGTGCCGGGACAAACGTTTCGAGTTCACCGGTAGAGGTTTCTGTTGTTTGTCCTCGTAGACGATCCGGGATCATTGCTGAAACACCGCTAAGACCCGCTAGAAGTCCGCTGCCCGCTAGACGATGAAACTCACGACGTGTCTGTTTACGTGCCATCTGCAACCTTTCTGGAGAGGAAATCCAGCAGAGTGAACTTCTTATAGAATGAACACCGCTAGTTTAACGTCAGCGTTTGGTGGTCGCGACCGATAGAAAGGAGGCTGTGGACGCCTCAGGCAGATCGGTGCTGAACACCTTCTGCAAGCGGCCGAAAGAAAAGAAGATGGAGGAATACGGTATCTCCGCAAAAGTGCGTTCAGAAAGATCGCGATCAACCCCAGTGATCATTGAGGGCACCGTCATCTCAGAGGAGCCAGTGATTCAGAGGGACACAGCGATGCAGTATGCTAACGCTGCTCGCGGTAGGTGGACCAGCTCAGGTAGATCATCGTTCCAGCCATGATGACGAAGACGATGTCCATGGTTAGATTCGCCGAACGAAGTGGCGCAAAGTCGGTCATCCCCAGCATGCCTGCAGCGGCATCGAGGAGAAATAAAACGACGATCAATATCGACGCTACAAGGCTAATGAGACAGAGCGCCTTGGGCATCAATCACCTCGCCAGACAGACGGAAAAAAGGAAAAGACTCACGAACTTATCGTTACTCACCGCCGCAGTATAGTTGGAACTCGCAACATTTCCCATGCCATCCCATTGGGGTAGCCGAGGATGACGGGATGAATGGCCTTCTGTAGCGATAAATCCGTCCTTAACGTAGTTTAATCCGAGAATCATAGATGAAAAAAACGGCAAGTGGGACACCAGAAGCAAAAAACCGCAATGAAACGGATCCGCTCCTTCGGGAAGAGCCTTGGCGGTGGTGGCGGACACAGATGCCTGTTGCCGACCGTTGGGCCTATTTCGATCATGCGGCGGTTTCTCCACTAAGTGGTCCCGCAGCCGCAGCGGCGCGAGACTTTGTGGGCGATGCTTCCGCCAACGGGGACTACAACTGGCCCCAGTGGGCAGCGACCTCAGAACGGGTCAGGGAGCAGTTTCGGGAACTGATTCACGCAGATTCTGCAGAAATCTGCTTAGTTCCAAACACCACAAGCGGTGTGAATTTAGTCGCAGAGGGCTGGCCATGGACCCAGGGCGATAACATCATCCTTCCCGAGGGGGAATTTCCAAGCAACCTTTTCCCTTGGAAAAATCAGGCCGTTAGAGGAGTGGAGGTGCGTTGTGTTCCGCGTCGGGGCAGCGAAGTGGTGATTGATGATCTTTTGGATCGGATAGATGCCAAAACCCGAATGATCGCTGTGAGCTGGGTGGGCTACGCAAGTGGATTCAGGATCGATTTACAGCGATTGGTGGATGAGGCTCATCGCCGTGGGGTTCTGGTCTTTTTAGACGCGATTCAGGGGCTGGGAATCTATTCGCTCGATCTTCGGCAAACGCCGGTCGATTTCCTAGCGGCTGACGGCCACAAATGGTTGCTTGGGCCGGAGGGACTCGGTGTCACCATGATTAGACGCCCTTACCTCGATCGACTGCGTTGTGGGCAGGTGGGTTGGAACAGCGTGAAAAACGCGTTCAACTACTCCAAGCCGGAATTTAAATTGCGTGATGCAGCGAGTCGATTCGAAGGTGGATCGGCCAACATGCTTGGCGCAGCTGCTCTGAGCGCGTCACTCGATTTGTTCTTACGGGTTCGAACCGAGCACGGCAGTGATGCTATTGCGGAGCGAATTCTGTCTCTTGCCGAGATCCTTGAGTCGCGTTTAGATGCATTGGGGATCAAGACGCGAATGAGCGAGAAACTTGAGCATCGGAGTGGGATTGTCACATTTGATCTTCCGGGGATTGATCCCGGAGCGTTTCGGAAAGCGGCTCTGGAGAAGCAGGTCGTATTAAGTTGTCGCGATGGAGGCGTCAGAGCCAGTGTTCATGCTTACAATGATGAGGCGGACCTTGAGCGATTGATTCGTGTTGTTTCGGATCATTTGTAAGCGTGACAACCAGTTAGGGGCGTGCTTTGGTCTTTTAAGCTGTTTTTTTCATTTTTTGAATCTTGAACGATGACATCCACTCAATCACTTTCGGGCATTGCCTCCGTGGCTAGAACTGCCGTTTACACGGGGTCGTTTGATCCGGTCACTCTGGGGCATTTGCACATCATTGAGCGGGCGGCGCCCCTGTTTGATCAGTTGGTCATTGGGATTGGTATCAACGCGGATAAGCGGTCTCTATTTGAGCCGGATCAGCGAGTGGACCTAGTGAGACGTGTAACGGGACGTCTAGAAAATGTCCAAGTCTCCGTTTTTAACGGGCTCGCGGTCGATTTTGTGCGAAGCATTGGTGCTCGTGTGATGGTCCGTGGGATCCGGCCGCTGACCGATATTGCGGGTGAATTCACCATGATGATGGCCAATCAGCAACTGGATCCTGAGATCGAAACCGTCTTCTTGATGGCAGCGGAGCAGTATTCACACGTCAGCAGTTCGTTGCTGAAGCAGATCGCGGCGCTAAGTGATGACGATGATCAATTGGCCAAGTTCGTCCCCCGAGAAATCATTCCGTTTCTGCGGCAACGACTGCATCAGGCAGCCGAGTGATGAGGTGATGAGGACTCAGCAGTTGTGAGCCTTGCTCGATCGTACCGCCGAGTTTACTCGGTTATGCCACTCGACGTGCCGGCGATTCAGGCTGTTGATTCTCTGGCGTCGTGCTCGGCGGTGATTGCGACGAGGCGGTTGACTCTTCCCTTAACTTTTTCACTTCTAACCCACCAGCATTCGTGCTTGCTTGTGGGACGAAATCGCTTGCAGTGGAAGAGTGGATCATCCGAGATCTCTTTTCGGTAGCGTCGTCACTTTCGATTTTCTCGAAGAGGGAGCCCATCAGGCTTGGATGGTAGCAAACATAGGTCCACCCAAGACCAATCGCTGCGGAGCCAAAAAGGTCACTGAGGAAATGTGAGCCGCAGTAGAGGCGTTGCATCAGGGTGCCAAAACAGAGGGTGGCAAAGACCCATCTAGCCTTGGGGTAGAGGGTGCAGAGGCCAACAGTTAGAGCGGCGGCAGTGGCCAGGTAAGCGCTGGGGAAGGCACGCGAGCTGGGTTCGAAGTCGACAATGTGGCTCAATGTCCAATCGAAGGACCAGATCCATGCGTGGTCATTTGTAGCGCTGCTGAGTAACAATGAATTGGGGCGAGGCCGAAGGACAAACATTTTGGTGAGAGTCGAAACGGCACCACCGCCCGCTGCTAACACTGCCAATCTTGGAATGTGCCAGCGTTTGGATGGAGCAAAAATCAAAAGGGCGATAAGGATCAGCGTGATTCCTGTCCCGTGCGCGTAATAGAGTAATCCCTCCAGTGTCAGACCAACCCAGTTTGGCAACGGCTTTTCCGCAAACCACTTCGCAATGGGTATATCCAGAAGGGTCGCCATTGGAACCAAGAGCAGAGTGATCGCTGCAAACCAGAGTAGCGTACCGAGTCGGAAGCGAGCAGCTTCAGCATGCGAAGGGCGATGGTGCATCGCATGCAGCCTGCGTGGTTCGATCGGTGGCAGCTCGCTGGCCATGGCGAAGATCCTTTTGCCACATCGAATGTGACGAGGGGGCGTACAGTTTCACTTGAGATTGAAAAGCAATACTCGATTCCATTAGCGACAATGCTTCGGAGCATCTGCTTTGCCAAATCGCCTCCCTTTCCATTTCCACCGACATCGAGACGATACGAAATCAGGTAGGCTCGCCGAAAGGTCGGATCTTTGTGCGCAGCTCGGCAGCGGTCTCCCGCAGATCAGCCTTGCCTTTCTCCCCTTGCTCGCACTACAAGCCAACTACATGGGTCTCGATTGGGGGACGTTTGAGTTGCTATCTTTTTTTACGGATCGCCGAATGCCGATGCTGGTTCAGAGCCGATTGCTCAGATTCTTGCTCATGCCGGTCTGCCTTTGCGGTGGACTCGCATCGGGGCAGGTCACTTCCACGTTATCGGACCAAAATTTAGAACCGAAGCAGGAAGCGAAAGCGTCCTTTGCGATCACTCTACCGGAAGACCCCGCTGCGATTATCGCCTATGTCGGTCAGACTCCGATCCTGATGGGTGATGTTTCGAGCAAGGTCGAGGCACAACTCAACGAAGCAATCGCCAGAAGCGGCCGACAATTCCCGAAGGCCGAACTCGATATGGCACGTGCTCGTCTGACCCGAAGTTTGTTGCAGCAGACGATCCAAACAAAGATGATGCGAGAGGCGTTTTTACTGGATCAAGTGGGGACGCAGGCTGCCGAAAAACGTGAAGAGGCCGATGCTAAGTTGACCATGCGGGCTCGCCAAATGTTCTTCGAGACCGAAGTCCCGGAACTTCGAAAACAGTACAAAGTTGAGGATCTAGCGGAACTGGACACCTTGCTGAGAGAGAAGGGTAGTTCGCTCGCGATGCGCCAACGAGAGTTCATGGATGCAATGCTCGGGCACCTTTATATTCGCAGCAAAGTGAATCGGGAGCCGAACGTCACCGTTTCTGAAATCAACGAATACTATCAGACTCACGCCAATGAATTTCAGCGTCCCACCCGAGCGAAGTGGGAGCAACTCTCGGTGCTATTTGAGCGTTTCAAGGATCGTGAATCGGCGCACGCTGCAATTTGGGAAATGGGGCGTGAAGCGTATTTTGGCGGGAGCATGCAGGCCGTCGCGAAAGAAAAGAGTCAGGAGCCTTTTGCGAGTAGGGGAGGGCTTCACGATTGGACGAGCAAAGGCGCACTCGCTTCCGATGCAATCGATCAACAGGTTTTTTCAATTCCGCTCAACGCCATGAGTGAGATTATCGAAGACGAGCAGGGATATCACATCGTTCGGGTATTGGATCGACAGGAAGCAGGTGTCGTACCGCTGAGTGAGGTACAAGACACCATCCGTTCAACCCTCCGTGAACAGAAAATATCAGAGAGCCAGGAGGAAGTCCTTGATGAGATGCAAGTGATGATTCCTGTGTGGTCCCTGTTCCATGAAGACACCCCGGGGGCCCAGCCACTTCCAGCGAGTATTGCGGATCGCTATACCCGTTCAGCGACTCGGAGGTAGGCCAATGACTGGGTTGCCATCGGAATCGTTATCCTGCGGAAGCTGTCAAGCACTCAGGTTCACGAAACAATTTTCGCTTGGTGTGCTGTTGTTGGCTGTGCTCGGAGCGACAGGTTGCGGCAGTTTGATTTATCGGTTCACGGATCCGGCACCACCGGTCTTCGTTCCTAATCCACTCGAGCTTCCCGAGGCTGATGATCAGTTTGTCTGGTCTCAAGTCGTCGATGCCGTTGATGATTACTTTCGAATTGCGCGGGAGCAACCGGTTCAACGATCCAAAGGTTTACTGCTCGATGGCCGTTTGGAGACGAGCTATCAGATCGGGGCTTCCATTCTTGAACCGTGGAGAAAGGACACGACTGCCGGTTTCGAGCGGCTGCAAAGCACGCTGCAGTCCATTCGCAGACGGGCCGTCGTGACGTTGCGCCCCACAAGCGGTGGATATACCTTGGAGGTCGTCGTTCAAAAGGAGATTGAGGACACCGATCAGAGTCAGCTAGCGAGTGAGGGAACCGCTAGCCAACGCCACGATGGCACTCTGATTCGACATGCCAGTGGTCGAACGGATGGCCCCAGAACCCTTGGCTGGATTCCACTCGGGCGGGATGCAACCTTGGAACAGCGGTTACTCCACGAGATTCACGGACGTGTGACTCAGTCGGATTCTTGAATCGTCCAAGACAGTCTCCGCTTCACTCGGCATCGACTGAATTTTTAGCGGTTCGGCTCAAGTGTCTTGGTCTTGAGTCTAGCTTCGGAACTTGATCAAAGTTTCTCCCCGCTAACTTCCAGCGATGCTGACACCGCGGCTTACAACTTTGATGTAAGTCCGCAAAACTTACGAAATGGAAGTGTTTCATTATCGCGTTAACTCGGGGAAACGGAACAATCGGTAAGACTTACCTGACTTGTTAGGAGACGGACTGTAGACTTTTTTGGGAACTAAATTTCCGTCGCTTCAGGACCGATATCCAAGGCTGGACAGGGTGAGAGTTTGTGCTCTCGACCTGCTACTTTGCCTTTGCTCAAGCCTCAGGGTCGCGGATGATTGGTCTGACTTCTCAAAAGATTGATTACTCAACGCTTTGTTTGACTATCGAAGAGAAGCTTTGTGAGTTGGGGCATCTGGTGCCCGATCAATTTCCCATCACCCAACGCGAGGTAATTCGAGGTGGGCAACCTGTTGGTGTTTATTTCTGTCTCCATGGTCCTCGAAGCGTGAAGTTGACGGCCATCTGTGACTATCTGAAGAACACCGTCATTTTTTACGGTAGCGATGGGGTTCGTCGCGAGAGTCTTGTCATCCCCAGACTGCGGCAGTTGGCACTGCACGCCGCCGCTTGACTAAGTTGAACCTCCGCGGAGGTTCAAGAAACGTTCGCATTGACTCCGGTGGGGAGAAATCCTTACATCGAGAGCATGGTACGCGTGCTTCTAATCAAACGCCTCAGTGGATTCATGCTTTGCTGCCTTCTTGGTGGTTGCACTGCCACTGCGCCGGTTCATCTTTGGCGGCCACCGACGCTCGCTTCGACGGTTGGGGGGAAGGTGGTGGTATCTGAATTGGTCGGTGAGGGTGAACTGGTGGATAAGGTTCACCGGAAACTATTTGATCTTGCACCTCATGACTCCGGTCGTCAGGTAATGCTGGTTGATTATCAGACGTTGCGTGCGGAGAGTGAAGTTCAGTTGGTCTCAGCAATTGATGATGAGGTCAACGATGTTGCGTTGGCTTCGTTGGCGCGTCGAGCGGGGGCAGATTTTCTTTTGCGTGGTGAGGTTTTCGAACGAAGGACCGGTGACTATCACAAAGCGATGGATGATCAGTTAACCATTTCATGGCGTCTGACTGCTTTGGATGGAAAACGTGAGGGCGGAGGAATGCCGGTGTCGGTGACGATGGCCTCTGCGATTGAACGCTATCCAGACCTCGCGTTGTTGGGACGCAGTGATGAAGTGCTTTCCATCGCTGCAGTTCGCGATACCTACCGTCTCATGATGCCGACAGTCAGTCGCGAAGAGATTGAGCTGGAGTCGGCTTATGTCTTGCCAGGTAGCAGTCAGCTTCGACGCGCAAATGCTCTGGCGGAGGCAGGACGCTGGAGTGAGGCGGAGGAGATATGGAAAACCGTTCGGAAAAAGAATCCGTTTCAAATCGCGGCCATTCATAACTTGGCGCTGGCGGCGGTTGCACGTCAGGATTTCTCGGAAGCCAAGAACTTAGCGAGTCGTGCGGTCCGTCTTCACCCTTCTCAATTGCATCAAAGAACACTGATTTGGGTGGAAACGAGACAGCGAGCTTACCATGCTTCTTTTGGTCTCCCTGATCCGCCCGAAGGATGGTTTCTAACTCGAAATTAGCGCCAAGAGTTTCGGATCGCTCAATGATTCGGCAATCAAGGTGACACCTGAAAAATCCTGCTCACGTGTGTGCACACTCGGCACCGCTACGGTTTGGGCGCCCGAGGCGACACCGGCAGCGCACCCGTTTTGGCTGTCTTCCAAGACAAGCATCTGTTCCGGTGGAAGATCGAGTTTTTCGGCCGCGAGTTGATAGATTTGTGGATCCGGTTTCCCTCGCGTCACATCATCACCGGTGAGGATGAACGCGAGTTCTTCTCGCCACGGTCGAGAACGAAATAAGATCTCAACGAATTTTCTCTGACTGCTTGTGGCAAGTCCAAAAGGGATCTCGTGGTCCCTGAGGTGTTGAATCCATACCCCCAAGCCCGGCATCTCCTGTGCACCGCGTTCAAGCAAGCGGGTAAAGATTTCGTTTGACTCGAGGATCATGTCATCCGCTCGATCATTAAGATGATGAAAGTCAATCATCGTCTGCATCGCCGCTACTCCAACCCGCCCCATCATCTGCTGTTGAAGTTGCTTGCAGTAGCTTTTCCCGCGACGCTTCAGTAGTTCATCCCCGCACTCCCAGTAGAGAGATTCGGTATCAAAAAGGAGGCCATCCATGTCGAGTGCGACGCCGCGAATCATGTTTTTTATTGCTCACAAGTTACGTGGGGATAAAGCTTGATCGGTTTGGAGCGTGAGTGGATCAGTGGGCCACTTTCCGCCTAGTCACGAAAGTTTTCATCAACTTGAGGCAGGTCTTCGATGGTCTCGAGACCGAACAACTGCAAGAAACGCTCGGTGATGTAGTAATGTGGAACCTTTTTGCCGCCCGAGGCAGGTTGTTTGCGTTCGAGTTGGATCAATTGTCGCCGGACAAGTTGATTCAGGATGGAGCCGCTGTCGTGCCCGCGTTGGTCCTGAACCGTTTGCGAGGTGATCCCAGGCTGATAAGCGACCAGTGAAAGGACATCGATTGCAGGTTGACTGAGTTTTGCTTCGCGGACTTTCCCAAGAAATGATCGACGCACCTCTTCGACTTCTGGGGCAATCGTCATCCGGTAACCCCGCTCATCGCGGACGATTCGTAACGCTTGATCCGCGGATCGGTAAGACTCATTGAGTTGTGCGATTAAGTCTTCAACCTCGTCCGGGGTGACATCCCTCATGAGCGATGCAATTCTCTGTTCGCTCAGCGACTTGTTTTCAGGGTGCCCAACAAACAGAGCTCCCTCAATGATCGCCTCCGGCGTCGCAGCTTGATCCATTTCATCAGTGGGAAGCTCGTCGAATGAGCCAGCTTCCTCATCGTGATTTATCTCCTGCTCACTTGCATCGGGCTCCGGTGCAGAGAATGCCTCCGGGTCATGCTCGGCTGCGACGCGTGCATAGGCGGCCCCAAGGTCATCGAGTGAGAGGCCCGCTTCCTCTAATTCCTCATCCTGCTGATCAGCCTGCGCATTGACATCGACGGCGTTCACGTCGTCTTCTGCGTCACCTGCATTGAGGTTGTCAGTGATAGAAAAATCAGTTTGTGGGATTTCCGGTGACGGATCTTCATCGGATTCGGACTGATTCATCATCTCGATCCTTGATTCAGGGAATGGGCCGAGTGAGCCATCGGTCGCTACACCCACTCTTGGATGGTTGGCTTGATGACAATCTCGGGAACGTTTGCCCGTGGCGGCAATGCGCAGATGCTTACGATCACCGACGCTATATCTTCCGGTTGAAGGATGGCGTCTTTGTGTTCTTGAGAGACGGGGGTGGGTCGGTTATCGAGGATGGGGGTGTTGACTTCGCCCGGGTAAACATTGGTGATACGAACGCCCTCGTTTCGTACCTCATTGGAGACGGCTGTTCCGAGTGCCGTCATCGCAAATTTACTCGCACAGTAGACCACTCCACCCAATGTGATGGCGCGTTTTCCAGCGACCGAAGAGATGTTGACCACTAGCCCATCCTTCCTCGCTCGCATTGCGGGAAGAACCTCATGCATGCAGCGATAGGCTCCCGAGGCGTTGATCGAAAGGACACGTTCCCAGTCTTCGGGTGACATTTCCGCCATGGTTCGCTTCTGGATGTTGATCCCCGCGCTGTTGACCAAAATATCAACCTCACCCACTTCGCTACGAATGGTTTGGAAGAAGCTGGTGACACTTTCAGGGCTTGCAACGTCGATGGTCTGGCAGCGGATAGGATGTTCCGATTCGACTGAACTTGCCACCTCTTGAAGAGGCTCAAGCCTTCGCCCCCCGATGGTGACTCGGCAACCGGCCGCTGCAAGACCTCTAGCGATTCCTGCGCCGATTCCAGTTCCGCCTCCGGTGATGGCTACAATTTTTCCTGCAAGCTGACTCACGCAAGCCTCTCTATCTCAAAGATGGTGGTGGGAGGACGACAAAGAGATCGTCAACGACTAGATCAGAGTGTACCAAAGAGAGCTTGATTGGATACGGAGGTTCGCTTGAACCACGCGGGGTCAGGGTTTCTAAACATCGTCCGCTGAATCGACTGAGTTCATTGGATCTGACAATCTCTAGTTCGGCTCACGATCCTTAGCCGCCTGAACACGCTCTCGAGTCGGCACAGGCCCCTGCTCTCGCTGCCGGAACTGTTTGATCTGCTTGAGGTGATCGCGAAGGTGTTCCCTGCACCGCTGCGCGAAGCTTGCGACCTCGCTGCCGCGGTAGGTGGGGTAAGACCATCGGTGGTGCTCCCAAACTTTTCGCACGTAAGTGAGAGTCACCTCCGCGAAGATACCGTCTCGCAGGTAGATTCGATGGTCACGATCTTTGGTGGTCGCAAGAACGAGTTTGGCTTGGGAGGTGTAGCCGGGGTCGAGGTTCAGGGGACGCGTTTCCGGATGCGGGCAAGTCGCTGCATATTGCTTTTCCCAATCATTGGTCGCGAGCTTCCAATCGGCTAATTCGCCGGGATCTTGAAACCCTTCGAAGGCCACCAGTGTTTTCAGTAATCCTTCTCCCATCGTCGCTCGATAATAACCGCCGGCTTCGAACAGAATGGGAGGGCTTTGGAGAACCGGTTTTCCCCAATGCTCCGAGATCTTCTCGATCGCCCAGTCCACCGATTCGGTGTGGCGCGAGATCATTCCGCAAAATCGGACGACCGGTTCGACAAGTTGGATTTCAGCCAAGGAACGATTCTCCCACTCTCTGAATAACGCAAAGCTTGATACACTCGAGTCTTGACGATGTATCGCTCGATTCTCCATTATCGTCTCTGACATCGCCCTTGACGTCTATTGCTGAACCTCTTTTGACAGACAGATTTAACATGCATCCTTGGATTTCGGAACGTTCTCAAGCATTTGACAGCAGCGGAATTCGGCGGGTATTCGATCTTGCGGCAAACCTGAAAGATCCGATCAATCTTTCCATCGGGCAGCCGGACTTTGATGTTCCTGATGCGGTAAAAGAGGCAGCGATCGAAGCCATCCAATCGGGGAAGAATGCGTACTCGCCAACCCAGGGGGTTGCGTCGCTGCGCGAGCGTCTGAGTGAACAGGTTGCCTCCGACTATCCAACGCACTCCGATCGTGAGTTGTTCATCTCCAGCGGGACCAGTGGCGGCTTGGTATTGACCATGTTGTCAATGATCAATCCCGGTGATGAAGTGATCTTCATGGATCCTTACTTTGTCATGTACCCCTCGTTGGTTCGCATGTGCGGAGGCGTTCCGGTGCCGGTAGATTCGTATCCTGATTTCGCGATCAATCCAGATCGAATTGCTGAATCCATCACGCCAAAGACCAAGATGATTTTGCTTAACAGCCCCGCCAATCCAACCGGAGTCACTGCGGATCGAGAGTCACTTGAAGCGGTTGCGAAGTTGGCCCAGGAGAAGGGAATCGCATTGGTATCGGACGAGATTTACAGTTCTTTCTTTTACGATGGAGAGTTTGTTTCGCCCGCAGAATTCAACGAGCAGACAATTGTCATTGATGGATTCAGCAAGAGTCACGCAATGACCGGCTGGCGAGTTGGTTACCTGCATGGGCCCAAAGAGGTCATTAGTGTGATGTTGAAACTTCAGCAGTACTCGTTTGTTTGCGCCCCGCAACCGGCTCAGTGGGGCGCCCTCGAGGCCACTCGGGTTGATCTTTCCAAGCACGTCAATGAATATCGGAAGAAACGCGATTTCATCTGCTCGGAACTTGCTGATCACTATGAGATTGCTAAACCTAACGGAGCCTTCTATGTGTTCCCGAAGGCACCCTGCGAGAGTGGAGCGGCATTCGTCGAACGCGCCATTGCCGAGAACTTGCTCATCGTCCCGGGTAATATTTTTAGCAAAGCTGATTCTCATTTTCGAATCAGCTTTGCAGCCTCCGACGACACATTGCGTCGGGGTGTCGAGGTGCTGAAACGACTTGCACGAGCCTAAGTTTTTACCGAGATTGAGCGGTTCGCGATCTTCATCTTCAAAGAGGTTCCATAGTGGCCATGATCACGTTTCAGTTTCCTTTCGCACTAACGGTTCTACTGACCGGTTCATTGGCGTTTTGCGGCGAGTACAACCAGACGCTTTCCATTGGCGATCCCGCGCCGGAGTGGGAGTCTCTGCCGGGGGTGGATGGAATGGAGCATTCGTTCAGCGAGTGGAATGACCAGAAGCTGATGGTTGTGGTTTTTACTTGCAACAGTTGTCCCTATGCCGTGGATGCTGAGGATCGACTCATCGCTTTGCACGAGTCCTACAAGACCAAGGGAGTAGCGTTGGTCGCGATCAACGTCAACAAAATCGATGACGACTTGTTGCCCGCGATGAAAGATCGAGCCGCGGAAAAAGGTTTTGAGTTTCCTTATCTATTTGATGAAACACAGGAGATCGCAAAACGCTACGGAGCGATGGCTACCCCCGAGTGTTTTCTGGTCGACCGCAATAGGAAAGTGCGTTACATGGGGGCAATTGATGACAGTCCCGATGGTAAGAATATCACCAAGAAGTATCTCGAGGATGCGATTCACGCGGTGCTTCAAGGCGATCAGCCCGAGGTGGGCGAAACCGTTCCCATTGGTTGTCGAGTTCGTTACGAGCGAGCGAGAAGGAAACGTAGTCGTTCCGATTCGTCGGGAAGCTGAGCCGATCGAGGGTACCGATTTGCGAGGTGCCTAGAACGGTTCCTCCTCATCGAACTCGCCTTCAAAGATGTCTTCACCCGCTAGCGTTTGCAGGATGAGCGGACACCCAGCCTCAAGGATATCAAGAACCTCGCCAAAGCCATCTTCTTCACCATAGTACGGGTCGGGGACATCCTTCGGCCATTGGTCGTCGTCGAGGTAATCACTAAAGAGGCGAATGTGTGGGGCGATGCCACCAGCCATCTCCGTGAGGATTGCGTGGTTAGCGGAATCCATTGCAAGCACGATATCGAACCGACTGGGTGAAAGGTCGTCCCGAGTGACTTTTCTGGCGATGCTCGTCAATTCGTAGCCTCTCGCTTCTGCCGCTGCACGCATCCTAGAGTCGGCAGATTCGCCGACGTGATAGCCGTGGGTGCCCGCAGAGTCGACATCGACGGGGACTCTGAACTCTTCGGCGAAACGTTTCATCACCGCCTCGCCCGCTGGTGAGCGGCAGATATTTCCCATGCAGACAAAAAGGACGCGTTTGACCATTTGGCTTCCGAGGTGGTGATGAGTTTGATCCAGCTGACATCGAGGTCAGTGGTTCGTTGGATTGATGCAAGCTTAATCCGTTTGGCGAACCCCTCTGGAGCTCGCTTCCGCAAAGACTATAGAGCAAATAGCGGTCTGATACACGCATGACTTAGGTTTGGAGGATAATGGGAAACCGAGCGAGTTCAGCAGGGCGACACCGCGTAGAAAAATCAAGCATGCCCAGTTGGCACGCCGAGTTTGTCTCGGATCTTGCCTCGATTCCGTTGTTTTGGGCACGGATAAGTCTGTTAGTTGCAAAAATCCATCCGCTGCCAGACTGAAATACTCGGGTTTATTGGGATGTTTTGGGCTTAATGGAAGAAATGTTTGCATTGAAGGTGGATAAGGGTTACTATATCGGCCTGCTGAAGATGCTAGGCTTCGCAGTCCTTATCCCCGAGCCTCTGAGCTCGAACCCTGGCCCAACCGGAGACTCGTGTGTCAGACCATATCATCCACTCATGCTCAAGTTGCGGGCGTCCGATCCAGATCGCTTCATCCATGATGGGAACCACGGTTGCCTGCCCACACTGTCAGGCATCGATTGGTGAGGTGGATACCGCCGCGGTAGGCGGATCAACGGTTGGCAAGTCGAGCCAATCAAGAGGTTTGACCTTGGAGACCGTGGATTTGATGTCACGTGTGGATGCAGCACTTGCCAAGGTGCAAGACCATGGGAGTACGTTTGAGCCCCTGAGCTAATCGGAGCTTGGTTGTAAAACGATCATTGAGTGCGTTCTACGAGGCGGGGCTGTGGAGAATCAGGTCGACATTTCCGGCTACTTTGGTTTCTCCCCATGTAGTTCCTAGCATCACACTGTTGATGCCGGACCCGATTCCCAGCATTGCCGCACGCATACCGGGCCGGAGATCACCGCTGGCAACGGCGGATGCAACGCTGATAGGCAGAGCGACCGAACCGGTATTGCCGAGTTTGGGAAAGGTGACATGGTCACGTTCGGTGCTCAATTGCATCGCTTCGAGCATGCCAATGCGATGACGTGAGCCGACCTGGTGGCAAACCGTCTGTTCGATCTGCTCCCGTTCCCATCCTGTTTCATGCAGCAATCGATCAAACGCTGCTTGTCCCGTTCGAATTCCTTCGGCCATCAGGGTTTCTGAGTCGGTCTCCATCAGCGGTTGCATGCCTGCGCCGGCGGAATCTTGATCGCTCATGCATAGGTGATGATGTTCGGTACGGGCCTCGGTAACCGCAAACTGCAGCGGTGTTGCGGCGGGAGAGAGTTCACGGTGGGTGAGTAACCAAGCGCAGCTACCAGAGCCGATGGTGAGTGATGCGAATGCGGGTTTGACGGATTTCCTTGTTAGCTGTTGGTCTTGATTTAGAGCCTGAATCGTTTGCTCGAGGAGCGGCCGGCTATTCTCTGTTCCAACCACCAAGCCAGCGCGAATGACTCCGGATTCAATCAAATTTGCAATCTGGACGGCTCCGTTGAGAAGCCCCAAGCAAGCGTTGGAAACGTCATAAACCCAGCACTCTGAGGAGAGTCCAATCCCATGGTGGACCCGAGAAGCCGTCGCGGGTTCCAGGAAGTCACGGCAGACGCTGGCATGGATCAGGCAACCAATATCCTCGGGTTTGATTTCGGATGCTTCAATCGCCATCCGTCCGCTTGCGATACTGGGGGTGCTGGGTAGCGTTCCTGGTGCCCAAACCCTCCTCTGGGCGATTCCACTCATGAGCTCCAGGCGACCCTCGGGAAGTTTGAGCCGCTGATAAAGTGGAAGTAGCTTGTTTTCTACCTCCAGGCTCGACCAAACCTCGGTGGGAAGCTGGACACCGATCGCCTCGATGCAAACGTGTTTGAATCGCAAGTTAAACTCGAATTTCAGGTCATAAATGGGGTGCATTAGGCCCCGGAGCTTGAGCACTTTTGGGCACTCTGAGTCCGGAATCCGACCGACATGCTATCAAATAAGCCCAATGCTAGCACGACACCTAGTGCTAGCATTTCTGTTGTTTGCGGATATGTAGAAAAGGTTTGGATTCTGAGAAAAAAACTGTAGTTTTTTGACCCATCAGCGGGAATTGGTGTTTTTCACCAAGAAAGCTGATGGCTGGGTTCACGACTTGGTCATTCATCTGTTCCATGACGGAGCGGAATGCTCGGTTCAACGTGTCAGCTCTTTTCCTTTGTGCGGGACGAACCCGCGTTACTCTTACCTTTCTACGAATTCGAACAGGATTTTTCGGATGTCGAATCAGCCCATCATTGGACTCAATGCGGACTTTCGTGCCGCTGCCCGCAGCACTCCCGCTTACAGTTACATTGCAGCGGGCTATTTTCAGTCCGTTATCGCTGCTGGCGGTATTCCTCTGATCATGCCACCTCTGGGTGATTTGGATTCCATTTCTCGAGTTTGCGATCAGGTGCAGGGATTCATCATGATTGGCGGTGCCGATCTGGATCCGCGCAATGATGGATTCATGTTGCATCCAAGTGTTCGACCCTTGGATCCTGTGCGAGAGAAAAGCGATCGAATGCTGATGGCTGAAATTGCGGAGCGACGCTTACCGGTGCTAGGTGTTGGCACAGGAATGCAATTGCTCAATGTGCAACAAGGTGGCAATCTATTTTTGCATCTCAAAGAAGATCTTCCTGAGGCCGTCCCTCATCACGATCCACAGGATCCAAACCACCGCCACACGCTCGATGTCGTGAGCGATTCGCTTGTGGGACGTGTTTATGGTGATGGTGAAATCCGCGTTAGCAGCCGGCACCATATGGCAATCGACGAGGTGGCTCCCGGATTCCGCGTCACTGCACGCTGCCCGGATGGCGTGATCGAGGCCATCGAGAGCGAAATGATGGATTGGTTTGCTTTGGGCACCCAGTTTCATCCAGAGTGTGGAGCTGCTTCCGCGCTCGATATTCGGATCTTTGAAGAGTTCATTGAGGGTGTCAAGGAACGCTCTGGTCAGGAACTGCGAGTGGTTGCATAGGGGGATCTTAGGATCGCCCTTAATCGTTGAGCATGCAACGACAGGGAAAACACACTGTCTTCTAACAGTGGCATGGACGCGTCTTAGCGTGCGGAGTTTGTCCAACAGAATCACCTTGCATCATGGTTCGCAGCGATGTGTTACCAGGCTGAGTCTTCCGCTCGGTGCGTAAGGCATGGCGTTTGTTCCGGAGGAACGAGTCGTCGCAAGGAAGCGGCATCGCCTAGAGTTTCTAAGTCAAACGAAGCACGTTGGTAAAAGAAAGCATGGATTCGCTTCAAGGTCGGACGCGATCAGAGTTGACTCGCGTCCGGCCTTTTTTTTGCGTCAGGCGCTTTGACGATTCATCCTGCGCAGGTTGATCACTTATCTTTTTCTGCCGATTTGAAGATTCAGAATCGTTCAGCGCGGTCCTTCTCAACGCGACGATCGCTTAAGATGTCGTCATGGGGCTGGACTATCTGATTGGTTCCTTCCGCAGCATTTTTGGTTGATGGCATCGTTTGATTGCTTAATGTCTTGCTTCAGCAGTTTCTGTTCGCAGTGTTTGAATCACGGAGGTAGCTCAATGACCGGTATGAGGATAACAACATCGTTAGGTTCAACCATCGGTTTAATCTTGCTTTGGTTGGTGTCGGTTTCGTGTTCACTGCACGCGGGACAGTGGGGGCATTGGCGTGGTGATGGAAATGGTGTTTCGAAGGATGCAAAGCCGCCCGTCGCTTGGAGTGAGCAAAGTAATCTCAAATGGAAAGTTGCGATTCCGGGTTCCGGATCGGGTTCGCCAGTGATCTGGAAAGATCAGGTCTTTGTGGTTTCGGGGGTACCGGTTGAAAGTGGTCAGCGAGGAACGCTTGCATTCACGCTGTTCTGTTTCAATCGAGAAAATGGAGCACTGCTCTGGAAACGCGTTGCGGTTGCAGCGGCACCACATGAGTCGACCCACAGCACCAATAACTTTGCTCCCGCCTCGCCCTGCACCGATGGCAATCACGTTTACGCACATTTTGGTTCGCGTGGTCTTTACTGTTACACCTTGGATGGCAAAGAAGTTTGGAGCCGCGATGATTTCGGGAAGATGCAAGCAAGGAATCAGTTCGGCGAAGGAAGTTCACCGACACTTTCCGGTAACACACTTTTGGTGCCTTGGGATCATGAAGGTCCATCTGCTCTTTACGCTCTCAATAAGCTCACCGGAGAAACCATTTGGAAAGTAGATCGAGATGAACCCACCTGTTGGGCGACTCCGCTAGTGGTTGATGTTGAGGGTGAAAAGCAGGTTGTCATGAACGGTCAAACGTGTGCTCGATCTTATGATTTTGCGACCGGGGAAGAGCTTTGGCGATGCGGTGGTCAGACGCAGCGGCCGGTGGCTTCGGCAGTGGCTGCTGACGGCTTGGTTTACGTGGGCAGCGGTTTCCGCGGATCGTTTTTGGCGGCATTCCGCCCCAGTGGAAAAGGTGACATTGAAGGCACCGAGCATGTCGTGTGGTCAGTTGATCGAGACACCCCCGATATTCCTTCGCCGCTTTTGTCCGGTTCGAGGTTGTATTTCTTCAAAGCTAAATCGGGGATTCTTAGCTGCTTCGACGCTAAGACGGGGACTCCTCATTACGCTGCGGTTCGTGTCCCCGACTTGACCGGTGCAATTTACGCCTCACCGGTTGCGGCCAACGGCCATGTTTATCTGACCGACCGCAACGGAACGACGGTCGTGATTCGTGATTCTGAAAAGTTTGAGGTGGTTTCCGTGAATTCGGTTGGTGAGACGGTCGATGCCACCCCAGCCCCAGTGGACGAGGAGTTGTTCATACGCGGAGAAAAGCACCTGTTCTGTTTCTCCTCGGATCAGTGAGTGATCCAGATTCTCAGGTGATCACTTTCAAGAGAGTGTAAAGTTGTTTGGTTGCCTTTGAGTTTGTCGTGGATTTGGGAGTCGAGGCATGCTGTGCGGACGGTCGAGAATTGTCGTTTATGGGATGACGTGCATCGTGTTGCTTTGTTGCATGTTGTCTGCTCCCGCAGCGACATCGGAGCAGACCTCTAGACGCCCCAACGTGCTCGTGATTCTTGCCGATGACCTGGGGTACGGTGATCTTCAGTGCTTCAATGAGTCATCGAAAATTCCGACACCCAATCTCAATCGCTTGGCAGCTGAGGGGATGCGATTTTTGGACGCTCATAGTCCTTCAACAGTCTGCACGCCGACTCGTTACAGTTTACTGACCGGTCGGATGGCGTTCCGAACTGGTTACCGAGGTGTGTTTACTGGGGTTGGTGGCCCGTGTTTGATTGAGGCGGATCGATTGACGCTCGGCGCGATGATGCAGGGTGTGGGATATCGCACTGCGATGTCCGGTAAGTGGCACATCGGAATGACTTTTTTTGATGCTGCGGGGGAAGCGATTAATCGAGGCGGTCTTGAGGCTGTTCAGAGAGTTGATTTCTCTAGACCTTCTCCTGACGGTCCGATTCATCGAGGTTTTGACCAGTTTTTTGGGACGGTGTGCTGTCCCACTACCGATTGGCTGTATGCCTACGTCGTGGATGATCGTGTACCAGTGCCACCCGCAGCTGTCATTGATCGCAGCTCACTCCCCAATCATCCGTGGTCGTTTGATAATCGGCCCGGCGTGGTTGCCCCCAATTTTGACCTCGAAGAAGTGGATATGGTTTTTCTTGAGAAGAGTCAGGAGTTCATCAAGGATCACGCAGAAAATCACCGCGATCAACCTTTCTTTCTTTTTCATTCGATGCAGGCCGTGCATCTTCCGTCTTTCCCCAGTCCGCGTTTTCAAGGAAAGACAAGTTTGGGTCCACATGCTGATTTCATTTTTGAAATGGACCACATTGTTGGCGAATTGATGGATACGCTGCGCGAGACCGGATTGGATCAAGACACGCTCGTGATCTTCACCAGTGACAACGGACCGGAGGTTGGTACGGTGATCGAGATGCGCGAGCGGCATCAACACGATGGCGCGTTTCCATGGCGGGGAATGAAGCGAGATAACTGGGAGGGTGGGCATCGTGTTCCGACGTTGGTGCATTGGCCTAAAGTTGTCAAAGCCGGTAGCGCCGCGCAGCAAACCATCTGTTTGACCGATTTGTTTGCGACGCTCGCAGAATTATTGGGTGTGACGTTAGCCGATGATCAAGCGGAGGACAGCTTTAGTTTCTTGCCTTTGCTGTTGGGAAAGGAACAGGAGTCCGTTCGTCCGTATACCCTGCACCAAACAATCAGTCTTGCTTTGGCAATTCGTAAAGGTCGATGGAAGCTACTCAATCACCGTGGATCAGGCGGTAACTCCTACTCTCAGGGGCGTTTGGCAAAGTACGCACTTCCAGAGTTAAAGACGAATGCGGCCGGCCAGTTGTACGATTTAGAAGCTGACCCAGGGGAAACAAAAAATCTCTACGAACAGCATCCTCAGGTCGTTAAAGAGCTGCAAAAGATGCTGAATCTTTCTATCGCAACGGGACGCTCCGCACCGCTTGGATCGTCTCCGCAGGTGAGTGCTCAGCAGGTTGAGCTTCAACCGCAGCGTGGGACGCAGGAGAGCCGCTAAACATGGGATGGAAATTTTCTCACTTCGGAGATCAGCTCGGGAGAGGTAGCGGGATTGGAGAGTTGATGGATGACTTGGGGCATGCACTCGCTACTGGTGGCGATGAGGTTTGTATGCTCGGCGGTGGTCAACCGGCTCACCTACCGGAACTCGATGCGGTGTGGCGACGGCGGTGCCAAGAGCTACTCGAAGAGCCGGGACGCATCGAAGCGGTGGTTGGCAACTATGAACCACCGCTTGGTAACCAAGCATTTCGAGAAAGCATCGCTGCACTTTTGCAGCGGCGGTTCGGATGGAATCTCAGCTTTGAGAATGTGGCGGTGACGGCCGGCGGTCAGACAGGTTTATTTTTTCTCTTTAATACGCTCGCCGGCCCTGATTCGCTCGCTGGCGTTTCGGCGGAGACGCAACCTCGACAGGTTCTGCTCCCGCTTGTGCCTGAATACATTGGCTATGCCAATCAGTCGGTTAGCGGTCCACTTTTCCGCAGTATTCGACCGCAGTTAGAGCTCATCGGTGATCATCAATTCAAGTACCGCGTTGACTTCGATGCGATCGAGGTTGATGACAAGGTTGGGGCGATTTGTGTCTCACGTCCCACCAACCCCACGGGGAATGTCCTAACGGATTTTGAGATCGACCATCTTCATGAACTTGCCTCCTCTGCGGACGTGCCCCTCATTATTGATCAGGCTTATGGTTCACCTTTCCCTGATGTGATTTTTCGTGAGATCAAACCACGTTGGGACGAGCAGATGATTTTGACCCTAAGTTTGTCCAAACTCGGACTTCCCGGAACTCGTACTGCCGTGGTGATCGCACGTCCGGAAATCATTCAAGCGATGGGGTCGATGAATTCGATCGTTGGACTGGCGAACTCAAACTTGGGTCAGGCGATTGTGAAGCCAATGCTTGATAGTGGTGAGGTCTGCGACTTAACAAGTCAGGTCATTCGACCCTTCTATCAGCGAAAGAGTGAATTTGCACAGCGGTGCGTTCGTGAAATCTTCAGCGATCAATTGCCCTACCGGATTCACCTTAGCGAAGGCGCGTTCTTTTTGTGGATGTGGTTTGAGGATCTACCCATTCATTCACAAGAGCTTTATCGTCGTCTGAAAGAGCGAAAGGTACTCGTCGTACCAGGTCATCATTTCTTTTTTGGATTAGAGGATGCCTGCCGCAGCGAGGTGGAACCTCAGGTGGCGGGCAATCGAATGAACCAAGCTAACTGGAAACATCAGGAAGAGTGCATTCGAGTTAGTTTTGCCATGCCTGATGAGGTGATCCGGAGGGGGATCGAGATCGTCGGTGAAGAGATTGAGAGAGCTTATCAGTCTGCGACGTGATGACATTTGAACCACCCAAGTTCTGTTTGCTCGAGCGGTTTGTCATTCGTCATGACCGATTGATCAGGAGTGATGGTTAACGGGCGTCACCGGCCACTGTTACTCCAAAGGGTTCCTGCTGTTGGTTTCGATCGATTCCCAGAACGATGGTATGGTTGCCGGCATCAAGCTTGAGTTGTTTTAAGTCAACTGCTGGCGTCGGTTTGGTATCTACCCAAGCTTCGATTCCTTTGGTTGGTAGACTGATTTCAGCAACACCAGCGCTGGGCATGTCTACCGTGAATCTCACAAATGAGGTTGGCGGTGTTTGGCGATGCTGTTGAAAGCGATCCAGTTCGCCGAGTGGTAACGTGCCATTGACGAGGCTTGTCACTGGACGCCAGATCATCGCCGCATCATCACTCGCTGCGGTATCGGTGCTGGTTCGGTTGAGGCGACGATTGGCCTCGTTACTGTAAATCAAGGTTTCGAACGAGCGTACGACGGGGTCGGTGGAGACCGTGTAGTCGGGAACGCGTCCCAAGGCGGAGAGGAAGGCGACCAAGTCAATCATCTCACTTTTGGTGAGCGTGTCCATGAGCCCCGCTGGCATCAATGACTTACCCGGTTTTTCTTGTTCGATTGTTTCGGAAGGAATCTGAACTTCTTTGCCATCGGCGAGACGTAGTCTTACCGCGTCCTCATCCTTCCCGATCACGATGCCGTTGATCACATCCCCCTCGTCGGTGAGCACGGTGAGCGTGGTGTAGCCCTCTTTGAGTTTGGCATTGGGCAGTAGTAGAGACTCAAGGATATAGTCCGGTTGTGAGCTACCTCCAACACTAATGAGGTTGGGGCCGACGAGCCCGCCCGCATTGCCAATGGCGTGACAGACGATGCATTGAAGTTTGGACTGGCGATAGATTTGCTCGCCTCTTGCTGGAGAGCCTGTGGAGGCAGCAGCGGTCAGGATTTCGGTCTTGAGTTCATCGGTGAGTTGCCAGCTGGCATTTTCAAGTTTCCCGGCGACGCGGATCGCCTGTTCCAGTTCGGCATTACCGCCCCCTCCTTGGACTCCGCGCAGCATGGTCCTTGCGAGGTCGGCAGACACCTCGCGACTTCGGATCGCGTCGGCGAGTCGCTCGGCGGCGCCCTTCTTTCCGACAAATCCAATCACAATTCGAGCTGCTGCGTCGCGGGTGCTTTCGTCCTCCAGTAGATCACAAAGCGCTGGGATAGCAGCCACAGGTCTTCGACTTGCAACCGCTTCGGTGGCGGCCACTCGAGTTGCTGGTGTTTTGGCCTTCGTGAGCGAAAGCAGTTCCGAACGCACTTCGTCCGAGTCGAAACTGCCAAGAGAGGAGATGATGGTTTGCTGTGTTGCTCCCGAAGCGGCGTCGATGCTGCCAATGAGAAGTGGGACTGCGGATTCAATCTTCCACGGGCCCGCGATTCTTGCGAGCGTCAAAAGCTGTTCAGCGGTAAGGGTCTCGTTTTTTGTGAGAAGGTTTTGCACGATCTGGTTGATGTTCGCTGGCGTGGTTTTGTCCCGACTGGTGCGGCTCAAAACGGGTTGCAGTTTTGCCAGCGAAAGGTTTGCAATGTCCTCGCCGAGGATTCTCGCAACGGTTCGACCTAACTGATCTGCATTACCTGCGATGGAGATCGCTTGAATCATTGATTCCCATTGATCTTCGGGGACCCCACCGTTTTCAAGCTGCTGCAGTGCGACTTCTGCCGCTTGGTTGGTACCGATAGCAGTCACGGCAAATCCAAGTTGGTTGGCTCGCTGTGTCCAATCTAAAGCGGTCAGGATGGATCCCTCTGAGTATGACTCGTCCAGTTTTCGAAGCGATTGCCAGATGGCGAAATCGATGTTGTCGTCCACGGGCTGCGAGGTCGCGCGGAGCACTGCGTTAAAGGCTTCTGGGTGTTGCTTGGCATTGAGTTGACCAAGGCTCGCAACTGCTTCCATTCGGATTCTCGCATCTGCGTTGGTTGTCTGCTGCATCATGAAGTCAACGAGTCCTGGAATTGCTTTCTCACCGAGTTCTTGTCTTTGATGCCACAGGCTTCGCAGGAGCGTTCTTCGTGCTCGTGGGTCCGATTGGCTGAGTAGTTGCTCCGAACTTTGGTTCACTGGCTTGGCTACGACTTCAGCGATCCAGAGTTTTTCGAGCAAGCGTGCTTCGGGTTGCTCATCTACCCAAGCGTCAACGAGGCTTTGCACCTCCTGGCCCGAAGCCTTTGTTCGATTCCAGAGTTCTTGCCGAGCGAACTGGCGAACCGCTAGCGACGGGTCGGCGAGTAGGTCAACCAAAGCTTTGGTTTCGAGTTCCGAGAACGCAGGCCAGTGATCAAGGTCTCTCTCAGGAAAACTGACTCGCCAAATGCGACCGTGGGTGCGGTCGCGTCGTTCATCACGAAAGTCGACTTCACCGTGCTGGATGATTGGGTTGTACCAATCGGCAATGTATAGCGCTCCATCAGGACCCATCTTCGCGTCAATCGGTCGAAAGGCGACGTGCTGCGTTGTAATGATTTCAGGTTGTTGACGGCTAATGTAGCCGCTACCGCTCGGTTCAACCCCGAAGCGACAAACTCGGTGGCTGCGGAAGTCATTTGCCACCAAGTGTCCAGACCAGCTGGGAGGGATGTGGGTACCCGAAAGGATTTCGAGTCCGCAATGCTTGGGGCTGCCGGGATTGAGCCCTTTGAGCCAGCGAGTGGCTCCCGGTGAGGTCACAAAAACCGAATCCGGAAACGCGTAATTAATGCCTTCGAAGTAGGCGCCGTCGGTGACAAATGATTCACCATAGGCGTCAAAACTGTGACCCCAAGGGTTCACGAAACCTTTACAGACAATTTCCAGTCTGCCGGTATCGGGGCGATATCGCCAGATTCCACCACCATCGAGATGACGTGTTCCAAAAGCCGTTTCCACGTGGCTGTGGATGTAGATGGATTGATTGAAGTAAACACAGCCATCAGGTCCAAAGCGAAGTGTGTGGATCAGATGGTGGGTATCTTCGGTCCCAAAGCCACTCAGGACGACTCGCCGCTTATCAGCAACCCCGTCGCCATCGGTATCAGTGAGGTACACCAAACGTGTGCTCTCTGCGACATAGGCTGCATTAGGGCCATCGGGCAGGATGCCAGTTGGAATGAGTAAGCCGTCGGCAAAAACTTTCCGATCATCTGCAATTCCGTCCCCATCGGTGTCTCGCAGAACCACGATTTTGTCATTCGCCACCTGTCCCGGTTCGATTTGAGGATAGACTTCACTACTTGCAACCCACAATCCGCCGGTGGAATCGAAGTTGATCTGAATCGGTTTGCTGAAATCAGGGTCGGCCGCAAACAAATTGACTGCTGACTGATCTGCGACGGTCATCTGTGCTTGTTCGGCGACGGGATTCGGTTCCGGTATATCCGTGAGGTCTCGTTGAGCCGAAACAGGGTGCGTCACAAGAGTCGAAGCGACCCAAAGTGACGCAATCATTAGGTTCGTTGGACGGATGATAACTTGCACGTGACACCGAAGTTTCGTGTAGGGGACTTTCGTAACCGGTTGAGGTGAATCCATCACCCCGACTCGACGCACGGATTATAGAGGATGTGCTTGGGTGTTGCGCAGGCTCGATTTACTCATCGAGTACTTTCGGGGACTTCGGGCTTTGGTAGACTGCTCACGCTCCGTTGGATCCGTCAGGCTCTAACGAGTATGATGCGGGTAGGGATGAGCGGGCAGTTTGTCTAGAATTGTTCGTGACTGACTAAACTTTTTTTGCTGCAACGGAAGTAATCAACATGACGGGAATGAAGTTGAAGGCTCCTTACAGGTTGCTCGCGTTTTCTTGTGGCCTGCTGTTCCTTCTTAACTCACCTGGTATGGAGGTGTTGGGACAGGGCAACAAAAAGGGAAAAGAAGACCCTCGTTTGGAGCCACGCCCGGTCACTCTTCAGACCAAGGACGGTATGGAAATACGTGCATTCTATTTTCCCTCGGACCAAAAGAAAGCGGCTACAACCGTATTGTTGGTTCATGAGTGGGAAGGTCAGGCGAGTCCCTACTACAAGTTAGTTACTGCACTCAATAAAGCTGGATGTGCCGTCCTCGCTCCCGACTATCGAGGTCATGGTGGTTCAAAAGAGTACGTGAATCTCCGAGGTGACAAAGCGGAACTCGATCCCAGCAAGATGTCACGCAAAGATGCCGAAGCGATCGTTGCGATGGACCTCGAGAAAGCCAAAGGGTTCCTCAAAGACGAAAATAACGATGGTTATCTCAACCTCAATGCTCTCGTGGTGATCGGCATTGGAGAAGGTTGCGTACTGGGTAATCTTTGGGCTGCACGCGATTGGGGGTTTCCTAGTCTTGGCAGCGTGAAGCAGGGTCAAGATGTCAAGGCGATTGTCATGATTTCACCAGAGAAGCAGGTCAAGGGTTTACCTATCGAACCTGCTCTGAATGATAACAACCTTCTGCTACTCCCTACTTTGATCATGGCGGGGGCAGGGAGCTTAGAGGCTGGTGAAGCAAGACGAATGGCCAGTCGTCTCGAGGCTCGCAAAAAGCGAGTAGGGCGTGGCGAGGTGACTGGGCTTAGCATTCAAATGCTTGAATCTGATCTTGCTGAGGCAGCTCTGGTCAACGATGCCCGAGGAGCAATTCCCGCAATCGTGACTTTCGTCACTACCGAGGTGAAAGGTAGTGACCCCAAGAATCCTTGGGTAGAACGGAATTAAGGCTATCGATCCAGTTCAAGATGAAACTGCAGATCCTCGACCTGCCAGCTAGACTGTCGCCTCCTCGAGGCGTTGTTGAAATCGCTGAAATAGGTAGTGGCTGTCGTGTGGTCCAGCGGCTGCCTCGGGATGATACTGCACGCTAAACGCGTTCTCATCTCGGTGTTTAACGCCTGCAATGGTGTCATCGTTAAGGTTGCGATGGGTGATCTCAAGGCAATCGGGCAGGCTTGACTCTTCTACCGCAAACCCATGGTTCTGTGAGGTGATTTCTACTTTGCCAGTTTCGTAATCAAAGACGGGTTGGTTTGCACCACGATGACCAAACTTGAGCTTGAACGTTTTTGCGCCACAAGCCAAAGACAGAAGTTGATGTCCCAAGCAAATACCGAAAATCGGCCGTTTGCCAATCAGCTCGGCGATGGTCCCGTGAGCGTAGGTGAGTGGTTCTGGGTCGCCCGGACCATTCGATAAGAAGACTCCATCCGGCTCGAGACGGAGGATGTCGTCTGCGGAGGTTGTCCCCGGCACGATCGTCACTCGGTTACCACGCGAAACGAAATGCCTTGGGATGTTCCACTTCATGCCAAAATCCATGCAAACAATGTGTTTGCCGGTTGAAGTGTCACTGGAAACCCCAATCTCGGTTTCTGTCCAGTCATCGAGCCGGCTGTTCCAAGTAAGCGTTTCCTTACACATGACTTCTTGGACAAGGTCTCGGCCGACTAGGCCTGGTGATGCGGCGGCCTTTGCAACGAGGCTCGCGTCATCTAGATCGGTTGTCGAGAGAATACCTCGCATCGCACCTTTTTCGCGAATCCGACGAACCAAAGCTCGGGTGTCGATTCCAGCTAAGCCGATCAATTGATGTTGTTTCAGGTACGAGGCAAGATCGCCTTCGGATCGGTAATTGCTGTGCACGCGACTGATTTCGCGAACAATAAATCCAGAGAGAGATGGTGATTCATTTTCCAAGTCAATGGAGTTCACACCGTAGTTGCCCATTTCCGGGTAGGTCATCGTGACAATCTGACCGCGATAGCTCGGGTCGGTCAGGATTTCTTGGTAACCGGTCATCGAGGTATTAAACACCACTTCGCCGGTGATTTCCCCATCGGCGCCAAATGACTGGCCGGTAAAGACGCTTCCATCTTCCAGAGCTAATTTTGCGGTTCCCATGCTCAACTGCTTCGCTCGCTAGAGGTTAAAACATCCAATTGGTCTTCTTGGTGACCCAATCGAGAGTTTCAACGCACCGACAGAAAGGAAGGGAACCGTTTGCGCGGTTTCGCCAGCGGTCCTCCGCTGATGCTGTGGTCGCTGCCGACCCTGATTCGATCGGAGAAAGAATACCAGAGTGGATGAATTTCGCGACCCCACTGAGGCCGCTTCAACCCACATTTCTTGAACACCTTGACCGAAGTGTCATGAAAACGGGGAGCAAACGTCGGGAAAAGTTTTGAGAGGGCAAACTGGTTTGACACCAACGTTTGTGCTGGCCGCCACTGCGACGATTTCTCAGGTGTCAATCAGATCTTCTGGAGACAGAATCGGAACCTGATTCTCTTCCGTTTCCTGTTTTTCACGCCAGGCTTCACCTTTACGGTAACTTTCCAGTTCGAGTTCGAGTTGCTCGAGCTGTTCATGGTCTTCTTCGTCACCGAGTTGGACTGCTTTTTCACTCCACTCAACCGCTTTGTCAAAATTGCCAGACTCGGCGTAGGCTGCGGCGAGTGTGCTGAGGATGTGAGCGGCTTTGTAGTCAGAGAACTTCGCAGCTTTCTCTGCGAGCTCTAGGGATCTTTTCCCATCCCTCACCGAATCATTTGGTGAAGTGGCAAGAACCCATGAGAGGTTGTTGTAGATGCCAGCAGCTTCCTGTTTTTGGAATTCGTCAGCCGTTTCAAACTCGAGTTTTCCGACCGACTCCACAGCCGATTCATAATCCGCGATCGCCTTTTTGTGATCACCCACGCTCAGCAAGGCATCGCCCCTGGAACGCAAGGCTGCAACGTTACCCGGGTCCGATTGCAGTAGTTCGCTGAGGACATCAATTGCTTTACGGGGACGGTTATCCATCGTGTAAAGACTTGCCAAACGCAGTCGATGGAACATGCTGTTTGGGTTGCGTTCAGCAAGGAGTTGTGCGTCGTTGATTGCATCTGCAAGTCGGTTTTCGACCAATGCAATTCTCGATCGAAGCCCGATGACCATTTCAAGATTCAGGATTTGCGGTGCAACTTGGGTCGCAGTTCGGAAATCTTCCTTGGCCGATTTCACATCATCCCGGTCCAGTGCAACCTCCGCTCGCTGGAGCAAGGTCATGGGATCCTTGGGAGCCATTGCAATCGCCTTGTTCAGGTCAGAGAGAGCTTCTTCTAGATTGGATTTTGATCGATGCAGGATGGCTCGCATCCGATACATACCCTCACTGGGCGACTTGGCTAGCAGTTTTGTTATCAGTTCAATCGCCTCATCCAAGCGATTCATATTTACTAGTTCTTCAACGGCAGCACCCGCAATCTGCTGGTTGGTGGGATCTTCCAGCAATACCGCCTCTAGATCCTTCAGTGCGTTCTCAACGTCTCCGTTTTCTAGACGTATGCCCGCTCGTTCTTGCATAGCGCGGAGATTTGCTGGATCGGCTTCGAGTGCAGCATTGAGATCGGCTAGTTTCTTCTCTTGCTCGGTTTGAACCCTCGCACGCATCCAGAGTGCTTCGCTTTTCTGCGCTGGATCATCTTCTAGTAGTTCAATCAATTTGGTGGTTGCCTCGAGAACGGCTTTGGGATCGCCACCGGGTATTGGCAGCATGTTGAGGCGTGCGATTAGCAAATACGCTTCAATCAGCGTGGGGTCATGCTCAATTGCTGCTGAGAGGCTCTCGAGTGCCTGGTCTCGGAGTTGCAGTTGCCGGCGTCCAGGCACTTGGAGCATGGCTCCCGCCATCGCTTGGCTTCTTTGGAGTTGAACTGAGGCGAGCATTTTTTTGGCGAACGACAGATTCTCCTCGTCCAGTCCTTTCTTGATTGCGGACTCAAGGAGCGCTGAGACGGCGCCGAGTTGCTCATCTGATTGAGCGTCGATTCTCTGGACGATTGCCTCGTCCAAGTCATTTTGCCCCGCGTTGGAATTTGCCGCGGTTTCAGACTGTGGGGAGGCCTCGCCCTGCGCGTGGGCTGCTGTCGTTTGCAAACCAAACATGACACAGGTCACAAGAGACAAGCCAATTCGATGCAGAGAAGCAGATGCTTTTGGTCGGGCAATCATCGTGGGACTTTCCGTCGAAGGGGAGAATCGCTGTTTTTCACAGTATGGCAGGTTGAACACCTCTAACCATGCGGGTGCCGCGTTTTTTTTGCTCGACCCGAGTCCGTCTAGGGATAGCATTTAGGGGAGTGTCGTTCCAGAGTGATCGGGGATAGCTTCGGGAATTGCTGTTACCCCTGCTGCTAGAGCACCAGATAGTGAATCGCCATTGGCAAAAAGGCGTCGGCTTGCCAAGATGTCCCGAAAAATTGGAATTAGAGTCATCGACGATCCGCGATTTTGCAGCTCGCGTGTTCGGATTGTCCGCTTGATTGGCCGGAAAGGATTCTACGATCTGCGCACAGCAAGATCGACTTTCTGATTGATCTTGGGCTGAATCGCGTGACTCTGCACGAGTTTTATTCGAAGGTCTGGGGCGAAGCAAAAAGCCCAATGGGAGCAATTTTGGAATGCAACGTACACTAGTTTTACTGAAGCCTGACTGTGTCCAACGTCGACTCATGGGCAAAATCATTGGTCGATTCGAAGATAAAGGGCTTAGAATTGCTGCGATGAAGATGTTGCAGGTGACCCCTGAGTTGTCGCGTCAACATTACGCGGAGCATGTTGAGAAGCCGTTTTATCCGAGTTTGGAGTCTTTCATTACTTCGGCGCCGGTGGTTGCGATGGCAATCGATGGTCTGGAGGCGATTCAAGTCGTTCGAGATATTCTTGGAGCCACCAGTGGCCTCAAGGCTGCCGCAGGCACCATCCGCGGCGATTACAGCAGTAGCCGCCAGATGAATCTGGTTCACGCCAGCGACAGCGAAGCTTCTGCAACTCGGGAACTCGAACTTTACTTCAACGCAGAGGAGTTCTGCGATTACGAAGAAGCAACCGTAGCATTTCTGCGAGCGGACGACGAATAAAAGCTGAGTCTGAATGCTCGAAAGAGGTGGCTTTCGGCAGGGGAATTTACTCACACCCTACGAAGAAACGACGCGTTGCATGCAGCGCGTCGCCGATCGCTCATAAAAGTCGTTCGCGATTGTTACTTCGCGTTCATTTCTTCTTCGGCCCTTGCTGCCCGCAAAGCTGCCGCTTCCTGTGGCAACTTGAATTCAGGGCCGGCGGGGAAGTATTGCACGTCATCCTGCAGGTAGTACGGGCTTGGTAGGGTCTGTCCATTGAGAGACACCTGGCAACCCGTTGCACCGATCAGGCAAAAGCCTGCTGCTAAAGAGAGTGCGATAGCTTTGATGTTGCGGTTGAAAACGTTGGCTTTCATCTTCGTTGCCTTATCGTCCAGGCGTGCTGGGAGGTCTACGTTCTGGTTTGGTAACTTTCGTCACAACCGATATCGACCCGACAACCGTTAAATCTTGACTCGCAGATCATCAAAATCAGCAAAATCTCTCGGGTGACGGCAATACACGTCTTTTTTTCCCACAAATTCCAAATTCTCCGCAACGCTTTGCCCGTTGATTTTGTCCCGATGATGGATCGCCATTGCGATTGTGGGCTTGATAGGGAGGATGGTGGGCGGTCGCAACCTTTGTGTGAATTGCAACACTGAATCCTGCTGTAGCGTTCTCTGGACCTTTTTTCGCGTTGGACCAAATCTGTTCCGATTCTTTCCTGTAAGGCACATCAGGGGACCTCCCCGCCCTGGTTTTAAATTGCTTGCTTTTGTCGTTGGACTCGGATTTCTCCGCTACGGAGCTCGAGTTTTCCGAGAAGGCGTTTCAATCACGGGCTCTCATTACCCCCTTGTCGTGCTGATCGATCGGTACCCGAAGAATTGATGGGATCATGGCCGCATGACCTGCTCTTCCTCGGGATACTTCTCCCAAACCCTCCTCTGAGTTGCTGAGTCCTAGGTGCATGCACCGGTGAATTTGCGTTCAACCGGCAGTGAGCCCATCTCCTCGGCAACTTGGACCAGCGAATTCGAGAGATCCATGGCCAAGAAAGAGACGTTTCGCATTGTGACCCGAGGATGTGACGGGTCTTTGATGATCCGTGATTATCAGTCTTACGATCCCATCGCCGAGGTTCATCACCAGATCGGTGTTGATGATTGCAGTACGGATCTTGATTTACGGGGCATGCCGATTTTCAAGGGACTGATTGGTCCGATGCCCGAGGGGAAAACAATTGTCCGCTACGAATCTCCCGAGGTTTTTGAGACGCTGACCAAGGAGTGGGGAGAGGAAAAACCTCGTCGCAACCGAAGTCGCGGACGACGCAACTCAGCAGTCGCGTCCTAACGGTTGCGAAATATCGCTTCGCTTTTGGTTGCGTTGAGGACTGATTTCTTCCTGCGATTCCTGCGGAATCATCCTGACGACCCAATAGGTGCATCAGGGAAATGATCTTGTAGAGATCGGCCCAGAATCGTTAGTAGCGAGGGGAGAGATGCGAAAACGCTTCAAGCTCAGGTCGGTTTGAAAGACGCTCGCTGGTTCGACTGGATTCCTCCAACGGATGGATTTGCCTCCTCCAACACCGCAATCCAAACGCTTTTACCGTTTTTCGGGACGGTTCTGGGAGCGGTCTGCGCTGTGGTTAATTCTGACCGCGGCGTTTTTGGGTTGTGCATTGACCGGGTGCGGTGCAACTAGGGGATACAATGCGACCGAGCAGCTAGTGCTCAGCGATGCGGTGGATAACAGCGTTTCATCCATCGATTTTCGTCCGCTGTCTGGACGAAAAGTGTACCTAGATACCAGTTATCTGCGGACCATTAAGGGAGTTGCGTTTGTTAACGCTGACTATGTGATTAGTGCACTACGGCAGCAGATTGTGGCCGCTGGCTGCTTGATCCAAGATGCAGCTGCGGAGGCCGACGTGATCGTGGAGGCTCGAGTTGGAGTATTGGGATCGGACGATCACATCCTTACTTTTGGGATTCCCGAGACACAATCGATTGTCGCTGCTTCTTCGGTGATTCCCGGCGCGCCTCGCGTGCCAAGCATTCCCGAGATCGCGGTTGCCAGACGAGAGACTCGCCAAGCTGCAGCCAAGGTGATTGCCTTTGCCTACGACCGTGAGACACGAGAGCCGCTGTGGCAGTCAGGTGTGAATCGTTCGATCGCGTCAGCCAACGACACTTGGGTCTTCGGAATGGGGCCGTTTCAGACAGGAACGGTTCGGGAGCGAACAAAACTGGCTGGCGACGTGATTGATTTCGGTGATTCAAGCGTTACCGGTGCCAAAGGTCGGTTCTTTGAGCGACCGAACGTTGAGTACACCGCCGAAGTGCAATTCCAAGAAGGTTGGCCGATCTTCGATCACGGTGGTTTTAGTGGTAACATGCTCGGGATCAACGAAGAAGAAGTTGTTGCCGTGATGACTGGGGATGCCGATGCAGAGGCGGGTGAAGGTGAGCAAACCGCTGAAGAAGCAGAGGAAGAGGTTGCGTCTAGCCCCGATCTTTCCACCAAATAGTTCCGCCCAGGTTAGCCGTTGAGTGTCGAATCATCATCTGATCCCGCTCGGTCAGGTTTCTACCGACTGATTGATTTCGGTCAGGGCCGCAAGCTTGAGGAGTTGAACGGTTATCGCATTGACCGACCCTCCCCTGCCGCGATTGGGACATCAAGGAGGTTGTCTCGGGATTGGCAGCAGTGCCATGCCAAGTACGATCCAAAGAGACGAGAGTGGTTCTTTCAAACGCCGTGGCCAGATAGATTGCAGATGGACTGCGATGGGTTCTGCATGCCAGTTCGGCCAACTCCGTACGGTCACATTGGCTTATTTCCCGAGCAAGCATCCAATTGGCAATGGATCCAGCAGCGTGGGGCTGATCTATGTCAGGCGGTCTCGGTTGGAGCGGGAGTAGGTCAAGATGACTCGGTTCGAGAGGCTCCATTGCCTGTCGTCGGGCTGAACCTTTTTGGTTACACGGGAGCCTCAAGCATGGCGATGGTTGCATCGGGTCTTGCCGTCGCGCACGTCGACGCGGCGAAACCTAATGTGCAGGCATGCCGGGAAGCCGCGGAGCTCAATGGTTGGCAGGACGCCCCAGTACGATATCTCGTCGACGACGCATTGAAGTTTGCCCAACGCGAGGTTCGCCGCCAAAAGCGTTATCAGATGATCGTGCTTGACCCGCCGGCCTACGGGCACTCGCCTCAAGGTAAAGCCTGGCGACTCGAGCGAGATTTATGGCCGTTGCTTGATGCGTGCATCGAGTTACTCGATGAGCATTTCGCAATCCTAGTCACCGGGCACTCACCTGAAGTCGATTCTGGCGATGTTGTGGGCTACTTGAAGCCTTTATTGGCTCGCCGATTGCCAAATGTCGGAGCCAGTCTGCAAGTCGAGTCAGGTAGGTCATCACTGGAAAGTGCAGCCGGATTGAAGCTCGATACTGGTTTCTTCGCTAGGCTATGGACGCTGGCCTGAGCCTCCTGTTACCGCTACGATCTGTACTCGAGTCCCATCGATTCGATCGGACCCAAGCTGCAGTTAAGGGTTGTTGGGGAAGGGCCATGAGTGAATCGGATGTCACACCGTCGCAGTCGTCGCGTCTCCAGGTCGAAGCGGATGCAGACGCACTAGTGGCTTTCTTGCAAACCTTTTCTCATCTGGTGGTAGCTTTTTCCGGTGGTGTCGACAGCAGCGTGGTTCTTGCTGCTGCAGTTCGGGCCAAGCTTTCTCGTCTGGTTGCGGTGACCGCTAAATCCGCGAGTGTTGCAAGGTGGCAGTGCGATCTTGCCGCCGAGATTGCTGGTCATCTCGGTGTGGAGCATTGGCAGGCAGAGACCCATGAACTGTCGCTCCCCAAATACCAGCGTAATGATTCGCGCCGATGTTTTTACTGCAAGCAAACACTCTATGCTGCGATTGAACAGGAGATCCGCAATCGCCTCGGCGGGCCGTCCAATGCGACTTCCATCCAGAGTGAGTTTCACATTGCCTCTGGTACCAATGCCGATGACCTTGGAGATTATCGCCCTGGGATTCAGGCAGGCGATGAAAAGGGAGTGCTGACACCCCTCGCGACTTTGGGACTCGGTAAAGGACGAGTCCGAGCTTTGGCTGACTTATGGTCGTTACCAAATCACGATCTCCCTGCATCACCCTGTTTATCCAGCCGCATCGCGTACGGTGTGGAAGTGACTCCCGAGCGTCTGGAGCGGATTGAGGCGGCCGAGGGATGGCTCTTCGAGAGGGGATTTAGAGAGTTCAGGGTGCGAGTCCATGAGGGGGAGCTAGCGAGGATTGAGGTGGCAAAGTCGGAGCAGTTCCGTCTGCTTGAAATCGATTCAAAGGGCGAGTTGTCGCGAGTCTTTCAGGGCCTAGGATTCCGCTTCATAACCATTGATCTGCAGGGATTTCAAAGTGGTAGTCTCAACCGAAATCTAGTGAGCATTAGCCGTTTCTAGATGTAAATTGAACTTGTGGACCCTCTGGCGGTGTGCAACCAAAGGGTTCGGTAAGGTTCTGCTTTGTTTGAATCGACGGCCTTGAACTGTTGAGTCATGGTAGAATCGATTAGTCTATCGCCATCGGATGAAAAAGGCTGTGACGCAACGAGTCCGAACTTGAACCGAGCAGTGAGGAATTCTGTGACCGAACATCCTGAAGACTCCGCAGATTACAGAAAACAATCTCCATCCAGTGATGAGTCGGATTCACGTAAAGACTCGGGTTCCGGCACATCTGAACGGACCAGCGGTTCGCTAATCGGCAGTCGTCTTGGCGACTATCAGGTGATGAGGAAGCTGGGACGCGGGGGCATGGCCGACGTTTTTGCCGCACGGCAATTATCGTTAGGAAGAGATGTAGCTTTGAAGGTCCTGCGAAGCGAGTACGCGCGTGACAAGGATTACGTGGAGCGATTCCGTCGGGAAGCTCGGGCCGCCGCAAAGTTAAATCATCCCAACATTGTCCAAGTGTATGAGGTCGGAAGCGTTGATTCGGTTTTCTATATCGCCCAAGAATTGATCGACGGGGGAAATCTTCGTCAACGGTTAGAGGAGAATGGTGCGATCGGAGCGGAGGAGGCGATTGAGATTTTGGTGGGTGTCGCGTCAGCGTTGGAGTTGGCGGCTGAGTCAGGGATCACTCATCGAGACATCAAGCCCGAAAACATTATGCGGTCATCCCGCGGGATCGTCAAAGTTGCCGACTTTGGTCTTGCTCGGATCCGTACAGACGTGTCTGTATCACAGACTAGTTTGACTCAAGCGGGTTTAACCTTGGGGACGCCGAGATACATGAGCCCCGAGCAGGTTCAAGGGCATGCAGTCGACGCCCGCAGTGATCTGTATTCGCTCGGTGTGACGATGTACCACCTGCTCGCCGGCCGTCCACCTTTTGAAGCGGATGATCCGCTTGCTCTCGCCTTGATGCAGTTGCAGGAAACGCCCACGCCCCTTGATCGAGCACGGGCTAAGCGAGCCCCAGATGGTCAACCTGATTTGCCTGAGTGGCTGATTGCGGTTGTGACTCGTTTGATGAATAAGTCGCCGCAGGATCGGTTTCAATCACCCAGTGAACTACTTGATGCCGTCCACAACGAAGCAGCAATCTCGACCATCAGTGGGCTGGGGGTAGGCACCGCTGCGGCTACGATTCGTTTGCAGCGTGCGGCTGATGAATCTCGTCGGGTGGTGATGCGTCGACGGACGCAACAGCTCGCCGGTGTCCTGTTACCCGTTTTGATCACCCTGTACGCAGGGTGGCGTTTTCAAGCTATGGGAGGACCCTCGGTCTCTCGACTTTTGAACCCCGAAACCGTGGCGGGTGAAGAAACCGTTCAGGAGCAATTCTTGAAGGCGGTGGACAGAAACGACGAGGCGGGCTGGCGAGCCGTGAGTGACTATTTTCCGCCCGAAGCCGGGACGATCAATGCCGGTTACCATGCCAAGTCGCAAATCCAACTCGCTGCCATGTTTGCATCACAGGGACGCTACCAAGAGGCAGAGGAAACGTTATCCCTTTTGTTACGCCACCCTTCGCTCGACTCGGTCTATCGGACGATTGCCTTGGCGCGGCGATGTATGAACCTCGAGCAGTGGGAAAAAAATAACGAGGCTGCAGAGGTGAGACGCGAATTGCAGTCGGTATATCAGGAATTGAGTGCGGAGAGTTCAGAGGGGAGGCAATTTGTGGACCGCGTTTTCACACAGTCCGAAAAATTGCTGCTCGGGCTGGTTGATTCGTAGGCGGTTCGTTTCTGTTCGTGATGATGTCGCACCGAGAGCCGGTATCTTCTCCCCGAGTTAGTGAAGCGATCAAGCCTTGATCGTCTTGGTCTTCTCCAATTGGGAATCTTCGAAAAAAGCAGAAAGGTACCAGGGCGTGAAATCTTATTTGTCGATGATTGACTTTCCAGCTGTTGAGCGTTGGTCTCGTCCACCTCGATCTTTGCCGGTCGTTGTCTCGTTATGCATTGGATTGAACCTTTTCTGCCACGTCGAGGTTACCGTTGCGCAGTCGCCTGCCGAATCACCTGCGCGGACGCCGGCGATTTCTGCGAGACCCGAATCAGATGTCTCTGAGGATGCCGTTCCGCTGCTCAAGTTTCCGGGGGCCTCCTCGGGGCGTAAGCCATATCCGGCCCACTGGGGTAAACCACCACAAATTCAAACTCGCGATCTTCGACCTCTGCCGGGCGGTTATGGCATGGGAAGTGGAACGCTCGCCAAATGGATTCGTGATCACCTTGCTCGGGATGAGGCGAGAGAGTTGGCATCGAGTGGAGCATTGAAGCGACAACCCGATGGGGACGGATCGGTTGAAGTTTCCGGTGAGAGGAAGCTTTGGCATCGGATCACGCTGACCTTTCAGGGGCCGTTTGCCCATGAAATGGATCAGAGTCCGAACCCTTTCACCGACCATCATTTCGCCGTGGAATTCACTCACCGTGATGGTGAGAAGGTTGTGGTTCCGGGGTTTTTTGCAGCCGATGGAAACGCCTCAGAAACCTCCGCTGAGTCGGGTACCTGCTGGCGAGTCCATTTTGTTCCGCATCGACTTGGGGCATGGAGCTATCGGGTGCGATTCCACTCAGGGGCAGACGCTGCCCTGAGGGGTGGTGGGGAGCCTTGGCAGCCGCTTGACGGAATTCGAGGCGAGTTCAATGTCGAACCCTCGGACAAGCAAGGCCGCGACCTCCGGGCGCACGGGCGATTGCAGTATGTCGGGGAACGCTATTTGGTTTTCGCCGGCTCCGGCAAGAGGTTTTTGAAATTTGGAGCGGATGCCCCCGAGACGCTGCTGGGTTACGCGGACTTTGATGGAACGGTGGCAATGAAGCCGGAGAAGGTTCCGCTGAAAACGTGGGCACCACATCTTCGGGATTGGCGATTGGGGGACCCTTCATGGCAGTCCGGTAAAGGTCGAGGTTTGATCGGTGCCATCAACTATCTCTCCGGAAAAGGTTGCAACGCCTTCTCCTTCTTGACGTACAACGCCGGTGGTGATGGCGACAATGTTTGGCCCTTTGTAAGTCGGAATGAGAAGTTGCATTATGACTGCAGTAAATTGGATCAGTGGCAGATTGTTTTCGACCATGGAACCAAGCTTGGGATGTACCTGCATTTCAAGATGCAGGAAACCGAGAATGATGATCAGAGGCGAGGTAAGGCCTCGCGATCTGTGCCCGAGGCTCTGGATGGCGGACTTCTTGGCACTGAAAGGATGTTGTATTGTCGAGAATTGGTTGCGAGGTTTGGTCACGCGCTTGCGTTGAATTGGAATCTCGGCGAGGAGAACACGCAATCAACCGAAGAGCAATTGGCGATGATGCGTTACCTTGCCAAAATTGATCCCTATGGGCACCCTTTGGTGCTGCACACCTATCCCGAGCAGCAAGAAAAGGTCTACCGGCCTCTGATCGGTGATCGATCGCCACTGGCGGGGCTCTCTCTGCAAAATAGCTCAATCGCTGATACCCACTCGCAGACCTGTTTCTGGGTTGAGGAGGCTGCGAAAAGCGGTCGGCCTCTTGTGGTTGCATTTGATGAATCGGGTAGTGCTGCCCACGGGCAATGTCCCGACATAGGGTACCGTGGATTCGATGGTACCGATCGAACTGGCAAACTCGCTTACACGCAGCACGAGGTGCGCCGGCAAACACTTTGGGGAACGTTGATGGCAGGTGGTGCTGGATGCGAGTACTACTTTGGGTATCAATTTGCGGAAAATGATTTGGTGTGTGAAGATTGGCGCAGTCGAGATCAAAGTTGGGACTATGGGCGTATCGCAATCGAGTTCTTCCACGACCAAAATCTGCCTTTTCATGAGATGTCTCAGCACGATTTTCTGGTTGGGAATCCCGAACATGGCAACAGCCGCTATTGCTTTGCTAAGTCAGATGAGGTGTACCTGATTTACCTTCCAGATGGTGAGGGGACGCAGATCGATTTGACGGATGTGGTGGGGGAATATTCGATTGAGTGGTTCAACCCCCGCGAAGGTGGTGAGTTGAGAACCGGGAGCGTGTCGAAACTGCAGGCAGGAGGTTCGGTCAATTTTGGTAACCCACCGGAAGCGGACCAGGAAGATTGGCTGGCGATCTTGACTCGGCAGAGGTAGCGTGAATCAGACTTATCGTGAAAAGGGTCCTGACCCCTTTTCTGGGTCGCCGCTGGCTGTTGGGTTGGGCGGCGCGTTATAGTACAACGTGTTCGGGGACTCTTGATTGATCTCCAAAAACACGCTTCGCAACACTCTGAATACTCTCAGTCACTCACTGATTAGACACTTGCCCTCGCCCGTTGTGGTGCGAGGTGAGTACGACACCCACTGCCGTTTGGAACTTTCATGCGTCAACTCTTATCTCGCTTCACTTGCTGCTCGCTACTCCTCCTCTTCGTCTCGCCACTGAATTGCTTTGGCCAAGACGCCAGCGGTGATGGGGCCGCGGAGGATCAACTCGAGTACCCCAAGGCGTTGACGGTCAGCGGAAATCAGATCTTTGTGGTTGATCTCGATTTGCCTGGTGTTTGGTCGGTAACCGATAGCAGGTCTCTGTTCGCCAAGGGTTCCAACCTACTTCGAAAGGCCATGAACCGGCCGCACTGTGCGACGCCTCACCCAGCCGGTGGCATTTTGGTTGGCGACTCCGCAACTCGCGAGGTTTACTGGATCGAGAAGCAAGGTGCGGAGCCTAAGCCGCTGACTAATGGTTACATCGGGATTCCCATGGCGTTGGCCGTTTCACCGGACGGCAAGACCCTGTACGTCGGAGATGCAGAGAAAAGAGCAACCTTCCGTCTTTCGATTGAGGGTGGGGAGTGCGAGTTGGTTGCTCGTGTCAATGCTCGAGGATTCGCGTTTGAGCCATCAGGGATGTTGCTCGCGATCACTCCTGATGCCGAAGCGGTACAGAGAATCGATGTGACCTCTGGTGAAGTCACAACCGTCGTGGGTGATCGCCCTTATCAATTCCCCAATTCGATTTGTTGGGTTGGCGATCAAGGGTTTGTGACGGATACCTACGGCAAGTGTATTTGGCGTTTCACGGCAGACGGCAAAACCGAAAAGTGGCACGAAGGCGCACCGTTGGAGCGTCCCGTTGGGATTGCCGCGACTGAAAAGGCAATTCTCGTCGCAGATCCCAAGTTGAAACAGGTCTTTGAGTTTGACCTCGAATCTAAAGAAGTGAAGACTCGCCTCTAGTTAAGTTGGCAACCGGTTCCATCTGGCTGGTTGACCCGTGCCTAACTGAGTGACGCCCAATCGCGGCTTGGACGCTGAGAAAGTTGATTCGCTTCGGGGTGATTGAAAGTCATCTTTGACGGTTCGATCGCGAGGGTTTGCCCTGTAATCCAAGCGGCAGCTGCCGCGTGACATGCAACGTGCGATTGTCTCATCACTTCCGCGTTTGCCGCTGTTGGCTTGCGTGAACGAATGCAGTCAAAGAAATCACGAGCATGCGCTGTCACGTCGAGTCCACGAACGCGTTTCTCGGCCGGTGGCACTTCTTTTTGAAGGGCTGAGTTGCTGACAACCACTTCGCCGCTATCACCCGTCTCCACCCAGCCTTCTTCACCAACGAATCTTACTGGGCAGGTTCCGAGGGGGGTGATGTAGTGCGGTGCGCGGTCACCAAACGGGTCGTCTAGAAAGTCAACGATCAGCTCGACGCCATTGCGGTAGGTGCAAACAATTCGATCTTTCTCCGGAGCATAGCTGATCGGTAGTGAATCGTCGGATCGGTTTGCCCACTGGCATAGATCGATGGTGTGAGCGCCCCAGTCGAGAAGCCGAGCGCCGGAATCAAAATCCCACTGGCCACGCCATTTCCCGTTCACATAAGCCTGGTTGAAAGGCCTCCAAGGAGCTGGTCCGAGCCACAGATTCCAGTCAACGGTTTTCCGCGTCGGTAATCGTTCACCCGCTAGCCATGTGTTGTCCATCACGGGGCGATAGACCGATGCGTGCATGGCTTTGAGTTTCCCGAGCTTCCCCTCGTGAACCAACTGGACCGCTTGTTGAAAGTTCGGAACACTTCGGCGCTGAGTGCCAGCTTGAAAGACCCTGCCGGTTTCAGCGATGGTTTTGGCGAGGGACTGGCATCGCTCAATGGTGATCCCGCAAGGTTTCTCGCTGTACACGTCTTTGCCGGCCTGTGCTGCGAGAATCGACGCATCAGCATGCCAACGATCACCGGTCGCAATCAACACCGCATCGATTTCCGGGCGTGCCAGAAGATCACGAAAATCCGGATAAAGTGCGCAATCTTGGTTTCCGTATGCTTCGTCAACAAGTTTCTTCCCGGCCAGTCGGCGGGACTCTTGAACATCGGAGATGGCAATGCATCGGATGTCCTCGAATTTTAGCATCGCCGTCAGATCGTAGGTGCACCGTGGCCCGATACCAATGACACCGAGGTTGATTTTGTCATTGGCGGTGGTGGTTGATGCCGTTGAGATCGGATGATCGAAAGCGGAACTGCCAATCAGTGCGCCCGTGACGGACGCTCCGATTGAGGCGCCGGAACGAGCGAGGAAATGACGGCGGTTGGATTGGGCTTTGGAAGCAGAGGGATGTGATGAGGACATCTGCGATGTTTTCTTGGCTGGTGGGTTGAAGTGTTTGGGCGGGGTGACCGAGTGTGGCGAACGCAGAGTTTAGCAAGTTCTCACGCCACGGTATCGATTGTGCTCTCGTTCGGGTGACAGTTCGTAACCGCGGGATAATCGTTTAAGCTGTACCGAAGAGAGGACAGTTGTGTCAGCGCGGTAATGGGGCAAGTGAAGTTCTAAGTTGGGATCTATTCTGCTCGGTTGGATTGATTGCGTTGAGGGCTGACAGGAGGGTTGCTACGTGGCGATCCGAGGGCGGTGATTTGGGAAGTGATTGATTGAAGGAGTTGAGGAATGCGACCTGTATTCGCGACGTGTTTTCGAGCTTCTGCCTCCTTTTTGACTGCTTGGGTGCTGGCGTTAGTCTGCGGCCAAATGGTGGCCCAATGCCAGACTTTGGATCCAAGGAAGCGAGTCATGGCTCAGTTGCCAGGCTTGGACCAACTCCCTGATCGAACCGAGGAGTTGCAACGTCGCATTGATCAAGGCGGTGGGCGACTGAGTTTGAGTGAGCCGTACTACCGAATCACCAAATCTCTGGTTTTAGATTTACAAAAAAACGGTGCTTCAGGGATCTTTGGAGAGGGCAATGTGACGTTGGTGATGGATGGAGCGGGGCCAGCGATCGTCCTTCGCGGGAGCCATGAGGGAACCGCTTCACCGAAGTCGTTTAAGCCATCGACTTGGAATCAACGCATGCCGGTTCTTGAGGGGCTTGAGATCCTGGGGGCTTCTGAGTTGGCCGATGGGGTATTGCTCGAAGGAAGCGTGGGGGCGATTTTGCAACGTGTATCGGTGCGTTGGTGTCGCCACGGCGTGCATTTGGTGAATAGGAATCGTAATACGATCGTTTCGGCCTGCCATCTCTATGAAAATGAAGGTGTCGGAGTTTTTCTGGATGACGTGAATTTGCATCAGATCAACGTCATCGGCTCTCACATCTCCTACAACCAAGGCGGTGGCGTGGTTGTTCGGGATGGAAACGTAAGAAACCTCCAGGTGACGGGCTGTGATATCGAAGCCAACATGCCGTTTGATGACACGCCAACCGCAACCGCGAATGTTTGGATTGATGTGAGCGGTTCTGCCGGCGATCGTAGTCGCTCGATTGCGGAAATATCGATCAGCGGTTGCACCATCCAGCACTCGGCAAACTACACGGGTGATGAGATCAAAACGGTTGCTCCAGGGGGAGCAAATATTCGCCTCTCCGGCAAAGAAATTTACCCGATCGACTCGGTGACGATTACGGGCAATGTCATCAGTGATACCTCAGTCAATGTAGATCTGTCGCACGTCATGGATGTGACAGTCACCGCCAATAATTTCTTCGCCCCCAAGCCGTTGAATGTACGAGTTTCGCATGGCAATCGAGTGGTTTTGCAGGGGAACACCTTCAACCCTCGCCAGTTTGTTCGCCCAGGAGTCATCTCGTTTGCGGATTCAAATGATTGCTTGATTGCTAACTCCACTCTGCATCAGTTCGCTACAGGCGATGGCGCCATTCAATTGCGGCGATGCAAAGGCATGTCGCTTTCTGGGTTGGTTTTCACAGATTGTGGTTCCGGAGTACGTGTTGACGATTCCACGCAGGTACTGGTCAGTGGATGCCTTTTTCGCGGAACTCAAACAGGACCTGATCTACAATTTGGAGAGCAGTGCCGCGAAGTGATGCTGGTCGGTAATTTGACGCCCAGCGGAGTCTCCGTGCCGGAGTCGGTCACCGCTAACTGATCGCCTGTTTTGCGAGATTGAAGGATTGCCATCGGCTTGAAGCGGGGCCAATAGATTGATCAATAGCCAGCGATTTGGCTGTCCTCAGCGATTCGATCGGTCAGGTCGTAGCGGTGGAAGGATCTCGCAATCTCCTCGGCTAGCATTCGGAGGTAGAGCTTGCGGAATTTTGATTCAGTGGTTTCGCTGGTGTACTGGCCGGCGATGTTGGGGTAGGTGAATTCTTCGAGGGTTCTTGAGTAGTCGATGTTGCCGGATTCGACATCAATGACGCTAACCACCACGTCGGCTCGCCCACGATAAAGGGTTGCCCCATCGCGTAGTCTGAGGTTTGCGACCTCGATTCCGATGACTTTCTCTGCGCCGACACCCTTGCCGATTTCATCGAAGTTTAGCTGGTCCCATCCGTGAACATCTCGCCACTGATCGATCTTGTCCTCGCGAACCAGCTGTACATTTTTTACTTCGGATGTGAGGATCTGCCCGATGAAACGGCTAAGTTCGCGAGAAGCGGCGTCGTTGGAGTATTGGCTGCTTTCGGTGAGTGCGACAATCGCCACGGTCTGATGTTTCAGCCCGTCGTATTCCGCCGGAATCATGTCAACACCGACTGCGTGCATGAACGTTGCAAGTCCGGTGCACCCAAGACTCGCTGGGATCACGCTCAGCGATAGGCATAGCAGCCAGATGCGTGTGAATCGACGTCGAGTCTTCATTTCCGAAACGAAACGCATGTGCCAGTATCCTTGTGGCGAATGGAGAACCTCACTGATGTTGGTATCTACGAAGTTTTGCGGGTTCGTTGCCAGTTCGATTTGGGATGGCAGACAAAAAAATTCGACTTCTTCTCAAGAACGTTCGTTGCGGTTAGGCCTGGAGGAGCTTAGCTGCCTTCCCGTCGAGTCGTCTCTACCGCGTCTTGCTGACCGATTACGACGAGAGGAAATGACGCCACAACCACTGGAAGACGGAAAAGCCAAAGACGGTGATCACCGCGAAGGCTAGGGCTCTGTTCGTACCAGGATGGGGCCGTTTTCGACGCACAAGTGAGTGCAGGCCGATTGCAAAAGAGAGTGTGGCGAGGCTTGCGAGTAGAAATCCACCGGTGTTGGTTTCAATGCTTCCGACGAAATTGCCACGAGAAAAAAGCGACCAAGAGGTTGTCATTCCGCAGCTTGGGCAAGGAATGTCAAAAAGCATTCGCATTGAGCACGGCGGCAGCCCGAGTTGTTGGTGCGTCCCCAAACCTCGGGGGTCAGGCGTCAGGAAGCGAGCAACAACGACCCCAGAAAAGGGGAGGATTAGAATCCATGTCGCGAGCCAATTGGGGTACTGAGAGAGTCGGGGGGTGCCGCGATTCGCCTCGATTTTAACGGGTTTTTGGCCGTTTGGATGTTCGTTGCGCATGGTGCGAGTTTCCCTTCCTTTGTCACTTCTTCGGACACGGGCAGCGAAGACTTTATCGATCGTGTTAAATGATCAAGTGACGGAGGATGGACCACTGGGGAGGGCAACGTAGCATGGCTTGGAATGGGGTACTTAGAAAAACCCAAAAAAGTTTCTATTTTCGGGGGGCAAGAGCCGTTGACGGATTGGGGGTGGGGCCGTAAATTCTCGTCCTTGCTGCGGCAGCGTGCTGCAGCAGAGTCCAATGACTCGCCAAGGATCGGGCTTGTCCGGCACCTTCGCTCTTACGTCGAGTGCCGAGCGTGATAGATTCTTGAGCTGCGTTTTGGCTTATTCCCTCGATTCTCATTTGGGTTAACGATCTGTGTCTGCTGGAGCTAACGAAGTAATTCGGATTCGTATGGAAGCGTACGATCACTCGGTTCTGGATCAGAGTGCCCAAGATATCGTGGACACAGCAAAGCGAACTCACAGTCGAGTTCACGGTCCGATTCCATTGCCGACTCGCGTTGAGCGATACACGGTTCTGTCCGGCCCGTTTGTGAATAAGAAGTCGCGGCAGCAGTACGAGATCAGGACACACAAGCGTTTGATTGATATTGTCCAAGCGACAGCGAAGACGATTGAAGAACTGAATAAATTGAGTCTCCCAGCTGGTGTGGATATCAAGATCAAGGCATCTGCTAGATAGCATTTGTTTTGGTTGCGGTTCCCGTGGCTTGGGAAGGTTTGCCGGTCGCCGGTTGGTGGCAGGCTGAATTTTACACAGTAGACCACTGGCGGTTTCCGGATGAACGGAAGTCCGGTCGATAACCACGGGTCGCTGCAGCTGGAGGTGCCACACTGGGTGGCCAGACGGGCTGAGCGAGCGTTGGTTCGGCTTGGCAGACTTAAAATCCAACACGAATGACGGGCGCTCTGGCGTGAGCTAGGGCGAGGTGAGGAATATGACACCATCAATTCTCGGCCGGAAAGTCGGGATGACGCAGGTTTATCTGGAAGACGGTCGGGTTGTGCCTGTGACCGTGATTCAGGCGGGTCCGTGTCACGTCCTGCAGGTTCGCAGTCAGGAAAAAGACGGCTATGAAGCCGTTCAGTTGGGTTTTGAGGATAAGCCGCGTCGTTTGGCTGTGAGGGCTGAGCGTGGCCATGTTGCCTCTCTTGAAAGTAAGCGTTCCAAGGTCAGAGCTGCTTCGGGCGTTGAAGCAGTGGAGAAGGCTGGTTGTGAGCCTCAGCGTTTCATCCGTGAGTTCCGCGGTGGTTCGGAGCTTAAGGTTGGTGAATCGGTCACTGTGTCTCAGTTTGATGCGGTCTCTCGCGTCGATGTGGTTGGGACAAGTAAAGGTCGGGGTTTTGCCGGTGTGATGAAGCGGCATAACTTTTCCGGTCAGCGGGCTACCCATGGTGTGAAGAAAGTGCACCGGCACGCTGGTGGTACGGGGTGCAGTGCTTCGCCGAGTCGTGTCTTCAAGGGTCGTCGAATGGCCGGTCAGTATGGGAATGCCCGAACCACTTCTCGTAATCTCGAGTTGGTTAAGGTGGACGCGGAGAATAATTTGTTGCTCGTTCGGGGTGCAGTGCCTGGGCCGAACGGCGGTTTTGTGAGTGTCTGTGAAACGAATAAGTTGGGTTAGGGAGTCATGGCCACTTTACCAGTATATGATGAGTCCGGCGCCGAAGTCGGGAAGTACGAGATTGATACATCTCAGATCGCAGATCGTGTCAGTAAGCAGTTGCTGCATGACGCGGTGGTGATGTACCAAGCTAATCTGCGGCAGGGTTCTGCGTGTGCGAAGACGCGTGGTGAAGTTGCCGGGACAACCAAGAAGATGTATCGCCAGAAAGGTACGGGTAACGCACGAGCCGGTAGTAAGCGGACGAATGTGCGTCGTGGCGGTGGTGTCGCGAGGACGATCAAGCCGAGGGATTATAGTTATCGGTTGAATCGTAAGGCGGTGCGTTTGGCCACTCGTATGGCAATTCGTTCAAGGATCGACGATGGCGAAGTCGTTGTGGTTGATCAGTTGGCTTTCAACGAGCCGAAGACATCACGGATGGCCGGGCTTTTGAACGCCTTGGGTCTTGGTGGTGTAACGACTCTTGTTGCGACTGCTGGTTTGGACGGGGTGGTTTACAAGAGTGGCCGGAATATCTCCGGTGTTAGCGTTCAGCCTGTTCGGGAATTGAATGCACTTTCGGTCTTGAAGCCGAAGCGTGTTTTGGTAACCCGAGAAGCGTTGGATCGGATTAAGGAAGGCACGTTTGCGTCTGCTGAGTAGTGGTCGTGTGTCAGAAACGAACAAGTTGGAAGAATAAGAGCCGATGACAATGATTCAGCCCCCAGAAAGCTCCGGAAGTAGTCTAGAGTTGGAGCCGCATCAGATTTTGTTGCGTCCTCTTGTGACGGAAAAAGGGGTTCATCGCGCGTCGCGTAATAATCAGTACGCCTTTGAGATCCATCGTGAGGCGACAAAGTTTGACGTGAAGCGTGCCGTAGAAGAGTTGTTTGGTGTCAAAGTGGAAAAGGTTCGGACGCAGACTCGTAAGGGGAAGCTCCGACGTTATAAGTTTCGGTACGGTCGAACTTCGAGCTGGAAGAAGGCGGTTGTGCAGTTGCATGAAGATCATCGAATAGACTTCTTCTAGTGGGTTTTTGCCGCTGTTGAGTCAGTGGTGATCGTCGATATTGTTAGTAACAACACCAGAAAAGATTATAAAGTAATGGGCATCCGAATTTATAAGCCGACAAGCGCCGGGAGACGCAATGCGTCCGTCAGCGACTTTGCCGAGCTGACACCGGGCTGTAAGCCAGAGAAGTCTTTGCTGCGACCAAAGCGAAAGACCGGTGGTCGGAACAACCAGGGGAAGATAACTGCTCGCCATCGGGGCGGCGGTCACAAGCAGATGTACCGAGTGATTGATTTCCGTCGAGTCAAGGACGGTGTCGATGCGGTTGTTAATTCAGTTCAGTATGATCCCAACCGCACGGCTCGAATCGCTTTGTTGCACTACAGTGATGGCGAGAAGGCTTACGTGGTGGCACCGGCTGGGGTGAAGGCGGGTGACAAATTAAGTAATGGGCCAGAGGC
>CALIBL010000031.1 GCA_938045805.1 uncultured Rubripirellula sp. | reverse complement strand
GCTCGATGCGGTTGTGATGGAGAGTTAACAATAGCTCGCTGTCCCTTCGGGGATGGCGGGCTTTTTTTAGCTATTGGAATCGCTTGTGCCGTAAGCTGATCGAAATGTCCCGACCGCCTCATCACCACTGAGTGACCCTCTAATTGGGTGGTGTCATCGGCGGTGTTTATCCAACCTCGTTTCTGCTGAGTTGGTCGCCCGCATCACGGGCAAGAGGGAGGGGACGGATAAACATCAATGACTTACCAACAGCCAAGGAATCCGAGATAGCAGGCCGTCGGTCAACCGTAAAATCACAAAAATACGCTGATTGACCTAAAATCCTGAATAACCCAACGAATGGAATAAAAGATTAAACCGGATTAATCGAAAAAACCCGTGCGGAATTCCGATTACCAATTAGTTTATAGAGTTCGTAGATGCAATACCCTAGCGGGGTCTGTTGGGAATTTCGTCTTAATAACTCAATATGTTGGCACGGCTTTGAACATCAGATAGGGTGCCAAAATGTATACCACGAAGGAAACCTCACGCATGACTAACCGCTATGTCATATTCACTTTTTTGATGATCCCAGCCCTTCTCTTCACAGGACTTACAAATGCGACCGCCGGTGTCATAACAACGGTAGACGCAAATGTAATTTCATGGGTCAACGATGGTGACAATACCACTTACTACTTTTACACAGGAAGCTACAACAATGCAGTGGTTCAACCAGAAGCATTCGCGGACCCTAGTACCCTCGCTACTGCTCTACGTGAGGACTTAAATAATCCAACTCCCACTTTGAATTACCAACAAATCATGTTCCTGTTCACGTTCCCCCAGGAACCACCCCCGCCTACAGCTTCTACTATAACAGCTCGAGTAGTATACTATTCAAGTGGCACCTACGTAGATAGCAATAGCGGCGTAGATCCTGACCAAGATTCGGGGTTGCAAACCTTTTTATGGGCATCGACAACTGCCCCGCAGACCGGATCTGTTCCCGAACCCAGCACCGCTATCGCAATGGGCTTGTTAGGCATCGTTGGATTCGCAGGCAATCGTCGACGACGTCGTCAAGTGTCAGCAGCGTAGCCCACTGTTTCAGTCCGCTACGAGCCCAGCATCTCCGTCGTCTCACGTAACCCTCGATCACTTCGATGATCGAACCTTGCTCATAAAGCCTGGTCACGCGTGAGACGTATTGCTGTTTTGTTTTCTTAGCCACAGTCAGTCTTGCACGGCTGCTGTGGTTTCTTGGTTGGATGTGATCGCGAATCTTAATCTGGTTGCCACGCGTGTTCCGTCATACTTGGCTCGTGATATTAGAGAAGACGCTGGTGACTCACTCTTGATCGGTTTTCAGTTGATAAGCTTCTTCGGCGATAGCGACCTGTTAACCGGAAGGTCGGCGGTGGCAGAAATCAACCAGCCCGACCCCGATCCCAACGCACCTGTTAAACAAAACGGCTGAACTCGGCAGAGAGCGCGAGAGTCTTGGGGCAGAGAGGCCAGAACCTGATCGCAGGTTTTTACTCTAGAGAAAAATAGAGAGCGTTCTCTGAAAGCCACCGTCTTCTAAAAGACTGCAAAACACGGCCGATAAAACGGAAAAAGCCGAGGCGTTGAAACCTCGGCTTCTAGTGATCGTCTTGCAAGCGGAGTGGAACGCTTGCGGGAGCAAAGCTCCCCCGGCAGGACTCGAACCTGCGACAGGGTGGTTAACAGCCACCTGCTCTACCAACTGAGCTACAGGGGATCGTCGATTCTCGAGTTTCACCCCCCTTGGGAAGGTTGCATCTACCTCGACTTTCGAAGCGAAAATGTACTCAACGCTCGAATGATTCGCAAGAGCCGTTTTTTCGGGTCCGCCAATCGTTTCTTCGTGCCGAACGGTCCTAACGGTTGTGCGAATCCTCGGTTCCGCTTTGACACAGAGCCTTCTAAGTATTGTCTGCGATTCCATCTAGCTTTGCGGAAACGCTACGCACTTTAGCGACGCAGCGGAGCTTGTTACTGGCCGAGCGGACTTGGGTGTTGCAGACGCGGTCCGCCGAGATTTAGCCGCTAGCGAATCATGCTCATGTAAAAACTGAATACACGTTCCTGGTCCGTGTCCGCCTTGGCAACCGGGAAGGCAAAGTCAAACGCCAAGGGAGCGGGGCCGAGCATCGGGATCGCAATTCTTAACCCCACACCCGGTGCGACTCGGAAATTATCAGCATTGATTTCGATGTTCTTTTCAATCGTACCAAAGTCAACGAAGGCGACTCCCGCGAATGCATCGTCCGCCGTCAGTGGGAACATGTACTCCAGGGTATTGAGCCACTGGAAACGACCACCCACTTCCACTTGGGCCGGTGTCGTACCTACTGGACTTGCACCACGGAACTCAAAGCCTCGCATGGTGGCGTAACCACCCGCGAAGAAGTTTTCAAAGATCGGCGTGTCCTTGCCGCTGAACCCAAGGCGACTCGAAAACGATACCGTCTGCTTGCCAGAGCCATCGGCTCGCTGATTCAGAAGCCAGTACTGTCTACCTTCAAGTTCGAATCTTGAATACTCGTAATCACCGAACACCTCTTCAAACGAGAATTCAAAGTAGTGTCCTTCGGAAGCTTGGATCGGAGTATTCCGAGTGTCATGCTTGAGTGAAACCTGACCACTCCACAGACCATTGTCACCCAACACAGCATCGAGTTCCGGTTCGGTAGCATCTCGCGGGTCAGTGATCGCAACGTTCTGCCCCGTCACGCCTGCAGAAATCGAAAGGTCAGGAGTGATGCGGTAGCCGAACGATAGCCGGCCACCCATTCGTTCTTCGTCCCAATCATCGAACCGGCGGTCATAAAGGAAGCCACTCACGGACATGCTGATTGGTAGGTAGCCAAGTAGGTTCGGGTCGGCAAACTGAAGTGTGTAACGCTTAAAAACACTTCCCGGTGCTGCCTCGAGACGGAACGTTTGGCCGGCACCGCGAAATGCGGTCCCACTGAACATGTCTCGGAAGGATCGAGGCCAACGAGTGATGTCAAAGTTGCGTTCGTCAATCGTCAGCTGACCGGTAATGCCGGCATCGCTATTGACCGCACCACCGAGCATGATACGTCCGGTCCGAGCGGGGAAACCGTTGATGATCAGATCAGCTTCACGAACTCGCGGACCTTGGTAGTTGGTGTAGGCGGGAGGCGAATTGAGATAGGGATCGAGATCGGAGGAGGTGTTGCCGGTGACCGCACCGGTTCCGAGAAGTCCTGCCGAGGGCGGAGCGGGCAGTGGTGTGCCAGGTGCGGGGGCGGCGGGACGCTGATTGCGTTGGGCAACCTGCGCGGCTGGTTGCTGTGTTTGCGTTTGCGGTGTTGACGGTTGTGTGGATGCGGGCTGCTGAGACGCTGTACTTGGCATTCCAAACTGGGGTGCCGCGATTGGCTGCCCCGTCTGTGGGAATTGTCTAGCGATGTACGGTTGACCGGTCGGAAACTCGGTCACTCCAAAGTCATCCGCGACTTCTTTCGTCTGTGACTGTGGATTTCCTGGCTCGAGACCTTCCAGTAGCTGATAGACCGACTCCGGAGTCGAGCTGATCTCGCTTCGAGAAACCGGAGTTGGTTTGGTGTAGTAGGGGGATTCAGTGGGGCCACTGGCAACTGCCGAGCCGATGGCCGCCTGATGATTCATCTGTTGCAGGATCGGCTGCGGATCAACAGGCTGACTCAAATCGTAGGGCGTTGATTCACCCGATGAGTAGGTGTCGGTAGGGAGAGCCGGAGTGGTGACCTGCGAGGTGCGATCGACGGGGCTGGTTTCAGGCTGGAGCGATGGGGTTTGGGCGTCGGTTTGTTGATTGCCGCGCACTAAGGCTGTTTGTGGAGCACTAGCAGAAGATGCAGAAGTAGCTGATAAACCACGCAATCGGCTTGTCGGTCCCACACATCCAGTGAGACTCAGGAGTGATGTAACGATCAAGATTCCGTGACCAAACATCCGTCGTTTTCCGAAACACTCATTACCGAAACCCTGCTCGTCAATGGTGTGACGGTCCATTGATCGGCCGGTCAGTGAGCACATTGAATCCTTCATGCGGTCCGCTGCGTTACGAATAGTGGGTCGGGTTGTGCGAATCATGGGTGTCGTTGTGTCGGTGATCGGTAACGTTTGGATTCGCGGGGTGTGTATGGATCCGGTCTCAATCGTGTTCAGGCTTCTGGTTTGCGTGAACGTGGATCAATCGGGAACGGTTTTTCTCAAAGGCTGCTGAGGTAGTCATCTCGCGGCACCACCTTGATGTCCGGCGGGTCCGCGATTTGCGGGTTGGTTTCCAGTAGCTGACTACGTTCAATACGTTTTCGATTGAGCTCCAGTGTCCGTCGGTCAATCCAATCGCCTTCGCGAAGGTCAACGAGGTTCAGCATCGTGGTTTCTCGCATCAGGTGCGGCTCACCTTCGATGTTCACTCGGATCTGCCCGACCTTCCAGCGATCACCCTCGGCAACGTCGTAGATCAGATCCACCGTGTTCGCTTCGTCTCGCATGACCGTTTTGGGTTCCACTTCGGCGTAGATGAAACCGAGTTCCCCGTAGCCGTAGACCAATTCGCCAACGTCTCTTCTCATGACGGTGCCGTTGAACATGTCACCCGGCCCCAGTTCCAAGCGTTCCCGAAGCGATTCCTCGGTGACAAACTCGTTTCCGACGATTTTGATTTCGTTGATTTTGAATCGTGGTCCCTCGTTAATGACGAAGTGAACCGTGAGCCATTTTCCGCTCGCGTCATACTCCAGGCGTCTTCCAACGGTGGCAGTTAGAAAACCCAAGTTGTGGTAGTAGCCAGCGAGAACGTTTACATCCCCATCGATCTTATTCAGGTCAGCAACGTTGCTGATGTAGCTTGCCACACCCAGCATGGGGCCACGGCTGTTAATGATTTTCAGAAGTCTTGCCTCGCTCACCACGCTGTTGCCTTCGACGGTGATTGCCGCAATCCTTTCCTTCGGGCCTTCGTTGATGCGAAACAGAACCAGTTGCTCGTCATCCTTGACTCCGATCTGCGAGGTGATGGAGACCTGGTTGAAGCCTTCTTCGCGATAATAATCCATCAAGCGACGACGGCCGGACTCGATCGAGAATTCATTCAGTGGATCTTTGGGTTCAATCCCCGCACGGCCGCTGAGTTCCCGGTCATTGAGGCCTCGGTTTCCATGGAAGACCACCTTGGAAACCGTTGGACGCTCATGCACGGTGAAGGTGACCGTGACACCCTTTTCCGCTTCATCAATTTTGAACGTGACATGATCAAACGAACCCATGTCATTGAGGCGACGAACGTCACCGAGAACGGTTTCGTAATCGTAAAAACGGTTCTTGCGTGTTTGCAGTTTTTGATGGATTCGATGACTGCTGATCGCCTCGTTTCCGACCACCTTCACCGCAGCGACAACCGCGTCACCTTTCTCACGACGGATCGTTAATCCATCATGGTTATGGATGAAATCCCGAAATTTCGGTTTTTCTGCGACGCCTGACATCGGGGCGCCTCCTCCCGGACTCATGCCCCCGCCGAACTGCGCAAACGCACCTGTGGGCGATAAAGAGAACTGAATCGCCAGCAAGCATGAGATTGCGGCGGCTGCGTAGGCTCTCGCAGGGACGCTTGTCATCAACAATGTTTCAAAAACTCTTGGCATCCCGCTGGAACCGTCTTGCGAAATTGAATGTATGGCTTGAGCTGCAGAGAAAATGGAGATCCACCCTGAACTTGGTAAGTACCAGTGGAGGGGATGTCGCCACAAGTCAGATTTGATGAACCGAGTGGTGAATACTTGAGTCTTTTTTTGAATTTCCTTTAAAAGAGTGGTTTCACGTCGATTGTTTCACGCGAAGAATCTTGTCTCGCTGGGCTCTAACCCTCCGCGGCCGTCTCAGCGAACGGACGGTAAGTTGATAGACTGACAAGAGTCGGTGTAGCGATTCGCGTTGATTGAGGGTCCTTAAGTGAGAGGAAGTCCGTTGCAAGTTGACCGCTTTGACGATCGCCAGACGTTGCGAGTTTTGGTCCTGACCAGTCCGAAAGCTGGAAGCGGGGCGGGACGCGAAGAGATTCCCAAGGTTCAGCAGCGATTAGGAGAATTGGGGATTTTCTGTGCGGTGATTGTCTCGATCGACGAAATGCGAAGCTTGCTGACGAAGCCGGAATCCTTTGATCGGACGATCGTGGTTGCCGCAGGTGGGGATGGCACCTACTGCTTGGCGGCGTCGCTAATTAGGGAGTCTCGAGAAGTTGAAACCGCTGATGACTCGGCTGCTGAATCTTCTGCCCATCAAACGTTTCTGTTGCCCATGCCACTTGGGACCGAAAATTTACTCGCTCGAGAGTATAAGCACTCCAACCTCGCCGACAACGTGATCGCGGCACTGCGATTCGGAAGGGTTCAGGAGACAGATCTCGGTCTGTGTGGAGATCGCGTGTTTCTGATCATGGCTTCTGCGGGGTTTGATGCCGAGGTGGTTCGCTGGCTCCATTTGACTCGAGGGGGGCACATCAGTCGCTTGACCTACCTGAAGCCGATCATGCGTTCGATGTTAAGCTTTCGTTTTCCAACTCAGCGGGTCACGGTAGACGGAGAATTCGTTGGCGAGTTCGCGTGGGTTATGGCTTTTAATCTGCCGCAGTATGGCGGTGATCTTCGCATTGAGCCGGATGCAGATGGGACAGATGGACGCCTAGATGTGATTCTTTTTCGCAAGCGGGGAATCTTGAATGGGCTGCATTACGTCTGGAAGATTGCGAGGGGAAAGCATCTCAGCGATTCTTCCGTGGTGCGTCTGCGAGGTGAAGAGGTCAGCATCGAAGCCGACCAGCGTGTGCCCTTGCAGATTGATGGGGACTGCATCGGGGAGTTACCGGAGACGATACGAGTCTTGCCCAAAGCGATGTCGCTGGTGATGCCCGCGGTGGGTGAATCAACTCCAGGTCATTGAGTTGGCTTTCTCGCGGCGACTCTTCAATCGACTCGCTAGTTCGGCGATGTGCTTGGGGGAGCAGCCGCAACAGGCACCGATGAGGGTCGCTCCGTGATCGATCCAACGCTGTGCCAGATCAGCATATCGTTGAGCTGCTGTGACTTGAGTGGTGGCATTCTTTCTCTCAAGATCGATTACCGAGTGCCATCCGTAATCACCGTTCATCGGACCGGCGTTTGCTTTGACTCCCAAGGTCACCCCTAACTTCAGTTTTTCAATCGCTTGAAGGTAATCGAGTGAGCAAGCCGCGGGGGTGCAACCAACCAGAACCGCTGTGGCACCAGCATCGGCGCACCTTGCCGCAAGCGTTGCCATTTGTTGAGGCGACATCAAATTAGTTTCTGGACCGGTGGTCAGGCTGATCCATGTTTCGTGACCCGTTTTAGCCGCTTCGCGTACCGCGGTGACCGCTTCGTCGGGATTAGCAAAGGTCTCGCAAAACAGAATGTCGCAGCCGCATTCAACTAGATAATGAGCCATCTCACGATGTTCGCTTTTACTTTCAAGTCCCGGAGAAAGATCAGGCCTGTAGCAATCTGCGATGGGGCCAATGCTGCCAGCGAGACGGTAATGCGAGGTAGCATCTTTGGCAGTCAATCCGGTGAATTTCCGAGCACCGTCAGAAGCATCAAAGGTCTGAGCATCGGTAGGTGGCCGTTTAGCGGGTTGCTTTTGCGTGTGATTCTGGATTTGCTCCTCAGCAAGAGTTACCGCCTTCCGAGCGAGGTCACGCCAGCGGACACCGCAATGTGTCGGACCCGTGCGAAATGTGTTCGCGGTATGAACTTGCGCACCGGCGTCTAGGTATTCAGCATGGATTTGGCTGATCCGTTCTGTTGCGTTGACCAGTGCCTCGGCGCTCCATTGATCGCTGTCCAGTGAGACGCCGCGAGCGATCAGTTCCGTGCCGAGGGGACCATCCAAAAGGGTGATCATGCTTCGGCAAGACCCGCCAGTTCCAAAGCTTTTTGCTTCGCGCCACCGAGGTCTAGTTTTCCTGTTCCCAACATTGGTATTTCATCGACCACATAAAAACTGTCTGCGGCGGGGATGAATAAATTCGGCAGTCCCGCTTCGGAGAGACCTTTGCGGAGATCGTCCGCAGAGAGCGACGACTCAAGCTGCAAAACAATCAACCGTTCTCCTTTCTTCGCATCGGGGACGGCGGTAACGCAGACCCGTTTCACGTCGTCTTCATCGCCTTCCATGAGTTGCTTTTCGAGTTCTTCCTCAACCTTACCGTGTGGGATCATCTCGCCGGCGATTTTGGAGAATCGTTTGAGGCGACCGGTGATGTGAATGAACCCTTGTTGGTCGATGTGTGCGATGTCACCGGTGACGTACCATCCGTCTTGAATCGCCTCGCGTGTTTGTTCTTCACGGTTGGCGTATCCCTGCATCACATTGGGACCAGTGATCAGCAGCATCCCGTCTTCACCAGCGAGCAGTTCCCGATCGGTTTCCGGTTCAACCACGCGAGCGGCAACACCGGGTAATGGTCGGCCAACTGACCCTTCCTCGCGATCGATTTGGTACTTGGCTTGTGATCGAGAGGGAGGAATATTAACCGAGACCAATGGGCTGAGTTCGGTTGTGCCGTATCCTTCAACCGGCCGAACGCCAAATCGTTTCTCGAATGCTTCAAATTGATCCTGAGGCATTTTTTCGGCTCCGACCACCACAACATCAAGGTGCTCAAATTGCTCGGGAGTGATTCGCCGCATGTAACCTTTCAGGAACGTTGGTGTCGCCAACAGGACGGTCGCTTTGTATTTCTGAGCCAGCTTTCCAACCTGTTTCGCATCAAGTGGGTTGAAGTGAAACACTCCGGCGGGGCCGAGTAGGTTTACGGCCCATAAGGTGACCGAGTACCCGAAGGAATGGAAGAAAGGAAGGATGCCAAGTGCTGTATCTTGGGAGCCCAGTTTGACAGCTCGATCAATCGCTTCGACGTTGTGACTAATATTGGCGTTGCTGAGTTGTACGCCTTTGGGCATTCCGGTGGATCCACTGGTGAAGATCACCGTGAGGAGGTCATCGCTTTTGATTTGGTTGAGCCCCAAGATCCAGTCCAGCATGAAGGCTGGTATCAGGTTCGCTTGAACAAACCCGATGAGCTTATCCATGGTGGTGACTTTATCCTTGAGCGACTCAAGTTTGACGACTTCGGTTTCCACTTCGACGTCGATCTTCTCGTAGAACTTTTCGCTAGTTAGGACATGCTTGATACCGACATCGTTGATGCAGTGATTGATCACGTTGCTGCTGACGGTGTAGTTCAGATTTGCGCTGATGCGACGATCCAGAGCTAGAGCGATATTCACTGCGACGCCGGCCACACTCGGAGGAAGCAGGACACCGATGTGGGTTTCGTTATCGTCGAGGATTTCTCGGCGTAGTGCGCGACGTAGTACCAGCACACGAGTGAGGAGTGATCGCCCACCGGCTTCGGTTCCAAGTGAATCAGCTGCCTGCAATCTTCCACCTCGGCGACGCCAAGTGCGGATGATTCTCTTGGCCAGTACAGGGTAATCATCGCGTCTGCGAATTGCGGCATCGGCACCGAGTTTTTGCACGCAGCTGCGAATTTTTTCGAGTGGTGTATCCGTTGCCAGTGTTGGGCCGATATGTAGTGTGAGCTGTCTTCGGAAGTTTTTTGGACACTTCAAGAAGAACTTGCCTTCTGAGAAGCTGAAGAGGCTTCCCCACATGCCTTCAAGCCACATCGGGACGATGGCTGCCTCGGTGCCTTTGATGATCTTTTGGAGACCAGGTTTGAATGCTTGAAGTTGTCCGGTTCGAGTGATGGTGCCTTCGGGGAAGATGCCAACCACTTCGCCAGCGAGGAGTGCTTCGCGAGCCGTCTTGAGTGCTCTGCCGATCGATTTGGGGCTGGGCATCATCAGGATCGTGTCAAACGCCCCTGCAAAATACTGCAGCACTCGACTTTTAAAATTCCCGCCGTCGACCACGAAGCGAATATTGCGAGGAAGCATCCATAGAATCAAGATTCCGTCGAGCCATGAGATGTGGTTGCTGACTACCACACAGCCGCCCTGCTTGGGAAGATTTTCAAGACCAACAATTTCACGTCGGTAGAGAATCCCGAGCAGGATTTGGAAGGGGGTGCGAACGAATAGCCGCGGGGAAACGAACGCTGTGATCCCGCCTACGACAACAACCGCGGCTAAAGCGTACAAGAAAATCTGCAATCCACTCACGGCTGTTTCCTCTGTAGGCGGTAATGGATGACCGGTTTAGCATTGCTGCTGCCGGCGATCCGCGACCTGTAACGTGTAACTTTGACTCCCCATTGTTGCTCATCTGAGCGGCTTCCGAAACCTCGATCGGCTCGAAACCCAATTTGGGGCTTCTCGTGTTGAGCCTGCCTGCCAACGCATGTTTCGCTTCGTTTGGAATTCATTTGGAGAAAATTTGGCTCGGATCGGCGAAAGCTTTGAATTCCAGAGCGTTGCCGGAGGGGTCAAGAAAGAACATGGTGGCTTGTTCACCGACTTGGCCTTCGAAGCGTTTGTAAGGTTCGATCACGAATTTGACCTCGTGTGAAATCAGTCGGTCTCGCAAGGTCTCCCAGTCCTTCATTCCAAGAATCACCCCAAAATGTGGGACTGGAACATCGTGCCCATCAACCGGATTGGAGGTGTCGATCGGTTTGGCTGAGGGAGAGAGGTGAGCGACGACTTGGTGACCAAAAAGGTTGAAATCAATCCATGTCGTGCTACTGCGCCCCTCGGGGAGGCCGAGCACTTCCCCGTAAAAACGTCTCGTTGCAGCAAGGTCGGACACTGGGAATGCGAGATGGAAGGGTGAGATTTGAGTCATCGTGGCGAGACACTGAAGGGTGAAGTCGTTTCGGGTTGATTTCGTTGTGGTTGGATTTTAGCTCACTCTTGATACCGTGGCTTGAGGTTTACGCTACGATGTTGCTCGCTGTCTGATCGAAGGGTCAGGATTCAGCGTCATCCGCATCACACTCGGTCCGGCTCGGACGAATGAGAATGAATCATAGGGGAGAAGAAATGCGTTTATTTTTGATCGTTGGGGTCGTCTTCCTGAGCTGTGGTTCGACCAAAGTCATGGGCCAATCTCGTGGTGATTCTGGTATCAATTATCGAATCGATGCCGGTGACTTCAAGATCTCGGAGCAAGATTGGCCTTGGTGGCGAGGTGCTTTGCGGGATGGTTCGGTTGCTGATGCGAGGCGGGCACCGATGAATTGGAGTGACACCAAGAATGTCGCATGGAAAGCACCGGTCGTGGGGCGTGGGCATGGATCACCCACGGTGCTTGGTCAGCAAGTTTTTCTCGCATCAGCCGACCCGAACCGACAGGTGCAGGTTGTCCTGTGCTGGGATCGTTCCAACGGCAAGCAGCTTTGGGAATCGATTGTTCACGAGGGTGGGTTCAAGAGTAAGAGCGAACGCGGTGCTAATCAGAAAGCATCGCTCGCATCAAGCACGATCGCGACCGACGGCGACCGTTTGTATATCAATTTCTTCAATCAAGATGCGGTCTACACTAGCGCCCTGAGCTTGCAGGGTGAATTGATTTGGCAACAGAAGATTTGCGATTACGTTGTGCATCAAGGCTATGGTTCTTCTCCGGCACTTTATCAAGATCTTGTGATTGTTTCGGCTGACAATAAAGGTGGCGGGGCGATCGCGGCATTGGATCGTGAAACGGGAAGAGTTGTATGGTTGCGGGAGCGACCTGCGAAACCCAACTATGCGTCACCGTCCATCATGCACCTTGATGGAAAAGATCAGTTGATCTTTAGCGGTTGTGATTTGGTAACAAGTCTTAATCCCAAGACTGGGGAGGTCTACTGGGAGATTGAAGGATCAACAACCGAGTGTGTCACAACGAGTGTGACTGACGGGATTCATCTGTTTACCAGTGGCGGCTATCCCAAGAATCATTTGGCTGCGGTGAGAGTGGACGGTTCCGGTAAGGTCGCTTGGGAACGCAACACGCGTGTTTACGTTCCATCGATGCTGCAGCGGGACGGATTCCTCTACGCCACGCTGGATGCGGGGGTGGCGAGTTGTTTTCGCTGTGAAGACGGGGAAGAGCTTTGGAAAGCAAGGCTTGGTGGGACCTTCACCAGTTCCCCGGTATTGCACGGAGATCGAATCTACGCCACCAACGAAGAGGGAGTGACGTTCATTTTTCTTGCATCGCCTGACCGGTTTGAAAAGCTTGCCGAGAATCAGCTCGGTAGCAGTGTCTATGCGACACCTGCAATCTGTGGCGGTCAGATCTTTATGAGAGTGGGGATGCAGGAAGGTGAGCAGCGACAAGAATGGCTTTACTGCATCGCTGAATGAGTTGAAATCAGAAGAGGATGAAGCTCGCTCCCGGTTGCCAAGATACCCACTTGGTGGGACATGCTGGTACTGCGATGCGGTTCTACTGGAATGCGGGTTTGCTAAGACTTGCGGGGCTGTTGCTGAAACCAAGCTTCGATGCGATCCATTGCTTGGTGAAGGTTGTCATGATGATTGGCATAGCACAACCGCAGGTAACCTTCGCCCGCGGCACCGAAGGCGGTACCCGGTAAAACTGCAACGCCAACATCATGAAGGAGAGCGTCTGCGATTGACTGGCTTGATCGGCCGAGAAATGAGACATCGGGGAAGACGTAAAACGCACCGCTTGGTGCCTCGCAGTGGATGCCGTCGATTTGGTTGAGGCGTTGAACGATAAGATCTCTCCGTGACTGATAAATGTCTCGCATCGCAATCGTTTGTTCCTCACAGCAATGCAGTGCCGCCAAGCCCGCATGTTGTGTGAACTCGGCAGTGCAACCAACACTGTGAACCATCAGCAAACCTACCTTTTCGGCCAAGCCTGACGGCATGATCCCGTAGCCTAATCTCCATCCGGTCATGGCGTGCGACTTTGAAAAGCCATCAACGAGGATCGTACGCTCTTGCATCTCGGGAATGCAGAGCATGCTGTGGTGTTGGACTGGAGGGTAGGTCAGGTTGCGATAGATTTCGTCCGAGATCACCCACAGGTCATGTTCGATCGCAATCGACGCGATAGCTTCAAGCTGTTTGAGGTTGAGGACCGTTCCGGTTGGATTACATGGCGAGTTGATCACGATCATTCGTGTTCGAGGAGTGATTCGTTGCTCGATCGTTTCATAGTGTGAGGAAAAGTTTTGATTTGAGTCCATGCGACAGGGAACGGGGGTACCACCTGACACGCGGATCATTGCCTCGTAACTTGGAAAGCCCGGGTCAGGGTAGATCACTTCGTCACCGGTTGAGATCAGTGCGAGCGTGGGAAGGAAGAGTAGCGGTTTTGCACCGGGGCCAATGACGACTTGATCGGCTGTGATCTTTAATCCCAGCCGCGTTCCGGTTTGCTCTGCGATGGTTTGACGAAGCTCGGCGAGACCGGCAGCGGGTGTGTATCGTGTTTTCCCTTGACGGATCGACTCAATTCCACGCTCTGCGATCATCGACGGAGTTTGAAAACCTGGCTCGCCGATCTCGAGGTGGATGATCTGGCGTCCTTGACTTTCGAGTTGCTGCGCGGCCGCGAGTGTACGGTAGGCGCCTTCGGGTTCGAGGTCCGTGACCGCTCTTGCAAAGCGATGGATCTTTGTTTGGGGAGTGGAATCCATGATCGCTCGCCTGGGAGGAAAAGGCTGAAGTGTGACTTCGGCACGGTCCAGATGTCGCGTGTGTGACCTTCGATTGGGCAACCTTCACAATTGCAATTGTATCCGTGTCGCACCTCACATGTGGTGGTGGCGTGTGGCGTGAGTTGGGTTGTTGTCGCAGTTTTTTGCCGCGGGAGTTTTCCTGTTGTTGGAGATTTACGCTCTTGCGGCTCATTTTCGAACAGGTGAAGTGGTGATTTGCTTCTACACGACCCATTGGCATCGTGGTAAGATTTTCCCGCTTAGCGAAACCCGCTTTGACGAGAATCGCGTCGGCCCACCTCACTCGAGCAGGCTTTGCGTGGTGCTCAACATGCATGCTTGTCCGCAATCCTCATTCCTACCTTCCGAGTTAATTCAAGATGAAACTTTGGCATCTTTCCACCGCCATGCTCCTGCCGCTCGCTTTAATGGTTGGCTGCAATTCTGGTTCGTCCGATAACGCTGGGGGAGGCTCTTCGGGGAAGCGTCAATTCATCAGCATGGGAACGGCACCGGTTGGTGGCGCGTTTCCGGTGGTCGGCGGAGCGATTTGCGATGTGTTGAACCAGCACAAGTCGGAGATCGACTGGAAGCTGAGTCCAAAAGGAACGAAAGGATCTCAGGAGAACATCCGTCGTCTTCAGCAGGGCGAGCTTGAGCTGGGGATGTCCAATGCGGCGATCTCCTACTTTGCCGCAAGAGGCGAAGGAGGGTGGAACGAAAAGTATGACATTCGCGCGATTGCGACGATGGCACCCAACGTTGCCCTCTTTATCACTCGAGCTGACTCGGGTATTCAAAGCATTGCTGATCTGAAAGGCAAGCGAGTGATTACTGGACCCGCTGGGGCTGGTTTTCAAATGTTCATTGAGCCGATTCTTGCCGAGCATGGTGTTGCGTGGGATGACATCACTTCACTCAACGCGACGCAGAGCGGCTCAGTCGATCAGCTTTCTGATGGTTCGGCTGACGCTGCCTTCCTTGGTGGAGCAGTCCCCACCGGTTCGATCACTCAGGCTGCCAGCACCTTCGATGTGCATTACATCCCATTTGATGAAGCGGCTCGGCAATCGCTAATCGATAAGTATGCATTCTTCCATCCCGCGACCATTCCAGGTGGCACTTACAAAGGCCTAGAAGAAGATTACGCAGGATTGAATGTGGGTTCGATGCACTTGATCACCTCGGCTTCTCAAGACACCGAGTTGATCTATCAGATCACAAAAACGCTTTGGGAAAACCGAGCCGAGGTGGTTGAGCAACACCCTGCCGGCAAGGCATTGAATCCCAAGAATGTTGCGCGGGATACTGGGATTGAGTATCACCCGGGGGCCATACAGTTCTATCAGGAAGAAGGGATTTGGCCTGCATCAGCTAGTGCCGAGACCGCATCGACTGAAGCGGATGCAGCACCATCAACTGACGCTGATGCATCACCTTCGGAAGAAGCGGAGCCTGCAGTGACCGAGGAAGCGGAGTAAGCTCAGCGGGTCGACCGACGATGGTCGATGCTTTGGATTCATCACCTTTAGGCTTTTCAAAACGCGGCTTCGTGATGGGTGCCGAGACGCTCGTTCTCGGCGCTTCACCGTGGGGATTTTTTCCTCTTGTAGATGAAAAACAGATATGACTTCAGATGTGGCTGAGCTGAGTCGATTCGACTTGATTAAGAAATCGGTGGTCAGTGCTTTGGGCATCGCGTTGTGCCTGTTCACGCTCTTTGAAGTGAATTACAACACGCTACAGCCGCAGTCGTCGCTCGCGGTCTTTGTCGGTTTGGGCTTGGTGCTCTGCTATCTCACCTTTCCGGTTGCAAAGTGCTGCGCCAATCATCCTGTGTCAAAGGCTGTTGACGTCATCCTTGCGGTGCTTTCCGCATTGACCTGCCTTTACGTGGTCATTCAGACCGAACCGATCTTTGAGTGGACGTGGGCGGATGGATTTTCGCTTGGCAATCGTGCTGGTGGTGAGACCGGATTGGATTACCTAGTGGGAGTGCTTGGAGTTCTGCTGGTCCTCGAGTCGACGCGTCGCAGTATTGGATTGATTGTGCCTCTGTTGGCTCTGGCATTCATGGCGCACTCGTACTACTGCCATCTTAGTCTTGAGCAAGACTTGCCGATGCTTCCTGACTGGATGTTGCCTCACGCCGGGCAAAATACCAAAGACTTGGTGAGCACCACCTTTCTGCAGAGCCTTGGTGTTTTTGGTGCCGCCGCGTCAGTCATGTTCAAGTACGTTTTTCTGTTTGTTGTCTTTGGTTCGTTCCTTGAGATGTCCGGTGCGACCAAATTCATTATTGATTTTGCAACCAAGACGTTTGGCCGCATTCAAGGAGGGCCGGCAATGGTCTCGGTGATGGCGAGCGGCTTGATGGGTTCGTTATCGGGATCTGCCGTCGCTAATGCGGTGACGACGGGAACGTTTACGATCCCGATGATGCGTGCAGCGAAGTTTCCCAAGCACATTGCGGGGGGAATCACCGCTGCTGCTGCTTCGGGTGGTGCATTGGTCCCCCCGGTGATGGGAGCGGGTGCCTACATGATGCTGGAGTTGGTGCAGCCTCAGGTGACGTTCTTGACGATCATGAAGGCGGCGATGATTCCCGCTGTTCTGTATTACTTTTCGATTCTTGCGTTGGTCTTTCTGTACTCCCGACGCCTCGGTGCCTCTCGGCTGTCAGCGAGCGAGTTGGCTGAGAAGAAACTATCGGGATTCGAAGCACTCGTGTTCTTCAGTGCACTTGGGGTTTTGATTGGTCTTCTCATCTTGGGCTTTTCACCGTTCCGCAGCGTCACCGGTTCACTCGCGGTGATTCTGTTCTTGGCAACGAGGAATAAACGCCTCGACATTTCGGATGCTGCTCGCAACCAAGCGATGTTTGGATTTTTGATCATCATGGCTCTGCACCAGTTGACCAGTCTGTTCAACGATTCAATGACCGGTTTCGGCCAGTTGTTTGTCGCTAGCTCGTGGGTGGATCCGAGGACGGAAAGTCTCTCGATCTTGCTTGCGATTGGATCACTTTTGGAGTCTGCAATCGTCGGCATGTTTGGGCTGTTGTTGTTTTGTCTCAGAGATCCAAATTGGCGACCACAGGTTGTTTTGGCTTTCACCAAATCGGCCAAGAATGGCGTGGCGCTCGTTGCCGCGAGTGCTTGTGTGGGGATCATCATTGGGATTGTTCAGCAGACCGGTATTGCCAGCGATTTCAGCTCCGAGATCAAACAGGTAGTCGAGACCAATTTGTTCTTAGCTTTGCTGGGGATCATGGTCTGTTCACTGGTTTTGGGGATGGGCGTTCCTTCGGTCGTGTGTTACCTGCTAATGGCGACGTTGATGGGTTCGGTGCTTGGTGAGCTTGGAGTGCTGCCGCTTGTTGCACACCTCTTTATCTTCTACTTCGGGATGATGTCGATGGTCACTCCGCCAGTGGCGTTGGCAGGTTACGCAAGTGCGTCCATTGCTGAGGCTCCGATCATGAAGACATCGGTGGCTGCGTTCCGGTTCTCACTTGTTGGATTCACGCTACCGTTCATGTTTGTTTATCGGCCGGCACTTTGCTTACTGGCTCCCGATGGAGGAGAGTTAACGTGGTTTGCGATCATCCACGCGGTACTTGCTGCGTTGATCGGGATCATGGCTCTCGCGTCAGGTTTAGCTGGGTACGCAAGGCACAATCTGGGGTGGCTGAGCCGCGTGTTATTGTTCGTGTCCGCCGCTTTGTTGCTTGCACCCATCTCCAAGATTGGTGAGCAGAACGTTGGAATTGGCGTTGATGTCATCGGTGGGTTGCTGTTTTTCGCTGTTCTTCTCTACAGCCACATGAAGAGTGGGTCGCAGGATGAGGGTGTCGCTGCCACGACGGTGTGAACCTTGGGGCCGAGCGTCTTGTTGGGCAACCGTCAAACAAAAAATTGATTCTTGACGATTGGTTGATTATCGTGGAAGGCTTCGCAGAGCGATTTCTCCACACCTTCCGGTAACCCATCATGTTCGAAACAACTGCCCTCATTTTTTCATGGCCTTGGGTGGCGTTCTCTTTGATTTGCGTCATCGCTCTGCCAATCGCTTCGGGTCGAGACAAGAAGAAGCGACTTGGGCTAGCGAGCGATGCGGCCGATCAAGACGATGTCAGTCTCGCAGACGAATCAGGGATCGGTGAGGCAGAAGCGATTGAGGATGATGGATTTGCGGAGGGGGAATTTGATGCCGGTGATGCGGGCGACGTCGAGGCGGAATTCGAAGGATTCGGCGAAGAATCCAATCAGTGAGCTTCCCGAATCGAGTCGACACTGCATCACACCACTGCTAGTCCGATCAGAAATGAATCCGGTCCGGCTTACGCATGCTTGACGATGTCCTCCACGCGCGAAAGGGTTTCAGCATTTAAAGGCCTTGCTGCTGCGACCTCCTTGACTTGCTCTGGTCGTCTGGCGCCGACCAGAGCATGCTCGATTCCCGGTTGTGAAAGAGTCCAACCAATGGAGAGCTGGGCGATGGTCAATCCTACCTCATGGCCCAATAGTCCTAGAGCGTCAATGACTCGATGGGCACGCTCACGAGCCTCACCTTGGAAGACTTCGTAGTTGGGGCGGGAATCGCCTTCGGCGAAACGATGATCGCGACTGATACGGCCTGCAAGTAGGCCTTTCATCAGCGTCCAGTAGACGTGGACCCGCACGCTTAGTCGCTTTGCTGTAGGCACAAGCTGAATCAGTGAGTCTCTTTGAAGAAGATTCAACGGACACTGCAAAGCTCTGACTGGCACCGAAGCTTGGCCAGCGACGTGATTGAATTGCTGCAGTTGATCGGCATCCACGTTGCATATGCCAATCTCCCGGCACAAACCTCGTTTTTGAAGTTTGCAGAGCGTCTCGGTGCTCTCTTCAAGTGGCACGTTCGGATCAGGTGAATGAAGCATCAGGAGGTCAAGTGATTCGATTCCCATCCGGCGCAGAGTTTGCTCAGCATCCGCCGTGAGTTGGGCATAGCTGCCATCCACGATTCGCCGCCTCGTGTTCGTCCA
>CALIBL010000030.1 GCA_938045805.1 uncultured Rubripirellula sp. | reverse complement strand
TTCTCCTTGTATGACGCAATGAACTTAAAAATGATGCAGAGCTACGAAAATCAACTCAAAGAACACAAAGTATGGGGACCGTTTCTCAAGATGAAGAACGCTCTACATCAACAGGTTTATGACGATCTTAAACCGTTGATTCGCAAGAAACGCATGAGCGCAAAGTTGACCGCAATTGACGTCGAGAAGCTCGTGGAGCTTGATAAACTTATATTCGACAAATTAATCAAGTAGCTGGTTACGGGTGAGCAACTGGGGAACTAAATCGTGTCAGTCAAATCTATCTTTGAACTGCTGTTGATTGTCCTGTTCTTCATCATCTACTTGAGCCACGCGCCGATCATGGCAGCAATTGCAGGTAAGCGGGGCTTCCGAGACACTCGCTTGAATATTTACTCTGTTCTGTCTCTCCTTCCATTGATCATCTCTGGGTCACTCTTGTTATTCGGCCCTCAGGATCTGAGTGGAAGAGTCGCGATGTCGAAGTATCTCTGGGTGTTATTCATCTTGTTCGCCGCCCACTGGCTGTTCTGCACAGCCATCCTCCTTGTTACTGTCAAGGATCTTGAACTTAGAAGTAAAGTCGTCGCCATGACATCGGCATCCGTTTCATTCGTGCTCTCATTCGCGGCCGTTGTTGGCGCTGCCTATGTCACGGTGTGAACACGGAGTCGTCTGACTAGATTTGAACGAATGGGTTAGGCTCCTTGCTTAGGGGCCTGACTCGCTTCAAGTTTCATCGCCGACTAACTTTTGCGATCACCGTTGCCTGAATCATGCCGCAGGGCGCGGAGTCGTGCGGCAAAGGTGTCAAGGCAAGAGGTCGCAAGTCACAACTATTGATTGAGACTTTCCTCGATCACTTCCTTACTTGCTTTGGTGCCCAGTGCACCCCAAAGACCGTAAGGGCTCTCCGAGCCAGGCGCTCTTGGACCAGTCCGACTGCGGCGAACCGTACCCGCGGTTGAGTCACCCGCTTCAATCGAGTCGGTGACGAAGATGACCGATCCGTCCGCCATCAGAATGTGACAGCCTCCTTGATGACGGCTGCTGGGCGGAAGTATCCCCAAACCCGTGGGACCAAATCTCACGCAATTCTCTTTGTTGGGAGGTAAAATCGTATTGATAGATGAGAAGATGCCGTTCCCATTGGCCCAACGAAAACCTCGACCTTCGTTGTCTCGAGATCTCAATCGAGCCGTACTGAGCCAAAATTGCGGACGCTCTGGGTCAATGTCGTCACGGCAAGCCGTTGGATTATCTTGAACTTCAGTCGTTCCCACATTCTCATTAATGGCAGTTCGGACATCACGATCGCCAAGATCGGTTGCGATTTCTCCAGCCATAATCGTGTTAGCAAGTCCGTCCAAGATATCCCGGAACTTCACTTCGGTGCGAGCCACAAAAACACCTCGACCGGTCGCTCGGATTTCTTGGGCCCTGTAAGTGTCAAGTGTCAAACGACTCGACATCGGACCTGCGTCGTGGAAACGATTTGCATCTCCGAGGCATGCGGCGTAATTCGTTCGTCCCATCGCAGGCAATCCAACTCCCGGATCACTCGGGCACCGCAGTGTCGGAATTTCAGTCATCCAAGGTTCATAGCCGTCATTATAAGTGCTGGTGCGAGGCGTTCGGTTAGACGCATTATTTGCTGTTACCGTTGGCCCCATCGCGGGCCATGGTGGATTCCTTAGGGTTCCGGGGTTAGCAAGGTCGGTCGTGTTGGGATTGCTTATCTGCTCCCACAGGGCCTGCTGCTCAATGAACGGCGTAAGACCAACGAGGAAACTCAATGATTGATTATTGCTGCGATCAGACCCGAGGTAATATCGATCTGCTCCCTGCAGGTTGTTACCCGTCCCGCCGAGTTGCGTGGGTAACTGTTTATAGGCTGAGTGGTAGTTATGCAGCCCCAAGCCAATTTGCTTGAAGTTATTGGAGCAACTCATTCGCCGCGCCGCCTCGCGGGCTGCCTGAACGGCAGGTAGTAGCAGTCCGACTAAGATCCCGATAATAGCAATGACAACCAGTAATTCCACTAAAGTGAAACCCGATCGGTAGTTCTTGTTCACAATCATTTCTCATCCCCGTGTGACGGTTATCGATTTGGTTCAATCTCTCTCGCTATTCATCTCTTCGACTTCCTGCTCGTAAGCTGCAGCCTCCTCTGCCGATGGCTCTTGAGAGCCGGGTTGAATCACAGTGTTTTCGTTTGACGAACACCCCAACGTCGCACAGGCAAATGTCACTGTTACCAAAAACAGGCAGGTATGTAGCATGGTTTTGTGCGAGCGATTCATAGTAACTCCAATGATGTTGTCGTTCTAAAGGCGACCAAGCTTACTCCGCTCAAACACAGATCGCTTGAATACGCCATGTAGATTTGATGAAAGAACGTCACCGTTTCCTAACCGGACATGCGACAAAAATCTGTACCGGCTTAGAGCTAGCGACATCGCGCCGACCATCACTCGATATCGACCACGCGAAGCAGTCGGACGAATGACCGAGCGGCATTTCCGAAGGAGAAAAGCTAAGAAAGCCAAACTGAAGAAGGATTGCAGTAAGCGAACCTTTTGCAAAGATTGCGAACTTCTCTATAGCCACAGCTATGTCTTCAATGCTTGGTCAATCCAGCATCTCCAAAGTCCGCCTGATCTACGTTATACAGCTGTCAATACCCAGTGCAATGTGGTGCCTCACACATTCTGGGTTTTTGGCTGCGAGTTGCCGTTTCAATAATTGGAGGTGGTGCGTCTACTCCCGGTCGCCTTGAAGTGGATCTCTGCTCAAAGTGCGACCGGGAGCTGCCGGGACATTGATCGACAGCGGTGCGTGTGGGCCGCGCACTTGTGGAATAGTTTGGCGTGAACTGTATCAGGGCTGATGGAGCGGAAGCGATTGGGTCCCGTTATGACGAGGAGCTCGGGTGAGATTAGAATCATGAATAGGATGAGATCACAATCCCGTGATTTAGCGGTAATTTTGATGCAGCGGTCAGATTCTTTGGGGTTGGTATGCCGTATGCGGCTCATGTGGTTTGCGATTTCGAGCACAACGCTGGGGTAGGTACATGGTTCCGCTGCTAATCGCGGCGCTCGTGATGGTATTCATCTGGCCTCGATTAGACAGCAATCTCTTTCTTGAATTTCGAAAATGGATCATCATGGGGGTGATCCTATTCTGCTGCGCACCTTACTTTCTCTGGGAAGTCTTTTTTCCACCCGCGATCGACATCACTGCATTCAAAGATAATGTTGATTACGAGTTTGCGGATGAGGATTACGCGCATGATTTCGCAAATCTCAACGACGCAGCCGAATGGGTACACGTGTCATAGTGAGTCCGCCATTGCGAATCACGATCAACGCAGCCCGCAACGATTGATGTCGCTAGGGAGGTCCATTCTTAATCTCGGCTAGGTTATCTCTCAGAGATCAAGCCGGAAGCGATACCACCACGGGACTGAGGTGCCTGATTCCGACTGGTTTCGCAATGTGACTAGAGATGCTTTAAAGTGTTGGTGCTCATGACCATGCACAGTGAGAATCTTTTCGAAGAAGATCCGGGGTGACTTCCGACTCAATCATCAACCGACTAGCCGCTTGTGCCTGACAACCAACCGCTGCCTTTGTTACCAATAACCCCGATCATGGTAGGCCACTCCAGCATCCCGATCGTAATAATATGTGGTCATGGCACCACTGGACTTTGACGGACTGTAATAAATGATTGCGTTACGGAGCGGTTTCCAGCCTAAAGGTTCGAACCGCCTAACCATTCTCTCTTCTTGGGCTGGCTCACCTTCACCGGACATCGATTCACGCTCGTGAGCAGAATCTTCTCCCTGATCTTTCCAAAGCTTGTTAATGAATTTTTTAAAATCATCTTCCGCGACTTGATAGCGTGCAAAGTGACCTCCACGATCACTCATCAAAGAAATATTCGTCGCCTCAGGTGGCAACCATGGCTTGATCCTAGAATCTGTAATCTCTGCTACGCTTTGGAAGCTATGCTTGCCATTAAGAACCGCAGGCATTTTCGGAGCTTGTCCGGTGCGGAGGGTCGCCGCCGCCGACACTAGTTGCCCAGCGGGCATGTGTTGACTCTGATGAACCGAGAGCTTTCCGTCTTTCGCGACCACAAGTTCAAACACCTGCTTGGGCTTCGAAGCGTCTCCCTCAACTGCCTGTTTTGGAAAGCCCCTAGGAGGATCTGCTTCCATGCACTTGAGCGTTCGAGTTTCCGAATTCCAAGCACCCTTAAAAATCGTCGGCAGCACTTTACGCTGAGCGTTATTGGATTCGCTGGTTTCTACCGGACCGATCCTCGTCAACATCAGATCGAAACCATCTTTGCGAGGTCCCGCACCTAAGATGTACACACTCGCGATCTCAGAATCCTCGGCAGACCAAGTCCAAGTAATCCGCCACATGGGAAACATGCCGCTTTGGGGATTTCCAATGACGCTGACGCTACCTTCGATGGGCGTCTTGGCTTGGTCATTAATCGTTGCCCCTTGAAACGACCACGTTCCACAAGCGAGATTTAAACCTTCAAACAAGGAGATCTCATTGGTCGGAAAATCAGGCGGAAGGTTAAGCCCGAAATCCAGCCAAGTGGTTTCAGTTTTTTGAGGCGGTGACTGAGCTCTTACCTCCCATGATGAGACCTGAAGAAGAAGCGTGCAGAAGGCAAACGCTAGAACCTCGCGGGAAATGATTTTCATTTTTGATCCGATTTTTTTGCAGGAGATATAAAATAACGATTGACGGAAATTAGCTTCATTCTCACCTCTGACTACGAACCCACGGAAACAACAGCAGCTGCCAGGCAAGCGATGAGATGATTGATGCGAAATGAGTGACGCATTGAGGTCAGACAACCAACAAAGACTTTGCATTGCAAAGCAGAAAAACAAAAAAGAGATTAAGCTGGCAAGACACCCCCTATCGTATTCGGTCGTCGTGATGGAGATGCCTGTTGGTGGATCTGAGCATCCAAAACGATGCGTTCCAACAGCTGCAAATATTCAGAAAATCTTGCTCGGCCTGATTTTGTCAGGCGATACAGCGTCTGTGGACGGGAACCACTGTGCCCTTTCCAAACCTCAACCAAACCTGCATCACTTAGAACCCCCAAGTGGCGATTCAAGTTACCGTCGGTCAGCGCGCATAACTTTTTGAGATCATTGAACAGTAGACCGCTAGCGTTAGCGGCAAGGGATGCAAGGATCCCCAGTCTCGCCTTCTCATGGAGGACTCGATCGAGGCCCTCATATGAATATTTTCCAGCAACCTCTACCGACTCAACTTGATTAGATGGACGTGACATGCTGACGCTCCAAAGTCCAGTAGAGGATTGCGGCAGTCAGTAAGTGACCCCCGCCAAAGGTGAATCCCATCTGCCACGGCGCGAACGCTTGATCGCCGTGACCGTGTAAAAGGCAATAACTACCGCAGAAAAGATAATAAAACCCAACCCACACAATCTGCGGAGGAAGTAATCGACAAGAACTGAAGATCCCCATCGCGAAGAAAAACGACCAAAGCCCGGGCAGAGCCCACAACACTTCGGCAGGCCCGAGATAGAGGCAAAGCGTCACAAGACCGCCCACCACGATGCTTGGAAAAAACTGCTCGACAGCGAGACGAGACAATTCACGAGACACACCGGGCTCTGCTCGCTGGCTTCGCCTGAAGACTTGAGCGGCAGAAAATAAGATTCCCATCGCCGCAACACCAATCCAAAAAACGAGATAACGATCAATTTGCTGGGAAGGGGCAGAAACAAAGGTCGTTTGAAAAAACGCCGCGGTGAGCCCCAAGACGCCAGTCATCGCCACAGGAACTGAGCGATAGCCGCGAAAAACCTCGGCGCCTGCCATACGCCGGCGTATTTCGGCAATCTGCAACAGAGCTTCACGCAATTCCACTGCCACACCTCACATGACCGAGCCCATTCTTGCTTTGCATCGCAAAGCTAATTGCCTGCTACGTGTCTTGCAAGATCAGATTCATTAAAACATTTAATAATTAACGGTCGACTCGCCAAGACTCTCGCGTTGACAGGCGGCTTCACCCGGTGGGTCTAAAAGGTGTGCTGGAGTGTGTTCGGGCTGAAGCATTTTCCTTGAAGGTTTTGAGAAGTGACGCGAGGCTGAAATACTTCGGAACCTGCTTTACTGCAGGTTCTGTTCTCTTTGCTGATCCAACGACTGCAATTGAAGTGGTATTTCACCGTCACGTCGATCTGCCATCTGATGAAGAATCCGTTGATCCGTCTGATCTGACTGAAAGCGAATGCTCCCAGATCCAAACAGGACGTGTACGCCTGCAGGATGCCGACTACCAATCGAGCCAACGACTTCGGGCGCTGGGTTAGTATAAAAATCAACGTCACTCGCGATGCCAGAGCCAACATTCCGCAGGCTAGCGCGCGTCCCGCTCAGCCACCCCAGATCGTAGGAGTCAAGCAACTTCTCTGACAGAAAAGCAGTATTCGAAAGACCATCCTGAACGTCGTCCACCGAGACCGCCTCATTTAAGACGAACGTTCCAACATCAGTTGCATCGATTCTTTTCTCCTCGGTGTGATGAATCCCAACATAGGTCGTTGCATTGGCGGGGTCTGCACTCTCTGAGGGACAACGAATCCCTGGAAGGCTAAGTTGCAATACCGTTTTATTTTCACTTGCATAGACACCAACGGAGCGATCGATTCGTGAACCGATCACAGGTTGGTCGAGAAGTTCGGAGAGACGCCCCAACCAATTATGATGGTCCCCAACGGGTTCGCTCATGATCGGCCCCGATTCGGACACGGTACCGACAGGAAAATGTTGCCAGCGATCATGGTAGCTTTGTACGGCCAAGCTAAGCCTGACGAGGTTGGATTGACATGTGAGTTGCCTCGCTGACTCCCGCATGGCTTGTAAAGCTGGAGAGAGAAGGCCGATGATCAACCCGATGATGGCGATCGTCACGAGCATTTCAACCAAGGTGAATCCATCTCTTTGCCTCAGTCTATTCACCATCGCAATCCGATGGATTGCGTCCCGAGAAAAGCTTCTCGGTTGGTGTGATTCTCGCTGAGCTCCAAATCGCTGCTTGGCGGAATTCATCGGTGACCTTTGTTTTTGATGTGAATACGCCTGTCGAACTGAAGCGTTGAAAACTGAATGAACTATTTTTGATGAAGTCATTTTGGTGAACGTTGTTTTCTCTGGATGGTCAAAACCTCGCTGCCGTTGCAAATAAGTTTTGCAATATGAACTTGATTCACAGCGTCTTTTTCGCTTCGTACGATTTCAATCCAATGATCTTTCGACTCATCAACTGGGAGTCGAAAAAAGGTGGTCTCGCGTGACCTAAGCTCGTTGACTGCGTCAATCGCATTCTCCAGTAACGCAATCGCGTCTTGCTCTCGTTCCGCCTTGCGCTCCTGATTGGACTGCTGCACCGTCGATGCCGAGTAGACACCGATTAAAAGAGAGAGTGCCAGCACCAGCATCAAGAGCGCAGAACCGCGTCGGTGGGCCGTAGGCTTCATGAAAAAACTTTTGTTCATGGCTTACCCTCCTTGCTGTGCCCAATCACAGTCACAGGCTGCTCAGAGAATCTGTTGTGGGTAAAAGTCCACTGCACTGGGCCTTCTTGATTGGTCTGTACGACCTTGACCGTTACCGAATCTCCAAACTCGTAACTCTCCAAAAGACGATTCGCTTGGCCAAGGCCGAGTGCCACGCGTGAGATCTCTGAATCACTCAACAACCTGTATGAGACCGTTTGATCTGCAAAATGAATGATGACTTCATTATCCCCAGAGAGCATCAAATCAGATCCAGCTCTTCGCGCGTCGTCCCGATAGGCTTCTGAAAATTGCCTTACCTGTTGCCTGAATCGACGACTTGAGTTCACTTGCTCGGTGCTCCGCTGCGCAAGTGTCACTAAGCTAATGGCGATGACCATCGTCGACGAAATCACCGTCATTGAGATCACCGCCTCCAGAAGGGTGAACGCAGCGTGTCTGCGGTGCAGTCCGACGCGGACGGCACTGGATGCGTGTCGATCATGTGTCTGAATAATCATTCGGCTGAATCAAAGCTCCAGAACTGCGACACCTTGCGGCTTGATCCTTCACCAACGCTCAAAGTCACTTGCACACCTTGTCGTGAATCGAACTCAAAGTGGCTCACGAGTGCGGTTGCCCCATGCGAGGTGGCAATCCCTGCCGCTTGGGAGATTCGCTCAGCATGATCGAGTGTCCTCAGATGATCGGTAATATTTTCCAAAGTGAGAGCATTTACAAATCGTTGGTGAGACTGAGCATCGTAGGCTTTAAGACTGTGATTCATCTCGAGCATGGCGGTCAGTGCTACAGAAATAAAACCGATCGCCATGAGTGATTCAATCAGTGTAAAACCAGCGTGTTTTATTCGTTGCAGTTTATGGCGTCTATTCAGCTCCATGAGATCTCCAATTACGCAAGAAGAAGAACCAAGTCGCGCAAAAATCCAAAAGTCATCAAAGCGATCGCGAAAATATAGATCCCTGAAAGAACCAATATCAGTGGAACCAACCATGTCATGCGTAGCTGCCAGCGATACACAAGACGCCGATGAATGGAACTCGCTAAGCTATCGAGTGCGATGGGTAAAAGGTTGTTTGCCGAGGAAGACAATAACCAATCGCGTTCATTTGAACGGATCAAGCCGGAACGCTCGATGGCTTGATCAAATGAATAACCATCGTCCAGCAGCGCCATGCTTTTTTGACAGCGAGAAGCAATCCATCTAGCTCGAGACGTTTGACCTGCTGCCTTGAGTATCTCGTAATCGGCCAGTCCACTCTTCGTCCCACGTGCAAGCGATCTGAGCAAAGAGACTCTCTGCTGATCCATGTACGCACGGCCAAACCAAGGGATCAACCTTATTAGTCCGCTTGGCAATTTAGGGATTAGCAAAATCGCGAGCAGCCACCCGCAGAACAAGCAAGTCACATAGATCGCAATGTTGCTCATCCGTTCAAGGTTAGTAGCAAGAACGAGGTCACTTTGCTTAATGTTGATTCCATCGGAAAAATCCTCCAAGAGAGGCGTCAACACGAGGCTGGCCCATGCCCCAAAGCAGGAGCACATAATCATCAGCAACGCCAAGTAAAGCAACTGGTGGCTCATCTGAGAACTTAATTTCCATAGATCCCGATCGATGTGTCCGGAACTCCAAAGTTTAAAGAAACGCGAGTGTATTGAAGTAGTTTGAGGCTGCGACTCAGCGCTGACCAAAGCGACAATTTCCGATTCGACGGGCAGGCGACTGCGAACAATGCTGCTGAATTCTCCATGACCCTCTTTGAGTAATCGGACGCATCGATTGACTCGTTCAGCTAGCCCACTGCGCAACATCTTCCCAATTGGCTCAAGAGCGGATGCCAAAGGCGTGCCCTGCTGAAGAGTGATCATTAGGCAACGATGAAGCGTTCCCTTATCCTCGCGATAACGATACATAGAATTGGTTATCACTGATGCGAGAAAGAGCATCAGAATCAAAATGGATAACGGATGATAGGACGCAGTGAGAATGGCGAGGGTGCCTGACACCCATAGAATCAGCTCAGCCAGTTTGGTCACCGCAACAGGGAGTCCTAGTGGCCTGCTAACACTTCTAAGAACCAAGGAGCGGCGTACGCATCTGGTAACCCAAATGGACACAATCATCGCCACGATGACGTAGATAGTGATTGACTTCTGTTCCATCGCTACGTTAGCCCTCCTATCGCCATGACAAGCATGGAGGCCGTACAATAAATCGCGTACGAGGCGATAAATACGGATACGAGTAGGACGACATTGGACACAAAGACACTCGTACGATCTGCTCGTGCTCGTGACAAAAAATGTGACTCTTCAGCGGCACTTTCCCACGATTGCAATGCCTGTTCTCGGCTTTTTTCGTTTGCGAACATGCTCGACAGGACAGCCATTGGCGGAACACGCAGCGGCACGGAACCCACGACGGCAGACAATGCTTCACCCTTCTCAAGCCGCGCTGCTGCAACCTCCGCCCAACAATTGACGAACGAATAATTGATATTCTTCGATGCCTTCCTAAACGCGATGTCGTAAGGGAGATTCTCACTTACGGAGCAAAAAACGGATTGGCACAGCTCCGCGGCCGCCAAGCATTCCATCGTCGATCCGATCAAGGGAAGCCTAGCCAGCCATTTGCCTAGCCAGCCCGGCAACTTGTCTGTTAGGAAAAGAAGGATCAGGATCGATCCCACCCCAAGACAAACGGCTCCTGCTAGGTAAATCATGTAGGTGCTGCGTATCCAGTCAATTTCCGGATGTGAATTCTGGAACCTCATATCCTCCCACGAAAATCCGTCGATGTAGATCAGCTCCCTCAGCACTTGCTCCATCATCCGAAGCAGAAAAGATCCGATGGCTAAGGACAGTGCCAAATAGAAGGTCGCCACCAGCACCAGACGGAAAAGGTCTTTCTGTACCGATGACCTTATTTCGGACCAGAACTCCACTCGAGTTTTCTGGGTGATCGTCAAAGGATTTGAAACTTGCTGGGAGCTCATTTCACGATCCCTCCCAACATTTCCATTAACGGCAAAATAATTGCTTGAAGCATCATCACCATCATGAAAACCATTAGTCCCCACGCGGCGATCTGTGGGATGACTTGCAGGGTCAGTCGTCCATGGTGATTTGCTCTTCTCTGATACAGCTCGCTCACGCCTCGAAGGTCAGCCGCGATCGAATCCTTTGCTCGCGTCCCCTTGGCTAATTCAACCACGCATTGACTAACGCCACTGGGGCAACCCTCTGGAATTCGCAATTCTTCCAAGGCCGTGTACCCTTCACGAATTCTCTCAAGACACTCAAACCATTGTTCAGACAGACCTGCTACCTCAGCGGCAGTGATGATCGTGGTACCCAGATCGAGTTGCCCGAACGCTTGATTAATCTCTGGCTTTTCTAAATGGCCTGATGGCATTTGCAATTGAGCTGCAAGCCAACGCGAAAAGATCGCATAGTTTTTGTAGTGCTGACCCTTCCAAGTGACGTGCTTAGCAAGGCGCACAAAGGCGCCGCAGAGGATCAAGATCAGACCCAATCCAGCAAACGCCGCAGCGGTGCGATGGATCACTAACCACTCGGATATTCTTGCAATCAGTGGATATCCATCTGCCGAAATAAGATCGGCTGAAGCCATTGATTCAATAACAAATGGCAGGACGAAAAAAAGAATGACCGCCGATATTAAAGCCTGGAGAAACGGTCCGATCGCCGCCAGTCTTGCTTGTTTTCTTTCCGCTGAATTCTCGCGAATCAAAGCGACGAGCATATAAATTAGTTCACTTGATCGCGTCGCGACAACAACCCGAAGCGTTGATTGGATTGCAGTACTGTAGCGACCGGTGATGCCTCCAAAGGCCTCAGGCAAAGTCTGCCCTGCTTCAAGATTTTCACGGATGGATTTTGCAGCACCTCCCAGCGCGGCCCGCGAATCGTTTTCAAAGAGTTTCAAGCCGTTGGAAAGCGAACGCCTCGAAGCAACCATGTCAGCCACTTCGGAAAGCAGGAGGATCTGTGCCTCATCAGTCAGTTTTGTTCCATCGGATTGTGAAGAGCTCATCCATTGCTTCCTAGCACGCGGAAGACTTCAGCGGCATCGGTGATGCCGGCGGTGACCAACTCCATTGCCAAATCACGCAATGACGGGCGTCCACTTTCGTGCACCAGTCCATCGATCTCATCGGCGGTCGCTCCGCATTCGAGTCGATCAAAAACGCGACAACTAAAATCAGAGCCGTCAAATTCAGTTAGTTGAACGACAGGAATCCGGCCCTGATAACCCGTTCCGTGGCATGCATCACAACGATGCTCAGTTTGACTTTTCCCGTCACATTGTTTGCAGGTGGCACGAAGTAAACGCTGACAAACAATCCCTCTTAAACCCGTCTGAATTGCATAAGTGGGTAGTTTCATTTGCACAAGTCGCCGGAGAGTTGACCCCAGTGACCCTGAATGAATGGAGGAAAAACAGAGGTGACCTGTCATTGATGCAGACAGGACCGTTTCTGCGGTCTCTGCATCTCGTATCTCGCTCACCAGAAGTACCTCAGCATCCTGGCGAACAGCCGACCGCATTGCCGATGCCAAAGTCAACCCACTATTGGGCTGAAGTTGCGATTGGCTTATCGACTCGATAACGGATTCGATGGGGTCTTCAATTGTTAGCACACTGCGGTTCTCGTGTCCCAAAGCAATGTGCTGCAAACAAGCATATAAGGTTGTTGTCTTTCCACTTCCGGCGGGACCGGCAACTAATAGCCAGCCATCCCTCGACTCACAAACTCGTTTTAACCTAGATTCGGTTTTCTCATCGATTCCTAATTCATGCGTTTTAAAAACGGAACCGGCTTCACCCATGATCCGTATGGCTGCTCGATTACCATAAAGAGTTGGGAAGATACCCAAACGTAATTCGTGAGACTGATTTCGATCATCGTTCCATTGGAAAGATCCTTCCTGCGGGATACCGCCCATGTAGGACGGAAGTTTCGCGAGAGACATCAAGCGAGCGACAGGGTTGGTTTTTTCATCATGGGGGAAGGTGCTCGCGAGTTGTAGCACTCCATCCAAACGGTAGTACACCTCCCAGCCATCACGACGAGGCTGCAGATGCACGTCACTCGCGCGTTTTTGAATTGCCTCGGACAGGCACACGTCAATCATTTCGGCCGCAAACACAGGATGTTTTTTGGCATGCTGGGAGATGGAGGCGGACAATGACATTTCTCTGACCGTTCGGTGCGCTGACGGCGGGCTACGCTTCTTTGGCTTCGACTCCATGCATGTGATGTTAACAGAAACTCCATGTGCTATGTTAACACTTAGCGGTCGGAGAGGTTGTCTTCACGATTCTTGCGTAAGCGAAATGAGAAAGAGATGGTAACTCGTGGCAAACCATTCAGCGGCTTTACGCTGCTTGAATTAGTGATTGTAGTGGGAGTCCTCGGCATCCTTGTTGGTTTGCTACTCCCTGCTGTTCAAGCGGCTCGTGAGGCGGCTCGGAGAATGAGCTGCAGTAATAACCTCAAGCAAGTCGCATTGGGTATCCATCAATACCACACCTCTTTTCGCATCCTACCGCCTCACGGAACAGGCACCTTCAATCACGCCAATGATTCGGGAACGTCGAATCAATTTCGGCTCAGTTTTTTGGTTTCCATCCTGCCATACATCGGTGAGACTCCGCGGTGGGAAGCCATTAGCCGTTCCTATGAAGGCGACGCGCCTTTGAATGATGTTGCGGTCGAAAAGGCGAATCCCAATTTGATGGAAACCGATTGGGAAGCAGACCTACCGGACTGGGACTCGGATGATTCTGAGCCCGAGAAGGCAACTCACATTTATCCTCCGATGGGACCTTCTCCATCAATTAGAGCGTACCCCTTTTGGCGTGGTGAAATTCCCTGCTACCGCTGCCCCTCCGATCCGGGCAGGGGAGAGCCAGCACTTGGGCGAACGAACTACGCCGCATGCCTCGGTGATGCGATAGAAGGCTTGGACGAAGGGCGTTGGCGTTTTCGGGAATCGAAATGGGAACCATCCGGAAAAGAGCAGATGCTTGCTACGGGTAGGGGGATGTTTGTCCCGCGTGGCATCACTCGACTCAGTGATGTAACCGATGGACTCTCTAGCACTATCATGCTTGGCGAGATTAACACTGCACTCGGTGACAAAGATACACGCACCACACCGTCGATTAATAATGGATGGAAGGATGGTATTTTGACGAACGTCTCTACCTGCAAAATGCAAAATGATCCAGAGAGACCGGTTTTTTGGAGCCGAGGTGAAGTGTGGAACGGTGATTCTTTCGGAGGTACTGTCTCGCTACCCCGCTTGTCAACTCAAGCACGAGGTTTCCGTTGGTCGGACTCGATGCCACTGATGACGGGTTTCAATACCATCAAACCACCCAACAACGAATTGTGTTTTGGCGGTGCAAGTGAAACCATTGGGGTACTACCCACGAGTAGTCGCCATCAGGGAGGCGCGCATGTTGCGATGGGAGACGGTGCGATTATCTTCCTGACTGATTCAATCGATTGGGGTAATGACTCGGAATCAGGGACTGTCACTCTTGATGGCACTGGACAACTTGCACCGGGACAGGAGAGCGTCTTTGGACTTTGGGGAGCGATGGGGACTCGAGCTCAGAATGAAGTTGTTGACGAGAACCTTAATTTTTGAGTCTTTGGCAAATTCGTTGCTGATCTTGCTCTCATTGGCGACTTCCCAAAGCAGTTCCGGAAGCGATGCCACGGTTACTTAAAAGTTGACATTTGGATGGCAAGACCAGTGAGATAGGAAAAGCGGTAAAGACGTATGCATCAGCGATGGATAACATCTTTTTAAACTCATCACCACGGGATGCTGAGCAAATTTATTGGATTGAGTTTTCACGTTCTGTTACACTCGGAGTCGAGTCACGGAGCGATAGAACCATCAGCAAGGCGGCTTGACGAATTCGATATTCTGTCAAGGTCAGGAATCATGATGCTCGACCGTGCCGTTATTTTCTGCAGATCACTTGACCAGTGGGTGTTATCAGGCGGGGAGTTGAATGAGGTCCTTGCTGAGTTCAGCGAACACATCCCCACCACGGCTGCAGAGATTCAGGCTATCTCCAGAACGCTTGATGCGTTGCACGCTGGTTATTCGGAGCGGTGTGAACTGAACCAGAATGAGTTATCTTCGCTAGTTGGTTACCTATCGGACGCACCCGACGAAGAAACTCGCAACGCAATCATCAATGAGGCGTTGCCTATTGTCCGTTGGTACATCACGGACGCATTAAACGGCAAGCCGTATCGAAAACAAGAGATGATGAAGGTGCTGGAGGTACTTTCAATTTACCAACAAAAAGAAGATGTCTCGCTCATTTACAAATCGATCTTGAACGCGAAACTTGATGACCCGTTGGCGTGGCATAAAATTCTTAATAGTTTTCGTGACAAACACCCCTACCTAAAACCTTTTTTACAAACTTTAAGTAAGCATCCACCATCAGGCTTTGCGGGACTCTCTTTTCTTTTGCTTTGCAATCATGCAGCGGAGACAGGACAGAGTTCACCGCACGCCTTTGGATCCGAGGCGGGGATCAAAAAACTAAAAAACTATCTACATCCCGAAAGCAAACGGCCTTTGGAGTTTGCAAAGGCTTCTTTGCGAGCCGCTGCCTTGCTTGAGCCAATTGAGCGGGATTCCATCTTGAAGCAAGCTGCAACACACCCAGATTCTTCGGTCGCATTCATCGCGAAGGTCACACAGGCTTCACTCGGGAATCAAAATGAGCAACAGGCGTTAACCAATCGGTGTCTCGATTTAAATCATGGATACGAAGCTCAATTGAAACTGGAAGAGGCTGGGATGGCTTCGTTAATCCCAGAGGCGGCCAAGGATCCAGAATTCCTGGCGCTAGCTAAGTGTGCACATTGGTTACTGCAGAATGAGCCTTTTTACAAATCTCCGGATCACTTGGAATTGATAGACGATCGAGAATTGTTTTGGCTTCCTCAACACGAGCGAGTTCGCCTGTTTCTAGTGAAGTACAAATACGAAGAACCTCAGGGAAAGACCGGTCTGGTCGAGGGAGTTACTTTGGTTGGCGGAATTACCCATTCATTGGTGGGTGAGACAAATACCGAGATGGATTTCGCAGACATCTATGGTCTTCATTGCTGCTGGGAATTAGAGCATCTAAAAGATCCGGTTGCCCCAAGGCATCGGAATGCGAAAATTGGAAGGAATCTTCTTCGACGTAGCAACTCGGGTTTCTAGACACGGCTACGTGCTCCAAGGTTCTCGCGAGGACTCAACCATTTTTTTGGTAATCGCTCGCATTTGCTGAGTCTTATCAGCAACAGGTGTCCCCGCGCGTATGATATTCTTATCGATTCAGAATTTACCGGTTCAATTCCACTATCCGATTCCGCAATGAGTGAGGGCTCGACTGCATGAGTGGCTTTAGGTCTACGTTGGGGTTATTGTTGGTACTAGGTTTAGGTGTTGCGATTGCTAGCGGTGCACCGCCGCAGAGCTCAGTTGCACCAACTCTGGGTCAAATTTCTGCTGAATCGGAGTCGGCTCCCACGGGATCAAACGAACTTACGGAGGTTCGCTCCTCGGCTGGTTTACCAACGATTACCTATCTCGTTCCGATCGTTGGGGTGATTGGCCTGATCTACACTTATTTCTGCTCGGCATGGGTGGCACGCCAAGATGAAGGGTCCGAACGCATGGCCGGGATTGCGAAGAATATCGCTTCGGGCGCGATGTCGTTCCTGAAAGCGGAGTATTCGATCCTGGCTGTTTTTGTGGTGGTCGTAGGATTACTACTAGGCTACGCCGGCAGCACTCAGGGTCAGCAGTCCTCTCCGCTGATTGCCGTTTCATTTGGTCTCGGCGCGATCTGTTCTGGACTGGCTGGCTTTGTGGGCATGCGAGTCGCGACTAAAGCCAATGTTCGAACTACTCAAGCCGCGAGAAGCGGCCTCGGGCAGGCACTTGAGGTTGCTTTTGCCGGTGGAGCCGTCATGGGGATGGGGGTCGTCGGCTTAGGCGTTCTCGGCCTGAGTAGCCTTCTGATCATTTACACAAGCCTGTTTGGTATCGATCAAATTTCGCGGATCATCACCGTGCTGACGGGCTTTTCATTTGGTGCCTCATCGATCGCCTTGTTTGCGAGAGTCGGCGGCGGGATTTACACGAAGGCGGCGGACGTGGGGGCTGATTTGGTCGGAAAAGTTGAAGCGGGCATTCCAGAAGATCACCCACTCAACCCAGCAACCATAGCGGACAACGTCGGAGATAACGTGGGTGACGTGGCGGGGATGGGCGCTGACCTTTTTGAGTCCTACGTGGGGTCAATCATTGGCACCATGGTGCTCGGTGCGGCGTTTGTCAGTCTCCCGGAATATTCGACCGATGGAATGAATGGTTTGTCAGCGGTTATACTGCCATTGGTGTTAGCCAGCCTAGGAATTCTCACCTCAATCGCGGGTACATTTTTGGTCAAGGTCAAAGATGGTGGAGATCCCCATCGTGCATTGAATCTCGGCGAGTTTGTTTCTGCTGCCGTTCTTTTGCTTCTCACCTACGCCACAATTCAAATGATGCTACCGCAGACATGGACGGTGGATCAAATCAACTACTCAAGCAACGGTGTTTTCGTTGCGATCGTGCTCGGCCTCGTAGCCGGCTTAGGAATTGGGAAAATCACCGAGTATTACACCGGCACGGGCAAAGCGCCGGTTGAATCGATCGTGCGTCAATCCGTGACCGGGTCCGCCACAACGATTATTTCCGGGGTAGGCGTGGGGATGATGTCCACTGCCGTACCGATCTTCATCATAGCAGTGGCAATTATCGGTGCTTACAGTTGTGCAGGCTTATACGGCATTGCAATTGCCGCGGTGGGAATGTTGTCCAACACAGGCATTCAACTTGCGGTGGATGCCTATGGGCCGATCTCTGATAACGCGGGTGGTATCGCGGAGATGGCCGAACTTCCGCCCGAGGTCCGGGAGAGAACAGATAAGCTCGATGCGGTGGGGAACACGACCGCTGCGATCGGTAAAGGATTTGCGATTGGATCAGCAGCCTTGACCGCCTTGGCTTTGTTTGCCGCCTTCAAGGTGACTTACAACGAGAGCCATCCAGATACCCCAATTGTCAGTATCGACATCATGAATCCTTATGTCATGGCATCACTCTTTGTTGGTGCCATGTTGCCGTTTTTGTTTTCCGCGCTTTCCATGAATGCGGTTGGCCGGGCTGCCATGTCAATGATCGAAGAGGTTCGCAGGCAATTTCGTGATCTGCCGGAATTGAAGAATGCTCTCGATGCCATGCAACGAAACGAGGGAACGAGCATTGAAAATTGGTCCGAGGAGGATCAACGAATTTTCCACCAAGCTGATGGCAAGGCCGAATATGCGAAGTGCGTCGCAATTTCGACTCGCGCTTCAATACGAGAGATGGTATTACCGGGCCTCGTCGCCGTGGCAGTACCCGTGGCGTTTGGTTTTGTCCCCAAGATGAGTTTCTTTACCAATACTCTCGGCCTCAGTGGTAACACAAATGCTTTAATGCTAGGTGGTCTTCTTGCTGGTGTCACAGTTAGCGGCGTCTTGTTGGCATTGTTCCAATCCAATGCAGGAGGCGCTTGGGATAATGCGAAGAAAATGATTGAGGAAGGATTTGTAGTGGATGGTGTGGAGTTGACCAAGGGCAGCGAAGCGCACAAGGCAGCAGTGGTTGGCGATACGGTTGGTGATCCCTTTAAAGACACTTCGGGGCCATCTTTAAACATTCTGCTAAA
>CALIBL010000029.1 GCA_938045805.1 uncultured Rubripirellula sp. | reverse complement strand
CAATACAGGTGGCAGTCGCTGCCAAGTGAGGTCATTGGTCACACGATCATCGAATCGCTCAATGGAGATTCTGATGTTGGATCCACTGGCGACTCTTTCTTGTCATTTGAACTTGATTCAGACGCGGACGTTTATGTCGCTCATGATGAGAGAATTACAGAAAAACCGAATTGGTTGAAGGAGTTTGATGCAACCTCCCTGCGGGCACGTACCCGAGATACAAGTTATCAGTTATTCGCGAAACGATTCACACCCGGGAAGGTTCGACTGGGCGGCAACACACTCGATGGCGTCACCAAGGCACGATCACAATATGTCACCATCATCAAACCGGCACCGTTGCAGCCTCGCGACGTAGCGACGACGATCGAGGAGTCGCTGCAAAAGTTGTCGTCGGCTAGCTTTCACCGGGGTGCACGGTTGTTTTTTGAACAATCCAATTGTGCTAAGTGTCACCGATTGGGCGATTGGGGAAACGCGTTTGCTCCTAATCTCTCCAATATGGGAACGCGAGCCGCACCAGAGACGATTGCGGAATCGATCCTCGATCCCAGCGCTGTGATCATGGAGGGTTTTCATTTGGTCAGCGTTTTGACCAACGAGGGCCAAGTGTTTCAAGGATTCATCAAGCAGGAAAGCGGTTTGAATGTTGAGCTGGTGCAGGCCGATGGCAAAGTCATTGTGATTCCGCGGGAATCGATTGAGCTACGAAAACGTCAACAAGTATCGGTCATGCCTGATGGCTTGGCAAAGCAGCTTAGTCCTCAGCAGGTGGCCGACCTAATTCGTTTCATCGTGGATGCGGGCAAGAACCCTGAGTTGCTGCGGTCGCTAAGCTCCTTCGCGGCAAATAAGAGTCCGGTTAGCTCCGATCCAACGCTTGTCACCACGGACTCGACTGCAAGGCACGCGACAGTCCACGCAGAGTCACCACCCAATACCACTGCACCGATTACATTTCACGACGATGGCAAAGCTTTGCAGATTCACGTCGGCAAAAACAAAATTGCTACCTACATTTATCATCATGACAAGGTAAAGCGTCCATTCTTTGCTCACGTCAAATCGCCTAGTGGAACTCAGATCACTCGAAACTTTCCACCTGAAAAAGGTGACCGACAAGATCACGCTGACATGCATCCGGGAATATGGCTGGCTTTCGGTGATTTGGACGGCGAAGATTTTTGGCGCAACAAAGGGCGGGTGGTTCACAAGGGATTTACCCAAGCGCCAACCGGAGGTTCAGGGATTGGGTCATTCATACAACGCAAGGCATATCAACGAGCTGATGGAAGCGTGGTCTGTTTCGAGGACTTTCGTTGCGCAATCCGAGTTCTAGAGGAAGGTTATCTCCTTCAATTGGATTCAACGTTCTCGTCTCCTGAAGACAGTCTTTTCTATTTTGGTGACCAGGAAGAAATGGGTTTGGGTATCCGCGTCGCCACCGAGCTTACAGAGTTAAAGAGCGGCCAGATTACTGACTCGGAAGGTCGACAGGGAGCTGATCAAGTTTGGAGCCAAACATCTAAGTGGTGTGACTACAGCGGAATGATTGGGGAGGAAAGAATTGGCATGACAATCTTGTGTCACCCAGAAAACTTCCGAGGGAGTTGGATGCATGCGAGGAACTACGGCTTGATTGCTGCAAATCCTTTCGGCCGCCAGGCAATGAAAAAGGGCTCCAAGAGCCGTACCGAAGTTTCAGGAGAAGAGGGTTTGAGATTACAGTACGGAATATTGCTACACGGGCAAACGCCCGACCTAGATGCCGTTCATCGACGATACGTTGACCTGTTGGGAAGTCAAAACTGAAAGCTCCGCGAGCGAGCGAAACCCGAATTTGGAATTTGATTTAAGTAGCGAAGCAAAGGTTTGCCGGCTTTCCCAACTGCTTACGTTTGCTCTTGTCCAATGCGAACATCCTTGCTGTTTGGCACGGCCAGATCCCTTCCTGTTGTGTTTGAAAAGTCATCATCTCCTTGAAGTCATTTGTATGTTTCGAGCTCTGCTTACACTACTATGCTCGACGCTCGCCGTGTTCACATTGGCGGAACAACGCCCCAACATTGTCATCATCATGGCCGATGATTTGGGCTGGAATGGCCTTGGATGCTATGGCTCCGAACTCGCACAGACACCGTGCCTTGACCAGTTGGCAGCAGAAGGTATGCGGTTCACGAATGCCTATGCATGTTCGCAATGCCTCCCGACTAGGGCGGCTATCTTCTCGGGACAGTATGGTGCGCGAACCGGGCTGACATCGGTTGAGACGAGTTCACCGGATTACGCGCCCATGATTTCTCCGGGTCGCCCCAAGGCACTTGAACCTGAAGTTTACACCCTGTTTGAGATGCTGCGGGACGCGGGCTACAAAACCGGCATGAGTGGGAAGTTACATCTTGGGGGGCCCCTCAATACGAATTCCGCACTGAAGAATAAAAATCGCGGAATGGAGTACTTACATGACTATGGCTTGCAATGGGCCGGGACGTCGATGCCAAATCGAAATGATAAAAATGTCAGCGCTATCACGGACGACATCATCCGGTTTATTGAAGAGAATCGTGATGGCCCATTCATCGCATACGCTGCGCATCATTCGCCACACATGCCTTTGGAGGTTCCGCCCTCGAGTGTTCAAAAAGCTGTTGACCGCGGATTCAAGCGAAGCAGCAATCCTCGAGGTCTGTTTTCAGAACGGGTCACCGCTGACTACGTTGCCATGATCGAATATCTCGATGGTTCGATCAAAAGAATTACGGACAAGTTGGACGAATTGGGCATCGCTGAAAACACTCTCTTGCTTTTCCTGTCCGACAACGGCGGCCTCTCTCGTGTGTGGAAGAATGATCCGCTTCGCGGTGGAAAAGGGCAGCTTTATGAGGGGGGAGTCAGGGTGCCGTTCATTGTACGCTGGCCGAACAAAGTGAAGACTGGAAGCATATGCACGACCCCCGTGCATGTGGTCGACCTGTTTCCCACCTTGATGGATCTGGCGGGTGTCCAGCCAAGGAAAAATCAAATTCTGGATGGCGTAAGTCTCCTTCCGCTACTCAGGCAAATAGATTCTTTTGCACGCGATGCCGTTTTTTCCCACCATCCAGAGTATGTGGTTGGCTACGCAAAGACACCATGCTCGATGGTCCGTAAAGGGAACTACAAACTCATCCACTACTTTGGTGACTACCTTGATCCTACTGATTGTGTGCCAGGGGGGGCAGGTGTTCTCTACGGGAGGTTCATCCTCGGAAGCAGAACAGAGTTATACGATCTAAATCAAGACCCTGGCGAAACTCAAAACCTAGCCAATGATATGCCCGACGTGACGAGAGAGCTGTTGGCCGACCTCCAATCATGGTGGTCTTCAACTGGAGCAAGGATGCCAAGACCGAATCCAAACATGGATCGCAGCAAATGGAAATGGAACAAGAATGATTAGACATGCTTCTAGCTATTTGCGGGTTATCCTGATCAATTCCCTTGAAGCGTGGTTTTCCACTGTACTCTTCTCCTTATGAAATTTTTGTATGTTTCGAGATTCACTCCCACTGCTATGCCTGACCTTTGCCACCTTCGCATGGGCAGACGACCGGCCCAACATCATTGTTTTTTACACTGACGATCATGGGTACGCCGATTTGTCGTGCCAAGGTGTGTTTGATGACATTCGCACACCAAATGTTGATCGCCTAGCCAAGAGTGGGGTTCGAGTATTGCATGGCTACAGCACCGCACCCCAGTGCGTGCCTTCCAGAGCAGGTTTGCTCGTTGGAAAGTTTCAGTCAAGGTTTGGCGTGGAGTCCAACCGTATGCCGCTGGACGGATTCAATCGTGAGCTGACCATTGCTGAGCGACTGCAAGATGTGGGCTACATCACTGGGCAATTTGGCAAGTGGCACTTGGGAGCAGGTTCAGAAATCACAAAACACGGTTTCAAGTACGTCTACAACCAAAATAGTCAGGCCCCCTTCGCTGCTAACGTCACGACTTCCGGTGAAGACCGTCCCATGGGGCTTATGAAGCCTGAAATGTATCATGTCGACGGGTGCAGTCACGCGGCATCCGCAATCATCCATCGACACAAGAACGATCCCTTCTTTTTGTATGTCGCCTACCGAGCACCTCACGTGCCGCTCGACGCACCTCGCAAATATCTTGACCGCTTTCCTGGCGAAATGCCTGAGCGTCGACGACAAGCTCTCGCTATGCTCTCGGCGGTTGACGACGGCGTTGGCTTAGTGATGGATACACTCGCGAAGCATCATCTGACCAATAAGACATTGGTGTTCTACATCGGCGACAACGGAGCGCCGCTGAAGATCCACAAGCTTGATGCTCCCGGCGGCGGGCCAGGTTGGGACGGATCGCTTAACGATCCATTGAATGGTGAAAAAGGAATGCTGTCCGAGGGCGGAATGCACGTTCCTTTTGTGGTATCCATGCCGGGAAAAATTCCGGGTGGGCAAGAATATCCACATCCTGTTACTGCGTTGGACGTCGCAGCAACCGCTGCAGAACTCGCTGGGCTCGAGATCCAACAAGGCGATTTCGATGGAGTGAATCTAATTCCATTTCTGTCCGGACAGGCGGAGACTGCCCCGCACAAAAGGCTGATGTGGCGGTGGGTTTCACAGTCGGCGATTCGGGAGGGCGATTGGAAACTGTTACGTGGCGGAAACAGAGAGTACTTGTACAACCTAAAGTCGGACTTGGAAGAGAAGAACAACGTTGCCGAGAAATTTCCCGAAGTCGCTGCTCGACTCAGGAGGGAGCTGACGAGCTGGTCTCAGGAGCTTTCACCACCTGGTTTGGTGACCTCAGAGCAGTCCTCTGTGTGGAATGAGTACTATGACTTTTACCTTGAAGGCAAGCCAGCCAAACCTCCTGCAAGAACGACTTTGCAACGAGAGAGGAAGGCGAATACCGAAACCACGATGGGCTCATGGTTAGTACGTGGCGGCATACTAGAACGAACTGAAGGCGTGATGCGTATCGTCCCACAAGGTAAAAATAATCCAGCCCTAATTCGAAACGGATTCCAACTTAGTGGTCCAGTGAACGTGACGATGACGATTAAATCTTCCAGCGACAAAACTATCCGACTGAACTGGCGCAATCAAAACGAAAAGACTTTCATGCCAGAGAATCAAATCTCCATTCCCATTGAGGAGTCTTCCCTATGGCAAACACTTTCAGTCGAAATCCCAAACGTGAATGATGTTGTGCACGTCAGGTTCAACTTGCCAGCCGTGTTAATCCAATTCAAGAGTCTTGAGCTTTCACCGTCGAAGGGAAAGTCAATCCGGCTACACCAAGAATAGATCGATGTTAACGGATAGTCTGGATCGCTTGTCTCAGCAGTTTCCAGTCAGCGGTCGCCTCCTTCGAGAGTTTGGCCGTATCGAGCGGCGATTTCTCAAATGGATCGGCCTCGGTGTTGTAGAACTCACCCGTGCTGTACAGCTTTCGTTTTTGGGTTTTGACGAAGAACCTGCCTCTGTGTTCGGCGTAGGCCCACTCTCGCGTCGAGTGGCCTTCTCCACTTAACAGATCGGCGAAACTGTGGCCGTCGAGTTTAGCATCCACAGGAAGTGCTCCATCGAGCAAGTCTGCCAGTGTCGGTAGGATATCGCTAACATCCACTAAGTCATTCCATGATTGACCTGGGGTGATCACCCCTTTCCATACGGCCAGCATTGGGACTCGCGTGCCCCAGTCAGTCAGCCTTCCTTTACCACCGGGAACGGACCGGCCCTTGAACTCTGAGATGATCTTCTCGTAGACAAAATCATTCCGCTTACCTTTTGCGTAGAGCTTTGATTTGGCAGCGGTTCCATTATCTGTAGTGAAAAGAATGAGTGTGTTGTCGTCGAGCCCCGATGACTCGAGGAACTGCATTAGTCGGCCAATCTGCAGATCCATTTGCTCGACCATCTCTGCGTAATTGTCGTAGCGACCTCGCGGTCCGTATGGGACCGGTGTCTTGAGGTCATTTGTAACATCGTGACACAGTGCCATCGAGTAATACGCTAGAAACGACTGATTCCGTCGTTGGTTTTCCCGCATGAAGTCGACCAAAAAGTCAACATAAAGATCTGGGCCGTACTTACCTCCCGTGTTGGTTTGCAGTACTCCATTTTCATAAATCATTGGGTCGTGGTAACGTGGTCCTTCGTGCCATCCAAATAAGGACCACTCATCAAATCCCATTCTTCGCGGCTGTTCGATGTCGTTTTTTAGTAGGCACAATTGCCACTTGCCCGCAACAGCCGTTGCATAGCCGGCGTTTTTTGCAACGTTCGCGAATGTTTGCCCCTCTGCATGCTTTGGAAAGCTGCCCCATTTCGGATTACCGAGGTGACGTGGGTACTGGCCGGTCATAAAGGTAACACGAGTTGGGTGGCAGACCGGCATGGCGTAGCAGTGTTCGAACCTTGCGCCACTGGCGGCAAGTTGATTGAGGTTCGGAGTTTCGTATGACGAGCCACCATAGCACTGCAGAATTTCTCGGCCAACATCATCAGCCAAAATGACAAGGATGTTTGGCGGGCTCCCAGCCGGCAACTGACTTGAACAGAGTAAGCACGTGGCTATCGTCGAAATGAGAATGATGGATTTGCGAACCTTAGTTGAGTGCGTTTTCATGATCCCTAAATGATTGTTTAATTTTAGAGTCTGCTCGGACCTATCATGTTAGACAGTGATGCAGGCAACTGCGCGTGAACATGACACTTAATACTTCAAGAACCGGCAGTGCAATTGAGACACCAAGCACCCAAAGTATATTAGGACGGAGACGCTGCTCCTTCATTCTCACTTATTGAGGCTCAACCGGATTTTCGTACCAAACGATGTTTCGGCTGACATGGCCTGCGATCAATAGGTCGAGATCGCCGTCTCCATCCATATCGCTGGCGCGGATGTCATAGGCCCCCTGATTAGCGCCGATGTGATGTTTGGTGAACTGACCATCACCCGAATTCTCGTACCAGACCGCTGTACCATCGACATCCTGACCGCACGTTGCGGCATCGATATCGCCATCTCCATCTAGGTCAACGGTTGCCAAACAGTGTGGACCACGGATATCTGAGTCGATTTCCAATGCCTTAAAGTCTGGCCCTCTGAACCACAGAACGCCTTGGCCATGCCCGCGGGTGGCAATGAAATCGATGTTTTGGTCCTGATCCACGTAGACGGGATGGATATTTGTTGCACCGGGCTGGTTGGCGGAAAGTACATGCTTTGTCCAACGATCCGCTGCATTGGACGGTTGTTCCCACCACGCAAACCACTCCCCACCAGGAAAACCTTCGCCTCCCTTGGCAGCACAACAGATGTCAGGACGACCGTCCTGATTGATATCTGCTATCCCGGTGTAATGCGATCCGCCCGGTGCGTCACGATCCGCAAAAACATGTCGAAACCAACTCGTTGCAATGAGAGGGTTTTGCGGAATTTCAAGCCATGTTAGTGAGTTTGGTATCTCGGTCGTCCCTTCGGGACGCCCCGAGTTCGCAATCAGATCTAGACGACCGTCAAGGTTGACGTCACCCGTAATCAAGCAATGTGTACCGAGGATCTCATCGTCGACGGATCGATACTTCCATTCGTTGTTGCCGAACGGGTCTTGTGGGCATTCAAGCCAAAACACAGTGTTATTCGACCCGCATAAATCTAGGTCACCGTCTTGGTCAACATCCATCAAGCAACTGTGAATGCAGCTGGTTCGCGGCTTGTTTCGCGAGCGTCCTTCGTCAAAAACATGAACCGTATGTGGAGTCCAGTCTGGACCTTTCAGTAAGACAACTCGTCCATCGTAGGATGAGAGAATATCAATCGATCCATCCTTATCGAAGTCATTGCAAACAGCCGAATTAATCATGCTCGTCGTCTCTGACACGACAATGTGCTTGCTCCACTCAGTGGAGGAACTCGCGCGAGAGTTGCTCTCTACTCGCGACTGCGAAAACATCCATGTCATGAAGTCCGCTGATTTGTCACAACGCTCGCTGCTAAAATGGGTCACACCGTTGTCACTTCCAATGATCATTTTGCTTGATACAGCATGATTGTCACCTTTCCAAATGGTGAGCTTCATGTTGCCGCCAAGAAGTTTTATTTCATCGAAGACTTTCTCATCTTTCTCGATGGGGCAAACAGGATCTCGATCTCCATGAAACGCCCAGATCGGCACATTCTTGATCTTCATGGGATCGATGAAATCTTCGGTTCTCTTAAGACCGCTACCAGCCGATGGTGCAGCCGCTGCAAAGTAGTTTGGATCAAGTTGAATAAAGATGTACGTTCCGTGCCCACCCATCGAATGCCCCATCAGGTAGATACGGTTCATGTCCACCGATGGTAATTGCCTTATTAAGGCCTTGGTGTTTTTTAGATCATCAGCGTCCCAAAGTTCAGCAGCCTGCGGTGCTACGACATAGCAGGGAAAATCTTTTCTTCGCTGTGATTCAGCCAGTTGACGATTCCAGTCTTTTAGCTGCTTACGATTGTCTGTGCCTTTACCACCTGCGCCATGCAGTGAAACAATAACGGGGTAGCGTTCGCTTGGATCGAAGTCAATTGGCTTCATTACCCGAACGGGCATGCCATCGAACATACGTGGCTCGTACAGTTCACGCCACTGCTGAGCCTCTGCAAAACTTCCGACAAGTAGCAAAGCGAGGGCAGCGGCAATTTTTAACATCTTCTGATACCTCTTGTGCGGAGCCAAGTAGATTGTGAGTC
>CALIBL010000028.1 GCA_938045805.1 uncultured Rubripirellula sp. | reverse complement strand
CCACCCGATAGTGGAGTCCATTTCCCATTGTTCAGGGAGAGGATACGGGTTCGGTTGTTGCTGATGCGTTCTAGAAGGCTACGAACCTGTTTTTCTTCGTCCGATGGGATCGGCTCAGTTAGTAAGACCACATCAGCGGATCCGATGGTGTGCAGGAACCGTGTGAGGCCACTGACGACCGGTTCTGGAAAAATCTGGGGTCGGATCCCCGCGTTTCGAAGCATCTGATGGAATTCGCGAAGACTCAGTGGTCCATCAGCCAGTTCAAACTGATCGATCGCAAAGTATCGAATGCTCGAACCCGCATCTTTCAGGCCGGTCAGGAACTCTTCTGACTGTTTTCCGTTACCCACACCGATTTCCAAAATGGTCTCCGGTGCTAACTTTTGGAGCGTGGCGCAGAGCTCGGAAACGCGTGGCTTGGCGGCTTTCCGATTAAGCTTTTGCTGCACGAGACTGGGGCTTTGCGCCCCTTCGAGTTTCACAATGTCGTGTTCCACATGCGAATCCCGCACCGCATGTTCAGCAGTCTTTACGCTCTGGCGACGCAGTGAATTCCAAAGTTTACGCAGTGGCATGGTGCACCGTTGCAGTGTTGAGAAACCCGAGCACAGCTCTTGATAAAAGTTCGTCAACAATCTCAACGTGTGTCGAGCGATTCTTCGAAAGTCCGATTAGGAAAGATGAGGGATTCTCAACGCTTGGAAAAGGAGTAATTGAGACTCACAAATTTCATGTACCCCGTTCATCCTTTTGACGGGAAATCAAGACTTGTGAGGACATCGGTGTGAAACGGTTTTCTGATCGTGGAAGATCAATCACTTCTCGGCGAGCCATCGCTTGAACCACGCCAGTGATTCAAGCATTGCAGTCGCTTGATTACCCGGACCTTCCAGCCCATGCCCTGCCCCAGGTAAAACCATCAATTTGGAGGGTGTTTGCTTCTCGAGAAATGCGCTTTGAATCCACTCCCCATGCTTTGGCGGTACCAGAGTGTCTTTTTCCCCCATGATGACCAGAGCGGGAGCGTCATCTGGAGTCACATGCAGTAGCGGTGAATTCTCGGCGGCTAAAGAAAGATCGAGATCTAAAGCTGGGAACTGTCGATAGGCTGGCAATGATTCGGGCGAGTCCCAGACTGCGACCCGAAGGTCGGTTGGTGGAACCAAGGCGACCACTGCCGCAACTCGACTCGCTTGTTCCTCCACGCGGCTTGCGTTCGGCTTCCCCTCTTTACCGGTGGTTCCAAGCATCAACGCAAGGTGACCACCAGCGCTCATTCCCATCACTCCTAGTTTGTTGGAGTCGATATTTAGATGATCCGCATGATGACGGATATATCGAACCGCAGTGCGAACATCCGAAACCGCTTCGGGAATCGTGTATTTGGGACTGCTGCCATGTCGTATCGCAAAAACCGTAAATTCGGCATCGAGAAATGGTTTGAATAAACCAAGTTTCTGTTCGGGGGGAGCCCATTTGGAGAACCAACCCCCACTCACCATGAATAGAATAGCGCCTCGATGTGATGACATCGCAGGCTTGTATTGATCAAAGGTCATCGCAAGGCCGTCTTTGTGACCATAGACAACGTCCGCATCAATTGATACCTCGGCACTCACAGCAGCATTCAGGGCGACAGTATTCTGGGCAACCAAATACGTTGGACTACCTAGCATCAAACTGAGTGCGATAATCTGGTGAATCGGTTGCCGATTTGGAATTCTTGTTACCACTGATTTCTTTCTCTTGCTTCAAGGTCGGAGCGAAAATGGGTTGGGCGTTCTGGGTCATTCGCCACGTTATTTTACGTCGAGATTGATCCGAATGATTTGTCCCCGATCTCCGCCCACGGCAGCCGAGTCATCGGAGGGATGGAGGGTCAACGAAAAGATCCGTTTTAGGTCCGTCTCAATTTGCTTGATGACGGTCGCAGTTTGGGGGTCGATGATTTGGATCGTTCCGTCACTACAGGCGGCAATCAGCAGATTGATTTGATCACGATCGTGATTCGCCAGCCACGCGATTTTGAGAGGTGTTGCCTCCAGTTTAGTGAATCGAATTAAGCGACCGATTGTCGGTTGCCAAAGACGTACCGTTTGGTCTTCACTCGATGAAGCCACAATGGGGGGTGTTGAGATCACTGGGGATGGAGCCAAATCGGTGATAACTCCAGCGTGTTGATTTAACGTTCTTTCTACTTTGTGCGTTTTTAAGTTCCAGACGCGAAGGGTGTGGTCAATGCCTCCGCTGATTAAATGCTGGTCATCGGCAAGGCAAAGAGAGGTAACGCCTTTGGAGTGTCCGCGTAATTTCAAAGTTGGAGACATGGATTTGGACCCGAACGTTTGGTCAACGTTGGCTCGAATAATGATCTCCCCATCCATGCTTCCGCTCACAATTTGCGCGGCGTCCATCCAGCATGCGGCCATCACACTATCGCTGTGAGCAACTGAATATTGTAGTGGTTCAAATTCAGGCCATGAAAAATTGAGCAGCGCACCATTTTGTGAGGCTATCCCACCCGCGACAGTAAAAACAGAATCGAATCGGGAGAAGGTGACTGTGTGTGGTGTTTCAACTTTTTCAGCAATCAGCCTTGATGCCGCTTCAACCTCATCATTGCTAATCGGATCCAAGGAAGGCCACCGGTAAATTCTCAAACCTTCTTGAGAGGTTGCAATTAAATTCAAGCCGTCAGGACTGAAGGCCAGAGAAAGAACCGGGGTTTTCACCAGAAAGCGTTCCGCAGCAAACGCTTCGAACGCGAAACCGCAGCAGTACACACTTGACACGAGGACCGCTACTACAACCTTTAAATAGGTAAATGTCTCGCGGTGCGGTGAGACGACGGGAGATTTCGGTTGTGGCTGACTCATCCCACCAATGTAATGAACATTGGGTCGTTTATCTCAGGGAATCGGTCATTTTGGAGACATGCTCCAATCCACGAGATCAATCATCCAAGTTTGTGTTATCTTTCGCTCGACCAAGTAATCGAATTGGGGCTAGCAAGTTGTCTTTGAGCCCCACAGTTCGATTGGTCACGGAACAGGCGACGACCGTGCTGTCTTCGCTTTCGGGACTTGCTTCCCGAATACGGCTAACCAAGTGCTCTATTCTGGTGTCAGGATTGGTGTGGGCTGAGTCTTGAAGTGCCGAATGTAACCTTGCGTGACCAACGATGTCGCCGCCTGGAAATTGGGATTGCGCAAATCCGTTGCCGTAGAGCAAGAAATGATCACCGACCTCTAATTTAGTTTCGATGAAACGATACTCACCCTTTGAAAATACACCGTCCACCGAGTCCTCGTCGTTGGACTCACCGTGATCTCCGTGAACGACTTCCCACGATCGCTTGGCATTTCTGTAGATAATTGGCGGAGGGTTACCAATGTTGCACATCACAAAACTGCGAGTAGGCGCAAAGAACGTAGCGATGGACGCCGTGGCAAAACCACCGTGAGATGCAAATTCTTTTAGTTGCTGCTCCATCTGATCGATGACTCGATTCTGCCAAATCGAGTTGATGCTTTTGAGGAGTCCATCCCGAATCTGACATGAGAACTGCCGGAAGATGGATTCAGAGCCACAGATATCAGCGATCAACATCCGCGTAATGCGGCCTGAGGCACACGAGGAGACAAAGTGAATTTCGCCTCCGCCCCCAACCCCTAGGGAAGATTGCTTACTGAACACTCGCATCCGCAGGCCGGGCATTTCGTACTGCACATCCTCCGATTTTCTGCCGCCCGTAATCTCCATACAGCTTTTGCGTTCCGTAGGCACGAGCATTGTCTTCACTTGGTAGAGAGGAGGAATGAACCGACTCCGGTATTTTTGCACTGCGTCAAGCTTTCACCAGCAATCGCATCGTGGGAGCGTGCGAGCGACAACAAGATACCCCTCAAAAGAGTGGTTCCTCGCGGACTTGTTTTGAGTGTTCGCAGGCGGAGACTGCATCGTTAGGGATACGGTATCACCGGGGGCACTTCTGTCCTGACGGAGTGCCTTGGTTGTCAGTCATCAACACTATGCCGCACCGATTGATGAGACGCCGAGTGCGGAAAAGCTCGAACTCGGTTCACGGTGTGTTTATGAAATAGCTCAAATCGGAGTCAGGCAACATGGGATCGTTAAAAGGAAAAACATACCTCGTGGTGGGAGGAAGCCATGGCATCGGAGCTGGAGTTGTCGATCGGTTATTGACTGCTGGCGCTGGAGTGACCGTTGTTTCTCGCGGCCCACTTGATCGAGAGTCGAGTGATCAGCTTACCCATCTAACGCTTGATGTGACGTCTGACTGCTTGGATAAGTCACAATTACCCGACCAGCTTGACGGATACGTCTACTGCCCCGGCTCAATTAACTTGGGTCCTCTCCGGCAGCTAACTCGCGAAACTCTCTTGGCTGATTACCACCTGAATGTGGTCTCTGCGGTTGAATGCCTTCAAGCGGCTCAACCAGCACTACGCGCCTCAGGAAACGCATCGGTGGTCTTCTTCAGTACGGTTGCTGTTGCACAGGGGATGACCATGCACGCATCGGTCTCCGCCGTCAAAGGAGCCCTTGAAGGTCTGACTCGGAGTCTTGCGGCTGAGCTTGCACCAAAGATCCGAGTGAACTGTGTCGCTCCTGGTCTCACAGCGACACCGCTGAGTGAGCGATTTTTATCATCCGAACAAAAGGTTGCGATGATGGCCGAGAAACATCCTTTGAAGCGAGTCGGTCGCATTGATGATATTGCGGCGATGGTTGAATTCCTCGTTGGTGATGGTTCGACGTGGATGACCGGACAAGTACTCGGCGTCGATGGAGGAATGTCGTCCGTTCGCGGATGACATTGAGCAACAATTCGATAGAACACACCGAGGGAAATGCTTCGTCAAAGCGTGGTGACGCAAAGATATTTTCAGCGAAGTGTGTTTCGACGTGTAGTTCGTTTATTGAAGAATCGGACTACCAATTGCTCTTTCAAGGTCCGCAATTGTTTTTCCCAAGCGAGCGTCAATACCGAGGATTTCAGTTTGGATGAGAAGTTGTTCAAGGTAAACGGAAGTCAGCTGCGCGAAGTCAATTCTTTTCCCGCGATAGTCCGCTAAGCTCAGCTTTAAAGTCTCTTCAAGTTTCGGAAGAATTCCTTGAGAGTACAGACTTCTTCTTTGGAGAAGTGATTCAGCAGTGGCACGCAGGGATCTAAGATCATTCACCACAGCACCGCGTTGGGAATCTAATTGCGAAGCAGCACTTGATGCAAGGTGCTTCGCTTCTCGGACGGCACTCCGGTTTTTGCTTTTCCAAATTGGTAAGGTCGTTCCAACATTGAAGCTAACCATGTCGTGACCGTTCGCGACGCCGCTAAGAACCTCGTGATCGTCGCTTACGAGTCCCCAGTGGACACCAAACTGAAGGTCCGGATAACGCTGAAGGTCCGCGAGCTGGATATTTGCTTCAGCTTGTTCGTGTTTGCATTCCAATACGAGTAATTCCGGATTTTGGCGTGCTGCCGTTTCGATTAAGGATTCAAAATCGTTCGTCAAAATTTGATGAGATGGAGGGGTGAATTCCCCATGCAATTGGATATTTGACTTGCCCGATAACTCACTGAGTTTTGATTCCGCGATCAGTTTTTGTTCTAACGAGGTTGCGAGTTGCTGATGAATCTGATCAATCGCAATTCTTGCCCGAAGTAAATCTTGTTGAGATCCACCACTGCGTACACGTGCTTCGACGATCGGTAAAAGGTCCACTAATCCCTGCTGAGTTGTCTCAAGGATGCGAGAGGATTCGATGTTCAACCAGTAGTCATAAAAAGCAACTTTTACTTTCTTGGTAAGGTCGCGTTTCAGTTGTTCAAGTTCTGCTGTTTTGATCTGCACTTCTTTTTCGGCAAGATGAACTTTGGCTCGCAGCTTTTCAGGCCACGGCATCTTTTGGTTAAGACTCATTTGATTTCCAACACGACCGGCCGCTGTCTGTAGGGCTTGCTGTTGGATTGGCCAAAAAACATTATTAAAGGTTGGGTCCGGCAGAGCCTCAGCCTGAGCAATGCGATGACGAAGGGCACGAACCTGATGCTCTATTGCTTGGACGCTGGGGTGATAGTTCACCGTCTGATTGATCAGTTGTTCAAGAAGATCATGGTTTGATTGATCTTCTTGAATGGTGTTTTCAATGGGTTCAGCTGAGACAACGGTGACGCTGTTAACAGGTCTAACCTTTCGTTGATCCCCTGAATTGGTTTGCTGAAAATCAGTAAGATCCATCTCGCTATCAAAACCATCCGAGATAACGGGTCTCTGCAGATTGTTGGTCGAAACGTGGTTCGGTATCTCCCAACGCATCGAGTTTTCTTGTTTGGGATACTCAGCTCTGTTGTGAGGCTTCTCAGAAGCTCGCACATTTATTGGAGTTCTCTCGGTCTGCGTGGATGATCCCACCGGGATATTTTCTGAGCCTTCTGCTGCATACGCCGAGTTGGTAGGAGCGATTCTTGAGGGTTGAAGGGTTTGGCAGCCCAACTGCATGAAGCCAAGAATGGTTAAAAAACACAGAGCTAAGACACTGCGCCCCTTTTTTGGGGGGTGCTCTGTTTGCGTCACGCTAGTTGTCCGGTCGTGTTGATACCACGAATTTCCGTGCAGCGGCTTTTTTAACGATTTCATCAAATTCGTTCGGATCATCTCCGAGACCCTTGCTTACACTTCATAGAGACCCAGATTCTTTCTCGGATCGCCATAACGCTTAACTTCGTTCAAATGCTTACAGCCGTTAAACTTTGCCTGACCGTTGTTTTAATGTGCCAGCCGTCCCCGACGGTTTGGGCGATCGCATCGTTTTCTGGCGGCTGTCAAACGTTTAGCTGTAACGCGGAAGATAGCTCTGAGACCAACGTGTGCCATCGTCGTGACGGTCAGCGGACACAAATGGCCTGTGGTTGCTGTCGAACCAAACGCGATGCGTCGAAGCGACGGTGCTGTGCCAAAAAGGTTCAGGAAAATGATTCGCAACAACACGCGGAGATCGAGTCGGAGGCTGGCAAAGTACCGAATTCAAATGCGGATGTTCTAAGTGAATCCGCTGTCGCTGCTGATCGATCCGGTTTTTATCTTGTTGCTGCTAGTGCTGTCTTGGATGGCGAGTGTGGCTGTTGGAAGGTTCACCATCAAACTGCCGGGCTGCTGGATTCTGCTCGCCAACAAGATGAGCGATCTTCGCAGTCTTGTATTGTTGGGAGCTACTATTCGGGCAGTCTCACTTTTGGCAGTGAGACGACTTGCTATCAACGCAGAGTGAGTCGGCCGCAGCGCTTTGTTCAAAAGCAATTATCTGTTTGGCATTTGTAAAGCCGAGATTGCGATACGTTAATTCAAGCTACGTGAAGGATCTTTCTGTCTGGAAAGAGTCCTGATCCGTTTGAATTGATTTCTTCTTTCGTCGCCTATCCGCAAGCGGTAGTTACCGCACCGAGTCTTGTGAGAATACACGTTCGTGTCAGGTTCTCAGTCCGAGGGTTGATCTCGTGAAATCAAAACATCAATCAAGGTCCGTATCGACCAAAAAAAGCGAAAGTAATACCCCGATGCATCAGGTCAAAGCGAATTCCTTTCGTCTAATGTTTATTGCACTTTTTCACTCGTTGGGAAAATCGCTGATTATCTTCGCTCTCGGCGTCTCTCTAATATTTTCAATTGGCGTTGCGCAACGCAGTGGGTGGCTGGTTTCCCAGTCTGGCGGTTTTAATGCTTCTGGAGAAAAAACCGCATCGGCTTCCCGTTACATCTGTCCAATGATGTGTACGCCTCCGGCCTCCAAGCCTGGTCGTTGTCCCGTCTGCGCGATGGAATTGGTGGTGGCAACAAGTGCCGCCTCCAACGACGGCATCTCGATCACCGTTGATGCACACGCTAGACGAGTCGCTGGGATTACTACCGCGGTTGCAAAAAGTGAAGAACTGCAAAGAACAATTCGTGCGGTTGGAACAATCGAGTTTGATGAAAGTCGGTTGTCCACGATTGCAGCTCATGCTGATGGAAGAATTGAAAAACTGTTTGCGAACTACATGGGCGTGGAGGTTGCCAAGGGGGATAACCTTGCACTCGTCTACAGCCCTCAGATCTACACAGCACAAGCTGAATACATCGCAGGTTTGGACAATACGATTCTGGATGCAGTTGTTACCGAGTCGGGCGGGCTTTCTGAATTGGCGAAGGAAAGATTGATCGAGTTTGGAATGACGGAATTACAGATCCAAGAGCTCAGCGAAAGCCGAAAGCCCAGTTCGAGAATACAGCTGAAGTCTCCCCAACTTGGAACGGTAATAGAGAAGAATGCGGTTGAGGGTGATTACGTCAAAGCGGGAGAGCCGATCTTTAAAGTCGCCGATCTTTCGACCGTCTGGTTAATTTTGGATTTGTTTCCCGACGATGCTGCTTTGGTGAGATTTGGACAGATTGTTCAGGCAGAAATTCAGTCAATTAAGGACGAGGTGTTTACAGGAAGAGTGGCATTCATTTCACCAACGGTGAATCCACGCACAAAAACAGTCCGGGTGAGGGTGGAAGTTCTCAATCTTGACGGGGAACTGCGGCCAGGTGATTTTGCGACAGCGAAAGTTACCGTTCCAGCGATGCCCCTTGATGAGGTTTATGATCCCGCTCTCGCTGGAAAGTACATCTCACCAATGCATCCACAATTGATTCGCGACACCGCTGGATCTTGCCCGCTATGCGGGATGGATCTAATTCCGACTTCCGAACTGGGATTTGCGAGCCAGCCAGTGCCGGGGCAAGAAGTCATTACAGTGCCTCGTGACGCGTTATTGATAGCTGGTAGTCACGCGGTGGTCTACGTGGAAACAGAACCGGGTCGATTTGAAATTCGGCAGGTTTCTGTTGGTGTCCTGACGGACCAGAAAGCTGTCGTCACTGGAGGACTGACCGAGGGTGAGACCGTTGCATTGAACGGAAACTTTCTTATTGATTCGCAGATGCAGTTGATCGGTAACCCATCTTTAATTGATCCGAAGCGGGCACCGGTCTTCTCGAGTCAACCCTTAGCGTTACCCGTCAAGGATCCGTTGCTCTTTACGAATCAATTGGGTGAGCAGATTGATCATGTCTATCAGTTGTATTTCGAGCTGCAATTGACTTTATCTGAGGATCGCATCCCCTCGGTCATTACGCAGAACACATTGATTAAAGAGCTGATGGATTTGGAGGCAAATCAGGAAATACCAAAAGCGGTGAAACGATTTCTAACGCGTGCGAGGAGTGCAACGGCAAGTTTAGGTGGAAGCATCGAGGATTGGCGGTCCAAGTTTCGAAACGTGAGTCATGCTTTACTTCGAGTTGCCGCTGATATTCGTGGTCCTGCCACATCTCTCAAACTGGTTCATTACCACTGCACCATGGTTCCCGGAAACGGCGGAGATTGGATGCAGTCAGAAGGAAAAAAACAGAACCCGTATTGGGGAAGCAAAATGCTACGCTGCGGCGACCTCGTGCGCGATCTTTCTGTGGATGCGATTGCCAATGAACTTGCTGGTGATGAGGTTCGGCAATGATCCTTCGAGGACTGATACGCTTTTGTGTTCGTGAACCTTGGCTGGCGTTATTGATTGCTCTAGGTATCGCAATCTATGGTTATTTTAGCTACCAGAGTGTGCCGATTGATGCGATACCCAATGTCGGCGAAAATCAGGTGATCGTTCTGACGCCGTGGCCAGGACGATCTCCAAAGGACATCGAGGATCAGATCACTTATCCGTTGAGTGTGACTCTTTCTTCAGTCCCTGGTGCTGAGTCAGTGCGCGGTAAGAGTATGTTTGGATACAGCTTTGTCCAAATTACTTTCAGTGATCGGACTGATTTCTATTGGGCAAGAAGCCGAGTAGCGGAGCAACTGGGTTCAGCTGCTTCACAACTTCCCGCAGGTGTTACGCCCGAATTAGGTCCTGACGCAACTGCACTTGGACAGATTTTCTATTACGTCTTGCAGCCTTCATCTACTGGGCAGAGTCTGGCTGACCTTCGGAGTTTGCAGGATTTCGTTATCAAGTACGAATTGCAGGCGGTCCGTGGAGTCAGTGAAGTTGCTTCCATTGGTGGTTATGTCAGGCAGTATCAAGTTGAAGTCGACCCGGACCGGCTTCGCTATCACGGGTTATCGCTTGATACGGTTCTTGGAGCAATTCGTTCATCCAATATGGACGTCGGCGCTAAAACAATTGAATCAACCGGCATGGAGTTCATCGTCAGGGGACGAGGCTTTCTGGGGCGCGACGGTGATCTGGCTCTGGCAGTTCAAGATATCGAGAACACCGTTGTCTCCCAGAAAGATGATGTGCCGGTGCGAATTAAAGATCTGGGTCGTGTCCAAGTAGGGCCCGATTTTCGGCGGGGTGCACTTGATTTTAATGGTGTCGAGGCTGTCGGCGGGGTCGTCGTGATGAAGCACGGCGAGAATCCCAGAGCGGTGATTCAGAGAGTGAAGGAAAAAATCTCACAGATCGAACCCGCGCTGCAAGGTGTAAAGATTCAAGCTGTCTATGATCGTACGGGCTTGATTGACGAGACCATTGCGACGTTAACGACTGTTTTGCGAGATGAAATCATCATGACCGTTGTGGTTGTGCTTTTATTCTTGCTCCATGTCCGAGGTAGCGTAGTGGTCGCTTTTTGCTTACCACTTGGTGTGCTTATCTCGTTTGCAGCGATGCGGTGGTTTGGCGTCGATTCCAACATTATGTCGCTCGCGGGAATAGGAATCGCAATCGGCACCATGGTCGATATGTCCATTATCTTGGCTGAGAATATTTACGGCCACTTGGCTGATGCAGAGAAGTTGCAAGACGCATCAGGGGATCGGGATGGTCATGAGGCATCCCGCGATCATGTGATCACGGAGGCAGCGACTGAAGTGGCCCCCGCCGTCGTCACTGCGGTGGCGACGACCCTGATCAGTTTTCTTCCTGTGTTCTTCTTGACCGGGCGAGATGCACGACTTTTTAGTCCGCTGGCCTACACCAAGTCATTCGCCATCGCCGCATCTTTGATCGCTGCAGTGACGATGGTACCAGCGCTATCTAAAATTTTAATGCGCACCCAGAAGCGAAGGCGTTCGGACTCGATTGGGATTGCTTTGGCTTTTTCAATCCTTGTGGTCGGATGTTTGCATCTTTTTTGGCAAGATTACTTGCACGAAAAGTTTGCGATGTCCAGAAGTCTTATTCTTGCCATCGGAGGCGCTGGATCTTTCTTGTTCGGTTGGCAGCTATCGCGAGAACGAATCAGGCCGATTGATGAAATACCGACGAGTCGATGGGTTCGGTTCTTGTATGCAGCCAGATTGAGATTCGCATTGGATCACAAATGGCTGGTAATCGCTTTGCCAATGCTACTTTGTTTTTTTGGTGCTGGGGCTTGGTTGGGGTTGCCCCGATTGCTTCGTCCGATTGAGAAGTTTGCGAGCAAGCTCGGTGCCGATCTTAATGAACTGCCAGGTTACGTGGATGGCAAGCATTTGTTCCGAGGCCTTCGGAGTGATGATTGGATAGCATTGGATGAGGGTAGTTGGTTTTACATGCCAACGCTTTATCCAGCAGCCAGTTTTTCTCAGGCCATGCAGGTATTGCAGACGCAAGATGTTTTGATTGAGAAAATTCCAGAGGTTGAAAACGTCCTCGGCAAGATTGGTCGTGTTGAATCTGCATTGGATCCTGCGCCAGTTGCAATGATTGAAACGTACGTCATGCTTCGACCAAAGAGTCAGTGGCGAGACGGTGTTACCAAAGAGCATATATGGGATGAAATTAACCGAGTGGCGACGTTGCCAGGAGTAACGCCAGCATCAGCTTTGCAGCCGATTGAGGGTCGAGTTGTGATGTTGCAAAGTGGGATTAAGGCACCGATGGCAATTCGTATTTACGGCGATGACTTGGAGAAACTTGGCCACGCTGCGCTTTCGGTAGCTCGCTCTCTGAAGAAAAATCCATTGGTGGATCCCATGACGGTGAATCCTGATTTGGTGATGGGTAAACCTTACATTGAATTCTCCGTTGATCGTGATGCGGCATCTCGTTTCGGGATGAGCATTGCAATGGTCAATCAAGTGATTGAAACAGCATTGGGTGGAACCAACCTGATTTCTACCGTCGAAGGTCGCGAGCGGTATCCAGTTCGCCTTCGCTACCCGCGTGATCTTCGCGAGCGAGTAGAGCAGCTGGTTCGTTTGCCGGTGGTCACTCACGGAGGTGCATCGATCCCATTGGGTGAAGTCGCCAAAATGGAAACAACGTGGGGACCGGGAGTGATTAACAGTGAAAATGCACGGCTCGTTGCTCACGTCAGCTTTATGCCCAATCACCAAGCGGGAGACCTCGAAACCGTTTCATCCGTTGAAAACCAATTGCGAACCGCACAACTGCTTGAGACTCAAGATGACAATTATCTTGATTTGCCTACCGGTTACTCACTTGAGACGGTTGGAGGTTTCCGGAATCAAGTAGAAGCAAACCGCAGATTGACCTGGATCATTCCTCTCGTCGTGGTCATCAATTTGGGTTTGATTTATTTGCAGTTTCGGAATTTACCAATCGCACTCGCCGTGTTCACCGGGATACCAGTCGCTTTCGCCGGGGGGCTTATTCTTGTTGCTCTGATGGAAATTCAACTCAACACAGCAGTTTGGGTTGGCTTCATTGCTCTGTTTGGTTTGGCGGTAGATGATGGGGTTCTCATGGCAACTTATATCCGGCAGTCTTTGCAAAAAGCTCCGCCTCTGACCCGCGAAAATTGGACTCGCGAAGACCTCCGCCAGTTGATCTATCAAGCAGGTTTAAAACGCATCCGCCCTTGTGTCATGACAACACTTACCACTCTCATCGCCCTCGTTCCCATTTTGTTAGCGGCCGGTAAAGGAGCCGATGTAGCACGTGCCATGGCTGTACCTGTTTTTGGTGGGATGTTGGTTGAGCCAATCACCTCTTTCATCTTACCAACACTCTACTGTGGTTATCTCGAGCTCAAGCTGAGATTCAGTTCATGACGCTGAAGGATCTTTATGACTTGAGAGGCTCAGCGAGATCAAGAAGCACCATGATGGGACCGGATGGACACCGAAACACCTCGGTTTTGATGCTGGATCTGCTCTGGTGAGATTGCGATTCTCTCAACGCACTGAAATCCGTAGGATAGAGATCAAGAGAGGGGTCTTCTGGGAATAAAACCGAATCTCGAGGGCCGCTTAAGACTCTTTGGAACACCATCAATCACATGGAAGTGGTAAAGATGTTTCCACATTTGTTAATGCGTCACGTCTCTGCATTTTACGTCGAGGCGATCGATCGTTTGGGGTTTTTCGTTTCGATCAGCATCCTGATGTTGACCAGTGCCATGGCTTCGACCCCATTGCACCACCGAGCGGATCAAGAAGCGTCCATAACAAACCGGTGGGTCACTGTCGTGGATGGGACACACATCACAACGCGACTTAGCCACTCGGATATTCAGATTATTGTCGCGCAACAGGATGGTTCACGGATCAATTTATCCGCTGATAATATCCGTGGAAGTGTTTCGATTCAGTGTGGCGAAAGTAGAAAATGGTACCGCTATGGGTTACGAACTACTGCACAAGGATGCTTAACAGCACCCCTTTCATTCCCTGTTGCTCCTGGTGAGTTCATTCAGCTCCGCGTGCAAATCGCAGGCATTCCAGAGGCACGAACCTTACTGAGTTATCGAGAATCGGGCATCGTCGCTCCGAGTCGTGAGCAGGTTAAGCGTGAAGCAATCGACCGACAACGTTTCTGCCCCATAAGCGGGCATTTGCTCCATCTGTTGTCCGACCCAATCGAAGCTAAATTGAATGGCAAGATTGTCTATTGCTGCTCCGTTGAATGTGTTGCGGAACTAGAGTCTGTATCGTCTGAGATGCTCGTTAGTTTTCCGCGTGTGAGTACCGGTGATTTTTCTGAGGCGGATGAAGAACTCATTCGGCTGCAGAGGTCATGTCCGGTGATGGAGATGCCTCTTGGCAGTATGGGAAACCCAGTCAAAGTTATGGTGGGAAGGCAGCCGGTTTTTCTTTGCTGCAAAGGGTGCCTTGTGAAAGTTAAGAAAAATCCTGTGCATTACGCCAAGCAGTCGGTGGGCGAGGGTTCGGATCAGCTTTTACAACGGCTTGCAAGCTCTAGTCAGGTCGAGCAGGTCCTACTAGAGGATGCTTCGGAAAAGTTGCCAAGCGGCGTGTACAAAGTGGGTGTCGAAGATCAACGATTGATTGCCGAGCAAAAGATTTGTCCTGTTATGGAGGAGCCACTCGATGCGATGGGAGGTCCTTACAAAGTCAATCTCAACGGGAAGATGATTTATATCTGTTGCCTCGGTTGTGCGAGTTCGCTTCGAAGAGAACCGGAGGAATACGTCGGCTTCCTAAATGATCGAGGGATCACGTTACCGATTTTTCGTTAGCCTACGCGTGAGTCCTCGCTAGAAATATTTTTTGGATTCATGTTGGATTCGCAACGTTGTGTTCAAGCGAGAACCGACTCTACCAATGAACCTTGTACATCGGTTAGTCGGTAGTCACAACCAGCATGGCGATAAGCACGTCTTTCATGATCAAAAACCATCCAGTACGAGATGGTGGCGTGAAAGTCATGGTCATGGACTGTCTCAACGTTGCCTTTAGTCCATATCCGCCGCCCCGTGGACGATTACCGGACGCACACCTGCTCCTGCTAGCCATGACGTGAAAGCCCAAGGATAGTGTTCTCTGCCCTTTGCTTCGGCGGAAGAGGGCGATTTTGAATCTCGACTTGATTCTCGTTTCCACTCTTGATTTCGACGGTTTCGGGAATTCGAGAGCGCGATTCACTCTGCTCCCGTGTCGTATCGCTTATGATGTCGCTGGCTGAATCGCTAATCAAATCGCTCAGGTGGGATACCAGCAAGATGGCGATGGAGTTAAGAATCGTCTCATTCAGCCAGCGTTGCAGATTGTATCCGCTAGCCGGCTTATTTCCTGAGAGAACGGTAGATTGCCATGACGAACAGATTTCTGTCGATTGCGATAAGCGTCGCAATGTTGCCTCATGTTTTTTTTGCATCTGCTGCGGATACGATTAAATCAACAGTTAGCAGCACAGCAAGTTATGATGCGTCGGTACCGACTCCAACCTTTCGTTCTGTTTCTTACGGGTCACACCCAAGGCAGGTTTTAGATGTCTGGGTTGCAGAGTCAGAGCAAGCTACTCCGGTGGTTTTTGTGATCCACGGTGGAGGATGGTCTGGCGGCGAAAAAGAGCGAGTGCATCGATTTGTTGACGTCAAAGATCTCCTCAGTTCTGGGATATCGGTCGTCGCTATTAATTATCGATTGATGCGTCACGCGATTGCCGAAGAGGTTGTTCCACCGGTGAAAGCTCCTCTGAGTGATGCTGCGAGGGCACTGCAATATGTGCGATCGAGAGCTTCGGAGTGGGGATTAGATCCCAAAAGAATTGGCGCAGCGGGAGGTTCGGCTGGCGCCTGTAGCAGTTTGTGGCTCGCATTCCATGAAGACCTCGCTGATCTTTCAAGCGAGGATTTAGTATCACGACAGTCGACACGTCTAACATGCGCCGCAGTGATAGGTGCTCAAACAACCCTTGATCCCCAGCAGATGAAGCAATGGACACCCAATAGCCGTTATGGTGGACATGCCTTTGGCGCTAAAAACTTTACTCAGTTTTTGCAACAGCGTGAAAAACTACTGCCATTGATTCATCAATACTCACCGTATCATCTCGCATCCGCAAACGATCCGCCGGTCTATCTCTACTATTCCGCTACGCCAGGTTTGGGAGAGCCACAAAAAGATCCAACGCACACTTCAAATTTTGGTGTGAAGCTGAAAGAGCGATTGGATGAATTAAAGGTTGAGTGTGAGCTCGTCTATCCAGGGCAAGAAGTTGGTAAAGCAGAGAGTCCAACTGCTTACTTGATCGCACATTTAAAAGATTGATGTCATCGCCTGCCTCGTTTCGTTGTGGCTGATTGAGTCCACCGGCTTTTCTAGGTTTGGGTTTTTTCGTATTTCAGTGAGTCCTTTTGAAGTGGTGCCTTCGAAAAAAATGAGTGTTCTTCTTCGCTTCCAATGTTGGGTAAGACTGTTGTCGCGGTGTCTCGCGGTCGTTCTCCTTAGCCATGCACTAGGATCTGTCGTTACCGCACAGATTCAACCCTATGATCAGTACCCCGAGGCTGACGCTCCCTACTTTCGTGTTAGGTACGAGCCATCGCAGCAGGAAGGCGGCTTGGCATTTGGTGTCAACTACACGATTTGGATTCCAAGCAAGGTTGATTCATTGCGTGGAGTGATTGTTCATCAGCATGGTTGCGGTGAAGGTTCATGCAAATCAGGTTTGTCGGGCGCTTACGACCTGCACTGGCAAGCGTTGGCGGAGAAGCATCAATGTGCATTACTTGCGCCAGCCTACGAACAACCTGGGGATGCGAATTGTCAATTGTGGTGTGACCCTCGGAATGGATCGAGTGCAGCATTTCATCGGGCACTGGTTGATCTCGGTGAGAAGAGCGGGCACCCCGAGCTGGCTGAGGTGCCCTGGGCACTTTGGGGGCATAGCGGTGGTGGTCACTGGGCTGGTGGGATGGTGTTGCTGCATCCAGAAAAAGTGGCAGCAGCATGGCTTCGCTCAGGTGTCCCACTTTTGGAAGCCAATCCAGATCGACCGACGATTCAACCTCATCAACTTCCTGAATCGGCTTTGAAGATTCCAATCATGTGTAATCCTGGAACCAAGGAGGGAGTGACAGTTAAGGAAGGACGTTTTGCACGCGTCTGGCCAGCGAATCAAAAGTTTTTTAACCGCATAAGGAAGGATGGTGGATTAATTGGCGTTGCTGTTGATCCTTTGACGAGTCACGAATGTGGTAATCAACGTTATCTTGCCATTCGATGGCTTGATGCTTGTCTCAAATCACGTTTGCCGGAGAAAAAAGGTGAACCTCTTCGGGATCTTGATGGGCAAAATGGTTGGCTTTCATCAACTCCCGGTTTCAAGGCTGTTTCAGCCAAGGATTTTCTGGGGGATCAGCAAGCATCAACGTGGTTGCCTAATGAAGAGTTCGCCAAACTGTGGATGCAATACGTTAGCGATACGCAAGTCGAAGATCTTACTCCGCCACCAATTCCGCATGAAGTTAAACTAACTGGCGTGACGTTATCTTGGTCAGCAAAGGCCGACGTTGAAAGTGGTATTGAACGATTCTTGGTTTACCAGGGTGATGAGAAGATTGGTGAAGTAGTCTCAGAGACGATGAATCGATTTGGTCGAGCGATCTTTCAGGGCCTACTCTACAGCGACACGCCTACATTACCGTTGAACCAGATGGAGTTTGTGCTACCCGTTTCGGCCGATTCTAAAATTGCCGAATACCGAGTCGTGACAGTGAATACAGTCGGGCTTCATTCTGCTAAGTCTGCACCTGCAGAGATAGCTAGTGCCGGTCGCACGGAGTAGAGATCGTAGAGCATGTCTTTTGTGAGCATGAAATGGTAAAGAAAGCCACACGCAAAACGAAGAGCTGCACAGCTGTGAGCCAAGATAAATGAGTGTTGGAATTGAGCGATCGAGTACGCGCGATGGTTTTGTATGAGTGGAGTTTGGCGGTTACCATGTAGCCACTGGGATAATCCAAGATTTGGGCTAACAGAAGACATAACAACCAGGGGTCTTGTCGCGTGTTCTTGAATGAAAGGGTCGTTCGTTTTCAAAGTGCAGTGTGCACTGCTTTGTGGGCTATCTGTGTCACCAGTCTTAGCTGTTTTTCTCAGGGTACTGAACCGAAGGAGATTTCACCTGACCATGTGAAGCAGCAGCAGTTAGGTTTGGGTATTTTCAAAAATCATGTGCGCCAAATACTGACTGAGCATTGCCTTGAGTGCCACGGCGGATCGTCAACAAAAGCGGACTTTAGCCTTGCATCTCGTGCTCTTTTGATGGAAAGCGGTTTCCTCGCGGATACAGCTGCTGACAGTCACTTATTTGAACTGGTGACTCATGAGTCAGAACCAGCCATGCCACTTAATCGTGACCGGCTTGCTGATGCAGAGATTGATTGGATTCGTCAATGGATCGACTTGGGCGCCCCGTACGACCGCCCGCTCGTGGACTTCGTTAGTCGGGAGCCGAAACCGTTTGAGGTTTCAGACAAAGATCGGGCATTTTGGTCGTTCCTGCCGTTGAGCAAAACGGAGATACCTGAGGTAGCCAATGATCAGTGGTGTCGCACTCCCATCGATTATTTCATTCAGCATCGATTTGAAGAGCTGGGGTTGTCCGGGAATGAGCTCGCGAGCAGTCGCGTTTTGGCGAGGCGTGCGTCGTTGGATTTATTGGGTCTACCACCCTCACTCGATGAGGTTCATTCGCTTGGTGAAACTTTTAATGATGCTGCTTGGGGGCATTATGTGAAGCAGTTACTTAACTCTCCTCATTATGGAGAACGATTTGCAAGACATTGGATGGACGTTGCGAGGTTTGCCGAGTCGCATGGATACGAGCAGGATTATGATCGGCCTCACGCTTATCACTATCGCGATTTCTTGATCAAGGCATTCAATCAAGATATGCCTTTTGATCAATTCTTGCGTTGGCAGATCGCAGGGGATGAACTTGCACCTGAAGAGCCGCTCGCCATGATGGCAACGGGTTTCTTGGGAGCCGGAGTCTTTCCAACGCAGTTAACGGAGGCGGAGTTTGAGTCGGCGAGGTACGACGAGTTAGATGATATGGTCGCAACGACGGGGGTCACCTTTTTAGGGCTTTCGGTTGGTTGTGCACGATGTCACGATCACAAATTTGATCCTATCTCGGCAGCCGACTATTACGCCATGGCGGCCAACTTTACCACAACGATTCGAAGTGAAGTGGAGATCGATCTTGATCCGCAGCAGAACGTTTTAAAGCGACAGCAGTGGGCAGATGCACTCAGCCAAGCCAAAGCAGATCTTGCGATTTATGAAGCCGAGGAATTGCAAGAAAAGTACACAACATGGGTCTCGCAGATCGATGTGGCTTCGCTCGAGTCGAAATGGCAAGGGCTTGAAGTCCTTTCCGTGCGGTCCGATGCCGGCACTAAATATGAACGACAGACAGATGGATCTTGGTTAGCTACTGGGACAGCGCCCGCACAAGAGATCATCACGATCGAAGGTCACAGCGGTTTGAGTGAAGTTAGCCAGTTACGACTTGAGGCGTTGACGCACGACAGCATGCCGCGAAGAGGTCCCGGACGTGCCGGTAACGGCAACTTTGCTTTGGGCGACTTTCAAGTCTTCGTTGCATCTCGATCTGACGAAGTCCTAAGTGAGAGCAATGATGTGGATGAATTGCAGTTGTCTTTCGCTCGCGCTGAGGCGACCCACCAGCAAAATGCCGAATCGCTGTCCGTTGCTTCGTCAATCGACGGAGACAAAGTATCCGGTTGGGCAGTAGATAGTGGTGGTATTGGTAAAGATCAAGCCGCGGTCTTTACTTTAGATCAACCTTTCGATAACCGATCCAATCAACGATGGAAGATCGTGATGACGTTTCGCCATCCGAACCAGAAGCATGTAATGGGACGTTTTCGTGTCGCTTTCTCACAGTTCGATAATGCTCCTGTTGCTGTTGGTTCAGAGGGTATCACGACTGAAGTGAAAAATGCGATTGTGAGTTCTAAAAGTCAGGGGCGCAGCAATTCTGAGGCGTGGACGCTCGGACTCAATTGGTACAAAAAATCACTCAGCAAATGGAATGAGTTATCAAAAGCGATTGAAAAACTTGAGCAGGATGGTCCGCCGGTAACTTTGACCAAGGTCATGGTTTCCAGTGAAGGTGTTCCTCATATGAAGCATCATGCGGATGGACGCGGGTACCCGCATTTTTACCCGCAGGTATTTTTTCTTAAGCGGGGCGATGTGGACCAAAAGCAAGAGGTAGCGGATCCGGGTTACTTGCAAGTGCTGACGCCGAGCGGGAAAGCTGTACCCGATTGGCAATATCGACAGCCCAGTGAGGAGTCTTCACTGAGTTTCCGAAGGTCATCGCTCACTGCATGGATGACGGATGTCGAAAATGGTGCCGGCTCAATCGTGGCTCGCGTTATCGTGAACCGACTTTGGCAGGCGCATTTCGGGCAAGGTTTGGTTGCTACGCCGAATGATTTTGGGCTTTCAGGCTCTCCTCCAAGCCACCCTGAACTGTTGGATTGGCTTGCATGCGAACTGATTGAAAATAGTTGGAGTTTGAAGCATATTCATCAATTGATTCTCACGAGCGCCGTCTACCTTCAATCTTCAGATATCAATGCTGATAAGAAGCAGATTGATCCAGAAAATCAGTGGTTGTCTCGTTGGTTGCCAAGGCGTGCTGAAGGGGAAGTAATCCGGGATAGTATGCTGGCGGTTTCCGGTCAATTGGATACCACCATGTATGGACCGGGAACACTTGATGAAAGAATGAAACGGAGAAGTATTTACTTCTTTATCAAACGAAGCAAATTGATTCCCTCGATGATGTTATTTGATTGGCCTGAGCACCTAGTGAGTATTGGTCGGCGGTCACACACAACCATCGCCCCGCAGGCGTTAAGTTTCCTCAATGGCGCGCAAGGTCGGGTTTATGCGGAGGGGCTTCTTGAAAGAATCGAATCTCGGGATCCGGAGGCTGTTGTTGAGGAGGTTTTTCAATTGGCACTAATGAGATCACCCACCACGGAAGAACGGTTGGTTGCCAAAGCTTTTTTAACTGAACAGAAGTCGGTCTATCAGGGTGAAACCGGTGATCAGGCGTTCGAAAAATCCTGTGTTGATCTTTGCCAGATGGTTTTGAGCACGAATGAGTTTGTGTACATCGAATGAGTTGTCTTACCGCTAAGCAAGTCGGTGATTGATCAATTTTGTCGCACATGACATTGAGAAAAACAAATGTATTCACGCCAATCAAATCACACCCTCTCTCTTCTTTCTCGGCGTCACTGGTTGCAGCGAGCCGGATGTGGGATGGGACTCTTGGGTTTGGGCGATCTGTTGCTCGAAGATACTTCAACGCTGCTAGCAGATGATTTACCGGAGTCGAATCGTGCGTTGGATGGCCTCAATCCATTATCTGCCAAAGATGGTCATTTTCCTGGTAAGGCCAAACATGTGATTTGGATTTTTATTAACGGTGGTCCAAGTCATGTGGATACTTGGAATCATCGACCCGCTCTCGATAAGTGGAATGGAAAGACGATTCGAGAGTTTGATGACAGTTTCGAGAACACGACTGGCTTCTTTAAGAACTCTGTTGGGAACCTGATGCAATCGCCATTTAGGTTCACCCCTCGCGGGGATTCGGGAAAGATGGTTCCTGAAATTTTTCCGCATCTTGGTGAGCATGTCGACAAGATGGCTTTCATCCTGTCTGGCCATACGGAGTCCAATAATCATTCACCGGCTTTGTTTGCAATGAATACTGGTCTGCCACGGATGGGTTACCCGTGCGTTGGGTCGTGGGTGACTTACGGACTTGGTAGTGAAAACAGCAACCTGCCAGGGTTTGTCGTCATGAGTGATCCAAAAGGAAGGGGCTTGCCGAAGGGACATGCTGCGAACTGGAGCGCTGGATTTCTGCCCGGTGTTTTTCAAGGGACGTACCTGAGCCCGACGGGAGACCCCATCGCCAACCTCAAACGAGTCGCAGGCATGACGGATCTCGGGCAGCGTCAGCAACTTGGGTTATTGGAAAAATTAAATCAGATCCATCTCGATCACCATCCCGAGCAACGGGAACTTGCTGCGCGAATTGAGAGTTTTGAACTCGCTTATCGGATGCAGATGTCCGCACCGGAGTCGCTTGACATTGAATCGGAACCCGAACACGTTCATCGTCTCTATGGCATTGGTGATGAACGATGCGATCATTTCGCGCGTCAGTGCCTTACAGCCCGACGATTAGTGGAGCGGGGTGTTCGTTTCGTTCAAATCTATTCAGGCGGTATGGAGAATCAGCGATCATGGGATGGCCACTCAGACATTGAAGGTAACCATCGACAGTTTGCCGGAGAAACCGATCAGCCGGTCGCCGGTCTTTTGGCAGATTTGGAATCGCGTGGACTGCTGGATGAAACTCTGGTGGTTTGGTGTGGCGAGTTCGGCCGACTACCGATTGCGCAGACTGGGGCAAAGCCAGGTCGAGATCACAACCCGCACTGTTTTTGCGCGTGGCTCGCGGGTGGTGGAGTGAAAGGAGGCGTTGATTATGGCGCTTCAGATGAAGTGGGTTACAAAGCTGCGGAAAAAAAAGTTCACTTGAATGACCTACACGCGACGCTTCTTCATTTGCTTGGTCTAAATCACGAAGAGTTGACATACAAATACAACGGTAGACGTTTTCGTCTTACGGATGTTGCCGGTGAAGTGCTTCATGACATCATCGCGTAATAACTTTACCATCAAGGTTGTTTGACACTTTCTGATTGGGATGCGTGCATAGCATTAAGCGGACGATTATTTCGAGCTGTTCCAGTAAGGTGCTTCGTTAACCATCTTGTGAAGTAGTCGATCGAGTTCAAGACCTAGCGATTTCCCGGTGGGACTCACTCGACTATTGAGGATTCCAACAAAGCTCTTTCCGTCATGTCGGCGAATCATGATGGATGTGGTTCCGGGCAAAGAACCAGTATGCCAGTGGTTCATCCTTCCGTTTGGAAGCACACGGTTGCTCCAGCCCAAAGAGTAGTAAACATCGTTTGGCTTACCATTGACATCAGAGCCCGCAAGGCCGGGTGGTCTTTGATGCATCAGAGCAATGCTCTCGCGACTGAGAATTGGGCATGAGTCTGGGTCGTGGAATGCCGCGGCGAATTTTGCGAGGTCTTCGGCTGATGCGATCCACCCTCCATGAGCATCCATCGCTTCAAGGTACCACCCGCCGTAAGCCGATGGAGTGTCTTCACCGAGGGAATCAGAGAAGACTGATTTACCCTGATAGGGGTGATAATACCGAACTTCTCCCGAGGCTTTGTTCGAGATCTTTGTTTTGCCGATTCTCATGGATTCGATACCCAGAGGGGCAAGGACATGCTCTATCACATAGTCTTCGTAGTCTTGATTGGTGGTTATTTCGATCAACCTCCCCAAAAGGCAGTAGCCAAAGTTCGAATAGGCGTATCTCTGACCCGGGTCAAAGTCGAGAGGCTGGGGCATCATGGCCTGAATTACCTGTTGGGCATTCACTGGAGAAGGAACATTGAGCTGCAGAGCGAATCTGGCCGATTGAAACATTGGGTCAAAGGATTGGTTGCGATCCCAGCCCCCACGGTGTTCAAGCAGGTGCTTCACGGTGATTTGCTTTAGGCGAGCGTCGACGGTATTTCTGTTGTGATCATCAAGTAGCCCGAGGCGTTCATAAATTGGATCGTCGAGAGACAGGCGTCCTTGTTCAATGAGTTGGAGGACAGCAACTGCTGTGATCGGTTTCGATAGGCTTGCGATTCTGAACAGACTGTCTGGTGAGACCGGCTCTTTCTTCGCGAGGTCGCCGTAGCCGTAACCAGAAGAGAAAATTAATTTACCCTCATCCGCAACGGCAACCGCAGCGCCCGGAATAGCATGCGTCTTTAAAAAACGCTTCATTGCGTTTTCGAAATTCTCAAAGTCAGCAGCGTTATCTTTGAAGCGCTGCAAGGTAGGCGAGGAAGTTTCCGTGTATCCAGGGCCTCTAAGTAAAATTCCACTCCGGGTTCCGTTGTATTTTTGATTTTTAAATGCGACTACTCCGTTAACGACGACGCAGTCGATTCCCTGAGACATGCGGTTTGGGTTTTTAAAATCTGCGAGGTCCGCAATCTTCTCAGGATCAAAGATCACAAGGTCAGCAGCCCACCCTTCTTTGATCGCGCCGCGTTTCTCAGCAAAGAGGACCTTTGCAGCTTTCGATGTCGCATTTTCAATAGCTTGTTCAAGGCTGATGATGCGTGAAGAGATGGCGTAGTTGCGAAGCAGTCTGGGGAAAGAGCCGTGCGAACGAGGGTGTGACGCGATCCGTCCTGCATCTGCTGGTCCGACATCGGTGCAGTAGGAGACAAACGGTTGTGCAATGAGTCGCTGTTTGTTTTCTGGTGACATGGTCTCAGGCAAGACAAAAGCATTAACTGATGCCAAGTTAAAGAACGTATCCCACGGATCCTCGCCTCGATCTCTGGCAATTTGACCGATGCTGAGTCCATTTTGGGACGTGTATTGAGGGTGATTGCTTTTGCCGACAATTACGAGGTTCCAGTCGTTCCCAACGTGCCGAAACCAATTCTCCCATCCGGTCGTTGTTTCGATTTCTTTTTGAACTTCGGATCGAAAGCTGGCGTCCGAAAGTTTCGCAATGAGTCGTTCTTTGCCGTTTGCAAAGTGTCTTGGATGAATAAAGGCCAGAATGCCTAAACCATTGTGGAGGTAAGGATAGATATCGGCGGTGATTTCCCTTCCGTTCTTTCGCGCATTCTGGATTACTTCAATGACCTGTGGCATCTTGTTCCAGTTTTGCTTGCCGGCTGCCTTGAGGTGAAAGATATGTACCGCTGCATTGGCAGCGTGTCCGATGTCGATTGCCTCTTGAACCGCCTCAAGCACTTGATCGCCTTCGTTGCGAATGTGTGTGAAGTACCGCCCACCTGATCGCCCTGCGATCGTTGCTAGAGCACTAAGCTCTTTTGTGCGGGCAAAAATTGCTGGGGGGTAAATGAGTGCACTGGATAAACCGATCGCACCCGCATCCATCGCTTCTTGCACGAGCTGTTGCATCTTGCCAAGTTCAGCATCGCTGGGTCTCCTGTCCGTATCACCAAGCACAATTCGCCTGATTTGGGTGTGGCCAACGGTTTGAGCGACATTGATCGGTAGTCCCGCGGAATCGAGCCTCTGGAAGTACTCGGACATGGTGGTGTATCCCACGCGGTACTCCTGATCGGAGTTCAGCGGCGCAGCCGAGACACCTTCGCCCGCGTTGATCGTTGTGATTCCCTGGCTAAGTAAATTGAGTGCGGATCGCGGATGTTCGATCATTGGTGTTGCGGTTTGCCCCATCATGTCGATGAAGCCAGGTGATACGATCTTTCCCGTCGCATCAATGACGTTCCCTGAGGAATGGCCTGAAAGATCACCAAGTTTGACGATCAATCCGTTGTGGACTCCAATGTCACCTTTGAATCTTGCTGCCCCTGTTCCGTCAATAATCGTTCCGTTTCTAATGATGATTGATAACTCTTGCGCCTCTCCAGTTGATTGGATCACGAAGGAAACGAAGATGGCCCAAAGATGAATTTGCGAGATGCATCGACGAACAAGTTTCATGTTGTGCCGGCTTTAAGATTTGGTGGGAATGGGATGCAAGTCAGGGAGCCTTTTTTTGTCGACTCGGTTCTTGTCAAACGTTATTTGTTTGAAAGTTTTCTGCACGAATAAGAGCAAGGATCCACAGATTAGTTTTGTTGTGCGGACACGATTGATGCAAGACAATGATCTAACGCGAATAAGGGGTCAGGGCTTTTTTTGTGGAAAAACAAGGCATCACACTTCATGATTGGTCTCGGGTAGGCTTGCATGGATACAAATGATCAATCATCAGAGAACTTTCCGTGGGTGATCGAGGAGGAGCCGGATCGATTGGTGTTGCGTCATGAGCACTTATGGTTGGGCTTTTTCGGGATTCCATTTTCGGTTCTCAGCGCATTTTTTGGTATCGGAATCTGGTTCATTCCCGGCGTGCCCGTGATGCGTGAATGGCCGATTTTTGTCGGTGGCTCCGTGATAGCACTTGGTTTTGTCGTGATGGGGTTGCACCTGACGTTTAACCGCGAGGAATTCATTGCTGATCGGCGGAGCGGCAAGTTCGAGCACATCAGTGGATTCGGACCGTTCACCAGAAGGAGGCTGAGTGAACTAGCTGCGATAGAGCGAGTAATTTGCCGCGAAGCAAAGCGACGCAGTTCCTTTCAGGAATATGAGATGGTTCTGCAGGAGCAAGGACGAGAGCGAATAGTCGCTGTTTTTGTCGAGAAGGATGTCGTGTTGTGGGAAGGCCTGCGTTGGAGCACTTTTTTGCTCTTGCCGTTCGATGATGAGATTGCACCACCGAAAGAAAAAAGGAGTAAGGGCTGCTTTTTGGGAAAAGATTCCTGACCTGCTCTGTAGAAAAGGTCTTGCCAGGGACGCTCATTAGACCGTAGTTCTCGTTTATGAGCACTACATCGAAGTCACCGCGGAAGGTACTTCTTGCGGCGTATCGGGTTGGCCAGCAGACGCTACCCCAGTACT
>CALIBL010000027.1 GCA_938045805.1 uncultured Rubripirellula sp. | reverse complement strand
CGCAGATGACGATGTTTTTGTGAACAACAACATTGTCAATTCTCTGACGTTCAGTGGCGGTGCGGATGATGACACCTTTCAGAATAATGCTCTGGTGACCACCTTAGTGTTCACCGGTGGTGCAGACGATGACATGCTGATTAACAATGCGAGCAGCATGCCTTCGATCAGCTTCAGCGGCGATGACGGTGCCGACACTTTGGTGAATAATGGTAATACGATCACAGCATTGACGTTTGAGGGTGGGGCCGACGAAGATGTCTTGCGTGTTCACGGGACGGGTATCGGTGACATTAGCTTCACAGGTGGTGCTGATGCGGCGGGGGATACCTTCCATTTTTCTGGAACGGCAGCAAGCGGAAGTTCCATCACATTTGATAGTGGCCCTGGCGACGATGTCTTTGCCTGGCGTGGGACGGCTGACGGTGCAACCTTCACTGCCGGCGCCGGTAATGACACCTCCATCGTGCAAGGCGGTGGTTCGTTGACCTTGGCTGGTGGCGATGGAAATGATTCGTATCTGTTTGAAGCCGATCCCAGTGCTTCGGTGACCGTCGTTGAGACCTATGCAGGATCAGATGACAGCAGCAGTGACACTCTCGATTTTAGTTCCTTCACCGGTGGTGCACTCACCATCGATTTGCGTTCAACGTCGGCCCAGGCCTTGTCAAGTAATCTGAGTATTACTCTGAGTGATGCGAGGGGGATTGAGAATGTCACTGGGACACCAGAGGCGGATACGATTTACGGAAACTTACAGAACAACACCATTCTGGGCGCTGAATACAGTGACGGGTACTCGGGTACGGCCGCTGGCGACCGCGGTGTGACTCAGTGGGTCTTGCTCGATTTTGATACCTACACCGATTCCACCGAGCATGTCTACACGACCGACGAGCGCGATCAGATCACTTCGCGGGTCGAGTCAATCTACCGCGGATTGGATACCGACTCCCCGGTATTTGATGTGCGCGTCGTTCAGACACGGGGTGAGATTCCTGTAGCTGATGGTCAGTTCGTCACGATTTCTTTCAACGATACACCGGCATTCGGTCGACCCGGTGGTTTAGCAAGTGAGATTGATCCCGGTAACCTGAATCTCGGTGGCACGGCAGTCGTTCAAGTGAATGGTCTTCTAGGTGGAACGATCACCTCAGACGATACGTATGAAGGGGGTGACATAGGAGGCGATAAGGGGACACTGCTGCGGTCGATCAGCGACGACCCGGTAGGCGTGGCGAAGCCGGATTCAACGAGCGAAAACTTTGTGCTCCTATCGTCCAAAATCGCCGCTCATGAGCTCGCCCACCTCATGGGTTTACGGCATCAAGATAGTTTCGGACCCATTGGGCTAGGCATCCATGATCCCCCAGGTGTTGAAGGCTACAATCCGGTCTATCCTGGGCCTGTGGCCGCAGTGGAAACCTTCGACCATCTATTAGGGTCTGGGGCGTCCGTTGGAACGGACCGTTTCAATGATCTTCGTGATTTATTCTTCAGTGAACGTAGTGCGATGAAACTCGCGTTTGCGACCGCTGATACCGCTGACGTCTTTACCACGGAGTCAACATCGGCTCATGGTAGTTCCTCAACCTCGCAGGAACTTCCGCTACGGACAGTTGACGTTCCGAACACTTTGAGTTCGGGACTGAACTCGTCGAAGGTTTTCTATGTCCAGATGCAATCGGTCGAGGGAGCGATCGAGTTGGATCCTGCAACGGGTAAGTCAGAGAGTGACTGGTATCACTTCAGCGGCACCGCTGGTGATGTGATGAACATTGAGTTGTACTCCAATTCGCTCATCCGCTACGGCACGGGCAACGACAATTACATCGATTCGATTCTTCGCGTTTGGTACGACGTGGATGGAACTCTAACCTTGGTGCCATGGTTTGGTGGCGAGGCGGTCAACGACGATGTGTTTGAGCCGACCGATAGTGCATTGGTCGATTTAATTTTGCCGACCGATGGAACGTATTACATCGAAGTGGATACGTTCAAGAGGGACCCGAGCAGTGCTCTGTTCGACGAAACGGATGCATCGAGTCCTTTGAACCCAAGTAATCCAAACAATTACCTTGCTTATCCGGAACTGCTCGAGCGTTTTCTCTCAACCAGAGATGATACCGATATTGGGAATTATCAACTCGTGGTTTCTCGATTCGACCGCAGCAGCGCGAGTGACGGGGTTGATACCATTCTGGGCTACGGGGGTACTGATACGATCGACGCGGGTGATGGAGATGATTACTCTTTGAGCGTCACGGTCGGTAGCGACAGTACAAGCGTCGAGGGCGCTGCATTCAGTCGTGGTATCTCTCTGGTGGACCGGGGAGCGGTTGATTGGACCGGCAGTACCGTGAACTTTGGAGACGGGACGGGAGACGTTACTGTCGATGTGGCAAGCGACAAAACAGCATCTCTTTCTCACACCTTCACCAATAGTGGTGTTTACACCGTCTCGGTGACAATCCGTGACGATATCGGACAGTCAGTCACTGAAACGTTTGATGTGACAGTGAGCAACGTGGCGCCGACCGTTGACACCTTGACTGGGTCCACAACACCCGATGAGTCGACCACCGCGACGTATTCGTTTACAGCATCAGATGATGGTGCAGACACCTTTAGCGTGGTGGAGATCAGCGGTGGTGACCTCGGGACGGTTTCGAATATCAATCTCGACGCATCAACCGGCAGCGGGACATTCGATGTCACCTTCGGGGAAGTCACCAGTGGCTCCTCCTCAACGACAACACTATCGGTAAAGCTTCAAGATAGCGACGGTGCTGAGAGTAACGCTTTGACTTTGGATGTCGCCGTGCAAAACGTCGGCACTGGGCCGTCTGACATTGCGTTATCCGCTTCGTCAATCACAGAGAATTCTGCCTCGGGCACCGAAATCGGAACGCTCGCGACGACAACAGGCAATGGTGAAACCACCTTCACGTATTCGCTAGTGGCCGGTACCGGTGACACCGATAACGCGTTGTTCAGTATTTCCGGTGACAAACTATTATCTGCCGCGAGTTTCGATTACGAAGCGGCGTCAACTCGTTCGGTGCGAATTCGAACTGCTGATTCGTTGGGAAACACGTACGATGAAGCATTTTCGATCACGATCGCAAATGTCGCAGACGAAACCGCTCCGACGAGTGAGATTGCCGCGTTGCCAGAGAATGCAACTTCAACCAGCTTGACGATCGACGTATCTGGCGTTGACGTGGGCGACTCCGCGTCGGGGATCGCTTCTTATGCACTGTATTATTCGACTGGGGCGGCATATGTCCAGTTCGCCACGTTGACACCGGATAATTCTTCAGCAGTATTCGAGGCTAATCCAAATACCATTTACTGGTTCCGGAGCTTGGCAACTGATGAGACTGGCAATATTGAGGAAAAGTCATCCTTTGATACTTTTACAATCGTCGGAGACTTGGTTTCACCAGCAAGCCAAATAGATTCTGTCACATCCAATGAAAATGGACTTTTGACGCTAAGTATGAGCGGTGTAAAGGTTTCGGGAACACCGCTTGCAACCTTTGATGTTTACATGAGTATCGACGGGGGAGCCTACGGGAAGGTGGTGGCAGTGAATTCTGTCAAAGTGAGCGATGGGGTGTTTTCCGGCGAAGCGATCATACAGGGTATCGTGGATGGAGCATCGCACGATTATGCGTTCTATACCCGAGCGTTAGATACCGCCGGCAATACTGAAGACGCCCCTTCCAGCCCTGATCAATCGATTACAGCAACGTTCAGTGGCGCCTCCCTTTCCGCACAGGGAATTGACGTCCAGAAGGGTGCTAACCAGCGATCTTACGTCCGGAACGTCGACATTTTATTCAGCGGAGATCCAACCGAGTTTCTTGATGCTGGACGGATCGCTGTCGAGCGATTTGCCACCAATGCATCCTCTGATGCGGTGGCTCCTGGCACCGGTACCCCAATCACGCCGTCGAGCCTCGCAGCTTCTGGTAACACGATAGAACTCGATTTCGGAGCTAACGGTATTGGCGGCAGATGGTGGCTGGGAGACGGGTTCTACCGAATCATGGTCGATATGAATAACGACGGTAGTGTGACTGGCGCGGAAGATGCCATTTTTGAGTTTTACCGACTCTTTGGTGACGCCAATGGCGACCGTCGGGTGAACGCGTCCGATGATTTGGCGATTCGCCGTCAGATGAATCGTTCGGGTGCCAACCTCGATGGTGACGTCGATGGATCGGGAAGAGTCAATGGTCGTGACCGACTACTGGCTCGAAGACGCTTCAATCAACAACTTCCTTCGTGGATGGCAGATTGGTTGGATGACTAGAAATCCGCCCGGATGTAATGAGAACGAGAAGGATGCCACTAGGGTTTGCCCAAACCAAAAATCTGGCCTCTGGTGGCTGAAATTGGGGGCGACGGTGGCTGGCAAAGTGCGTGAGGGGGTAAACTAAAAGTGCAGAGGCGAAGCTCTGGATTCGAGAGCTTCGTCGGGATCGTTTTGCCAACGGTGCGTAAAGGATGCCTAAAGCAGGCATCGACAGTGAAGCCGTAGAGAATTTTAATTGCTTTAAACGAACAGGTTTTCATTGCATGGCATTGGAGCATCAATGACTTGTTGTGAACCGAGAAGACGGGAATGTGAATCATGAATTCGCCAGATGTGAAAACTGGGAAACAACGAAGACCCGCGAACGTGTCACCGGACGAAGAGTCGAGATTGGCTGACGGCACCATTGTCGGACAAGGTAATCCAATGAGTGGCTCTGATCAGACGCTGGACTCCGAAATCGGTTTGCACGCGCAGGAGACCGTCTCAAACGACTTGGACGAGACACGTCGTGATTCCCCGCATCGTTTTCCTGGGGTCCAACCCACGATCGGGGATCCAGTCTCTGATAACGGAGAGAGGATTGAAGGGATGGAGGTGTCCAAAATGACTGCCTCCACATCGCATGATTCAACCATTCGTGCCAAGGCGATGGGGGCGAATGCTGAGGCTGCCGCAGTCGATGCAACCATCGCTCCCGAAACCATGAACACGCTTGATTCAGGGGGCGAAGAGACGATCGATCCGGATCAAGCGGCGGGGGCTGTCACACACGAGACACTACAGATGGAAGCTGGTGTGACTCTCGGAACCGGAAAACAAGAGACGGTACGAGGCGATGCGGTGGTGGTTCGATCAGGCACCGTCGACACTCAAGGACCAGAGGCGGATGCGACAATTGATCCGGATGCCGCTGCGCACACAGGATTTGCGACCGTTCATTCAAAACCCACCACCAAGTCTTCCAGCACAGCAGCACTTCCTGATATCGGCGACTATGAGGTGCTCTCCGAGTTGGGCCGAGGAGGCATGGGAGTCGTCTACGAGGCGCGTCATCGAAAACTGAACCGAGTCGTCGCCCTCAAGATGATTCTTGCAGGCGGAAGCAATTCCAAAAAGTCTCAGCAGCGATTCCTTTCTGAAGCCCGAGCCGTTGCTCATTTGCAGCACCCGGGGATCGTCCAGATTTTTGATATCGGTGAGCATGAGGGGCTGCCTTATTTTTCGCTTGAGTTTGTTGAGGGCAGCGACCTTCACAAAGAACTGGCGGGCAAACCCTCTTCACCTAAAGACGCAGCCGAGATGGTTGAGTCGGTGTGTCGGTCGATGCATTACGCGCATGAGAGCGGAATCCTGCACCGAGATTTAAAGCCAGCGAACATTCTGCTCAGTACGGATGGCGAAGCGAAAATCACGGACTTCGGCTTGGCGAAAGAGGTCGACAAAGAAGGTTCCGGGGAAACAACGGTCGGAACCGTGATGGGGAGCCCGAGTTACATGCCGCCCGAACAGGCAAGGGGCGATGTGGATGCGATTAACGAGAAATCGGATCAGTACTCACTTGGCGCCGTGTTGTACCAAATGCTTACCGCTCGGCCGCCCTTTTTATCGGATCGGCCGTTCGACACCGTGATGCAGGTGATCACGAGTGAAGTGGTTGCTCCCCGTGAGTTGCAAGCGAGCGTTCCCGTTGAATTGGAAACGATCTGCATGAAGGCTCTCCAAAAAGATCCTGATGCTCGCTATGAAGACTGTGAAATGATGGCGGATGACCTCCGCCGCTGGCTGAATGGTGAACCGATTTTGGCACGACCCGTCAGTCGACTCACGCGAGTGCTTCGTTGGTGTCGCAGGAACCCAAAGATCGCGATTCCAACCGCAGTGGCGGCGACCGCGGTTGGTTTGACGGCGATGATTGCGTCTTGGGCGTGGATGGTGACCGCGGAGCAGAAACAGTTAATCGCGGAGGAAAAAGATAAGGTCGTCGAACAGCGTGATGAGGCGCAAAGGCAGCGTGAAATTGCGGACGCGGCACGATTGATTGCGATCCAAAACGAGCAACTCGCTGAGGAGCAGAAAGACGAAGCGGACAAGCAGCGAGCGATCGCGGTCGCCCAGAAGCAGCAAGCCGAGATGAACGAGGCTCTTGCCAAGCGACAGGCTGAACTAGCACTTCGAAACATTCAGTATGTGATTACCGACGTTGATGCCCGGCTCAAAGAGAAACCCGGGATGAGCGATCTGCGGATCGCAATGCTCGAAGCCGCTTCCGATAAATGGAACGAACTCGATGTGGAACTGACCGGTGGTGTCCGTGGCGAAGCGGTTCCGACGCTGATGGCTCTCCGCCAGCAAGTAGCCGTTGCATTCACCGAGTTGGATCGGCTTGAGGAGGCGGATAAAGAGTTCGAAAAACTGTACACACTGGGGCGAGAACGCGTTGACTTGAAGGGGAACGACGCGGCACGCACCAATCAGGCAAAGATTGCAATGGCATGGGCACCGGTCAAGCGAAGAGTCGCTTCGAGTCCCGAGGAATCGATGAAGCTGTTAAACACGGCGATTGATTTAACGCAGGACACGCTTGCCAATCCAAAACCCGAGGAAGGAAGTCCCTCTGAGAATGACATTCGTGAACTACTTGCAGTGTTACAACAAAATCTAGGTGTCGAGTATCTCGAGCAGGGACAGCTTGCGGAAACGGCCAAGCAGTTTGAATCCGCTTTGCAGAATATGGCAACGGTGCTGGCCTCCATTCGCTCAGCTGATGGTTATGATGAGCTTGATGAGAATCAGAAGGATACGCTGACGGCGATGAAGCAGATTTCTCATGACAAGTCCGCGGTTGGACTTGCCTACATCCTGATGCGTCAAGGAGAAACCGAGCGGTCGATCGAACTTTACAAGACCGCGATCGAGGGCCGCAGAGAGATCTTTGATCGCCGCCAGAGTATGTTGCCTCTGAAAGTGGAATTGGCTGGATACCTTGGGAATTATGGCCAGTCGCTGATGTGGATTGATGACTTGGCCGGCGCGGAACCTCTTCTGGAAGAGTCTTTAAAACTTTCGGCGGAGATTGTGGATGCGGATCCG
>CALIBL010000026.1 GCA_938045805.1 uncultured Rubripirellula sp. | reverse complement strand
ACAAATAATGGAAAACTACTTCGTGAAGCGTGGCGAGAAGATTCATGGTCCCTTCAAGTGGGATCAGGTTCAGAAGGGAGTTCAATCAGGGAAACTTCGTGACACGGATCTACTTTCTGAATCAAAGGAGGGTCCATGGTTCCCTGTGGTGGAATCCGTTGAGTATCTGGGTAGCGAGGAAGCCTCTGAATCCTCGACCACCGACACCGTCGACGAGGATGCGTGGACTGAGGATGCGTGGACTGGGGACCTAGCGGACGCGGTTCAGAACCAGACTCCAGCGGTTGACACGAGTGGCGGTAACCTTGAGAGTCACAAGCCCCGTAAAGCGGGTACGCCCGGCCTTTCGGTATCTGATGAAGCCGCTTTAGCCAAGTACGGCGACTTTTCTTCTGCCAAAGCTACGGTCGAGATCGCGAAACATCGAGAAGAGCGAATTGGACTGCTCTGGAGAATCTACGAATTCGGCACTGACTTTCTCGATGATGGCCTTCAAATGGTCGGCCGTGCATTATCGATTTTTCGAAAGTACCCCGTCTTCTTGGTACCGTTGTTAGCGTGTTGGTGCATCTATGCGGCATTGATTCTTTACATTCAGTTCGGCGCGACCTCGAGTCAATTATTCGCGAGCGGCGGACTAACCTTGGTGTTCATTGTGGTCTGTGGCCTTGCATCGATTCTTGCAACCTCTTCACTCGTTCTACTCGAGATGATTCGTGACGTTGAACTTGGGAAAAAGCCCAAGTTGCTCAGAGCACTCTACCGTGCGATCCGCCACCACTTGATTCGAGCCATCCCGATCATTCTCATTTGGGCGGCCGCGTGGTTTATCGTGACTCTGCTTTCTGCGATCTTTTCAAGACGCAAGAGCGACAAAGAAGACCGCGATTTGTCGATGGAAAATGCAGCTCGATCCTTGGCCGGTGGCGTGCCAATCTTTTCGCTTCGCTACCTACTGAGTCTGTTGAACAAGGCTATACGTTTGTTTGTCTTCCTAATTCTCCCCGGAATCGTTTGGCTCGGTTGTGGTCCCGTTTCTGCGACCAAGCATGGTTATTCGGCACTGATGAATCATTTGAAAAAGTTTGCTTCGGGATTCATTCTCTCGGAAGCCGTTGCAATCCTGATCGGCCTACCGCTGATGGTGTTTTGGCAAATTGCTGATGGTGGAGGATTCGAGGTGCCTGATCTCGTCTGGCTCGGCATCATCGTCTATGCGGCTCTCGGCTGGAGTTTTGCGACGTACGTTGAGCAAATACTCGCTGCCGAGTTGTTCTTATGGCATATAAAATGGGACAGAGAAAACCGGCGAAGGGAATCATTGAACCTACCACCTATCCGGATCGATGATCTACCGAGACCCGACTTACTCGACGACATTAATGAATTCAGAAGCGCTGAATCGCATTCGTAGCAGAAGGTAAAGAGCGATAAGGGGCAGCTCATTTTTTCGAGATCCCATCATGAAGACTTTCGAAAAGTACGTCCTAGAGATCACTCGTGCCACTGATGTAGAACTGCGTGAGGTCGTCCAAAGCCTCTGGAGCGGTTATGGCGTGATTCAGCGTGCCTTGCTGCACGGCGTTCAACATGCTGGCACCGTCGACCCGCTGCCTGTGGTTATCAAACACATCGATCTTTCCCAAGTGCGTGAGAACCGCCGCGGCTGGGCCTCCAATCTTTCGCACCAACGAAAGGTCCGTTCTTATCAGATAGAGAAGTCTTTTTACGAGTGTTTTGCAGCTCGCTGCGGCAAAAAGTGCGTGGTTCCTAGTTTGATCGCAGCAGAAGAGACAGAAAACGCAAGCGGTTGGCTCATTATCCTTTCCGATCTAGATACCGACGGTTTCGACGCTCGTAAAGACCACGCCACATTGCGTGACATGCAAGCCTGTCTCGCTTGGCTCGCTAACTTTCACGCCGAGTTCCTACGCATTGATGCTCATGATCTCTGGCCAATCGGAACCTACTGGCATCTCGAGACACGCCCAGATGAATACAAAGCGATGCCAAATGGACGGCTTAAAAGAGCTGCAACCGCGATTGACCAGCGATTGAACGACGCTCGCTTCAAGACACTGGTACATGGTGACGCAAAACTTGCCAACTTTTGCTTCACCTCTAGACAGTCATCAACCGTTGCGGCTGTCGACTTTCAATACGTCGGAGGCGGCTGTGGGATCAAGGACGTGGCCTACTTCATCAGCAGTTGTCTGAGCGACCGGGAGGCGCATCGAATGCAGGAGCCACTTCTTGAGTTCTATTTTGACCAGCTTCAACAGGCCATCGCCTTGCGGGGCGCAGCAGTTAATTTCGCTGCGTTGGAAGACGAATGGCGAGACCTTTATCCCTACGCATGGGCAGATTTCTGTCGGTTCCTTACCGGTTGGTCACCAGGACACTGGAAGCTCAATGCGTACGCCGACGCCATCACCGAACGCGTTCTCGATGAGCTTCAGACTCGTTCACACAAATAATCCAGCACCTTGTCTGCCGGGGTTAGCCATCAACGCCATTCGACGGAGTTGAGTTCACCCCGCTGCATGACACAATCGCTTTGTCCCAATAACCGGCTGCAAATTAGCCTTTGCGAATTCGATCGAGACTTCCGGTCGAGTTTGAATATTGATCCACATCCACCCCGAAATGCTGAATTAATGTGAGAAGGCAGTTAGCGTGAGGCGGTTGGTCGGGGTAGTCGAGGAATTTTCCGGTATTCAATCCACTCGATTTACCTCCAGCCAAGACAATCGGTAAGTTCGAACCGACGTGCTGCCCACCGTGACTTAGGCCGGAACCGAACATCAGCACACTATGGTCGAACACGCTGCTGCCGTCGTACTCTTTGAGCGACTTCATCTTTTCAATCGCTAAGCGGAATTGGTCGACGTACCACGTGTTAGCTGCGTTGAATTGTCTGGCCAGATCATCATTTCGCTCGAAATGCGAAGACCAGTGGAAATCCGCTTTCAGATCTAGAAAATCATGAATCCTTCTGCTGCTTTCAAGAGCCATGATGCATGAAGCCACTCGAGTCGCATCAGTCCAGAATGCAAGGGCAACAAGATCCGACATGGTCTTCATTTTTTCTGGGAAGGTACCCAGTTGAACCACCTCATCACTCACCACACGTTCCCTAACACCGACCTTCTCAACTTTCTCCTGATTCTCGATTGCTATCTCGACTTCCCGAACTGCATCGAGGTAATTTGAGACGACCACTTTGTCAGAGCGACTCGCTCGCTTCATCAGTTCCTTGCTGGGTTCAAGCACGGCATCAAGAACACTCGTCAACTCGTCACGCACACCGGCATCGTTCAATCCTCTAAAAAGACGATCAAATGCGAACTGTGCATTTCGTTCAACGAATTTTGCCCGACCCTGCTGATCGTAGGCCAAGCTGTTGAGGGTGGTGGAGCGAATATCCACTGGCTCCGCTGAAAGTTGGAATGACCTGAAGGCGGTGCTAGTGCCAATCTGGTCAGCAATCACTTGATCGAAGGTGTACTTTGGGTTGCGATTCTGCACTCCGGTCATAAACAGGGGCATCGCCCCGTAGTGATCACCCTTGGGTTGGTTGCTTACGTTTGAGAGGACAATGATGTCCTCCTTAACCTTCGTGAGAGGTTCGAGGTTCTGACTGAGCTCAAATTCATCCTCAGTTCCTTCTACCTGCCATGCCCTAGGGTCAATCCCGTTCCCTTTGTGGAAAATACCCAGCCGCAATGGGATCTTTTGATTCGACGTCTCGATACCACCGGCCGAACTCGACATGATCTCGAGTGTTGGAATGGCCATACACACGCCAGCGCCACGTAGAAAGCTACGCCGAGGGATACGGTATCGTGTCATCACTGGAACTCCTTGTGCCTGAATGGATAACTGAGTACCACAGCCTTGATCAGAGCATTAAATCGGTAATCATCATCCCTGATCTGCCTTTTAATCTCATCGACGGCCACACGGTCGATCG
>CALIBL010000025.1 GCA_938045805.1 uncultured Rubripirellula sp. | reverse complement strand
ATTTCGCCTGAGAGACGGGAACCGATAGCGTCTGGATGCTGGGACCTTCCACCTGTTGTGCGGACAAACCACTGCAAGCGAGCACGGCAGAAAGAGACAAAGATCTAAGATTCAAGTAGCGTCGCATTAGCGAACACCTATGTTTGGGCCGGGATTTCATCGCATACCTTCCGCGGATCTCCATGAGCGCTCATCCGCACAAGTCGTATCATCGGCTCTTTCCTAATGAACGCTAAAGCCAAAACCGTTGATAGAGCCACTACAATCGCACCCAGCCATCACTTAGCTAGCTAAGCGATGGCAACGGGCAGTGGTCTTTCGGTTGTTTTGCAAGATTTGCTAAAGAAATGGTTTCTGAGTGCCTGAGCGAAGATGAGCCATGTCGGTAACGACGGCTCCCTTCCCATCGACCTTGCGTTTACACCAAAGAATCCATCCATCGACTCGCTTGCCCATGGGGCTGGATATGGCTAATCGGTCCGTGAATGATCAGCGTTGGCGAACAACCTTACCTGTCGTAGGATTCGCATGTATTTTTCTGGGATTTGGCTCCGTCGGATGCAAATCCGGTTCTCCTCCGTTCAACGGATTCCGGCAAAACTCCGCTGCCAACAACAGCCTGTTCTCTTTCTTTGGACAAACTCGCGTTGCCCCCCCCGCAACCGGCTCTTACTTGCATTCATCGACACTGCAAGATCCGAACAAAACCTCTGAACGACTCGGTGAGCAGGATGAGCGACAAGGTACAGACACCAATCAATCGCCAATCAGACAACTTCCGGCACCAAGACCGAACGCACCAAACACTGGTGCGAATCAGCAATCCGATGACGAGGTTTGGCCGGAAAGTTTTGGCCCACGGTCCAGCACGACACCGGCGACCCGCAGCGAGCTAACCACGCCCCTGAGTTTCAGACAAGGTCTACCTGCAACTGACCTGACGCAAGTATCCGGTACAACGAACGGTCCCAACCGACCGAACGAAGGAGCCTCACCAGATCATTCCCAAACACAGGTGATCGCATCCCAATGGGCGTCGACTTTACCGGTCCATGCGAATTACACCGAATCACTCACTGATGAACCCAAAAACGTCACGGTTTCAGAATCTCAGCCGAGCCCCATCAACGCCTCGCCTAGCGTGACGACTCCAACGCTTCCTCAAACAACTCCCCAACCGATCAAAGAACTCGATTGGCGGAAGCCAAATACACTGCCCTAGTCTTGGTGGACCTTCTGAGGTCAAAGCGGTAGCCGTCTCAGGATTGTGATCGTCGGCAAGTTGAACTGCGTCGTAAAACACTGGCTAACATCAAGCTGGCTGACCTGAATGCAAAGATCAATGGACGCTTGATTAGATCAGTTCGGAAATCACCTCGGATCCATCCGGAGTGAGCCGTACCGGTCGACCATCAGGGGTGTGGATCTCGGTGCTGGGATCGAGCCCCAGACGCGAATAGATCGTTGCGGCTAGATCCGACGGCGTAACCGGACGATCGGCCGGCGACTCACCAATCGCATCACTGCTGCCCACCACTTGGCCGCCGCGAATCCCACCACCAGCCATCAGCACACTGAAGACCCTCGGCCAATGATCTCGTCCTCCTGCGGTATTCAACTTTGGAGTACGGCCAAATTCACCCATGACCACCACGAGTGTCTCGTCGAGCATCCCGCGTTGCCCAAGATCGACGAGTAATGCGTTGAGAGCTTGGTCAAGGGAGGGAATCAAACCAATGGGGGTCTTCGCCCCAGCGAATCCATCCTTGAGTCGAGTGACAAGCTGATTGTGTGTGTCCCAACCTTTGTGGTTCACCGTCACGAACGGTACACCACGTTCGACCAATCGTCTTGCAAGTAAACAACACTGCCCGACGGTCTTTGAACCGTAAGCTTGGCGTACCGCATCAGATTCCTGCTGAACTTCAAATGCTTCTTGCGCAGCGCGGGAAGTCATCAACTCGTAAGCTTTGCGAAGATCAGGGTCGATCCCAACTTTCTCGGATCCGCCGCTTGATTGAACAGGCTCCGAAGGTGTACCTAAGGCATTGAGTTGACCCACTGCGTTGCCGGGGTCCTGCAACGGATTCTGAAACTCCTTCTTCTGAAACCTCTCGTTCTGTAGCCTCAAATCTCGCATCTGATTCAAAGATTCCACGAACGCCATACGACGATCAACTCGCTCCCTCCCCACTCCGGGATAGAAGTCGAGGTCACGGACTTCGAAGTCTTGCCTAGAAGGATCGCCGCCGACAGAAAAAGGCTGATGATGGGGCGGAAGAAAACCCCCGCCAGTCATCCCTGCTCCGCCGACTTGAAATTGGGGCACCGCAATATTTTTGGGCAAGATACTAGGAGTAGTCCGAGCGTGCGAAACCACCGCACCGAAGGCTGGATATTCAAGGACAGGTGTTGGCTGATAACCGGTCATCATGTAGTGAGTACCAAATTGGTGCTCACCTAGCGGCGAGGTCACCGAGCGAATCAAAGCGACCTGATCCATCACTTCGGCCGTCTTGGGCAAACATTCGCCCAGTCGGATACCGGGAACACTCGTTGCGATCGTCCCCAAGGGGCCTCGTACCTCTTGAGGTGCTTCAGGCTTTGGATCAAAGGTTTCCAGATGACTTGGTCCACCATCCAACCAAATCAAAATACAAGACTTAGCCGGTGACCCACCGCCAGGATCATCGCCATCGGTACCTGAGTTTGTGAAAGGAGAAGGCTGTGCAGCTTGTAGCCGCTGCAACTTCAACCAATCCGCAAGGCCGAAACCGCCTGAAACGCCCAATGCGAGCCCCCCAGCCGACAATGAGCCAAGTCGAATAAAATCTCGACGATCAAACGCACGCGATCGTGTTGAATGAAAAGCAGAGCGAGGCAAGACGCAAAGTTTTGCATCCCGACAAGCAACAAACGATCTCGATGTGTCTTGATTCATGAAGTTCACTCGCGTGTGATTCACAAAATGATCCCTCGTTTCCACCTACCTAATCTTTGTGAGTAAACTCACGCGAAGCAATCAAACTCCATACAAAATCACCGAGAAATTCTTGATACTCATCAACGGGGCAATCATTGAGTTGTCCCTCCCAGTAAGCGAGTTCTCGGGGATCCGGCGAACGCTGCAGTGCGGCTCGGTAGAAGTTCTGTATGATTTCGAGGGGAGAACTGCCTTGGCTAAGCAACCGCGCAAGACGCCCCTCCTCCGACTTCAATCTTCCATTGATGAACTCACCGTTCAATAAGAACAGTTTTTCACTCAAACCACTGTTACTGGACTCACCACTGGACTCACAAGAACTCTCCCGAGAACAGCGTCCCAATACATCCAATGCCCGCGACTCAATCTGCGGATGTACCAAGTCGACCGCACGGGTACCAAGCGGCTGCTGCCCATAGGCGATTGAAACTTGAAGGACATCGGAGATGGCATCGGATAAAACCTCTGGCTCCAATGGCTGGTCGTAAAAGTGCGAATAGAAAAACTGGTCCGCTTCATTGCTAGGCGTTGTTGCGGAACTTCGCTGGTATGCATGACTGCTGGCAATCAACCGAAGCGTTGCACGAAGATCGTAACCAGAGCGAATGAAGTCTTGCGTTAGCTGATCCAAGAGTTCGGGATGCGTTGGAGGATTGGTTTGACGAAAGTCATCCACTGGATCAACTAAGCCACGCCCCATCATGGACTTCCATAGCCGATTCACCATCGTTTTGGCAAAATAAGGATTCTTGTCATCAAGTAACCACTGAGTGAAAGCATCGCTCAACGTCGTTTCGGTGATTGAATCGGGTGCATCAGTAGATCCCAGACTTTTCTGCGCGAGATATCCTCCGGCCGGTAACTTAGGTAACGCGTCCTGCCCCGTTTTGGGATGAGTGACTCTACCGTCGGGTTGATTTTGAACCTGCTGTCCCACGCTGATCGTTGCAAGAATCGCAGCGAGACCGTGATAATCGTCCTGCGTCCATTGATCGAGAGGATGGTCGTGGCAGTTAGCACAACGCAACCGACTCCCCATCATCACTTCACTAACCAACTCGGCCCGCTCACGCGGACCGTTCGCGGTTCGTAGGAAATTAGCCGCACCAATCTCCGAAACATCTCCCCTTGCGGTTAGCAATGCTTTGACGATTTGATCATATCCCAAGTCGCTTTCAAGCTGATCGCCGATCCAAGCGTGGTACTTAGCCACTGCGGCATCTGAGCTGGGTAGGGATCGAAGACGGAATAACTTCGCAAGCTGAAGGGTCCAGTATCGATTAAACGATTCCGACCCAAGTAGAGAATCAATCAACCAACCTCTTCTCTCGCTGAAAGGTTGCTTGAAGTAATCCTGTGACTCAACCTCGGTCGGTAGGCGGCCTACCAAATCGAGACTACACCGACGTAGAAACGTTGCATCATCACAAGGTGGAGACTTCTGCAGACCAAGTACTTGGATTCGTTGATCCACCCAAGAATCAATGATCTGATCTGACGGAAGGTTTCCCGATGAACCTCGATCACTGTCATCCGCCAACTTCGAGGAGGATACATCTGCTAACGGCGTGGTAGATTCCCCTGAAGAAAACGGCACCAGTATCTCTACTGGCGTGACACGGTTCAGATACCTCGCGATCAACAAATGTCTCCCTGTCCGCAAGACGGTCACTTCGCAAGACTCAGGATCCACCGTTAGAGCCGATTCGTCGTCCGGATCAAATACGGTCCAGTTGGTAACATTCTCTTGAGTGCCGTCATCAAAGGTCGCCTGTGCGTTCAACCGGAAGGATGACCCCGCCGAAGGCAATACCACCGAGGATGGTATGACCTTGACCTCGAGAAGTTTGGCAACCCCGACAGCGTGTTCTTCAGCCTGACCACCGCTAGCAGTTTCCGAAACATTAGTGGCGGATGAACCTTCAGAAGATTGATGCCAGTAAGCGCCACGCTGCACCCAATCAGCGATTCTTTCTGCTCCCTCTCCACCGGCAATCAGCCGCTGTCCACCACCATGCTCCACGGTCTCGGTCGCCTTGAGCAGTAACAAACTTCTCTCGGGATCTAGACGATGAAGGCGACGTCCACCGAGCTGAAAAACGATCTCACGATAATCCGCCTCCGGATCACTGCCGTAAAGAGAAAGGCGAAAACCGCCGCGACCCGCCGCCGCTCCGTGACATGATCCTTGATTGCAACCGGCCTTGGTGAGGACCGGCGTAACCACGCGTTGGAAAGATTGTGCCTCAGCCTTCTGAACCGAGAATGCGAAGGAACTCAGCGAGAAAAGAAAGCAGTAGACAAGTTGGCGACGATTAACCGCCTCACGAATCGATACACTGCGAAAGGAGTCACATCGCAGGGAATCAGCAATGCATGAAACCAAACCTTGGTGGATTAACCAAAATCGCAACACTTTCTCAGTCCCTACTCTGCGGCTTCGCATTCGGATCTCCACCCCGATTTTGGCTCGGAGCAAAATCACGGTACTTTTCCTTCCATTGCATCAGAATACGTTGAGCGGCCGGGGTGCCGTAATCCTCTAGTTTCCCGGAACCGATAATTGTATTCACAATACGAGCAATCTCCTTCTTCCCCTCAGGGTGCTGCTCGAGATATTTCTCCAGTTCCTCGGCACGCTGCTTCACCTGCGATTCATCTGCGTTTTTTGAAATGAGCCCTCGCAACTGTTGGGTCAATTCGGGTGTCATCGCTGGACCTGCACCCGAACGTTGACGCATCATGCCGCGTCCATTTGGATCCAATTGATCAAGACTGGGAACCTCACCACCACCGGTAACCTGAACAATTGCCTCGAGCATCGCGGGACCATCAGCCTGCAGTTGCGGCTGTACCAAAGCGAAATTCTTAACAACCTTGGATGGATCGCAAACCAGTACGGTCAAAATGACATGACGATTCAGGCCATAGGCTCCGGGGCCTTCGATCCCATCAGGTGAAACACCGTAGATCACTGACTCATTAAATAAGCGTTTGACGTTACTAGCCCACTGAATTGTTTCGGTTTTGTCTGCGGTCAAAAAAACCACACCGACCGGTAGCTTGTCTTCGGATGCCGGTGTCTCCTTTGACCGGTTGGATGCGAGCGTTCTCTGCGACGCAAAATCCGTGATGGTTCTCATCAAACCAAACCCAGGTCGAGTCAGCTGATGTATGAAGAAAATCACGCTCGGCTTACCTTCAAACCTCTTCCGTAAATCAACCGTTTCACCCGCCTGATCCCCTGTCAAAATTTCGACTGTCAGAGGAGGGACTGCCTCACCAGCTTGGGGACCGGAGAAAACCGTCTCTGGAGTTTCCTGCGCGTCAACTCTCCCGCAAGCAGCGAGCGAAACAAGAATCAATAACAAAGTAATCACACGCACGCTTAGTACTCCTTCAGCAAGAACCGAACGTTCCACGAGGTCACCGTACGGCTCGAAGACCTTTGGGTCTGGAACTCTGAGCAGTCAGTGTAACAATTCGCGGCCCAAACGAGTGTGTTGGAAGCAATGGTTACGACAAAATCCACTAACTGCAGACGCACTAGCAACCGTCAACCCAGAATCTATCCACTCCAAGTAGGAAACCTAAGCCAAAAGCTCACTGAGGACTTTTCCGGGTTGTCCATCGAGCAACGATTGCTCGCGAGCGTTCTGTTCATAAGTAAGGAGATTGGCCTCGAGTCCAAAGAGGTGCAGCAGGGTGGCGTGATAGTCATAGTGATTCACGATTCCCTCAACCGCATGATGCCCAAATTCATCGGTAGCACCATGCATCCCGCTTCGAAAACCACCGCCAGCAACCCACTGCGTGAAACCGTACGTATTATGATCCCGCCCAATGTTCGCCTCGTTCTGAATCACTGGCAGTCGACCCATCTCGCCACCCCAGTGTACCACCGTTGTCTCCAATAATCCGCGTTGCTTCAAGTCTCGCACAAGTGCAGCAGCTGGTTTATCGATTTTCTTGCACGAATTGGGTAACGCTTTCACGATACCCCCGTGATGATCCCAGTATTGATTTTTGGTGAACAACTGAACAAAACGAACGCCTCGTTCCACCAACCGCCTCGCGATTAAACACCGCTCACCAAATTCGCGAGTCGCTTCATCGTCCAGCCCGTACATCTCATGTGTCTCTTTTGATTCGCGACTTAAATCAGTCGCTTCCTCTGCGGAGAACTGCATTTTTTCAGCGAGCTCATAGTTGGAAATCCTAGCCTGCAACTCGAGTTCGCCGGGACGTTGACCAGCATGCTGTTGATTCAACTTTGATAACAGCTCCAAATACTTCCTCTGCACCTCGCCCCTCATGACGGATGGCGGTTGCAGATTCAAAATACGCGGCTCAACGGGGCGAATCACCGTACCCTGATACAACGAGGGTAACCAACCGTTGGACCAATTAAGTACCCCCTCAACGGGCAAACCACCCGGATCAGTCATCGCAACATAGGCCGGTAGACTCGCACTCTCGGTACCAAGCCCATACGCGAGCCAACTCCCTAACGCAGGTCGCCCCTGCATCGGCCGACCATTATTCATCGCATGAATTGATTGCCCATGATTGTTCACTCCCGTATGCATTGATCGAATCACCAGTGCTTCGTCGACAATCGTTGAAAAATGCGGCAACAGTTCGGAAACATCGGTCCCATGCTCACCATACTTTTCAAACTTCCAAGGCGAACCAAAGACTTTAGAACTCGCCTGTGCGGCGTTATCGTACTTGATCTTCCCTGGAAACTTCTGCATGTGCAGTTCGTTGAGCAGGGGCTTGGGATCAAGAAGATCCATCTGACTCGGACCACCCTGCATGAACATTGAAATCATCGCCTTGGCTTTGGGCGGGTGATGCACAGGCTTCGGCGCAAGATCAAAATTCTGCTTCTTGAGATTTGGCTTTTTCACCTCCGCATGTCCGTCGGAAGCTAATAAATTCGCGATCGCCCAGGGCCCCGCTGCAAGTAATGACCGGGAGACGAAATGGCGTCGACTTGACTGCCAGCGTTCAACGTCACACATGGGATTTCCATCAACAGAATCTTGGCAGAGCCACGGCGATCGCTTCATTCGGTCTCTACTCATGAATTCCTCTTCTTCCTGCGGTCGATGACCGACCACTCAAACGATCACTCAGGCTTTTAGCCTACTAAAAGTTATTCACAGTCAAATTGCGTCTGTTGACTAATCCACATACAAGAACGCGTTAGAGCTCATCATTGCCTGACAGACGCTGGCGAGTGCCAATTTTTGGTTTTCGTTTTCCGCTCGCTCGGGATTCATCGCAGCAAAAGCTTTGGTCTGCTCAAGAACAAAGTCTCTGATCATGCTTTGCTCGTCAGAGCTGATGGGTCGATTAAAACAGCGCCACCACGCTGCTTCCAGCTGCTGTGTCAGGTCATCCGTTTGTTTCAGCAATCGCTCCGAGAGCTGCGAAGATCGATCGATTGCAAACTGACTATTCATCATCATCAACGACTGTGTCGCCACGTTTGAAGTCACTCTTAGTTCGCAATTGGGCGAAACGATGGGAAGATCAAACGACTCCAAAACAGCAAGCGGGCGACTCCGTCGTACCTGTATGTAGAGACTACGACGAAACGCACTTTTGGATGTATTGTCAGCACCGGTTGGCTTCCTCTCGCCATCAAGCATTTCTTTCCCCACAACAATTTGCCCGACCGAGTCTTCTTTCACCGGCACCGATGGCCCGTAAAGCTCCGGAACCAGTTCGTCGCTAATCCAAAGCATCGAGTCCCGAATCGCCTCCGATTCCAATCGTCGAACGGACATGCGAGCTAGCAGCAGATTATCGGGGTCTTTTTCATCCAGCTCCGGTGTTCGCAGCGATGCCTGCTGATAGGTCCCAGAGAAAAGGATCAGACGATGCAGATGCTTTAAAGACCAATTTGACGACATGAATTCACTGGCGAGCCAATCGAGTAATTCAGGATGCGTCGGCTCAGAGCCGAGCATTCCAAAGTCGCCGGGCGTCGAGACGATACCGCGACCGAAATGGTGCATCCACACACGATTAACAATCACTCGAGCAAGCAACGGATGGCGTCCACTGGTTAAGTGCTTTGCGTAGGCGAGTCGTCGCCCCGAGGTGGCTCGAGATGGATCATTTGCTGGAATCGCGACATGATCCTCGCGTTGTAGTACCGATAGCTCATTAGGATCCATGACACTGCTCGGTTGCTGATGATCACCTCGCACAAAGAGATGCGTCGCGGGCAGATGACCAGCTGGTTCCTGAAGTACCCTCACAAAGTTTTCTTTGGGCGCAGTTGCTCGAATTGCTTTGATCTCATCGAGCATTTTTGCAAGCTCCGTCTTTGCATCGGTCGCTCGGCACTGCTCAGCCGCCTGACGATACTCTTTTAAGACCTTCGCACCCTCAGCGTCAAACTGGTCAAGCTGTTCCGCGGCAACGATAACAGCATCAAATTTCTTTGCCGTCTCCTTCTGCTCCTCGCTCCAAGATTTACTCGGCGTGGCCAGTAAAGCACCCAGCTCCTCCTTTTCTGGATCGGTGAGCGCAGTTGCACGGTGCAGTGTGGCATTGCGGAGGAATTCTAATTCCTTGACTTGGGCAGCTTTCTCGATATCGCCCGCTCGACGTGCCCGCTGCTCAGCGTAAAGGTAAAGTGATCCGGATGTGATATTCCCAACGCTCGGATACTCTTCGAGTAAAGCAATCTGCTCTTGTGTGCGTTCCGCTTTCTCAGTTTTGTAGGCAGTTTTTAAAGACTCGCGTATCTCGTCAGGCACCACCAGCAATTCTTCGTAGAGCGTTCTTTCAATGTGTTCAGTCTGCCGATCCGAGCGATCTTTTTCGGCAGCTTTTGCTTTCTCTTCAATCTGACGCTGCGACTCACGGTCAGCTTGTGTGTAAAGAGAAACTCGTCGCTGAGTTGGCGTCTTCCAGTTCTTAGGATCCAGCGCTGGCTCAAAGATGGCGCGCATCCTGTAATAGTCTTTCTGACTAATTGGATCGTACCGATGATCGTGACACCTCGCACAGCCAACCGTCAGTCCAAGAAACGCGGAGCTCAGGATTTGAATGGTATCGGCAACGTTTTGATTCGCAGCCTCTGCACGATCGACGCCACCGGTTGAGGTTCCATCGGGTGCCATGCGCAAAAAGCCGGTAGCAGCAAGTCTTGAAAGATTCTCTGCCGAGAGATCCTCTCCATCAGCTTGCACATCCAACAACTCATCACCGGCAAGCTGTTCGCGTACGAACTGATCGAAACCCAAGTCAGCGTTTAAACTCTTAACGACATAATCTCGATAAAAGTAGGCGAACTCTCGCTCCACATCTCGGTCCGTGTAGCCATCCGAATCAGCATAGCCCGCGACATCAAGCCAATGCCTTCCCCATCTCTCACCGTACTCGGGAGATGCAAGCAGTCGATTCACCAAACGCTGGTAAGCATTCGGTCGAGTGTCAGAAACAAATTGATCCACCAACTCCTTTGTCGGCGGGAGTCCCCAGAGATCGAACGCGAGACGACGCACCAACGTGTAGCGATCCGCTTTGGGTGAAAAAACAAGCTCGTTCTGATCGAGTTTGCGATGGATGAACGCATCAATGGGGTTGAGCACTTGCGGCGTCGAAGTAACTGGAACTTCCGGTCGAAGGATCGGCTGGAACGCCCAATAGCTTCTTTCCTCCTGCGTTAGGTAGTCGCCACCATCAAGCGAATCGGGTTCGGCACGGGCGGTCACCGCACCGGAGTGAATCCACTTCCTAAGCAATGAAACTTCCTCCACGGAAACCTTTTCATCGCTGGGTGGCATTTCGCCAGATTCGATCCTCTCGAGCAAAAGCGAGCTTTCGGAATCTCCCGGAACAATTGCCGCCCCGGACTCGCCGCCTCGGATGAGCCATTTTCGCAATCGCACATCCAGCTGACCCTCCGACACACCCGCCTCACCATGACAGTGAAAGCAGTGGGCTTTCAGGATGGGCCGAATATGTCGCTCAAATGTAATCGGTTCATCGGATTGCTTGGTTGGCTCCACGGCCCACCCAAACGAACCTCCACAACCGCTCAGTAGTCCACTGACCTCTCCCGCACTCATCAGCATCGCGAGAGACAGGCGGGCGAGAAGCAAACGAAAATCATTCAGATTGGTTCGAACCATAATGACTATTCGAAATCGAGATTGATTGAAAACGAAAACCTCTCAGGATCACGCAGTAGACCCTAGTTTATGCGGAAATTGCGCCAGTTTTCGAGAACAATCCGCATTTTATGGCATCGCACCACAACCTTTTAATCGTCCGCTCCCGCCTCTTCAAGGAAAAGTGCTGCGTATCCATCACCGAGTCTGCAAGGTTGATGTTCTGCTTTTTGGCCCAACGAGCCACCTTTTTGGGTCAATCCACCACACATCATTCTTATTAAAGTGCAACACCTTAGTCGACATTCCCGTTAAGATTCGGTTCCTTTGCTGCGGAGGTTTAGCCTCGCGACGGCGGCGAGATCGGCAATGACCCATAATCATGCGAGCAGCAGGTCCTCCAAAGACACAAAAACTTGCATTCACTTTGCAAGGCGACCATTAGAAAACAACCATTCAATCAATCCTCTCTCACCGGAACGGAAACCATGAAAATCCGAGCATCTCGCTGGATGATCACCGGAAGTCTGCTGCTGTTCGCAGCCGCTTCACAAATTGCAAACGCACAGATCAAATCGATCAAAGAAAAAGCATGGCTAACCAAACCGTCGGCACCAAATTGGATTTGGGATGCCAAGGGATCAACGGACGGACAGGTTCTGCATCTGCGTAAGGACATTGAACTGCAAGGATCGATCAAGTCCGCCAAAATTTACACCACCTGCGATAACCGCATGCAACTTTGGATCAATAGCAAAGAGATCCACAGCAGTGATCAGTGGGAGAGTCCATTACTCGCGGACATCACTAAAGTTGTCCGCACTGGTAAGAACACCTTCGCGGTGCGGGCAAGAAACGACGGCGGTGTTGCAGCCTTTGTCTTCAAGCTTGTCGTTGAGCACGGTGAGGGAAAAGTCACAACGGTAACCTCTGATGAGACATGGCTCTCAGCGGCCGATGCTCCATCTGACGCTTGGTTTAAACCGGAGGCAACTTCACTCACTTGGAATGGAAAACTAAAAGCTGTCAATCGGTTGGGGGCCGGGCCATGGGGAATACCAGGTCAAAGTGGACAGGGCGGTGGCGTGATTGCTGCCGATGATATCGCCCTACCACCAGGCTTCACGGTGGACCTCGTGCATGAAGTCGACAGCAACGAACACGGATCATGGGTCGCTCTATCAAAGATGGGTGACGGGAGGTTGATCGCGTGCGACCAAGCAGGCAAAGGTGCTGTGCTACTCAAGGTTGAAGAAACCGATGAGGGGCCTCGAGTCGCCATCGAAGCACTGGATGTAAAAATGCCAGGTCGCGAGGAACGGATCAGCGGTGCCCAAGGTTTATTGTGGGCCTTCGAATCACTCTGGTTTCACAAGAATGGCGGAAATCTTTATCGCATCACCGATACTAATGGTGATGGGAAACTCGATACAGCCACCGTCGTCCCGAGCCAGACAGGAGGTGGAGAGCATGGAAACCACGCCGTGATCCTGACCGAGGATGGAACAGGCATCTACATGGATGGCGGTAATCATGCACCTTTGGGAGAGATTTCCAAATCGAACGTGCTGAACTGGCAAGAAGACCTTCTGTTACCCCGCATGTGGGATGCCAATGGACACGCAAGGGGAAAACTCGCACCGGGCGGTTGGGTGACCAAACTAAACCCCGAAACGCTGGAGCAGGAACTCGTTTGCATTGGCTTCCGAAACCAGTACGACATCGCCCTGAATCCCTTAGGAGATCTCTTCACGTACGACGCCGATATGGAATGGGACATGGGTTCTCCATGGTACCGCCCGACTCGGATTTGTCAGGTGGTCAGCGGTGGCGATTACGGCTGGCGCAGCGGTACTGGCAAATGGCCAACCTACTACGAAGACAGCCTTCCGCCAGTGGTTGAGATCGGCCCCGGTTCGCCAACCGGCGTTGCTTCTGGAATCGGCGCTAAGTTTCCGGCCAAGTACCAAAATGCAATCTACGCTCTCGACTGGACCTTTGGAACCATCTACGCCATTCACATGGAAGCCAATGGTGCCGGCTACCGTGGTGTCAGCGAACCGTTTGCGACCGGAGCACCACTTCCTGTCACCGATGCCGTGGTGGGTGCTGATGGACACTTCTACTTCACCATCGGTGGTCGTGGAGCCAAGTCTGCCCTGTACAGAATTCGATACACCGGTGATGAATCTACCGCACCAATGCAGACAAATCAGCTGAGTGAAGCGACCGCTCAAGCAAGGGCAAAACGACAAGCCTTAGAAAACTTCCACGGCACCAAACTGGAAGGCATTGATGCTAAAAAAGCGATCGCGTTAGCACTGGAAAGCCTAGCCAGCGAAGATCGCTTCCTGCGTTCTGCAGCTCGGGTCGCACTGGAATCCCAAGACACCGAACTCTGGTCCGAGCAAGTACTCCGGTCCACTAGCCCACAGGCTCGGATCACTGGCGCAGTAGCCCTTGCTCGAACTGGGGTGATGGACCTACAGCCTCAGGTTGTAGCGAGCCTCAATCAGCTTCAACTCAAAGATCTCTCTCGGCAACAGGTACTCGGGTGGTTCCGTGCACATGGCCTGAGTATCCTCCGACTCGGCAAACTCAATCAGGAACAGCGGGAAGAAACCATCGCCAAAGTTCACGGTGTGTTCCCGAGCGATGATGGTGACATCAACACCGAGTCGATCCGATTACTGGTCGCACTCAAAGATACCGGAGTGATTGAACCAGCGACCCAATTGATCGCAAGTCGGGGCGAACCGGAGATTCCAGACTGGTCGGAACTAGCCACTCGAAATGCCGGTTACGGACGCACCGTGCAAGCCGTTCTCGATAACCACCCACCGAGCCGAGAAATTGGTTTCGCGCTGATGCTGCGGAACCTTCGCAACGGCTGGACTTTGGAGCAACGGAAAACTTATTTTGAATTCCTCAACGCTGCGGCAAAAGGATCGGGCGGGTCAAGTTTCCCCGGCTTCCTACGTAACATTCGCGAGGAAGCGTTGGGACTTTGCACCGATGAACATCGCGCGGCTCTGCAGGCGATCACGGGAGAAAACTTTGACCCTGTCCCGGATTTTGAGATCAAACCGATCACGGGTCCGGGTCAAGCTTGGACTCTTGCTACGGCGAGGCAGCACACGAATTTCCGCGAGGCTTCATTTGAAAATGGGCGAAGTTTGTACTTTGCAGCAAGCTGCGGCAAGTGCCATCGATTTGACGGACTTGGAGGCAACGTTGGTCCCGACCTCACCAGTGTTCGCAACAAGTTCGATACGAACTATGTCCTTGAGCATATCATCGACCCAAGCAAGATCATCTCCGACCAGTACCAATCGTCGGTCGTTCTGACCGCGGATGGAAGATCGCTAACTGGCTTGATGTCAGAAGCCGATGGAAAGGTCATCGTGTATCCCGCCGACATCAACGCGGAACCGATCTATCTCGAATCGGATGAGGTCGAAGCGGTAAAGCCATCACCTATTTCACAAATGCCCAAAGGCCTCATCGATGGACTCAGCGGCAACGAGGTGCGGGATCTCCTTGCCTACCTCATGAGTGGTGGGGATCCAAATGATCGCCGTATTTACGGTCGCTAATCGATTGGTTGACAACGCATGACGCTCCTCATTCTTTCCGGAATCGAGGGGCGTTATTTTTTTGCACACGCAATTTGAATACGAGAGAAGCAGCATGAATCCAACCATTTTCGCCATTGGGACACTCGACACCAAAGGCACAGAATTGAGTTGGGTTGCAGATCAAATCCGCAGCGCGGGGCACTCGGTGACTACCGTGGATGTTGGCACACTCGCGCCACCGACAATCACACCGGATGTTTCTCGGGAACAAGTACTTGCCGGCCAAGGGCTCCCTCAGTCGGAACATCGTGGTGAAAGTATTCAAGCAATGGGTGAAGCGCTGCGAACCTTTTTGACAGATCAAGTTGCCAAAGATCGTGTAGCGGGGATTATTGGCATCGGTGGTAGCGGCGGAACATCTCTGATTACAACCGCTCTCCGTGAACTGCCGATCGGACTTCCAAAAGTGATGGTCTCGACGGTCGCGAGCGGGAATACGGCACCGTATGTTGACTGCTCGGATATCACGATGATGTATTCCGTGGTCGATGTCGCTGGGTTGAATGTCGTTTCCAAGGCAGTACTTGGCAATGCGGCACACGCCATCTCTGGGATGGTCGAGCATCGCAAAGTGATCAGTCAAGAAAAACGAACCGTTGGAATGACGATGTTTGGTGTCACCACGCCCTGCGTCAATCAAGTCAGGCAGTCACTGGAACCATCGGGCTATGACTGCCTTGTCTTTCATGCAACCGGCACGGGAGGTCGAGCCATGGAGCGACTCACGGCATCGAATTTCATCACCGGTGTTTTGGATATCACTGCGACGGAAGTTGCGGATGAAATTGCGGGGGGCATCATGCCAGCTGGCATACATCGTTACGACATGCTGATTCAAAAAGAAATCCCACTGGTCGTCAGCCTTGGTGCAATCGACATGGTGAACTTCGGGAGCATGGAAACCGTGCCCGAAAATTATCGAAATCGAATCCTGCACTCACATAACCCACAAGTCACTCTGATGCGCACCAATCGAGACGACAACGTCAAAATCGGTAGATGGATCGCGAACAAACTGAACCGAGGTAATGCACCTTGGACCCTGCTGATCCCAGAGAATGGTGTCTCGTCACTCTCTGTCGGCGGACAACCTTTTCACGATCCTGCGGCGGATGCAGCCTGCTTTGAAACCCTAGAAGCCGAACTTAAGACTGATGAACACCGCAAGATCATTCGGATTGCGGATGAGATCAATGCTCCGGCTTTCTCAATGCAACTGGTTCACGAATTTGAAAAACTCGCCCGCTAAAAAATAATCGACACCTTTGTAGCCTCGGCGAGCGACGCTAGGCACCGATCCCCGGAACGTTAAAATTCCCGTTGATCGATTTCCCGCGGCGGCAAGCCAAGTCCTCAACACTCAAAACAGTCCGATCAAGATGCCGGAAGCCAGAGCCCAAATCCTTCAGAGATTCCGAGATAAAATTTCGCGAGGCCTCCCTATTATTGGCGGGGGTGCTGGAACCGGCATTAGCGCGAAATGTGAAGAGGCGGGTCAGATCGACTTGATTGTGATCTATAACTCGGGCCGATTCAGGATGGCTGGTCGAGGTTCCCTCTCCGGGCTCATGCCCTATGGCAACGCCAATGAGATTGTCAAAGAGATGGGGCGAGAGGTACTGACTGCAGTGGAACGAACGCCCGTACTGGCGGGTGTGTGCGCGACGGATCCCTTCATGATCCGCGATCACCTACTCAGGGAACTCAAAGAGATGGGGTTCGCGGGCATTCAAAACTTTCCTACGGTCGGTCTAATTGACGGTACTTTTCGTGCCAACTTGGAAGAGACAGGCATGGGCTTCAATCTTGAAGTCGATTGCATTGCCGCGGCAAATCAGATGGACTTACTGACAACGCCCTACGCTTTTGACGCCGAGCAGGCGAAACTGTTAACCGAAGCGGGTGCCGATATCATTGTGGCTCACATGGGATTAACCACCAGTGGAACCATTGGCGCAAAGACAGCACTGACGCTCGATGATTGCGTTCCGATCATTCAAGGGATTGCCGACGCTGCGAAGTCAGTTCGCTCCAACGTCATTGTCCTGTGTCACGGTGGTCCCATCGCGATGCCCGAAGACGCCTCTTTCATCCTCAATCGCTTGCCAGAAATTGATGGCTTCTATGGAGCCAGCTCGATGGAGCGACTGCCTACCGAAATCGCGCTCAAGGCACAGGTGGAAGCCTTCACCAGTATCCGCCGAGACCACTGATTTACTTTCTCGGTTGGCGAAACCGGCTGCAGGCTGAACCCGACCAACAGACTTCCTGTCTCCGGTTTTTCCGATACTTAATCATTGGCGTTAAATCACCGACGGTGTTAGATGCAATCCACCGGTGTGCCTGGCGACTCCTTCGGAATTCCATTTCATTCCGAGCCCAGGCTCATTCGGGATCGACAATTCACCCGACTCGGACATGACAACTGGCTCCAATAACAAGTCGTCGATGTAGGAAGCCGGAGTTAAATACTCGACCCAACGTGCTCCCCTCGCCGCGGCGACCAGTTGTAGATCGGCGGCCAACCCAACGGCAGTGTTCCAGCCATGAGGAACAAAAAGAACGGAATGATCATCGGCTAGATCAGCGATTCGATGCTCTTCGCTGATGCCACCCACTTTGGTGACATCGGGCTGAACATAATCGATCGCTTGCTGCTCTATCCAAGGTAGGAAGGACTGCCGACGGGTGAGAACCTCGCAGCCTGCAATCGGAACGATGGAATGGGCAGTCAATCGCTTGTAACCATCCAGATCATCTGGGCGTAATGGTTCCTCAAACCAACAAACGTCGAAATCCGCAAGCATCCTCGACGCATTCAACGCCCACTTGTAACCGTGTGGCCAAAATGCATCGGAGCCACCTGCATCCACCATCAACTCAACGTCATCGCCGACCGTAGCGCGAGCCAACGCAACGATTCGACGATCGGTTTTTGCATCGACCCGTCCGAACGGTCCCCAGCCAATTTTGAAGGCTCGAAATCCTCGCTCGAGTCCCGCCTCCAGTTCTTGCTCCATCCTGCCGGAGTCATCCATCAGCAACGAAGCATAAGGCTTAATCGTTTCGCGATAGCGTCCGCCCAAAAGTCGGCTGATTGGCTGGCCTGTCACCTTGCCCAAAATGTCCCACAGGGCGATATCAATGCCGGAAATAGCATGCGTGATCGCGCCACCACGACCCTGCCAGAATGATTGCTGATGCAATTGTTCCGTGGTGGAGGTTGGATCCAGTGCCGAAGCACCAAGCAGGAATGGTTTCAGCACCTCCACGGCTCCCCGCACCAAAGTCTCCGAGGTAAAGACACTTCCGAGTCCCGTGACACCTTCATCCGTGATCACCTCTACCAACGTGTGCAGATTCGTCTCGTCTTTTAAAAGCTTTTCATCCCAACCTCCGTCAGGGGTTGCTCCGTAAAGCGGCAGGAGTCGAACTTCTTTGATCTTCAACTTCATCTTCCTTTTCTAAAGGTATCATCAGCCCGCAGTACCCCTGCCGATCATGACAACCGTATCACCGCCTACCTGCCACACGACTCTCATTCCAGAACAATTATCTCGATCACGGTCGTGTTGGACCTACTGGGTTTGTTGCCGAATCTTGAAGACGTTTCAGTTGGTTGATTACAGCAGTGTCACCAGGTTCGCTCGACAGATATTCATTAAACACCAATTTTGCCTCCGCGATGGCACCACTTCGAAGCAGAGCAAACCCAAGTTGACGCCTCAACGATAGATCGTCTGGTTTTTCCTCAACAGCAATTCGGTAATGCTCGCAAGACCGAACAAAATTCTCTTGATCGTACAGCAAGGCGGCTAATCGCCACCGCGCCGGATGATAACCGGAATCGATCACGAGCACTTGCTCGAGCAGTTTGATTGCGACTTCATCTTGCCCCACCGCTCCGTACTGCGTTGCGGCGTAAAACAAAGCATCTGGATCATAAGCCCCAAGCTCCGTCTGAATTTCGATCGCCTTAAGTGCTAACGGCGCGGCCTCAGTCTGCTTGCCAGCCCAACTCAGAACCTGAGCTAAATTGGTCAGCGCCCTCGACTGAAGCTCTTGATCAATAAGTCTATCAACCCTACCAGCAACTCGATCCAAAACTTCATTGAGCTCTTTGTCCGAAAAACCTAAAGCTCCGGTGGTTCGCATGGTTTTCAGAACCGCCTCCGCAATCAGTCCGTGGGTTGAAACGGTGGGATGAACATGATCGAGGAAGTAGTTGTCGCCGAGGATCGTGTGCCCAGACGTTACCTCGCAATGCGACTCCAACCTCTTCGAAAGATCCACCAACGGAACATCAAACTCAGTTGCCACCTTCCGAGTCAGTTCCTTGAGCGTACCTGTTGCTCGTAACGGACAAACATCTAAATCAATCGCCGATTCGAAACATCGCTTTGACGCGACAAAATCACCGTTCGCAAAATGAATTTTCCCTTTGAGGTATTGCAGGTCTGCCCGCTGCGAGTCGATCGCTTCACAGATCTGAAGCGATTTCATGGAAAGCTCCATCTCACCATTCTGGTACGCATCCAACGCCGACAGGTAAGATTCCATCCAACGATCTTGTTCTCCCGCGTCGAGCGTACTGAAGTACTGACTTTTGAAGGGAGAAAAATCTTTAAGATTCGAGACGGGGGTAACAAGCAGAACCTCTGAACCAGCTGATTGAGCAAGTTTAATGATCCCGATGAGGTTGTGCTCAAAGTGACTTACAATCTGATCAACCTGCAAGGACTCAAGCTGGTAAGCATCAGGACCAACTGAGTGATCAAGGATCGCATCAACTTCATGCTTCAGCCCGGACGTGACATTTAGCGTCGTCAAATCGATCGACGGGGACACAGGGCCAGAGGGAAACAATGAATTCCCGTTAACGAGAGAATCAAAGACACCAACAATCCTCGAGTGAGACAACCATGCTCCACCTTGTGTGACAACGGTTGAACCAGCCATCGAGGAAGGATAGGTGCGTTTTTCTAAGAACTCGTTATGTCCAGTATGAATGATAACGAGATCGGGATCGTAATGGATGATTTCCTCTGCGAGGTTCAGTAAGCGGTAGCTCGCGTAACTGATCCCTCCCGCATTGATGACCTCCCAGTTAACCGATGGATCTCCGTCTACCGTCAAACTCAGTTGACTCAGGCTCTCGCGCAGCCAGTTAACGTAAGAGGTTCGATCATCATATGGTCGACCGAACGTGGTTGAGCCACCGAGACAAAAAACGCGGCGAGTGCCAGAAGGCTTCGTCTGCGGGAAGGTTTGGCGATTAAAATACTGAAGCTTGGCGGGGGCTGTCTCATAGAAGGCCTGACCATCTTTTTGCGTGCGACCAAAGAGTTTCGAAGTCGCGCAAAATCCAACATAGGGGTCGCGTCTCTCTGCTGGGCTTCGAACACCGGACAATGCCAAAAGAGTCTCAACAGACATGAAAACCAAGACCGAGGTGATCATCGCAAAGACGACTTTCCTCGGGCGAGATATTTTTATGTTCGGTTCGCTTTTCCGTTCCGCCAATGGATCTCGCCTTGATCAAATCCTCACCCACCACGCCAAACTGATGAGGCACAGCAATTCACTTTTTGGTTAAATACAGTATCCCACCGGCGGTTTCCCCTAGCCCTCTAACTCGCCAAACCACGTAGCCTTCACCAAGTGTTTTATGAACCGGCTTCTGACCTTCTCCTGCAGAACCTTTTTCGCCGCCGTCATCGCGGTCAACTGTATCTCATCAATATCCGCTGCAGACAAGCAGTCGTCAAATCAAGCCACATTGACTCGGACATTGACGCAGTTCTGCATAGACTGCCATCAAGACGACAGCGATTCGAGTATCAATATCGCATTGATGGTCAAAGATTATCAGATAAAAAACGACCTAAACCATTGGACCAAAATCATCCAGCGTCTCAGCGACCAGACCATGCCACCGGAGGAAAGCGAACAGCCGACGCAAGAAATTCGCGAGGAGATGATTCGCTCGGTCAACCAATCGATCCAAGCTGTAATCTGCGACGACGGAATTTCACCAGGGCGGCCTGTACTGCGACGTTTAAATCGCACCGAATATGCAAACACCGTCCGTGATTTACTAGGGATTCACGTCAATGCGGCTCACGCGTTACCGGATGATGGTGCCGGTGGCGAAGGATTCGATAACGCTTCAGAAACGCTCTTCATTTCTCCAATCCACGCGGAAAAGTATCTTGATGCAGCTCGCGAAGCGTTATCCCATGCGTTACTCGATCCCTCCCCACGCAGTCGACTGCTAACGAGTGCTCCATCTGAGTCGATCACTCCCACCACGGCCGCCGAGCAGATCCTGCGACAGTTTTTACCGAGAGCGTTTCGGCGTCCTGTGACCGAAAACGAAATCGCAGAATACTCGGGACTGTTCGCGGTCGCATTAGCACAAGAGGAGCGTTTCGAACCTGCGATCACTTTGGTGCTCGAAGCTGCAATGACCTCGCCGAAGTTCCTCTTTCATCTTGAGAGCCCCCCGGCTTCGGAGGAACCCGCGAAGCTAAGTTCATACGAAATGGCAAATCGGATTTCTTATTTTTTATGGAACTCCATGCCAGACCAGACACTCTTCGACCTCGCTAATTCCAATCAACTCCAGAACGACACGGTTCTTGCCGAACAAGTTCGGCGGATGCTCAATAGTCCGATTAACAACGGTGGTCTGCGGCGAGGTGCAAAGGTGCGGGAGTTCGCTGCGAGTTTCACCGAGCAGTGGCTTGGAACGCGCGCTCTGGGACGCGAATTCGAACCCGCCGCTCCCTACGCGTCTCTTTATGATTCGGAACTCGAGGGAGGCATGAAGTACGAACCGATCTTCTTTTTTGAAGACCTGCTTTCTGACAATCGTTCCATTCTTAATTTAATCGACTCCGATTTTAGCTACCTGAACAATCGACTGGCCAGGCACTATCAAGTTGCAGGTGAATTCCGTGAACAACCCAAACGCATCGAACTTCCTGCGGAAAGTCACCGAGGTGGGTTGCTGGGCATGAGCGCGGTCCTTGCGGTTTCCTCGCTGCCACATCGAACCAGCCCCGTGATTCGCGGTAAATGGATTCTTGAAACACTACTCGGCACACCGCCGCCACCACCTCCTCCCAACGTCCCCGACCTCGACTCCGACTCGAACATGGTGACGGCAAAAAGTCTCCGTGAAAGACTGGAAGCCCACCGCGACAACCCCAATTGCTCGTCCTGCCATGCGTCACTTGATCCACTCGGTTTCGGGCTTGAGAACTACGATGTTCTCGGTCGTTGGAGAAGCGAGGAAAACGGAAACTTGATTGACGCCACCGGATCATTACCCGATGGCACAAAGTTTGATGGAGTAGAAGAGTTGAAACAGGTGCTTCTTGAACGCAAAGATCAATTCGTCCGTCATCTCACCACCAAGATGCTTGGCTATGCATTGGGACGCGGCCTGACTGCCGAAGACCGGTGCGTGGTGGACGAGATCGCACAGAAGGTTCGCCAAGACGACTACAAAATGCAAACTCTGGTGATTGAGATCGTGCAAAGCGTTCCATTCCGATACAAAATGGGTTCTGACCCCAATGCGTCCGTCATAACCACCGCGAGTGCGCCGTAGAGAAAGTCTAGAAATCAGGCACGCTGTGCTATGATTTTGAGAGACGATCGAAGATGCACTTTACAACGCGATCAGCCAAACGTTTACCATCGAGCAGAATTGATGAAGCGAAACGCTCCGAGACACACAACCACTCAGCGACACACCGCACCGCGCCGATGCAAAACCTTCTCACTGCGTGAGCTGGGGAATACTAGGACGTCCATTGATCGACGGACCCTCTTACGCGGAACCGGTGCCGCCCTCGCCCTTCCGTGGCTTGAAGTAATGCGACCCTCTTCGGTGATGTCTGGTGAAAACACTACCGATCCGTCCACGAACACTCCCGTGCGCCTCGCGGCTTTGTTCGTTCCCAACGGTGTGCGTCAAGACTGCTGGACGCCAAATCAGGAAGGAACAGAATTTGAACTCAGCCCTTCACTGACGCCACTAAAAAACGTCAAGGATGAATTAGTGGTTTGTACCAACCTGTGGAATCAAGCGAGCAATGTCGGTGACGGGCATTACGTCAAAACGTCAGGATTCTTAACCTGTACCACGATTAACAAATCACTGGGCATCGATCTCAACTGCAACGGGAAATCGATGGATCAGGTTGCGGCAGAGCGGTCACAAAACCAAACACCGATCGCGTCACTCGAACTAGGAATTGATCCGGTGACGACCGGTGTGGACACAAACGTTGGATACACGCGAGTTTACGGTTCACATATCGCTTGGGCTGGACCAACGAGTCCACTGGCACGAGAACTCAACCCGAGACTTGTTTTCGAGCGACTCTTTCGTGCGACCAACCCCAAAGCATCAAGTGCCAGCCGTGACTCACTTCTACTGGACCGAGTACTCAGTGATGCCAAGGAATTACATCGCCAACTCGGGGCAGCGGATCGTCAACGCATGGACGAGTACCTGCAGTCCGTGCGATCGATTGAGAAAAGACTGAACAATCAGCAACATGGAATGCAATCTTGGGAGCCAATTCAGAAGCTTTCAATGGACGCTGCACCACCGGAACAGAAACCGGATGACTTTCCGGAGCACTGCCGACTCATGCTTGACATGATCGCTCTTGCCTTCCAGACAGATTCCACTCGCGTTTGCACGTTCATGTTCGGCAACGCCGTCAGCGGCCGAAACTTCTCTTTCCTTGACGGCGTAAGCGGTGGACACCACGACACTTCGCATCACCAAAACGAAGCAAGCAAACTCGACGCCTATCAAAAGATCAACCACTGGCACGTCACGCAGTACGCTTACCTGCTCGAAAAACTACAGGGGATGAAGGAAGGTGAGGGATCTGTCCTTGATCACTCAATGATCCTCTATGGATCGGGACTACGTGATGGCAACAGCCATAACCCGCACAATCTGCCGATTCTCTTAGGCGGCAGAGGCGGCGGTCGCATCAAGACCGGGCAGCATCTCAAATCCCAAAACGACACTCCACTGGCCAACCTCTATGCGGGGATGCTGCAGGCGTTCGGTTGCGACACCGATCGTTTTGCCGATAGCACGGGAATCCTGCCTGGACTGCTTGCCTGAAAGCACAAACCGCCGAACTGCTCCGGTCCGGCCGCGGGCCGCTGAATCAATTCGGTGTAGAAACAAGACGTTTAGCTTTCGAGCGACCACCCTTCCAGAGATCATATTGCGGGTCCGCATAGGACTCAAAGAATTCGCTCAGTCGTTTCCTCATCTCGGCAACCCTCCCCTGTTGCTCTTTTTGACCGAACAGGTTGAAACGCTCTTGGGGATCTAGCTCCAAGTCGTAAAGTTCGTCTGGGCCATTGGGAAAACGTGCGACGAATTTCCATCGATCCAAACGAATCGCACGACACGTTTCCATCTCGTAGAAGACCGCCTCATCCCAATCTAGGTCTTCACCCCGAAGCAACGCCGAATAATCGCGCCCCGGTGATTTTAAATGCTGATCCGGTGAAATCCTCTTTGCATTCGATTTTCCTTCGATCCCCAAGTAGCCGAGTAAGCTCGGCATGAAATCGTAGTTACTGACCAAGTGATCGACGGTCCTATTTGATGGTATCCGACCTGAATGATGAAAAATGAGTGGCACCTGCATCATCAAATCATGCGCACCAATCGGTCGGGTGTGATCCCCCATCCCCCAGATTCCGTTTTGCCCACCCATCCATCCTTGATCCGCAGCGTAGATCACGAGGGTATCCTCGGCCAAACCGAGGCGATCGAGCGTTGACATGATTTGGCCAACCCCATCATCCACTCCGCTAGTTTCAGCAGCGACCCGCTCCATTGCAATCTGCTGATTGTGGAACGCTTTATTGTGGTGCTGCCAAGGATGCATCCGATCCACTGGGAAGCTTTGAAAATTCATTCCGCGATAATGCTCTGCGTGACGATTTTTCGATCGGTTCATCATCAACCGCCCTAATGAGTAAGGGCCGTTGTAGGCGAGGAATAAAAAGAAAGGCCTGTCCTGATTCTCTTCGATGAACTCCACCCCACACTCAGTCCATAAATCGGTCGTGTACTTTGGTTCTTGATACACCTGACCATCGCGAATGATCGGCTGATCGTAGAATTCTGCGGTTGAGCCATCCGGCTTGGTCACCCAAAAAGAGAATCCCTCGGATGGATTTAGATTGGCTCCCAAGTGCCATTTACCGCTTAGTCCACAGACGTACCCCTGGTCACTTAGCACCTCTCCAACCGAGCGGAATTCATCGAGGGTGTTGTAAGCCTTCGGTCCAATCATGAATTGCCGATCAAGAAAGCTGTGAAGTCCGTGTTGGGACGGCAAGAGACCAGTGAGGTAAGTCGCTCGGGTTGGTGAGCAAACGGGATTAGAACTCATCGCTCGCGTGAACCTCACACCTCCCGCTGCAAGCTCATCAATATTGGGAGTGCGTATGTCAGGATTTCCATAACACCCGAGCGTCCACGCTCCCTGATTGTCGGTGAGAATGAAAATCACGTTGGTTTTTCGTGGAGGAGTCTCAGGCTGCGGTTCAGCATCAGTTTGGGGAGCGGTCAGATCATCTTTTTCGAGGATTTGAAGCACGGGATCCTGATTCCTCGTCTGCCAATCACGCAGTTGCCGCTTCAGCTCATCACGAAAGACTTCGCATTCAACCTCATTAACTCGGTTGACGGTTTCATGTGGATCATTGAGCAAATCGAACAGCTGACAATGACCAGTGCCCGGATACTCGACGTACTTCCAACGTGGACCGCAAACCATCCTTTGTGTATCGGTAAAAACGCCGTAGACCCTCTGCCGCAATTCACTCTGCTCGCCAGATAGTAGCGGCAAGAGCGACCTCCCCTGAACGCTATCAGGAACTTCAACGCCAGCAACATCACAAAGGGTCGGAAACAGGTCAGATAGCTCGACCAACGCATCACTCTGTTGTCCCATCAGCCAGTTCGATGAAAAGTCTTTGCTGTCTTCTTCAGGAGAGGAAGATCGATCAGAAACAGCGGAAGACGCCAGTCCCTGTGGGCCGGCTATCACGAGTGGACTACGAATACTGTGCTCATACTGATTCTGTTTTCCGAGCAGACCGTGACTACCGAGCGCCAGACCTTGATCACTTGTGAAAACGAATACCGTATTGGAGAGACGTCCACTTGCCTCAAGCGAATTCATGATTCGCCCCACCTGCCGATCCACGTCAGTGATCATGGCGTAATAGATCGCGAGCTCTTCTTTTACGTGTTGGGGCTTGAGCGGCTTGGGAAGCAACAGCTCGTCCCGACCACCCTGATTACCGTGATCAAATCCATGCTCGGAACGAAAGTTCTCGGGCAGACTTATTGCTGATGCACTGTAAGCCTCCTCCATCCCATCAGGCCACATTCTTGGATCATGCGGAAACGCGAAATTCACATGAATAAAAAATGGCTGCCCCTCCGGAACTGCCTCGATTGCCTCAATGGCATGATCACCGATCACCCGGCTGTTATCGGGACACAACCCGACACCCAACTCAAGCACTGGTTGATTCGCAGCGTCCTTAAAGGTCCAGCCACGATAGCCGGTCAGGGGACGACCACGCGCATCAGTATCAGGCTGAACGATCGACTTGGCTCCGCCGGAGGAATAGAGCCCAGAAATCTGCTGGTAGCCGCGTTGCAGTGGATTCCCATCGTTGTGCCATTTTCCGCTGTAGATCGACCGATAGCCAGCATTGCCGAGCGTCTCAGCCAGGGTTGCCAATCCACTGCGAATTCGACTCCGAGGAAAACTCTCCAGAGCCGTAAAAACATTACAGCCGGTCAGAATTTGGGCACGACTGGCATAACAAATTGGATATCCAGTATAGGCTCGACGAAAGCTCAAGCCTGATCGCACCAGTCGATCCAGGTGAGGCGTTTGAATGCTTGAATTTCCCAAAGCAGCGATGGTATCGGGGCGTTGATCATCGGTCACAATCAACACCAGATTCGGACGGGTGTCTTCTTCGGCGAGGACCTTATTGTCCATCATCGAACCCGCCACAATCCACAACGTGAAACCGAACGTCCAACGTTGGTATGCCAGGATATTACTCATCTCATCTTGCCTCTGGAGAAAATCCGGTCGCCTCTTCTCAAATCAACGCAAGATTTTACCGCATTGCTTATCACGCGTTGAACGAATTGGAGTCGCCGCCTCGGTAGAATTCAGCATCCAACGAGGTGCTCAGCGTTGTGGATCACCTTCAAACCTTACTATCAAGAGCAGATTGGCGATGCAGCACGAAGCGACTTACCTTTGCGACCATTGTGGCGAAGAAATCGTGATCCCAATTGATTCCTCAGCCGGATCACACCAAGACTATATTGAAGATTGTCCAGTTTGCTGCAATCCCATGGTCATTCACGTGGAACTCGATGAGGCCGGCGAAGCGGATGTTTGGGGCGAAGCAGAATCTGAGGGTTAATAATTGCGACTACAATTGGTGACCAGCACGATCGAAACAGATCCACCGCTAAGGAAAGGTTTGCTAAGATCTTGAAGATCACTGAACCTGATCCTGACAAACCTGCTCACTTCTCGGACCGGCGATTAGCCACACGAGCCATATGAAAACCATCAGCATTCTCAATCACGTCCTCGGCCCCGTGATGCGTGGTCCCTCAAGCTCCCACACCGCGGGCGCTTTTCACATCGGCTGCATGGCTCGATCATTGCTTGGTGGTCAACCCGCCAAAGCAACGTTTGCCTTTGACCCCGACGGGTCTTATGCGGTCACCTATGTTGCTCAGGGTGCTGATCGCGGTTTTGCGATGGGGCTGATGAATCGCCCCTTGACGGACGAGGCTTTTTTTTCCGCGCTCGATGACGCACCTGACCAGGGATTGGAAATCGAGTTTGAGATTCGGAAGCTCAGTAACCCGGATCACCCCAACGCAATGGAGATCGAACTCTGTGCCCCCTGCGGCCAAACATTAAGCTTGAAAGCCAAATCGATTGGTGGAGGGGAAGTTCAACTTACAGAAATCAACGGGCACGATGTGCTCATGAACGGATCTGCCTACGAGGGGTTGATCAACGCACCGGCAAAACTGAGCACCCATATCGCCGAGTGCCTCAATGGTGACGCCGCAAGCTCGGAACCCGCCTCCATTGCACCGTCTATCAACCGAGCAAGTAAACCGAGCGATGGTCTGGTGTCTATTGCTCCACCAAGCTTATCCGCAACCGTAGTGGCCGAAGCGGAAACTCGCGACTTGATTCAATTTCGGCGCAAAGAACCACTCACCGAATCCCTTAGAAAAGAACTTGAGGAGATATCCCCTGAGCTGCAAATCTGGGTTTCGGATCCGGTCTACTTCCCGCAAAAGGGGAAGCCGCTATTCAGCAGTGCTCAGGAGATGGTTGCATTGGCCGAGGAAAGGAAATGTTCGCTCGGTGAGGTCGCACTTGCTTACGAGGCTCAACTGCTGGGGATGACCGAGCAGGCAATCATTGATGAGATGATCCGTCGCTATGAAATCATGCGAGCATCCGTTATTCGTGGTTTGGATCCCAACTTCACTGGCCTGCAGTTGCTACCAACGTGTGCGGGTGCAATCTTTGAAGCGGAAGCCGCTGGCAAGCTAGCAACTCAGAGTCTTCACACTCGTGCAGCAGCGCGCGCGTTGGCAGTGATGCACGTTGACGCGGCGATGGGGGTCGTCTGCGCGGCACCGACCGGTGGATCAGCGGGTGTGATTCCGGGCACACTGGTAACACTCGATGAGGAGAAGTCCCTCGATCGGGAAACCATGGGCCGAGCGCTCTTAACCGCTGGAGCGGTCGGGATGATTCTGGCAATTCGCGGAACCTTTGCCGCAGAAGTCGCGGGATGCCAAGTGGAAATCGGCGCATCAGGGGCAATGGCGGCCGCTGCGGTGGTCGATGCATGCGGAGGAACCGCGAAACAGGCCTGCGATGCAGCGGCGATCTCATTCCAAAACACGATGGGAACCGTCTGTGATCTTCTCCATGGAATGGTGGAAATCCCATGCCACACCCGCAACGGAGCTGCTGCCGCGAGCGCTTTTGTCAACGCGGATCTTGTGCTCGGTGGCTACCCCAACCTAATACCACTCGATGAAACGATTGATGCGGTCTATGCCGTTGGCTTAGCGATGCCGTCGGAATTGCGATGCACCTCCAAAGGAGGCCTCGCTGTGACCCCATCCGCTCAGGCTTTGAAGCCGGGATGCTGCGGTTCGGGTTGCATTGGATGTGGCTGAGGATTGGTGAAGCTCGCAAATCACAAACTGATCTAGCCACCTTGTCCCCCAATGCGGTACTTTCCGCTACTAACACAATGTATGAATCTGAAGCTCGAGGATGCCTGCGTGCTGAATCGACCGTCTCTGGCCAAGAGATGCTTCAGAGGAAGGCTATTAATTCGTGTTAGATACCAAAACCAAAGACAGCATTGACTTACAACACCGACGGGTCGGATAGCAGACATCCATAGGTGAAACGAGTTCACCGTATCGAGTCAGTAGCGTAAAGTCATCAAAGCGTCACGGAGGATCGCTGTGCAAACAGTCAAAACGGCCGCAATCGTCGTCTTATTAATGACCGGTCTCTACGGCACCTACGTCTCTTTGACCACACCGCCTGAACCACTCCCTGAAGAGGTTCAAGCGATGCTGGATTTCGACCCGGAACTAGACTTCGCAATCGACACTGGCCTACCGGAGTCACTTGAGGCTTTCGATTTGGCGGAGGATTCTGCGTCGCAAGGCACCTCCCCGTCCGATCAAACGGCCACATCCGATCAAACGGCTCAGCGGAACGCCAACCCTTCGGAAGACTCCACTGTGACTGACGAGGAGCTTGCCGATCACGCGATTGCTTCGGCTAGCAAAGTGATCTCGGATGATTCGACACCCGATAGTGGATTCACCAATCCCTCCGCCGCTGCCGACAACCCGTCCGATCTCGCATCCAACTCGTCAACCACCCCGGAACTGGCGTTAACAAGCGGAATCGGAACCGAAAGCGGTGCATCGACGACACCAGAAATAATCCAACGAGCGGACCTCGCAACCGAAAGCATGACTCCCAATCTCGGCTTGACCAACGCGATTGAAACTGCGGATCGGCAATTCATAAGCGATAAGTTGCGAGATGCACTAGGCACGCTCAGCATTTTCTACAACGCTCCGAATATGACCGGCGAGCAGCGTAGCCAACTCCTTGCACGACTCGACCCTCTCGCTCGTGAAGTGATCTATTCACAACGCCATCTCCTAGAGCAACCGCATCGCGTGGGTCAGGACGAAACACTTTTTGAGATTGCTTCCATCTATCAGGTACCTTGGCAACTACTCGCCAACATCAACCAGATTCAGGACCCAGTGACGGTTCTTCCGGGAACGGAATTAAAGGTGCTGCGAGGCCCATTCCGAGCGGAGGTGAATCTTGAAACGAAAGAAATCACCCTGTTCCTGGGCGACCTGTACGCGGGGCGTTTCCCAGTGGCACTTGGGACGGACCCCGTTCCCGCGCTCGGCACCTACACAATCCAAGACAAGAAAACCCAAAAGACCTTCTATAATCGCGATGGTTCTCCGGTTCCTCCCGGAAGCGCCGCGAACCCCTATGGCGATGTCTGGATGGACCTTGGCGGGACGCTATCGATCCATGGCAGCCCCAACTCAAACGCCCCAACGAACCAAGGCTGCATCAGTCTCTCTGCCGATTCAGCCAAAGATGTCTTCGGAATCCTTTCACAGGGCTCATCGGTCACCATTCGCTGATCGACAAAGCGGCATTCACGCCTTCTTACGACTTTGCGGCGAAAAGATCGACGCGAGGATCACCTTCGGTGGTGGTCCCGCTAGGGGTTAGGGTGCTCCCTGCCACTGGCAAGGAGCACCACATCGGCGACTACCATCGTGAAAGCCGCTAGAGACGCTACACCTCTTGTAAAAAATCCTCTCGCCGCACCCTTGCATTTCAGCCGATAAGCGTCAGGATCTTGGGAAGCGACGCTTTGGGGACATGTCTTGATTGATCCCTCAAGCGGTCCTTGTCGTCCAGCTTCCTTGATTCTCCGAGATCCATCCAACATGTCATATGATCGCGACGCACTGATTGAACTGATCGCTCAAGAATCGCTTCGACGCGGGCAATTCACGCTCGCGAGCGGTAAGCAAGCTTCTTACTACCTGGATTGTCGAAAGATCACTCTTCACCCCAAGGGTGCAAACTTAATCGCAGCGGGAATGCTGGAAGTGATGCAGCAAGCAGGTGATTTGCCTCAAGCCGTCGGCGGAATGGCGATCGGAGCGGATCCGATCACCGCCTCCATCGTCACCATCGCGGGACAACAGGACCTACCACTGAAAGGTTTCATGGTCCGCAAAGAACCCAAAGATCACGGCACCGGACAGCAGGTCGAGGGTCCCGTGGAGCCAGGCCAAAAGGTGATCATTGTTGAAGATGTAATTACGAGCGGTGGCAGTGCACTCAAGGCAGTTGAAGTCGCACGTGACTTCGGGCTCGAAGTTGACCACGTGATCGCGATCATCGATCGGCTCGCAGGAGGTGAAGCTGCGTTTGCCGCCAAAGGTGTAAAGCTAACGACCCTCACCACCATTCGCGATTTCGGAATTGAACCCGAATAGTCAATCGCGATACAAAGATGCACTCGGGACAGGCATCGGTGAACCGGTCGACAAGGACACGTTGACCGGCCCCAATGGACACGGACACGTAGCATCGTCATGGAATCTTCACTCCATCAACAACTCAAGCAGCATTACGCTGGCGATGGAGCCACTGAGGTTACCCTTGGGGACTTTCGCATCGATGCGATCCGGAGCGACGAACTGATCGAAGTCCAGTGTGCTTCACTCTCTGCTATTCGCAAGAAGTGTGACAAGCTTCTCAAGCGACATCGACTTCGTGTGGTCAAGCCGGTAGTGATTCGAACACGCATCGTAAAATGCAAGCGAGTCGGTGGAGCCGTCACCTCAAGGCGACTGAGCCCCAAACGTGGTAGCATCTTGGACCTCTTTGAGGAAATGATTTATTTCAACGGAATCTTTCCTCACCCAAATCTGGTCCTCGAAGTACCGCTCTTGAATGTAGAGCAGATAAGGGTGCCTCGAAAGAAGAAAAGCCGTTGGTGGCACAAAGACTACCGAGTCGCTGACGTTTCACTCGAGTCCATTGAGCGATCGATCGAGCTTCGAGAGGCACGCGATCTCTTGCGGCTCTTGGATCTTCCTCAGCGGCTAGACCGGTTTGACACGGCGGAGATTGCCAAAGCGATTGACCGCCCCCGCTGGTTTGCTCAGCAAGCTGCCTACGTGCTCCGAAAAACAGGAGCCATCGAGCAGGTTGAACGAAAACGAAGCGGGGTCATCTATCAGCGAGCTGCATGACCCACGGCTCAACGGTCACGGTACGGATCAGTCGTTACGGTACGGTGGGCTTCGCCTCGTTGCCATCTGCATCAACGGGGTAAACCGCGTCGTGTGCTTCGAGCTGTTGGATCATCTCCGTCATCATCTGCTTCAGTTCGGTTGGACGCGAAGCAACCAAGTTGTTTGACTCGAAGGGATCCTCCTTCAAATTGAACAATTCATAGTGTCCACCTTCGGATTGGATGAAACCCCCATGCGTCTTCTCTTGCGGCAGAGCGTGATAAATCACTTTCCAATCTCCATCACGCCAGACAGTAAAATAGTTACTGCGGTGCGGACCGTGGGGGTAGTGCATCAAAAACTGTTCCGCCCGATCTGGCACGCTCTTACCAAGCAGTAAGGCGGTCATCGATGAGCCATCCACAACGTGTTCTTCGCTAACCTTGGCGTTAGTTAACTCGGCAAGTGTCGGAAAAATATCCTGCACCGAGGCAACCTGTGATTGAATCGCACCACGCGGGATGGGCAGTTCCACCTGCAACGGATTCTCTGAAGCTCGACGCGCCCAAGATGCGATGAATGGCACACGCATACCGCCCTCGTAATGAGCTCCTTTCTTTCCTCGCAGCGGAGCAGCGCAGGCGACAGCATGCTGGTGGCCGAGAGGAGCGTCAGAGCCATTGTCACCAAGGAATATCACGAGTGTCTCTTCGGAGACGCCCAAAGCATCGAAGTGACGCAACATATCGCCAAGTGATTTATCCATCCCTTCAATCAGGGTTGCGAAAGCTTTGGCATTGGCCGGCTTGTCTGAATCCGCGTAGTTCTTCGCAAACCTTGGGTCGGAATCAAACGGTGCGTGCACCGCATAGTGTGAAAAATAGAGGTAGAAAGGCTGGCCGGCTTTGACGGAATCGGTGACCGCTTTCTTCGCTTCAAGGGTGAGTGCTTCACTCAAGAAAACATCTGAGCCATGGTACGCTTCAAGGTGCGGCACGGCATGATTAGCTCGCTTGGTTCCGAGTCCGTAATTTTTCTCGCCGTAATAACTACCCGGAGCTCCAAAAGCTGCGCCGGCAATATTTACATCGAAACCAAGGTTTAGCGGTTCGGCGCCCTCATGCTCTTCGGGCCCAAAGTGACCTTTCCCAACGTGGATCGTTTTGTAGCCGACGGTCTTCAAAACCGAAGGAAGCGTAACATCCCCCTTTTTCAGCCCCGCCCAGTTCCAATCTTTCGCGCCAAATTTGCCCGCATTGTCCGCTCGAGGATTGATCCAATTGGTGGCACGATGTCTCGCAGCATTCTGTCCAGTCATGATCGAGATGCGAGTCGGTGAGCAGACACTCATCGCGTAAAATTGATTGAAGCGAATCCCACTCGCAGCGATTCGCTCCATACTCGGAGTCCGATACCAATCATTGAGAGGATAGCGGATCGGTCTGCCTGTGTCGTCAGTCATGAAGGGGACCGATGTATCCATCACTCCCATGTCATCAACGAGAAAAACCATAATGTTCGGGCGATCAGCCGCATTCACACTTACCGATGAAATCACTGCGGCAAGGGAGAAAGCTGTGACAACAGCGAATACTGAAGACGCGAAACTAACCGGACGGTAATTCATAACAAGTTAACCTTTGATTCCAACAACTCATTTATCTTCATCAAGCTGCCCGCGTCGATCGCCTCGCCCACTCGACGGACATCTGATTCCAGCAGCTCGTGCGAGTTAATAACATAACCGATTCCACCATCGCTTGACCAAGACGCATCACAGTTTGCCCAAACCACCCAAGCCATTTGCCAGCGTCCTCCCTCTCGGGCCACCACCTTCTCGCGGTACGTGATTCATCTGCGTCACCTGCGGATTAAATGCGGCAGCAGCAAAGATTTGTAACCATCGGGCTATCGATCTAAAATGGACCGGCAGCGTAAAAGTTACGGTCGTCAAAATTCAAGGGTTTGAGCGGCCACAGCACAACGCTCATTTCCCTTAACCAAGCTTGCTTACTTGGACGTGATTTCCTTTTTGTTCGGTAACGTCGCACTGATAAACAAAATGCCATCTCCGACGCAGAGACCTCCATTGCAATCCCGCCTGAATCGAGTCTTACCGATCTCGATCGGGGTTTTGCTGCTGTGGTTGCCCAGCTCTCACTGCTTTGCGTTCCAAGTAAATCCGACCGCGAGCCCGCTACCGGAGTTCGTTGAAGAGAAATGTGGACGATGCCACAACTCTTCGACTCGGAAAGGTGAACTGAACTTGAGCAGTCTTGAGGGCATGATGCGAGGTGGTGAATCTGGCGAACCATTGGTTACCTCAACGCTAGAAGACTCACGACTTTGGCAGGTGATCACGCATGATGAAATGCCTCCCGACGGAGAACCGAGGCTATCGGAGCAAGAGATTGATCTTCTTAAGAAATGGATCATCGCGAACCAATCGATGTTTACATCGGGCGACAATAAAGCGGCCCCAGCATCGATCCACGAAGTGCTTCCGATTCTTCTTTTGCGCTGCGTAAGCTGCCATGGTGCACAACGCACCGACGGCGACTTTGACGTTCGTTCATATCAATCCATCATCGAAGGTGGTCAGTCCGGCCCTGCTTTGGTCCAACACTCACCTGACGAAAGTTTGCTGATCAGGCGAATTGAAACCGAGCAGTGCCCGCCCACTGATTTACTACTTAAGTTTTTCGTAAAGCGTCCCACCGAAACGGAAACAAATCGAATACGAGATTGGATCACCGCGGGAGCGCCTCAAGGCAACGTTGTGGAAGACATTGCGACGGAGCAACCAGACGCGCTCGTCACGCGAGCTGATCGAGAACATTGGGCCTTCCAGCCTCCCAAACGCCCCGCTGACGCAGAATCACTCGATACCTTTATCCAGCTATCACAGAACAAGACAGGCCTGTCATTCTCGCCTCAGGCCGATCGAGACACGTTAATAAGACGAGCTCACCTCGATCTCACCGGACTGCCACCAAGCGTGCAGCAATGGAAACACTGGCGCGAGGCCAAAAGCGAGAGTTGGTATGAATCGATGATCGATCATCTCCTAGCATCGCCGAGGTACGGTGAGCGGTGGGGTCGTTTCTGGCTGGATCTCGCAGGATATGCGGATTCAGAAGGTGGAATATCAGCGGATCCGATCAGACCCGTAGCGTGGAAGTATCGGGATTATGTCATTCAGGCTTTCAATCGTGACATACCTTATGACCGGTTTCTGATGGAGCAGATCGCCGGTGACGAACTGACGGACCATGCACACGTTGATCAGCTGACCGAAACACAACTCAATCAACTGATTGCGACCGGTTTCCTTCGAATGGGTATCGATGAAACCGGATCACGTACCATGAACTTCGTCCCTGAGCGACTCAAGGTCATTGACGATGCGCTCAAGATCGTTGGCTCAGGACTGATGGGGCTAACCATGGAATGTGCTCGATGCCACTCTCACAAGTACGACCCCATTCCCCAACGTGACTACTACCGTCTCAAAGCAGTTTTCCAAGGAGCACTTGACGAACATAACTGGAAAAGCTTCAAGCAACGCAAGCTGAACTACGGCACAACTTCACAGCAAGAACTAATCTCGCAACATAATCCCTCACTCGATAAAGAGCGGCGAAAACTTGAAACGGAAATCAAACAGCAAAAGGATCAACTGGTCACAGAAACCCTCCGCGTCTCGTTTCCGAACCAAGCAGAACAAGACCGATCAGACACGCTTGCGGCACTGCGTATCGCCGACAACCAGCGTACTTTGCCGCAGAGACGATTAGTCGAAAAACTGCAGCAAGCACAGCTCTCGGATGCAACACAAACCGCAATAAGCGTTCAGCAAATTCAGCAACACCTTGAAGACCTCCAAAACAAACTCGAGGGTGTGCAACGTCGCATGGCCCCGCCGTTAACCATCCGTGCACTTTGGGATCAGGGATACGCTTCACCGACCTACATCCTGCGGCGTGGTGAACATCATCTTGCCGGAAGACTCGTCGGCCCCGGTGTTCCATCCGCTTTAACCGATGGAGAAACACCCTTCGTGTACGCTGCTCCATTCCCTGAAGGCACGCAAAAGACAGGCCGACGCTTAGCCTTCGCACAATGGCTAACCTCGAAACAACATCCCACCACAGCTCGCGTTCTAGTCAATCGGATTTGGCATCACCATTTCGGTCGCGGTCTCGTAAAAACATTGGAAAACTTCGGTCGCATGGGCGCGACTCCGAGCCATCCAGAACTGCTTGACTGGCTGGCGGTCGAATTCATGGAAAATGGATGGAGCATCAAAGAACTGCATCGCACCATCATGAACAGCAAAACCTACAAGCAGTCTTCGCGAGTTAGCGAGAAAACCGTTCGAGGCGATCCGGATAATCGGTACTACACTCGGATGCCGCTCCGACGTCTCGACGCAGAATCTCTCCGCGACTCACTCCTGCTGATTAGCGGGCGTCTCGATCTCAGCATGGGAGGGATTCCTGATCCGGTGCGAGTCAGTTCCGAAGGTGATGTGTCCATCAAACCGACCCCAAGTGGTCAATGGAGAAGGAGTATCTATGCTCAATACCGCCGCACTGAAATCCCCAGCATGCTAGACACTTTCGATTATCCACAAATGGGCCCCAACTGCTTCGAACGCTCTGTTTCAACCGTTTCACCGCAAGCGTTACTCTTGCTGAACAATCAACAGGTTCGCGAATTAGCCCAATCATTCGCAAGGGAACTCGAACAGTTAATCACCGACCAACATGGAATCAATCAGCAAAATAATGAATCGAAGCTAGATCAGCAGAACCATTGGAGACACATCATTGATTTGGCGTATCAAACATCTCTTTCGAGGTGGCCAACCGAACAAGAAGCAAATCTGGGAATCCAAACACTTCAAATGTTCACAAATCAGTGGAATGGCGATGCGTCAAAAGCATTGGAATCCTACTGCCATGTTCTCATGAACTCAGCATCATTTCTCTACATCGATTAAACAACTTCATTCCAGAGTCACAACCTGATGTCAAGTCGCGAAACGCCAAATCGGTACCCCATAGGTGCCCAGTGGGTCGTAGCGTACGGCTGAGATAAAGGTCACTTTTTCAGACACAGATAATATGTCACTGCACCCTTCACGGCAGAACAAAGAACCGATCCACTCACGATGCGACGATGCATCGCTTGCCATGCAAGTGGCGAGTCAAAGCCGCCGTGATTTCTTTGGTTCGACAAGCCAAGGACTCTTGGGAATCGGACTAGCACAACTACTCGGCAGTGACCTCAAGACCTCCGAAGTGCTTGCGAATGACCAGATTGATCAGCCCACTTTTAATCTCCAGCCCAAAACCACACATCATCCCCCCAAGGCACTGAACGTCATTCAGTTATTCATGAACGGCGGGCCGAGCCAGATGGATCTGTTCGATCCCAAGCCGATTCTCAATCGCATGGATGGGAAACCGTACCCAGGCAACGTTGAAGAGATTGGAAATCAGAGCACGACGGATATCGGCGTGATGATGGGGGGGCAATACCCGATGCAACAACACGGCCAATCAGGCCAGTGGTTTGCTGATGTTCTACCCCATACCGCGACGATGTCTGACGACATCTGCATGATTCATTCAATGTGGACTGATCACCCGAATCACGACAACGCACTCTATAAGATCCATAGCGGCAGGCTATTTATGGGCTACCCAACCCTCGGATCTTGGGTGGTCTACGGACTCGGGTCCGAGAACCAAAACCTCCCGGCTTACGTGGTTCTTAGCGATCCGCTTGGCTTGCCGAAGAACGGAACACGAAATTGGACTGCGGGGTTCCTGCCTCCCGTTTATCAAGGGACGCCTTTCAGACCCACTGGATCACCAATACTTAATCTCACCCAACAGTACCAACAGCCGCGTACGGTTACTGAGCAGTCACAAAGCTTGCTGGAGCAATTAGATGAGCTCCATCGAAGCGAGCGGCCCCATCAGGCTGAACTTGAGGCACGCATCCAGTCCTATCAACTTGCTTCTCGAATGCAACTTGCCGCGAGCGAGGCGTTGGACATTGATCGTGAATCGGAGGAAGTACACAAGACCTACGGAATTGGCCAATCGCCAACCGATTCGTTCGGGCGACGCTGTCTGCTGGCGAGAAGATTAGTGGAGCGAGGTGTTCGTTACGTGCAAATATTCCTTGAAGAACAGCCATGGGACAGCCACGTTGATCTCGCGTCAAACCATCGAGCGGTGTGTGAACGTACCGATCAACCCGTTGCTGGGTTACTGAAGGATCTCAAACGCTCAGGCTTGCTTGATTCCACCCTTGTGATTTGGGGCGGCGAGTTTGGACGAACCCCCACATCGCAGCGTTCTGGGAAAATCTACACCGGTCGAGACCACAACATGCAAGCGTTCACCTCTTGGATGGCTGGTGGCGGTGTCAAAGGAGGGCTCTCGTATGGAAAGACGGATGACTTTGGCCATCAAGTGGTTGAGAACCCCGTCAGTGTGCATGACTACCATGCCACGATTTTACATTTGCTCGGATTGCACCACCAAGATCTCTTTTTCCCTCGCAGTGGTCTCGATGAGCGACTCACTGGCGTCTCTCCACCACGAGTCGTTCATGAACTGATTGCGTAGGCGTCTTATTCGGCACTCAGATCAACCACCGAATCGCGATCCGATTTTGAAGTATCCACAAGATCCAAACGCATACGATTAAGAACCTCCGGGTGCTGAACTGCAACGTTGTGCTGCTCCTCTGGATCGTTCACCAGATCATAGAGTTCTCGAACGATCGACTCACCCCTTTGGTGCTGCACCAACTTCCAACGTTGATCACGTAATGCAACCGATCTCCAACTTGGCCCAACCGTATAAAGCAACCGGTCGTCGATCTTTTTTCCTTGCAGTAGTAAATCGTGAAGGTCAACGCCATCCAGCCGACTCTCCTTTCCAATTTTGGCTCCAGCAAAACGGCTGATCGTTGGTAACCAGTCAATGATCTGTACTGGCGTATCTTCTTTTCTCTTCGAAAAAAGGCTCGGACACCAAACAATGGCCGGAACACGGATCCCACCTTCATAGACCTCACCCTTCTTCCCACGTAGTGGGAGATTACGGCCAGGTAATGCACCATCGGGACAATTGTCATCGGGATATCGCAAATCATTATTCTCCGCGGTGCTTCCGCCATTATCACTCGTGAAAATCACGATCGTATTCTCAAGCAACTCATTCACTTCCAACGCATCAATGATTCGTCCCACCGCGTCATCAAGATGCATGATGGAAGCGAGGTAATGTCGCTCAACGGAGTCCGTGACATGATCAGCAACGCGTGTGACCCACTCATCGGGTTCGCGCAGTGGAAGATGCACCGCGGTATAAGGAAGGTAGAGAAAGAATGGTTTCTTTGATCTCGCATCAATCCACTCAACCGCTTCACCGGTGAGTAAATCGGTCACATGCCCCGACTCGCTGATCAGTGACTGATTACGATGCCAAGTCGGCCGATAAGGCCCCTTCTTGTAACCGTGGCTCCAAGGGCTCACTCCTCCGGCCAGTGATCCGTAAGAGTGGTCAAACCCAAAATGATTGGGTCCCCACTTCGGTAAGGAACCGAGATGCCATTTTCCAATTAGACATGTGTCATAACCAGCTTCCGACAGTAATTTCGGAAGGGTTAAAGTTGGAGGCGGAATCGCAAGAGTATTCGTGGGGCTCGTCACACCAAACCGACTCCAGCAACGCCCCGTCAGTAATCCGGTTCGTGTTGGACTGCAAACTGGTGCAACATAATGGTGGGTCAGTTCGATTCCCTGCTCCGCTAGCCTATCCAAGTGCGGCGTTGATGCCACACCGCCATGAAACCCAACGTCACCCCAGCCCAGATCATCCGCCATAATAAAAACGACATTTGGCCGCGAAGCTTCGTTCGCGTAAAGGTGAGTACATAAGACCAAACCCACCAAGCACGCTAACCACCCGCTCCGTGCCTTCGATGATTCCTTAATGAAAGCGTTCACAAACACGTCAGATGTTTCCCCGCTAGATAAATTAACTTCACCGGCTCCAACCGCAACCGTTCCTAAACAATCAGATCACGGATCACTTTACCGTGAACATCAGTCAAGCGTCTTTGAATTCCGTTGTGGTAGTAAGTTAATTTTTCATGGTCAATTCCCAACAAATGTAGGGCCGTAGCATGCAGATCGTAACAGTAAGTCGGTGACTCTACGGCTTGGTATCCCAATTCATCCGTTGCACCAAAACCGACGCCACCGCGAATACCACCGCCAGCCATCCAAGCGGTAAAAGCTCCCGAGTTATGATCTCGACCAATTCCCTTTCCTCCTTGGGAAGCTGGCTGCCTTCCAAACTCGGTGGTACAAATCACAAGCGTCTCGTCTAACATTCCGCGAGATTGCAAATCAGTGAGCAACGCGGCAGCGCCCGAATCCAAGATTCGCCCCCAATAGCCATGATCTCTCGGAAGATCCTCGTGACTGTCCCAATTAGGACGTATCGGTTCAGCGGTCGTATTCTCAGCGCCGCAGTAAAGCTGCACAAACCGAACCCCTCGCTCAGCGAGGCGGCGAGCGAGTAAGCACTGGCGTCCAAATCCTCCAACCGCTTGATCATCGAGTTGATACAACTCCTTGGTTGCCCTCGACTCACCGCTTAGGTCAGAAACCTCCGGCGCGCTGACCTGTAATTTTGCTGCCATTTCATAAGCTCGTATCCTTGCCTCGAGATCCGTATTTCCGTCCCGATTTGCGAGGTGTCGTTGATTCATCGCAGCCAAGAACTCAAGGCTCTGCTGATCTATGGGATCGGTTTCATGACGGAGGGAGTCGGGAGGAAAAAGATCAGCGATCGGTCGATCCACTCGAGAAAAATCAAGCGTCACCGCCTGATGTGTAGCTGGCAAAAAACCAGCTCCCCAATTCAACACACCTCCTGGCGGCAGACCTCTTGTGTCGGGCAAAACAACGTAGGAGGGTAAATTCTCCGTTTCGCTCCCCAAGCCATAGGTAATCCAAGATCCCATACTCGGGAAACCAGGAAGCGTGAATCCAGTATTCATCATGAAACATGCAGGACCGTGAAGCGCTGTCTTGCTGTGCATGGAGTATATGAACGCCATGGAATCAACATGCTGGGCGAGCCTAGGGAAGAGATCACTCACCCACAGGCCGGACTGTCCGTGCTGAGAAAACTTCCAAAAGCTTGACTGGCAATTCCCTGGTTTCGATGCAAAAAACTGCAACTTCCCATCAGGATCAAAGGGCTTACCTGACCGCTTGATAAGTTCAGGCTTATGATCAAACGTATCAACCTGACTCATGCCGCCCGGACAAAAAATCTGAATCACACGTTTCGCTTTTGCTGGATGATGCAAAGCCGATTGCTTTGCCTGAGCATCCAAACAACTCAGTGCCATGGCTCCGAAGCCACCGGCGACTGAACTCAACCATTCTCGACGCTGCATCAGTTAGACCGCCTGTTTACAAATGTCGTGAATCACATGACCGTGAACATCTGTCAGTCGACGTTCAAACCCATTGTGGTAGTAAGTTAGCTTCTTGTGATTAAGCCCAAGTAAATGGAGGACGGTGGCGTGGAGATCGTAAACCGTGGTCACATTCTCCGCGGCCTTGTAACTGAACTCATCAGTCGCCCCGTAGGTGAATGGCGCTTTCACACCAGCTCCCGCCATCCATGCAGTGAAGCCTTCTGGGTTATGGTCTCGACCGCTTGCCCCCTTCTGAAAGGTTGGCATCCGCCCAAACTCAGTCACCCATAGAACCAAAGTCTTTTCAAGCATCCCTCTCTGGCGAAGATCCTTCAATAATGCCGCGCAAGGTTGATCCAGAACGGGACCATGCTTGCTGTACTGATCTTGAATCTGCTTGTGTCCGTCCCAATTGCTAACTCCTTCGCCGCCGGTCTGGTAGGCTCCGTTGAAAAGCTGCACAAACCGGACACCTTTCTCGAGTAAGCGACGCGCGAGGATGCAATTACGAGCGAACTTGGCTTTCAATGGGTTTGACGAGTCATCCGCTCCATAGGCTCTCAGCGTTGAAGCCGTTTCCGTCGACAAGTCCGTTACTTCGGGCACACTCAGTTGCATTCGAGCCGCAAGTTCATAGGACGAAATACGGGCGGCAAGATCGGTGTCACCTGGAAATCCATCTCGATGTTGCTGGTTGATCTGATTGAGAAACTGTCGTGTTGCCTGATCCTCCTGCTTGGAGATGCCCTCTGGGATTTCCAGATTGCGTAAAGGCTTGGTTGCGTTGAATTCAGTCCCCTGATAGGCGGCTGGTAAAAAACCAGGCCCCCAATTATTCACACTCGACTGCGGAGTTCCTCTGGGATCCGAGATGGCAACATAAGACGGCAAGTTTTCGTTCTCAGTCCCTAAAGCCCATGTCGTCCACGCACCCATACTGGGGAAGCCATCAAGGGTGTACCCGGTGGACATGAAGTTTTCACCTGGCCCATGTGTGTTCGTCTTGCTGGTCAATGCGTGCAAGAAACACATCTCGTCAGCCAATTCGGCAAGTTGCGGAAGTAAGTCTGAGACCATCTTGCCGCTTTCACCACGAGGCTTGAACTCCCAAGGACTTTTGGTCAGCATCCCCTGCTCGCCCTGAAACGTGAGTAACTGATCGGCCCCAGGCATTGCTTGCCCATGACGACGGATCAATTCGGGCTTGTAGTCAAACGTATCGATCTGAGAACAAGCGCCGGAGCAGAAGATCACTAGAACGTTTTCAGCAGCCGCGTGATGATGTGGTTGCCTCGATGCGAAGGGACGTGCAGCGTCAATCAACGGCTTGCCTTCGGTAAACTCATTGGCTACCAATCCATCACGTTGCATGAGACTTGCCAAAGCAATTCCACTTAGCCCAGTGAATGTGTCGTGCAGAAATTGCCGTCGTTGCCGCTGATGTTTTATTTTTTGCATCTACTGGTCACCCTTATACGAACACAAAATCCACAAATAATTCGTCCGCTTTGCTGTTGGCTTAACCTAAGGAATAAAAACAAACTCATTCGCGTTCAGGATCGCTCGCGTCAAGGCTGGCAACCCATGGTCTTTGACCAACTCTAAACTTGATTGCATTTCCAAATCCGTCGGTAATCGCTGAAAGCAAAGAGCCCATGCTTGTGTCACTTGATCCTCGACTAGCTCGCAATCCCGAGATAACCGCTGGGCAAAGAGGCTCGCTTGCTGAACCATAAAACTGCTGTTCAGCAGACTCAACGCTTGAAGTGGTGTTGTTGAGCGACTCCGCTTGGCAACAACCATACTGGCGTCCGGACAGTCGAATACACCAAACACTTGATCCTTTTCTTGACGCACCTTCGTCATATAGATCATCCGCCTCCAATCCTCTGGGCCATAGTCCTCTTTAGGATGGTAGTGACGAACGTTTTCCATCTGCACTTCGAAGGCGCTAAACCCAGGGCCTCCTCTCTTCTCGAGGTCCAACACCCCCGTCACGGCTAGGACTGAGTCACGAATTGCCTCAGCTTCCATCCTCCGAGGCGCGAACCGCCACAACAATCGGTTATCAGCATCCACCTCAAGACAAGCCGCATTTGGTGCATCGCTTTGTGACCAAGTATGCGATTGCAAAATCAAACGATGAATGTGCTTCAACGACCACCCCGAATCAATCAACTCCGAAGCCAAATAGTCGATCAGCTCCGGATGGGTGGGTGCGGCTCCATTGCGACCGAAATCAGACGGAGTGCTAACGATTCCGGCACCAAAGTGGAACTGCCAGATACGGTTCACGATCACGCGTGCTGTGAGCGGATTATTTTGATCAGCAATCCAACCGGCAAGTCGTTCGCGTCGGCGTTGCTCTGGGCTTGCCGCTTCAAGTTGCCAATCTGAAAACGCTGTAATACCGGATGGTAAAACTTGCTCTCGCGGGGAACTTGGCTCGCCTCGGTAAAGCCGGTGAGTGACACCGGGCTGGGAGAATTGCCCGACGTAAACCACTCGTTTCGCCTCCATCGCTTTGATCTCGGCCTGCGTCTCCTTCAGTGATTTCAACCACCCTCGACCTCGTTCCTGATCCGCCTCAGCAAACTCATCAAAGCGGTAATCGCTCTCGGCCGTGGCACCCGATCGACTGACCTGCCGGTCCGAACTGCCGGCCACGTATTCCCAGTTTCCCTCCGAGTCTCTCAGCTCGATGCGGTAATTGGTTGCTGTCCGATCTGAAAACTGCCCCTCTCGATCTCTCGCCCATTGAATCCGTTCGACCGGGTACGCCTCCTTGAAATCAATCTGCACCCAACCACCGCTCACCTGAGATGAGATCCAGCTCTTGGAATTTCCGAATTCACCATCGTTAATTTGACTCAGGCGGTGTTTGGGATGAATAAAGTCTCCCGAGGAGGTTGCCCGCGAACCAAGACTGGCTAACGCAATGTTTTTCTCTTCAGAAAAGACTTCGATCTCATCGATGCACGGTTCGCCCTGATTGGTCGAATCAATCCAAAAGCGAACGGCATCGGCGGATCGAAGGGCAAAGGTTTCAACGTTAAGGTCCGCAGAAACTGCCTGGCGAAGTTCCAAACCCTGCAAATCTTCGGACAACTCGTCAGGTGGCACTTCTTGAAAGACGATCACGTCCGCTGTCACCGCTTGTGCATCATCACCACCGGTTAGAACAAAGGTATCTTCCGGTCTTAGCTCATAGACACCAGCATCGTAAAAACCACTCCACTTCTTACTCTGCGTCACGGCACTTTGGATGCGGTTGTCGCTTTCCGGCACTTGTCGACCCTGAGCAGATCGCTTGATCTGTTGATCAGCTGTAATCTGTTGGTTCACTTCCGCAATCAGATGCTCTGCATCCCCCGAACGCATCCAGTATCGAGCCTGTTTGGTGTGTGATGAAAAACCCGCTCCCCAACTTAGCCAAATTCGAAAGCGTCCACGAAGTTTTGGTGCGTATTGAATCACGGGAACGTTCGGCTGATGGTTCCACCACGAATAACCCGATCCTGTCCAGTCCATGATTCCACCATCAACATCTTCCGCTTTGCCTTTTGGTTCGACGAGTTGAAGTGCTTCGGCATCATCAATCGCCCGTACCAGGCCACCCTGCCTAATACCGGGAATAAACTCTTTTAAACTCTCTGTGAGCTGTTCTTCCCGCTGCCGTAAAGTCGAAAGTTGATTGGTTTGCGTTTCATCCAAAGCTAAGGTTCCGTTACCGTGATTCACGCCTGCAAAGATGGCCTGCAGTGAGTAGTAATCCCTTTGCGAAATTGGATCAAATTTATGATCATGGCATCGAGCACAACCGGTGGTTAGTCCCAGAAAGGCAGTTCCCACTGTGTTGATCATGTCATCCAATTCGTTCATTCTCTGAACCTGTTGCAGCTTTGGGTCTTGCCCTTTCACCTGGTCCACTGGTCCGGCAACCAGAAAACCGGTTCCGATGGGACGCCCCAAGGCATCACCCGCAATCTGAGATTTGACAAATTCGTTGTAAGGCAGGTCACGATTGAAGCATTCAATGATCCAATCGCGAAAAGCCCACGCTGTGGGTCGTTCACGGTTCATCTCGTATCCGTGCGTCTCACCAAAGCGGATGAGGTCAAGCCACAATGCAGCAAACCTTTCGCCAAACAGGGGACTCTCAAGGACGCGTTCAACTAAATTTCCCCACGCCCTCTCATCACGATCATTCACAAAGGCATGTACTTGCTCAGGAGTCGGAGGAATTCCGAGCATGGTCAGATAGAGACGCCGAATCCGAGTCACGCGGTCAGCTCGCGGTGAAGCCTCAAGCCCAGCGGCCGACAGACGCCCTTGGATCAGATCATCGATTCCTGTCGCTTGCGGTTTCTCGATAGGAAGAAAGGACCAGTGCTTTAATTCAACAGTCTCTTGCTCGGGACCGTAGGAATCGGGCGTCGGCGCACCGGATCGAATCCACTCGGCCAATTGGTCGATTTGCTCGTTAGCCAGCTTCCCTTCCGGCGGCATCTCATAACCCTTCTCCTGATGCCGTACCGCTTTCATTAAAAAGCTATTCTCGGGCTCTCCTCGAATGACTGCCGGTTCACCACTATCGCCACCCCGAAGGAGCTTGGCCAATCGATCCACGCGAAACGAAGCCTCTTGCTCCTCTGGCCCATGGCAGGCGAAGCAATGCTCTTCGAAGATTGGTGCAATCTCCTTCTCAAAGTCAACTGCAACAAGCGTTGAGGGCACAAAGAGGCAGGATAGCATCGCCATTAAGACGAGCGAAAACCGGCCTCGATAGAAATCAATTGTGCAACGCAACACAGCGCGGCCAAGGGCGAATTGAATTGTCGATGTCATTAAAACTACCTGTTCGATTAATCGACGTAGAGAAACTCGTTGGAATTGAAGATGACTCGGCAAAGAGCAAACAGCCCGCTGGACTTCGCAAAACTCTCAGCAGCAACTTGCTCCTGCACACCGGGACGACGTCCATAAGCGAGCTCAAAGGCACGCACAACTTGATCCGATAACATTGGTCCCGCTTCCTCGCCCAATCGCTCCGCGAAAGCTTGACTCTGTCGCAGCAAGAACTCGTTATTGAAAAGTGCTAGAGACTGGAGCGGAGTCGTGGTTGTCAAACGGTTGGGAGTCAAACTGGCAGGATCAGGACAATCAAAGGTCGTGAGAAACTCATTCGGTGTCGTGCGGACCACGTAACGGTAAACACTACGTCTCCAAAGTTCAGGTCGATCCGCAACCTTGTATTCATAGATCGGCGCGTAAGCCTCGGTGTAATGAAAATCCTCATAGCCCGGCCCACCTCGCTGAGTGTTCAAGTTCCCGCTGACGGCGAGAACTGAATCACGAATTGCTTCAGCATTGAGACGACGCGGGTTCTGCCGCCAAAGAAATTCATTGAGTGCATCTTGTCTAGCGGATTGTGAAGTCGCGTCTTCCAAACTCTGTTGGCAATAAGTTTCACTCATCAAAATGATGCGATGAAGTGCTTTGAGTGAACCACCTGCGACTTGCAACTCTGAAGCCAACCAGTCCAGCAATTTTGGGTGCGTGGGTAATGCACCGCCAGCACCAAAATCACTAGGCGTTGAGACCAATCCACGGCCGAAATGCCAGAGCCAAATTCGATTTGCGATGACTCGATAGGTAAGCGGATGCTGTGGGTCAGAAATCCATTTGGCGAGCGCAACACGACGTTCACCTTCAGGCATTTTCGGATCGTCCCCAAACTTGGAATTCAGCTCACCAACGCACGCTAGGGCACCGGGTAACACACTCTCACCAAAAGGCGACTCAGAATCCCCGCGTCTCAGAGCTCGAATCTCATCCGGCATCTCTTTTGAGACAATACCGTAGGCTCGGGGTGGCGGTCCGAGTGCCTCAATTGCTTGGTCAATTTCGCTTAGCTCGGCGGTCAAACGCTGCAGTACCGCAACATCTTCAGTAGTCCGCACCGACTTCTCCCGCCCCATCAAACGTGCATCGCCAAAGCCAATCTGATCATGTGAGTACCCGTTACCCCCATCAGTCGCGACCAGAGTCAAGAAGTTTGCCTCATCTGGAATCTCGAGGCTCAAGGGCTGCAGACCCTCCGAGCGATTGAGGTTGCGACGACTCCATAAAATGTCGCCATCGACGATGACCCACACATCCGCCCGATAGTCACCGGCGGCACCGAAATAACCAACCTGCGACTCGAGCAGCAATTTCTCTTGGCCGATAGCTTGACGTAACGAGGTCAAATCAAACGTCAAACCCGCATTCGCATGCAATCCAAGAAGATCATGACCTTGAGAAGTGAAATCAATGCCACCCAGTTCGGGCGAATGCTGACTAGCGACCGGTCCATTGCGAATTGCATCCCAAGCCATACCTGAGGTTTTTGGCAACCCTCTAATTACGGTACCCGTCGAACTAATCTCAATGGCTTCCTGCCCCTCTTCACCGCCATCAGCGACAAAAACGCCGTCGATGAAAGGATGCTCGGAGGCTGAGAAACGATTGACCACGACATTTCCGAGACTCCCAAAATCCCTCGTCTGCACCTTTGCACTGCGAGGATCAATGCCAACCCTAAACTCACCTCCACCTAGCCCGTTTCCACCTCCAACCATGTCGGCCAATGAAAGACCTCGCCCCTCGAGTCGGCCAATGTGAAGAGAAACGCGCCTTCGCTGGTCAGTCAGATCGGCCATCTGCTTCTCGTACTTTTCAAGTGCAGACTTGGAAATCAATCTGTTACCTCGAGTAACCCCCGCGAAAACTGCCTGTAACTGGTAATACTCGGCCTGACTAATTGGATCGAGCTTATGATCATGGCATCGCGCGCAATGCACGGTCATCCCAATGGTCGCAGTCATGACCTGAGTCACCATGTCATCAAGATCAAGCACACGCGAAGAACGTCGCAACTCAGGACTCTTGGTTTCAACTTGGCCAACAAAATCCCAAGGTCCAGCGGAAAGGAACCCTGTCGCTATCACCGCGTCTGGATTTTGCGGCCAAAGAACATCACCCGCGATCTGTTCCGTGAGGAATCGGGAATACGGTTTATCAGCGTTCAATGAGTCAATGACATAATCTCGGTATCTCCATGCGTTAGGCCGACGCTGATCCCTCTCAAAGCCATGCGTATCTGCATAGTGAGCGAGATCAAGCCAGTGGGTCGCATAGCGTTCACCGTAATGCGGTGAGTCAAGCATTTGATCGACCAAGCGTTCCCACGCGGCAGAACCTCGATCGTCAACAAATTGCTGAACCTGCTCCGGCGTTGGCGGCAAACCCCATAGGTCGTAGGCGAGGCGTCGAATCAGCGTTCGCCGATCCGCGCGAGGGCTGCGTCGAAGCCCCTTTCCCTGAAGTCCTTCGTCAATTAGTGCATCTAAAATCGCCGACTTGCCCAACCCTACATCCTCGCCCGTCGCTGAGACATCCCGAGGTGAAGAATCCACAATCGGCTGCAAGGACCACCATGTCGCATCCGCCCGCCCCGCTACCGAGATTCGCATACCAGCCGGCCATAACGCCCCATCTTCGATCCAAATCCGAATCGTCTCCAACTCTCGTTTGGAAAGCGGGGGTCCATCCGGCGGCATTCTAGGCTCCACGCCACCAATGAGATTGACGATTTTACTGCCGGAATAGTCTTCTGGGACAACCCATTGATGATCAAGCAGATCATCTGAGGTGACCAGCAGGACTTCACTCTCGCCACTACCGTCGTGACAGCGCACACAATGCTGTGCAAAAATCGGTGCGACCTCCTCAACAAAAAAAGAGCTTTCTGCTGCAATGCAGGGCACCTTAGCGCACGCCCAAACGAATCCAACGACCGCCACAAACAACGGAATGAACCTGCATGCACAAACCATGCAGGTCACACAGTGAATCATGCGGAAAACAAAAACTTGAATCCGATTCATCGCGTTGTCACTCAAAGATGGGGCGTGCAAGTCGTCTGAATATTGGATGCGAAATTACCAAGCTCGAATGGCAAACACACGGATGTGATTAATTTGCCTTCGCCTTGGGATCAATTGGGAGCAAAGGAAACTCGCTCGAAGGCGTTCGAACTGCAGTCATCATCTCGGTCAGTTCTTTCACCAATTCAGGATGTTCCTTTGCAACATTATTTGATTCGCTCACGTCGGTTGCCAGGTTGTAAAGCTCGACCTCTAAATTTCCCTTCGACATGTTCTGGCGAACCGCTTTCCAGTCTCCAACGCGAATTGTCTGCTGACCCCCGTAACTGGGGAACTCGCGGTAAAGGTAATCGCGATCAGCCTGAGTCTTACCAAGCAGAGTGGGCAGAAGCGAGATCCCATCGATCTCCTTAGGCACTGACTCCGCTGCACCAACCGCATCGAGGAGGGTTGGCATCCAATCTTCGAATCCACTAACAAAATCCCGTGAAGACCCCGGAGCGACCTTACCGGGCCACCTCACCAGCGTTGGAACGCGAACCCCGCCTTCGTAAAGCGAACCCTTCAAACCTCTCAATTCACCAACACTCTTAAAGAATCGGTAATCAACTTCTTGGTCCAGATGCGTGGTACCGTTGTCACTACTGAAGACAACCAAAGTGTTTTCAGCGAGACCTAGTTCATCCAAGGTCCTAAGAACGTTACCCACATAATGATCCAATCGCGTAATCATCGCTGCGTAGGCGGCGCGTGGCGTGTAGTGCGGCGTATAACCGTACCCAGCGCCTCGCGTGAAGGGAGGATCTTTCCATCCCAAATCTAAGTAGGGCTTCAGATCCTCATCCGGAACATGCAACGCGACGTGCGGAATCACACTAGGGTAGTAGAGAAAAAACTGATCATCTTTGTGATTACGAATGAACTGCAGCGCCTGCTCATGAATCCGATCGGGTGCGTAGTCCTGACCTTTGAAAATATCATAGGAGCGAGGGTCAGCAGGGTCGGCGTCTTTTGCGAGTGAAGCGTGCCCAGGCACCTCAGGGTCATTCTTTAACGTGACATGCTGATCATTATCCCATAGGTACGAAGGATAGTAACTGTGCGCATGCGCCTGACAGTTGTAACCGAAAAATCGATCGACACCTTGGTTCATCGGACGCCCAGTCGAGGTTGGGCCACCAAGACCCCATTTACCGAAGGCACCGGTGACATACCCCTGCTTCTTCAGTAGTTCCGTGATCGTCACTTCGTCATCAGGAATCGGCCACTGACCCTCGGGCGGTGTTGATTTGTTTGCCCGCACAAATGCGTTACCCGGATGCTTACCGGTCAAAAGAACACAACGAGACGGAGCACAAACAGCGTTGCCACTGTAATGCTGAGTCAGTTTCATCCCCTGAGTCGCAAGCCGGTCCAAATTCGGTGTTTTGATCTTCTCTTGTCCAAAACAACCCATCTCGCGGTAACCGAGATCATCCGCCAAGATGAAAACGATGTTGGGACGTTTTCCTTCTGCCGCGTTCAGGGTCGAGCCGCGACCGCCGCTGAAGATAAACCCAAGAACGACCAAGGCAATCAGTAAGACTCGATAAAAGGAACCAAGGATCATCTTTGACTCTTTAAGCGTGATTCAAGTAAAACATAACATCAACCAAAGACCATAGTTTACACCAAACTGCTTGCGTTGGGCGCACCCAGTGGCGGCATACAGGTACACCCCCCGAAGACGATTCTATCCCCCAAGCGAATCCCATGACCCAACGAGCCTCGATTCGAAACGGGAAACGCTTTCGTCGCCTAAAGCTTGAAAGACTAGAAAAGCGATATCTACTCGCGGTGGGTTTTGAATTCAATTATCTCGAAGGGGAACCCGTTGGATTCAACCATCCCATTGACGGTCCAACTTATCGCTCCGCATTGGAAGCAGCCGCAAACCGGCTTGGCGGCTGGCTCCTCCATGACGCGACCATCACGATGGACGTCAACGCATTTGCTTTTGATGGCACTGCGATTGGCAAAGCGAGTTCTGTGGGTGGCGTCAGACCGCCGGCGGGCGGTTTTGTGCACCACCTGATTCCACAGAAAATCCTCACCGGTGAAGATCATAACGGGAATGAGTCCGATGGCCATGTTGACATTTATTTCTTCGATGAGGACGACGTCTTCAGCTATCAGACCGATCCGGTCAACGGCATCGCTGATGACGAACTTGATTTTCAGGCCGTGGTCATTCACGAACTGGTTCACACGCTAGGTTTCACCAGTGCGACCAACGCCAATGGGAGTGACGATAGCGGAGACGGGATTTTCACGCCTGGTGCTTGGTCCATGTTTGACCAATTCGTGTCGGATGTGAACGGGAACCGCTTAATCGAGTCTGATCCCAATTCACTCAATGCCTATCAGATGAACATTCCCGCATGGGCGACGCATAGCACCGGTGGACAAGGCCCCAATGCAGGACTTTTTTTTGATGGCCCCGTAGCAAAATCGGTCTATGGCGGACGTGTGCCGCTCTACTCACCAGAAACTTTCCGTCTTGAATCAAGCGTTGCCCACCTTGATAGCGAAGGATACCCAGACCAAGACTTTATCTTTGCGCCCATCACGCACCTGATGTCACATACGTTGGTAGACCGTGACGTTCCACAGGAACTGACCCTCCTTGAGAAAGCAATTCTGACCGACCTTGGATTCAGCGTCCTTGAAAACATCCCCCCCATCATTAACGCACCGTCAGGCCTTACCCTCGAGGCAGACTCACCGAGTGGTTACACAGGCCCAGCTGATCCGCTGGAACAATTTATCTCGACGGTAACCGTCACTGATCAGCTTGACCCTAACCCAGCCTTCAGCTTTACACTGCCAGAGGAATACTCTCTAGGTGATCATCCTATCCTCTTACATGCTGTAGATCTCTCAGGCAACGAAACACAAACCACAGCTACCTTGTCAATCATTGACACCACTCCACCTACACTCAACGTTTCGCCGCTCACTCAAACCATCGAAGCTACTTCACCCACTGGCTATCCATTTGCTCAACTCACTTTCGAAACGACGATAGCCGATACGGTCGATCCAAGCCCAACGCTCACCCATGATGCGCCGGTCAACTTACCGCTGGGATCCCATACGATCACCTTTGCGGCCACCGACTTCAGCGGTAACCAAACAACCCAAGCCATCAATGTCGTCATCCAAGACAGCACACCACCTTCACTCACCCTACCAGCCTCCTTCGAACTAAGTGCAAATCACCCCGATGGAGCGGATTTGAGAAACCTAGATTCACTCCCCACGCTCCAACTCTATGCGACCGATGTTGTGGATCAAAACTTGAGTTTCCTAGCCGCTCCCGACCAAGTTCCCCTAGGCACGACGCCCGTCACCTTTACCGCGAAGGACGATTCGGGGAACGAAACGAGTTTGCAAGTCAATCTGAACGTCGTGGGTCCGTTCGATTTTGGCGATGCAGCCCTCCAGTATCCGGTCACACTTGCGAGTAACGGAGCACGACATGGACCCTCGCCCTTGTATCTGGGCTCGGAGATTGATTTTGATTTGGATGGACTGTTCTCGGATGACGCGACCGGCGATGCTGCCGATGAGGATGGGGTGCAATTCCTAACCACTCATTTGACGAATCCGAGTGCCATCAATACTTCCAGCCTTGCCGTTGAAAGTAGTGACCAGGGATGGGTCGATGCATGGATTGACTTCAATCATGATGGAGATTGGGGCGATGCAGGTGAACAGATTCTGCAAAACGCGAGCGTTCAGTCAGGCCTTAACGTTCTTAGTTTCTCGGTCCCCGCCGGTGCAGAGATAGGCAACACATTTGCCAGAGTTCGACTCAGCTCCGTCGGCAACCTCAGTCCCATCGGTCCTGCGGATGATGGAGAGGTGGAGGATTACACCGTGTCGGTGCATCAATCGTCACCTCAATCCGAAGCCAACGTTGACTGGATCACACCAAATGCGTCCCTCGATATTGAGCAGGGACAAATTCTTGTGCAGCAGGGCTCCGTGGACAGCTTTGCTTTGGAACCAAATCAGATCGGTCTACTCAATATCAAGGGAACCGAAAGCCATCAAGAACTCACCATCAGTTTGGATCCAGAGTCGCTCTCGGTAGCTCCCTTGCTTGCAATCGATGGTCACTCGGGCAACAACACCGTCCATTGGAAAGGAGCCCTGTCGACAATTGACCTAACGGCAGGAAGTTCGATTGTTGTCAGTGATGTACAAACACACCGCCTCAGCTCACCTGAACCGCAGTCTTTGGTAATCAATACTGAAGCGGTATCGAAACTCAACACGGTCGCTTCCGGTGTGAAGATCTACCTGTCATCTGGTGACACAATCATCATGACTGATCGGGAACAGTGGCGGCTGACAGCGCCAGAACTAATCAACGAGGAGTGGTTGATTCCAAGTTACAACACCAATACTCCATCGGTCGAACTACTGGTTCATTCTGACCGGCTCTGGCACAACTACTTGGTCAGCAGCGATATCAACAATGATGGCCAGGTCACCGCAGGTGATGCACTGCGCATCATCAACGAACTTGCCGCAAGACGTTACTCCAGTGACTTAGACCAACAAGTCGTCGAGGTCGACGATGTGACCTCATGGCCAAATTTGCTTTTGGATCAAAACGCAGACAACCGAGTCACCTCAATTGATGCGCTTCGTGTGATCAATGATCTAGCAAGAAACCGGTTAAGTGATTCCTCAGGCGAATGGATTCAAGATACTCTCAGCGTCAGTGCAAGAGGACGGATAGTGCGCCACCAAGGCCGCCCAGACTCCTTTAACACAGAGTCTTTTACACCCGAATTCTTCAACTCGGGCAGCTTGCTCCATTCTGATGTCGCAATTTCAACTGCATCCCATCAGCGGTCGGTCCAACTGGCCCGAACCACGACAGCTAACAGAACCACCATGGCGGGCCAAAAAAGCAACAGCATCGGAATAAGCCGAGTCCACCTTCCCAAGCCACACGCCAGCAACGCTAGCAATCCCCTCGCTCTCTCGCCTTCTCCCATCAAGGCCAAGGACGCCGACCTATTGCTAGCACTTGATCAAGACTGGCTTGCATCGTCAGCAGACGATTTTCGCGAGTGATTTCGCTCGAAAAGTGGTGAGTTTCGAGAGTCGGGATTGCTTTGGTGGCACATGTTTCGGTATTGGCAGAGGACAGTAAACGATTCTGTACCCCGCAAAGGTGACGGATCAAGGCGGCCCTAGGCAAGGAATGGCCTCAGGAGAGACTACATAAGCGGAATCAGGGATGGTAAGTAGCCTCACTGCGATACGTCCATCACACGCGTTGAGGAGCGTGTGGATGTTCGCACTGATGATTGGTTTATTCACATCACCAGTCCATGCTGGGGATCAACTGCTGCGCGAACTTGACCAATCACTGAAGGATGGCGACCTCGTCACTGCCGTCGCTTTGGGCGAGAAACTTTATGCCGACGAAAAGCTGGCGAACGACATCACGCTACCGATCGCACGACTCGCGCGTGAACTTCAACGTCGCGGTGAGATTGAAAATGCAATCGCCTTTTACAATCACGCCATTGACGCGTCAGAACGTCCTCAGGCCGCAAACCTGCCGCAGCACGCAAAGAACATGCTACGCATCGCCACAGCACTGCTGCTGAGCGAAAGGGGACAGAACGAGTCCGCCTGCGACCTACTTGAGAACGTCACCGAGCAACTGACCGCATCGGCTAATGAGCACAAGCCAAGTATGGAAAACGCAGCCAAGATCCTCAATCAGATAGGCAGTGCATCACTTGAAAAGAAAGATTTTGAGATCGCAGAGAGAGCGTTCTCCTTATCGAAACGATTGAATTCCGCGAATCAATCCACTGCCAAATTAGGTTACGCATGGGCCATCGCTTTTCGCGGCCTCGATCCAGGGAAAGCAGCGAACACACTCAAGGAGTTCTCTCAAGAGCATCCCGAGCACCCTGACGCCGACCAAGCAGCCATGCTTGCGATCCAGTGTTATCAGAAAGCGAATGAGACTCAGTCCACTCTAACCGCCATCGCAAACCTACTGCAGAACTGGCCTGAATCGAAACTTACTCGTCAACTTGTCGACGAGTTTGCGGACTCCCGCTTTGAACAAATTCCCATCCCCGTTCAAGATTGGATCCTTGATCAAGCGTCGTCTGAAAAACTCGAGCAACTCAGCCCCAAACTGCTCCGCATCGCTCTGCTGACCGCAACCGTCCGAGGCTCAGATATCCTCGGGACGATTGTTGCGGAGCATTTGGGAAAACTGGACGAGGTGGGAAGCGCTACGGCTGAAGCACTGGCGGAACTGTCAGACCTTGATCATCAAGCTGCTGCTGAAAGGTTCGCCGCGGGGCTGTTGCTACCATCCGAGCCGGATGCGGTAACGGGAAAAGCTAGGGAGGCAGCGTGTCGCTGGGCCGGTCTGAACGAGAAATGGTCCATGCTCGCACTCGCCTCGGATGCAGAAGCCATCGATGCACCCTCACCATCGCGAACGAGTGCTGTCGAACGTTTACTTGCCGAAGCATTGGTGCAACAGGGGCGTGTCAAAGACGCTGCAGCATGGTGGAACTATTTGGTGGACGTTCGAGGCGAATCCGATTTCGCAACGCTTCTTCGTTGCGCCGAAGCAGAAACCAGCACGGGCACGAACGCCGAATCTGCACTGCGACGTATTGAGGCCGCAAAGTCAGCCGCTCAACAGGATACTTTCAACGTTGCGCTCGTTAGCCTGCTCGAAGCTGAGCTGGCGATTCGCAAGACCGACTTTGATGGTTCTCGGAGCATCCTCGAACCACTTGCCCGTAACAGGCAAATGGAAACGAATCTTCGGGGACGCGCTCAATGGCTCATCGGAGAAACGTTTTACCTGCAACAGCAGTACTCCAACGCGATCCTTGCGTACCGAGAAGTGGAAGTGATCGACGCTACCGGACCGTGGGTAGCTGCCTCACTCATCCAAGCTGGTAAATCCTTCGAACAACTGGGGCACCAACGCGAGGCGTTAATCTGCTACAGCAATCTTATCAACCGATTCAATGACTCGACCTACGCGTTGGATGCGAGTAAGCGCGTCGCTACGATCAACCCTCAGCAATCTCCGCAGTCCATCAACGAAAATGCACCGATTAAGCGTTAATGGAACTACCACGCGTGAATCTTGAAGAGCCATCATTTCATACCATGCAAAATAGAAACGTGTCTCATCGAATTGCAATCACCAGTCGCATTCTGCCGTTAATCATCTTGGCGAGTGGTTCGATCTGGATGATGGACGTTATGGGGCAATCAACCCGCTTACAGGGCACTACACAGCAAGCCGATAACGCTGCCAGCAGCACAAGCGTGGCCGAATCCAACAATGCGACAACCGCCACGATGGGAATTCCCAGACTACCAAGCGGTGCAGATACAACCTCCGTGGATTCCAATTCGGACCGCTCCGAAAAAAGCGGAAACTCTCTCCTGTCAAAAATTGCTGAAGGTGGGATTCTCATGATCCCACTCGGACTGTGTTCCTTGGTTGTCGCGGCATTATCGATCGAAAAACTAATTTCCCTGAGACGATCCCGCGTCATTCCCAGGCCCTTCGTGCGGCGTTTCACCGAGTTTGTCGAGGATGGTCAACTCAGTTACGAGGAAGCAAACCAGCTTTGCGATGAATTCAACTGCCCGGTCGCCGAGGTTTTCCAAGCGGCGATTCGAAGATGGGGCCACCCCATGCTCGAGATCGAGCAGGCAGTGATGGATGCGGGTGATCGCGTCTCAGACTCTCTGAAACGTTTCGTCCGTGTGTTTCACGCGATCAGCAACGTCGCTCCATTGATCGGACTTCTCGGGACAGTGCTCGGAATGATCGAGTCGTTTGAAATGATGAGTAGCAGAGAATCATTAGGTCGACCTGAGATGTTAGCGTCCGGAATTAGCACCGCCCTCGTTACAACAGCGGGCGGATTAATGGTTGCCATCCCCGCCTACTTAGCCTTCATGTATTTCAGCGGTAAATCGGACCGTTACCTCAACGAAATTGATCGTCTTTGCCAGAGAGTCATTGCGTGCATTTCTGCAGAAGGACTTGATAAAAACAACGCTGGACAAGACCAACGAAAACGTCGAGCCGCGTAGAGACACTCGGTGTTGGTCAACTTGGAACGAAGAATCCTATCACCGTCCGAGGGAAACTTTACTCATCCGAAAGCGTCCAACCGTCATCACCTAGCTCACCCCATAAAACGACGATGTCAGCCAGAAGAAAAGCATCAGAAGACGCCTCAATCAATTTGACACCGATGATCGATGTCGTCTTCTTGCTGGTAATTTTTTTCATGGTGGGTAGTGAATTCAGCGAGGCCGAAAGCCGTATCGACGTCAATGTGCCAAACCTCAGCGAGATGCAAGCGATCACACGCATACCCGATGAGCGAGTCGTTGCCATCAGCCTCGATGGAACCATCACCCTCGGTGATGAGGTGGTGACGCAGCAGGAGTTAACAAACCGACTGAAGCTCGAACATCAGAATTATCCCGGCTTGCGAGTCGCGGTTCGAGGTGAAGCATCTGGATCACTGCAACAAACGGTTGAAGTTCTGCATGCGGTGCGAAGCAGCGGTGTCGAAAAGATTGGCATCTCAACGCAGAGGATGAAGCGTTGAACCTTACCCAATCACTTTGGTCAAACGGATACTTCGTTCTCAGCTTTGCGATTGCTTCGGTATCGCTGCTCGTTGCGTCGGCTTGGCTAATCGCAAAGTACCGAAAACAGCGAAGAATCACCGGCTGGATCTACCTTCTTGCCTCGATCATTTTGCACCTGGGTTTGATTGTCTGGCTACCATCGCTGTACCAATCGGACTCGAAGCAAGAAAAGGAGTCTCACGAAGAATTCGCGCAGGGTGAATCACAAGCAGTTGAATTCTCCACATTTGTTCCCGAACTGGATGCGGAATCGAGCAGCGGAATGGCTCAGTCCAGCATTGCCCCTCTCCCACTGAACCATTCAGCCAATCCAGAGGATGCTGTTGGGACTCAGACAGTACCAAACCAAACGCCGGACCCTAATGCCACCGCATCACTCAATATCAATCCAACAGGGATCGAGACACCCTTAACTCAAGAGCCGATCGAAGAAAACCAATCCGAAGACAACGTGACCGACGCAGTGGCAGAAGTTGATTCGACTCCTGAACCGGACCCTTCTCAGGCGTTAGCTGAGTTCCCAATCGAAAGGATCGAACACACGGCGACTTCGCTCACCGAGACGCAGGCTGAAACACTCCCCGATTTACAATCTGAGTTTGATTCCCTGCTAGAGAACGCTTTTGCCGGCCTCGAAACAATGGATTCAGTAGTCGACAGCCAATTGACTCCTAATTCCAACGATCCTCCTGTTGAGGCATCCGAGACGGAAACCCCAGAAATGGACTCCGCACTCGCAGAACAGCCTACAGAACAGAACTCAGATTCGTCGGTGGCCAACGAGACGTCTACCGCTCCCTCTACCACATCGCTGAGTGAATCATCGCAGGATATCACAAACACAACCCCCGAGAACCTTGCGAATCCATTTACATCACAGACTGAAGATGGCAACCAAGCGACCGTGATCAATCAAGATGTCAACGACTTTGCAAACCGGCAAGGTGCTGCAAAGACACGTGCACTTCATGGCACCGGTGGTAACGAAGAGACCGAAGCGGCCGTTCAACGAGCCATCGAATACCTAGTGCAGCAGCAACGAGAAGATGGAGCCTGGGATCCAAGGACGAGCAGTGCGGGACTCGAACGGTCACCGCTTGGAACCTCCCGTGGCTCTGCAGGCTCACAGGCAGAAACCGCCCTCACTGGCCTCGCACTACTGAGTCTGATGGGAGCCGGACACACCCATCAAAACGGTGAATACTCGGATGCAGTCTATCGCGGCTTGGCATACTTGATCCACCAGCAGAAGCCGAATGGCTCGCTGAAGGGCAAAGCAAATATCTACGAGGCAACCTACTGTCATGGGATTGCCGCACTAGCGATGTCTGAAGCCGCCGCTATCACTGCGGACCCATCAGCCCTTCTTTCCGCCCAGCGCGCGATCCAACACACCCAGCAGTTACAGCACCCTCAGAGCGGCGGTTGGCGATACAGCGAAGGAGATCCAGGTGATCTCAGTCAACTGGGATGGCAAGCAATGGTACTCGATGCGGGAAACCGTGCAGGAATTCAAATTTCAACCAATGCAACCACCGGTGTGCAACGCTTTTTACGATCAGTACAAAGTGGAACCCACGGAGGTCTATCGAGCTACCGGCCCGGGGAAGCGGTTAGTCGCACCATGACAGCCGAAGCAATGGCGACACGCCTTCTCATTGGCGACTCAATGTCACAAGAAGCCATCCAAGAAGGGGAACGCTTCCTGATGCAGCAGTTACCTGGAGCTGGGCAAGACAACTACTATTACTGGTATTACGCGACGATCGCCTTGCACCAATTACAGAATCAAAACTGGAACCGCTGGAATCAAGCACTGCAAAGTCGATTGATCAACACGCAAAAACCAGACGGGAGCTGGCCAACTGACACGCTCTGGGGTGGCTACGGAGGACGGATCTATACCACAGCAATGGCAACACTCTGCCTCGAAACCTACTATCGGCACACGATCCGCGTTAACAAAGCGAGAATCGCCCAGCAGCCCAATCAGCCTCTTCGTCGCTAAACGAATGCATGAATCCAGAGATCATTCAAAACATTGCTGACGTCGAAGGCTTTTCCTTACTGGGTATTGCACCAGCCATTAGCCCACAAGGTTACCCAGAACTACTGCGATGGATCGAGGACGGATTCGCCGCCGAAATGAATTACTTTGCTGATCGCAAAGAGGCCTATCGCCATCCCAATGCGGTGCTAGATGGAGTTCGATCCATCATCACACTTGCCTACCCCTATCCGGCATCAAGCAGCACGGGAGAAAAACAATCCATGACAGGGAAGGTTGCGAGGTACGCCAGCACCGGCAGCGACTATCACGATGTCCTACACCCCAAATTAAAAAGAATCTGTCGCGAAATCACTGATCAAGCCCCGGAGTCAAAGAACCGAGGCGTGGTCGATACAGCTCCTCTGATGGAAAGGGAATTTGCTCAACTCGCTGGGCTCGGCTGGATTGCCAACAACACACTGCTCATCAATAAAACTCTGGGCAGCTACTTCTTCCTCGCAAGTGTCTTGACTTCACTGGAACTTGAAACATCGATACCACACCACACCACCCACTGTGGAACTTGCACCGCCTGCATCACTGCCTGCCCCACCGATGCCTTCCCTGAGCCGGGTCGCTTGGATGCTGGAAAATGCATCAGTTACCTGACGATTGAACATCGGGGTAGCATCCCCCGACCGCTTCGCGAAAAAATTGGCGATTGGGTTTTTGGTTGCGATATTTGCCAGGAGGTGTGTCCTTGGAATCGCAAACCTTCCCGCCGGAACTCACAAGCAAAAACAGCGGACGAGCCAACATTCTCACTTGAGCTCCCACGGCTCTTTCTGATGGATGATGAACAATACCGCAAAGCCTTTCGCAAGACTCCGATGTGGCGTCCACGGCGGCGCGGGATGCTGCGCAACGCGGCGATTGTCATGGGCAACCAAGGCGATCCATCAGCACTCACTTCCCTAAAACTCGGCCTCCATGATGCCGAACCCCTCGTACGCGGCTCTTGCGCGTGGGCGATTGGAAACCTGCAATTTGCACCGGGGCGCACGATCTTGCTTGAGAGAAAATCCATTGAACAAGAACCGGCTGTGGTTGAGGAAATTGATGCAGCGTTAAATCGGTTTCCTTCGGAATTTTCAGCGAACCAAAGCTAATAGCTTTTATTGCCTGACCATTGACCTGTCTCATCCAGAATCGTCAAACCAACCGAGTTGACCAACCGGATCGGATCCCCCAAGGCGACGCTTGCTTCTGAGCTTCATTCGGATTGTAATAGGCGATTCTCGGGAACGCCCCGATCCCCGCCACTCCCCCACCCGAAACAGTCGTGCACCGCCAGGCGATCACTTTCACGCCTCGTCTTTTGGTCGGATAATTCCTCTTTCAACTGCCGCTCATGACCCACATTAGGCGCCTCGTCTGTCAAACGCTTCCACGCAAATTGCAAGATCCATTACATCCGTCACACAACAGAGCAGTCCACCCGATGCGAAGCCATTACGTGGTGGTGCTGTTAACCCTCATCACCTTTGCCAGCGGATGCGAGAACCAACAGCCCAAGAACGATCGATCGGCTGACTCACCCGAAGCCGAACCAACCATCCAAGTTGCGACCCTCAGCGTCGACCTCAGCCCATGGCCCACAACTGCCAGAAGTCAGGGGAGCTTGGTGGCTGACGAAGAAACGGTCGTCAGCACAAAGGTTGCCGGAAGAGTTTCTAAGGTGAACGTGGATCTTGGCGATTACGCTGAGAAGAACGAAGCAATCGTTCTACTCGACACCACACAATTTGATCTCGAAGCCAATCAAGCCAAAGCAAGGCTGGAACAGGCCAGAGCGGCTGTGGGGCTGGAACCCAATGAACCTACCACCGGTTTGAGCCCAATGAACGCCCCGCCGGTACGTCAGGAGAAGGCGCTTTGGGAAGAAGCAAAAAACAGCCTTCAAAGAGCACAAAACCTCTTGTCACAAGGTGCGATCTCCAAAGGCGAATTCGATATCGCATTCGCAAGTGAGCGTGCTGCGGAGGCTAGACATGACGCTGCATTGAATTCAGTGCAGGAAAAAATTGCGATGATCAATACTCGCGAAACGGAACTCGCTCTCGCAAAACACAACATCTCTGAAGCGACGATCCTCGCGCCACTGAATGGCTACATCCAAACACGTCTAGTCGCTCCCGGGACCTATCTTGCAGTGGGACAACCGGTTGCCACCATGGTTTCAACTGACCCGCTTCGTTTTCGAGGGACGCTACCTGAACGCTATGCCCAACAGCTGAAAAAAGGGCTCCAAATCACTCTGGAAATTGCCTCCATGGCGGATCCCATTAGCGCACGCATCACTCGGGTCAGCCCAACGCTGGAGGACCAAAGTCGCGTGATCGGTTTTGAAGCCGACGTCGCTAACCCAGACCAAGCAATCCGCGCCGGACTCTTTGCGGAAGCAGAAGTGGTGATCGCACCCGAAGCAACGGCCATCTCAGTCCCCGCTTCCGCTGTCGATTCTTTTGCAGGCGTCCAGAAAGTTTGGAAAGTCGTTGAAGGGATGGCAATTGAACAAGAAGTCCTTTTGGGAACCAAACGCAACGACCGCTACGAGATCACAAGTGGACTGCAGCCAGGTGACGAAATTCTTGCGGATGCATCACAAGGTAAACGAGCAAGAGTCATTAGCACGGAGAAGCTCAACCCGAATCAGCTAACGCCATCGAACGAACTGAACAACTAAAAAGGATTCGCCTTGTACTGGTTAGCTGAAGTTTGCGTCAAACGCCCAGTCTTCGCACTCATGCTCGTCACCGCCCTGGTGGTTTCGGGGCTGGTTGCTTTTCCTCAGCTAGGTGTTGATCGTTTCCCAAACATGGACCTCCCGCAGATCTACATCAGTACCACCTATGTTGGCGCTGCTGCGGCAGAGGTCGAATCGGAAGTGAGTTCGGTGATCGAAGATTCTGTCGCTTCGGTGTCGGGAATCAATGAACTGAGATCGATTTCTTGGGATGGTCGATCCTTCGTCATCGTCACCATCGAACTGGATCGCGAGATTGACGCTGCGGTACAAGATGTTCGCGATGCGGTTGCTGGGGTCATCAATCAATTACCTCCGGGTCTTGACCCTCCAATCGTTAAAAAACGCGACCTCGATTCCTCTCCCATTATGACACTCGCTGTCTCGGGACAAAGATCGTCTCGAGAACTCTACGTTTTGGCTGATCGTTACGTCAAAAACGTCATTGAATCGGCACGTGGTGTCGCGGAAGTTGAAATCGCCGGTGCCGCGGACCGGGCGATTCAGGTGGACATCGATGCGAAGCGACTCGCCGCCCACCAACTATCAATCCTTCAAGTCCGAGAGGCACTGGCTCGACAAAACGCGGAAGTCCCGGGCGGAAGAGTTGACGAGGGGACACGTGAACGAGCTCTAAGAACACTTGGCCGCGTCAGTAAGTCATCCGATTTCAAAGATCTTGTCATTACCAACATCGATGGCTACCCCATTCGGTTGAGCGATTTGGGGACCGTTAAAGACACCACAAAAGAAGTGCGAACACTCGCCCGCATGAACGGACAACCGGCAGTCGTGATGCAGATCCAGCGACAATCTGGTGAGAACACGGTTGCGGTGATCAACGCGATCAAGGAGAGATTACCTCGCTGCAGGGAGCTACTGCCCGACGATGTCGAAGTGACGGTGATCCAAGATCAATCACGCTACATTCTCGAAGCCTTGCATGAAATCCAACGACACCTCGTTTCCGGCAGCATCCTGGCTTGCCTAACGGTTCTCCTCTTCATGAAGTCATGGCGTTCAACGCTGGTCGCATCGGTGGCGATCCCTGCATCGATCATTGCAACGTTTGCGTTCATGAAGTGGTTTGGATTCACACTTAACAACGTCACCATGCTCGCACTGGTCCTGATGGTTGGAGTGGTCATTGATGATGCAATTGTTGTTTTAGAGAACATCTTCCACTGCATCGAGGAAAAAGGACTCTCTCCCCATCAAGCGGCAATCCAAGGCACACAAGAGATTGGCCTTGCTGTTTTGGCAACAACCATGTCACTGGTGATCGTTTTTTTGCCGGTCTCTTTTCTTTCGAGCGTGACGGGACGCATGCTCTTCGAATTTGGTGTCACTGCAAGTATCGCGATTCTGATTTCAATGCTAATCAGTTTTTCCCTTACACCAATGATGTGCAGCAAATTGTTAAAACAGGATCCGCAACGCACCACCGAAAGCAGTGCGAAGCAGCCCAAATCCCGCCGAGGATTTTACGGCATCATTGAATCGGCCTACCTTTGGTCCCTCGAAAAATCTTTGAAACTTCGCTGGGTTACTCTCGCATTGGTCATCGCGGTGATCGCCTGCAATACACCACTACTTGAACTGGTGCAGCGAGATTACGTTCCCCTCAATGTCGATGAGTCTGAGTTTGAAGTGCGAGTCGAAGCGAGGCAGGGGGCCAACATGGCCGCAATGCGGGAGACGATTGACTTAGTCGAACGCAAACTTCAAGGCATCGATGGTATTCAGACCTCGTTAACAACACTTGGCACGCGGAGCGGTGGAGACATCAATCGTGCGGGGATTTTTGTTCGCCTAGTCGATAGCCAAACTCGCACCTTCTCACTCTCGCGATTGTGGCGAGAAACGCTCGCGGGTACCCCAGCCAAGGCATGGGAGGGCAACTACTCGCAGCGGGACAAAATGTCTGAGGTGCGAAACACGCTCAACACGATCCCAGATGTAAAGATATCCGTCCGCAACCTCACCTCTCTCAGGCAAGGCGCGCCGGTTGATATCGATATGGCAATTACAGGACCGGACCCCGAGAAACTCCTCGAATTTAGCGGCAAGCTGAAGCAACGAGCAGAAGAAATACCTGGCATAGTTGATGTCTACTCCACTCTCCAAATCGACAACCCTGAGTTACTGGTCTCCATCAATCGGGAAAGAGCGGCCGCATTGGGGGTTGAAGTCCGAGAACTTGCGGAGACGCTTCGCGTTGCCGTTGGAGGGGACGATCGCGTCTCACGCTTTTTCGATTCCACTGCAGGCGATGCCTATGACGTTGAATTACGCCTCGTCGGGATCGACCGGAACGACATCCCATCCATCTCGCAGCTTTACGTCCGAAGCACCGGACGAGAATCGAGTGCGGTGAACCGGCGCACGGAAACACTTGCAGATCCCACTCTCTCTCGTTCAACAACGTCACAAAACTCTAGTCGTTTAATGCGAATCGATAACTGCGTCGAATTTTCATTCGCAACTTCAGCCTCTCGGATCGACCGACTAAGCCGGCAACGCATGGTTGCGGTTCGTGGAAATCTCGACACCGGGTATGCACTAGCAGACAGGATCGATGCGTTGCATGCAGCGGTTGATGAGATTGGGTTACCGATCGGGTTCAATGTAGAAGTCCTTGGCGGGGGCCGTGAACTGGAAACAACGGTCAACGACTTCCTCTGGATGTTCGCGCTATCAGTCGTGTTTATGTACATCATCCTCGCCGCGCAATACGAGCATTTGATTTACCCACTCGTCATTCTGCTAAGCTTACCGATCGCGATCCCCTTTGGGCTCATCAGTCTTTACTGGGGTGGGGAAACGCTCAACCTCTATTCTGCGTTGGGGATCTTGGTTCTATTCGGAGTCGTGAAAAAGGCGGCGATCCTGCAGGTGGATCAGACCAACGCACTGCGTCGACAAGGAATGGAGCGTCACACGGCGATCATGCAAGCGAACCGAGACCGCCTACGACCAATTCTGATGACGACCCTATCATTCGTCGCAGGTCTATTACCTTTACTGATCGCCACTGGACCTGGGGCTGAGGAACGACGTTCCATCGCGATTCTTGCGGTCGGCGGGCAAACACTTTCACTCGCTTTAACGCTGATTGCAATCCCAGTCCTCTACACGTTCTTCGACGACCTCAGCAGCATTTTTTCATTGACTCGGCAAAAGAGCCAAAGCGTCTCAAACGCAGAATAAGTGACATTCGACATCCATCTTGCAGCAAAACCGCCTGGCAGTTCGTTGGCCTGCCTTTCCAAAAAAATATCCCTGCAACATCGACCGTGAACACAGATGGGTAACCAGTCGCTAAAATCCCGAGCCTGCCAAGACGAGCAATTCCGCTAATTGGCAAACCACGCGTTCCTGCTTTCTACACAAAAACAACCAACATGAGTTCAATGATGAACGCAGATAACCCCATTCAGTACAAATCATTCTCATCAATCTCGGTTGCACTCTCTTCGATAGCCATAGCGTTATGTGCCGTGACCATTGGTTCAGCGATGGACCAAGACATCGTCTCAGGCAAACCGTCCGCAGGTCAGCAGGTGGAGCAATTGCCTGGTGACACCGACCTCCCACTTCCCTATCTCATTTATCTCCCCAAGGATTACGATGCGGATGCAGACAAAAAATGGCCGCTTGTGCTCTTCTTGCATGGCAGGGGTGAGAGCAATGGGCCACTGAACTTAGTTGCAAAATGGGGACCGCCAAAATTCGCGGCTCGCGGAGATGATCTTCCTTTTATCCTGATTTCGCCGCAGTGCCCTCGCTCAGGTTTCTGGAGTGATGAGACACGACAAACACAACTCGACCAATTGCTGGATCATGTCACCCAACAATACCGCGTGGATACCAACCGCGCTTACCTTACCGGCCTCAGTATGGGTGGTTACGGATCCTGGACTCTAGCCGCTAATCACCCAACTCGATTCGCAGCCGTCGCACCAATCTGCGGCGGTGGTGATCCAAAAGATGCCGCCAAGCTTGTGGACATTCCCATGTGGGTTTTTCACGGCGATCAGGACAAGGCCGTACCACTAAACAAATCGGTTGAAATGGTGGAAGCGATTCGCAATGCTGGCGGTAAGAAAATTCGATTCACCACACTCGAACATGTGGGTCATAATTCGTGGTCTTCCGCCTACGCCTTGCCCGAGCTTTTTGACTGGATGCTCCGTTTAACAAACCAGCCTGCAAATTGACATCATGCAATCGCGGAGGCTTCAACCTTACGGCTTCACCGTTGCAGATTCGCCTTGGGGTTTTTGGGTGTCTTCACCATCGGATTCATCTTCCTGCTCGCGTTGGTCCTCCATCACTTCGAGGACCTCACCGGGCAGTTTTTCCTCGGGTCGGATGTTCAAACTCCAGTAGTGCAACATCCCAAAGCGGTCGCTGCGGGAACCACGAATCACGAGTTCCCACACACCCTTCGCATTTTTCCCGTTGTAATGACTCAGACTTGGCTGCCGCTTGACGAGAGCCATCGGCTGAAATTCACCCTCAAATGGCGACCTACCCTTGTTGATGGGGTAACGCGACTGATCATCGAACACGGTCCCGTTGAAGTTGTCATCGCTACCCCCGATCGATGAAAACAATTCGATCCGCTGACCATCGGGACCGGTTAAAAAACCATCCAGATAACTGGCGTAGGTGTGAGTAATGGACAATTCAACATTCAAATCTGCGATCAACACATCATCGGTGATTTCGATCTCAGAGATCACCGTTTTACCGGGAGGTAGAATCTCGGCGGTTCGATTGGCAAAACTTCCCCCCATGAGGGTCTTGGCTCGCATGACTTCATCAATCGTAAGCAGGGCGTCTTGGTTCAAGTCGAACGAAGTAAACTCCGACATTTTTTCGTCCGTCCAATCCGTTGCAAACTCAGACATTGCAACCTGACCGTCATCGTTAGCGTCCAGTTCGAAAAACCATCCGGGAACGCCCTCAGTCATCTCGCCAACCTCTTTCTGAATCGGCTCGAGATAATCGAACATTTCCTCTCGCGTTAGCTCTCCGTCACGATCCACATCGATCTGCCCAATCGGCATTCCGAGTTCTTTGACTTCATGCACCTCAAGTCGACCATTTCGATTCACATCAAAACGTGAAATGATGGTGGCAGAGAGCCAATAGCTATTACCGCCGCGACGCCACCACATTGAACTATCTTCTTCACGTCCCCGCGAACCATTACCTTCGTTTTGATAGGTGCGCCAAGCTTTCTGCCTCAACTCGTCAGAGACCTGATCCAGCAGGCGTCGCCGTGCGTACCGCTGAGCCAACTCCAGTTTTGTTAACTTTTCATCACCATTGGCATCTTCTTCAAACGGATCTCGATGAGTCCACCTCTCGTAGGATGCTTCTCGACGGTCGATCATGCCATCCCCATTTCGATCCCGAGTACGAATCATTCGATCCGCAAGATCAAGATCAGCTTGGATGTAAGGGTACTTCACCTCACCGATACCAAACTCTGGAACCAACGGCTGGTCTGGATCGGGCTTAAAAGTCCGCACTTGCGACTGACCATCGACGCTGACTCGGTCATCCGAAACACCATTTTGTGTGGCATAATATCGCCGCGCTGCACGCAGGAGAGACTCAATGTCGTTGTCTCGATAAATCGACAAGCGACTCGAGTTCATGATCCGCTCAAGGTAAGGCCTCGCCAGCGGAGTGATTTCTTCCGGCTCCACCTCCCCATCTTTGTCACGATCAAGTCGTTCCAATGCCTCTCGCAGACCCGATTGCCCATAAAGTGAAGCCCCACCGAGAATCGCCATGAATAGCGCGCACATCCAACGCATCAAAGAGGCAGACAAACTGGGTATTCGGTAGACGTGCTGACTGGACATAGATCGCGGGAATCCAAAAAACTCTTTAATGAAGCGGTGCCAAGATAATAGTGATTTACTTACTCAGACACAGACTGACTTCACAACTAATCCTCGGTTAATCCTCGGTGCGTTTCGTAGGAACATCTCGACGTTCCGGTGGACGACCGTAACTTGGAGAAGGTCTTCTGCCGCTCTCCTGACCGAGGTACCTCATCAATACAGACTCAAATACTGCGCCATTGCTCGGCGCGATCACTTCGACCGTTTGCTCGGCCATTGAGTCAATCACATTCGCGAGTCGCTCCACCTCTTGAAAGAGTTGCTGTGGTGCCGTGACGATGATTGAGTTACTTGGTTCATGCGCGGCAATCGTCATCTTCGGTGCACGATCCATGATTGCCTGCCCCTTCGCGACTGCGAGCTTCGAATCAGCTTTCTTGTCCCGATCGTCACGTGAGTCATTCGACCTTGGCTGAGCCTGCGCCCCCGACGCTGCAGGTTGCTTTCCTTGCTGATTCTCGTCGATGATCACTCGACCGGCAAAAGCAGCTTTCAATGTTTCAGCAACCTCGCTCGCCTGCGCGTGTTTCAGTGCAATGACGTGAGAGGCCCCCCGGGTTTCCACCGACGTGATACTGTTATCCTTGTCGATGATTTCGAGGTACTCTTCGATGGTATCGATCTCGTGAGTTGTGCCTTGAGCGATCAAGCGATTCAAACGGGAATCGGCAATCACCGTCATCGTTCCAGAACTGAGCGTTAACATTCCATCGCGTGATGTGAGGAACGTTCCATAATAGGACGCCGAAGGAACATATCCATTGACTAATGAACTATCGGAAACCTCGGCAGCAATCTCACCGCCCTCAATTAAATCAGAAAGCATCCGAAGTGCATCATCCGCCTTGGCATACTTCAAATAAAAGACAATCGTGGGCGAGACGGTATTTCCCAAAGAGCCGGCGAGCGTTTGAAGATGACTCTCGAACTGATCCAAGGCGTCCACGTCCTCACTCTGGATTAACAAGCCTTCAGGCAACAACTGACACCGAATCACCGGCTCATCACTCTCGGCATTTGCGGTCAACCAACGCTGGCCAGCTTGCTCCGATTGGAAAGATCGAGAAGAAGATTGCTGCATGGTCATCGGTTTGGTGAGAACCCGCTCGGTGGGCTTCTCTCGCCTCAGCAAAGGCTTGTAAACAACAACGGGGTTTTGACCGCGCCAAAACTTTGTCGCGGCCTCAAGCAGCACCAATGCACTCTCGCCCTGCAGAGGCAGAACCCGCGTCTGATCACCGCTGACCTTGGGAGCCGTGCCGCCGACTTCACGCGGTCCATCCAAGCCCTCGACGATTTTCTTAATCTGCTCGAGTTGCGGCCTTTTGGCTCGAACAAACAAGCGACGATTTGCGGGGTCGGCGTCAATCCGAGGTGTATTCGGCCCATACTCGTCAGGGTCGGCAAATGCACCAGGTAGGTCCAGCATCTCCTCCAACAAACTGATCACGAAAAAAGGATCCGCTGTGCGAAGTGGAATCACCTCAAAATCTGCTTCAGCAGCCTGCAACTGCATCACCGTCTGCTCGATTTCCTTCTGGACCGAGGAGGGAGCCCAAGCAACGAGACTGCTCGATGCCGTATCAACAGACAAACGAACATCTCGCCCAGCGAGCAAGGTTTGCAACACGTTGTAAACGGTGTCAACGTTTCCACCTTCAACGAGATGTCGACGAAGCTCAGAAGGTTCACTCGACTCAGCCACCGAAGCCTCAGGTTGATCAATGGACTCGATCAAACCCTCAAGAAGCTTGACTTTGTCTTCGACACCGGTGACATAGAGGTACTGCCCGCGGATGTCAGCTGAGACGCTAACATCAATTCCAATCATTTCACCCGGCGCCAATCCCAAGTGAGGCCGCGCAACCTCAAGGACATCTTCCGCACCAACATGCTTCAATGCAAAACTCTGAACGACGGTACCGTTCGCCATCTCGTCGGATTGGAAAGCATCAAGAATTTTCTTCACACTTCGAAGTTTCGCTACCGTTTCAATCATTAACAATTGGTTGGTGCGACCCAAGACCTCAGGTGTGACCATGAGATTCAAAACCTCAAGTTCGGCCACGGCACCCTGTGCGTCGATCTCACCGAGCGGAAACAGACAGCGAACAACATCATGCTCAGGCAATTCCGGTAATTGCTCCGGTTCCACCATTCGAGCGAGGGCATCAAGTTGCTGCTTACTGCGAGGATCCCCGAGATTGATGACCGACAACATCTGCCCGCTTCTCAAAATCGCAAAGCCTTCCGGCTGCAGAAAAAGATTGATTCGATCAATCGCTTCTTGAATCGTGAATTCACTTGGGTCTGCATAACTGAAACTACCCGTTGGCACCTCGCCCACGTGCAAAGCCAAGTTGGCCTCATCCGCGATCCACCGAATCACTTCACGCCATGGAGTTCTCTCAAATGCAAATCTAACACCTTCAGTTCTTCTCAGCCCCGCATCGGATGACTCAACATCGGACGAACTGTTAACAGCCTGGTCATCGGCTTCAGTGGATTGATAGATTGCGTCGATCAACCTCTGCTCTTCACTCGCTTGCTCACTTCCCACCGATTCATCTGCCGCTGACTGCCCCGTCACCGATGATTCCGGCTGACTCAGATCTGTACTTTGCCAAGGAGCTGCCGCGAGATTACCAGCGGAGCAAACCAAGAAAGCAATCAAGGCCACGAAACACCATTGAAAACATGGCAACTCACTTACACCGCCTTTGAGATAGGCATGCTTGAAGTGGTGTGGAGGCAGGAAGGGTCGCAGGGGAGACTTCATGACGATTCGCGAGAGAGGTCAGGTGGGAAAACGCGGGAGTGACGAAGCTGATGTGTGGAACACTGTCCAGTGCGGCCCAAATGAGGGGTGCACCAGCAGATGGTTCGTCTCGGAGTACTTTAGGCGGGCGGGGAGGTGGGAAACGGGAACATCAACTTTGCGTCGGCAAATCAGCCGCAGGGAAAGCCGCAAACTGACTTCAATTCCAGTCGAAATGGTTCACTCCATTGCCCCTAGACAATGGATTTGTGACACCGTTGCTGTGCAGTATAAACGATTTCGACCGAATATCTCTCCAGTTGGCAACAATCCTCGCAAAACGCCTCCGTGAACGCCAATGGCACTTCGTATTTGTTGAAATCGACTGACACGTTCACGAATCCCAAGCTTTCCTGCGGTAACCAGCAGGATCATCAAAACCGTTACGATGCACGAGACATCGGCTGGACTCCTTTCGATGGCTTCGCAGGCTAGACAGATTACCCACCACGCATCACCGCAACACCTACCGCACCAGAGGATCGGTTGTCGTGTTCTGTCGCCCCCGCGTGAGTGAAGCAAGGATAGAATTAGAAGGTCCAATTTGGGCCTCGCAGGGACGTCAATCAGACACACCACACGCCTGCACCACCACCTTGACTCCGGAGCAAACCATGAAACAGTTTTTCCAAAGGCTTACCAAAACGAAAATCCACGCAAGTCTCTGCGTTTCCCTACTTGCAGCTAGTGGACTCGCCGCGGAAGAAAACGATTGGCCTACCTTCCGTGGCATCGATCGCAGCGGCTTGGCTTCGGATCAAGACCTACTCAAGGCCTGGCCTGAAACGGGACCAAACCTGCTCTGGAAATCTAGCGGACTTGGCAGAGGCTATTCGAGCCCAGCGATCGCTAATGGCAAAATCTTCACCATGGGTGATGGCCTCTCAACGGTTGAAGACAAAGATGAGTATGTTATCTGCCTGAACCTCAGCGATGGAAAAGAACTTTGGCGCAGCAAAATTGGTCCAGCATGGACCAAAGGACAAGAATCGTGGCAAAGTTCAAGAAGCACACCGACTGTTGATGGAGACGCAGTCTATGCACTGACCGCGGAGGGAGTGCTCATCAAGCTCTCGACTCGCGACGGTAAGGAAGCATGGAGAAAAAATCTGAAGGAAGAATTCGGAGGCAAGAAAGCAGACGGCTGGGGCTACAGCGAGTCCGTCCTGATTGACGGAGATCATCTGATCTGCACTCCCGGAGGGGAAGCCAATACGATGGTTGCCTTAGATAAGGCGAATGGTGAATTGATCTGGAGCTGCAAACGGCCAAATGATCGCGGAGCGGGTCACGCTTCGGTTGTCATTTCACACCCCGGCGGCAAGAAAGTTTATGTCACCACCACAGGAACCGGCGCAATGGGCGTCGACCCCGAAACCGGAGCTCTTCTTTGGGATTATGAAATCATCAAAACGACGGCGGTCATTCCGACGCCGATTGTTAAAGAAGACCTCGTGTTCTTCACTGCAGGCTACGGAACAGGAGGTGCATTGGTACGACAGATTCGCAGCGGCAATTCTGTATCGATAGAAGAGATCTATCCATGCGACCCAAAACTGCAGAACAAACACGGAGGCGTGATCCTCATCGGCAATCACCTCTATGGCGACTCAGGAGATAGCGGCAACCCATTCTGCGCTAACATGGAGACAGGCGAGGTGCTCTGGAAAGGCCGTGGCTCCGGAAAACGCTCCGCATGCGTTGCCGCTGCAGACGGCCACCTCTATTTTCGCTATCAAGATGGAACAATGACCCTAGTTAGGGCTAACCCTCAAGAATTCCAAGAGGTGAGCCACTTCAGCATACCGGGCAGCGGCGAGCGCCCGAGCTGGGCTCACCCTGTAATTGCTCACGGGAAACTCTATCTCCGAGAAGGAGATACACTACTGTGCTATTCGCTTCGGTGACAGGAAACGCTAAGGCGTCCGTCAAACAAAAACCGCCCTGATCATCAGAGAGATGGCCAGGGTTTTTTTATGCGCACTTCGATGTCCGCGACCAAGCCAACACCACACCGAACCACACAAAACAGCGCTCGCGCGAAACACCTCTCGCGCGAACCTGCAATAACAAAGCAATCGCAATCAAGCGTCGCCACAAAACACTGCTCGCGCGAACGGCATTCGGCGCGAACGACAAAGTTAATGCATGTCGCTATGGTCAGCTAAGCAGGAGCAAACCTCGATTGTTCTTGTATCGGCAAATCACATGAAGAGCGACACACAAAAACAAAGAAGCCTACTTCAACACTAGATCACCTTCATGAAAAACAATTATCAATCCATGAGCAAACATTCGCCATAAACATGAAAGCATCAACAAGACACATACAAAGGAACAATACCTCTACAATCATTTGAACGCGGAAAACACGGCACTTTCACACCCCAGGAAACAACTAACACAGACTACTGTGACTTACGGAAAACACTTATTGAACCAAGCAACAATCACATCTAATTCACTGACACAGATCAACAAGTGTTCAGCGCAAGCAAAACGAGAAACGCATCAATCGAAGAAAAAAACATCACTGCGTTCATGCAACTGCATTCCGAATCTCGCTCACGGTCTTTCACAACAATGCAATCCAAACAAAGCAATCGAACGCATTTAACACTCGCTTCAAACGCTGATCGCAACACACTTACTTGACAAACAAACATCATTAACGATGGCATTAAAATTTTTTTACATCGATCAAACAAAAGAGCCAAACTGACGTTTGCACGAATTACGTTGATCGCTCTAATACCTCCGTGACATGAACGCAACGCAAATGTTTCAGGATGAAACGCAAGCGATCAAATGTCACACCCAAACTACTCACTGTGTAGCAACTTGCTCGTCAAATCGGTGATTCAGGATGAACACCAAACGATCAAGTTGAAACGCACGGATGCGTCCTACACAGCGGGAACTTTGCAGGGCAGCCACAAGGATGTGGCTTGCTCTTGCAACGCTTCATCTCTCGATGCTCCTCTTAGCCAACAGACGCGACTTTCTTTTACGCTGTTGCCGGTTAGCCCCTTACGCTTCCGATGAAAAAGCACATAAGCTAGTCGGCATAGCGGTCGATCACTGCAGCAAGTTTCCCAGCCGCATCGCGAAACGAATTGCAATTCGCATCAGAATCACAGTTACGACTGCCAACGAAGATTCGGGAAGTGTAAGATCGAGCGGTTCGACTACCTCCCAAAAATAGCCAACTGATCACCAACAAGAAAATGGCTCACGTGAAATCAGCTGACACCAACACTTATATCGCTAGGTACTCTGCAAGCATCATTGCCTGTTCCCTGACGGCAATCATGACTCTTACTCTGCCTAAGACGTCGACAGCTTCAACAGGGGTCCAGTCCACCCTGCAGTCGTTCCAGCTGGAACTGACTGATGGCACAACAGAGACACTCACACAAACTTCGTCCGATCAGTTACACGTTGTTTGCTTTCTCGGGACGCAGTGTCCCATGGCAAGAAATTACGGCCCAAAACTTCAACGGATGTTTAACGACTACCGCGATCAGGGCGTACGATTTACCGGTGTCATGAGCAATGTTCAGGACTCACTTGCGGACATCCAGAAATACACAGCCGAACTTGGAGTTAGCTTTCCCATCGGCAAGGATCACGACCAGAAAGTGGCGAACCTATTTGGAGCGACGAGAACGCCAGAGGTGTTTATCGTCGACCCCAGCGGCATGATTCGCTACAGCGGCCGTATCGACAATCAATACCAACCGGGCGTTGCCCGTTCAGCAGCGACGGAAAACGATCTGCAAGATGCAATCCAAGCACTCCTCTCAGGCCACTCTCCGAAGATACCAAGAACTGTCGCGATCGGTTGCCTGATTGGGCGCAACCAGAAAGCGGTTACTGACTTTTCGGTGACCTACTGCGATCAGATCGTTCGGATCTTGAATCGCAACTGCGTTGAATGCCACCGAGAGAACGAGATCGGCCCTTTCCGACTGGATCAGTACGAAGAGCTCGTTGGCTGGGGTGAAATGTGTGTGGAAGTCATTCGCGAGGGCCGGATGCCACCATGGCATGCAACGGACAAGCATCAAGAGTTTGCTAACGCAAGACAAATGGACCCCCAAGACAAAAACCTCCTTGAGCGATGGGTCGACGCTGGCATGCCTTACGGTGACAGCAACGATCTCCCTTCCGCAACATCATGGGTGAGTGGATGGCGATTGCCACAAGATCCCGATGCGGTGATCGCGATGAGCGAGTCGAGCTTCCAAGTACCAGCGGAGGGAACGGTTGACTATCAATACTTTGTCGCGGATCCAAAGCTTTCGGAAGATCGCTGGGTGCGTGCTGCCGAGGTGATACCGGGCGACGCCTCGGTGGTTCATCACTGCATCGTGTTCGTGAAACCACCAGATGGTTCATCAATCCGCGAGAGCGGCCTTCTTTCGGCGTACGTTCCAGGGCAAAAGCCATCGCCACTACCGAGCGGATACGCTAAGAAGATTCCGGCGGGCTCACGACTCGTTTTCCAGATGCATTACACCCCCAACGGAAAAGCGACTGAAGACCTAACTAAACTTGGACTTGTCTTCACCGAAAAAGATCAAGTCACCCACGAAGTGATCGCAGTTGGCGGAGTTGAGCAAGAATTTGAAATCCCACCAAACACGGCAGATCACCGTGTCCGTGGACAAGTCCGGTGGTATCCACGCGATGGCAAACTCATCTCCATCACGCCGCACATGCATCTTCGGGGAAAAGCATTTACGTTTCACGCGGAAAAGGGAGACGTCGACCAAACCCTGCTTGAAGTGCCCGCGTACGATTTCAATTGGCAGCATAATTACGAACTGGCGCAACCGTTTCCACTGAGTGAAGTTCAATCTCTCCACTTCACCGCCGCATTCGATAATTCCACCGGGAACCCTCACAACCCTGACCCCAACCAGACCGTTACATGGGGTGACCAAACGTGGGAAGAGATGGCAGTCGTGTTCCTCAATGTCGCTCGTCCAATAATTGGTCAGCGAACGGCAAGCACATCAAACGATCAGCCTCAAGAAACGGACCAGATGGATCATGATCAGAACCTAGTCGACTCCAAACAACAAAGCCAGGAGGCAAAGTTGTTCGCCCGCAACTACATCCAGCGTTTTGACTCCAACAGTGATGGATACCTCGAACAACACGAACTACCCAATGCGACCAAGATTTACTTATTTCGAAGACTGGATCGTAATCGCGATGGCAGAATCGATGTAGTGGAAGTTGAGAAAGAAGCGATCCAACGCAGCCACATCCCGCAAAACCTACTCGACACCAAGAACTAGTTCTTTCGATGAAATCGCGGATCGGACACCCACAACTGTGCTGACATACTTCGGGAAACTCGCTGATTGGATCGTTGACCATCGATGGACAACACTCCTAGCTATCACCTTGTGGACATGCGTGATGGCAATCGGTCACATCGACCCCTACCTAATTCGTTCGCTACTGGATTCCGGCCAAGTTGAATCCACTGATCCACAACCATTAGACCAAGCGGCTACGACGTCTCGAGAGGAAGGCTTCTCTGCACCACCGCGCCGCCCCCCGCCCAACGTCTCGCCGGTGCAAGTGAGTGGCGGCGATGTGATGGTCGTCGCCGAATCTGATTCTTTTTTTACACCGCAAGGCGTTCGGGCGATCCGCAACGTTGTTGAAGCGATCGAAGACCTGCCACAAGTCACCAGCGTGATGTGGATGGATCTCGCACCACCGCTAAACCTTTTTGGCCTGCCCGAACCAATTCTCCCAAAATCAGACGCACCTCAGAGTCGATTTGATGCGGCGAAAAAAGCGGCACTTCAGCACCCACTGGTCGCAGGACAACTCCTCTCTCGTGATGCGAAAACCATGTTGCTCATGGTGAATCTTGACTGGCTATTTGTCATGCAAGACGGTGATTGCACCGACAAATTGCGTGAGACGGCGGATGAAATCCTGAAAGATTTCAACGATCTCGAAATGACTTTCTCCGTCACCGGAGCAGTCCCAATTCGCCTCAGTCGAGCAACGAGCAATCGAAGAAATGAGAAAAAATATCAGGCGATTGGCTATTCCATTGCTCTGATTATTGCCTTCATCCTTTTTCGTGGACTGTCGAGTGTTTTTATTGTGGCACTCGCTCCCACCTTCGGTGTCTTCTGGACACTAGGTTTGCTCCACCTGCTCGGATACGACGACAACCCTTTCAATGCGGTCATTGTGCCAGTCCTTCTCTGCATGGTCGGCTTCACCGATGGTGTGCACATGATGGTGCAGATCCGCAAAAATCGAGCTGCAGGTCTTTCATCACGGGATGCAGCACGACAATCGATAAGAGAGGTCGGCCTCGCCTGCTGGCTAACGTCACTCACCACCGCCATTGGCTTCGCCTCACTAACTCTTGCTCATCATGAGGTCGTACGTGAATTTGGCTATTGCTGCATGATCGGTGTCCTGATGACCTTTATCTCAGTGATCACCATCATCCCATTGGCTTGCGCCACCCGGCTCGGAAGGAACGTACATCATGGTTACGGCAAAAACCTCGTTGATCAGAACCTAAGCAAAATCTCCGTTGTGATTGATTTTGTGCTGGAGAGGTCACGTGGCATCAGCATTCTGGCGGTGGCAACCACCGTCGTGCTTGCTCTTGTCACACTGCAGCTCAAACCCGACGAGCGTTTAACTAGCAGCCTTGAATCAGGGAGCGAAGCTGCCAGAGCATTAGCGCATCTGGATCAAGCACTTGGCGGCATGGAGACTGCGCAAGTCGATATTCGCTGGCATTCAGATGTCACTGACAACGCTGCTGAAATCGGAGAAGTGATCAAGCGAGTAGACGAGATTCTTTCCGATGAACCGATGATTGGAAATCCGCTCTCACTGCACAATCTGGTCCAAGCCCTGCCCGGTGATGGGGAATTGAGTGATCGTATGTCGATGATTGAACTTTTGCCTCCACCGCTAAAGCGGGCGTACTACCAACCCGAGTCCCGGTACAGCAAAGTTGCATTCCGGATCCAGGATCTTGGGATCGCTAGTTATGGCCCAGTATTCCAGCGGATAAACGATCAACTGGATCGTCTAGAAAAAGAACATCCCAACTTCCGAATTCAGATCGCTGGGAATGCAATCTGGAGATGGGAAAATCTGTATCAGATTGTTGTCGATCTTGCCTACAGCCTCGGGACGGCCAGCATCATCATCTTCGGTGTTCTGACCTTGGTGTATCGATCCGTTCGACTCGGCTTAATCTCAATTATCCCCAACCTTTTCCCGCTCGCTTCGACGGGATTCCTTCTTTGGGCAGTGGGACAGAACCTTGAAATCGTCAGTGTCTGCGCGTTCACCGTCTGCCTTGGAATCGCGGTTGATGACACCATCCACTTTCTGACTCGATATCGCGAAGAACAGAAGCGTTCCGGGGATACGAAGGAGGTGATTAGAAATTCCTTTATCGGAGTTGGAACCGCACTCATCATGACCACGGTGGTGCTGGTGGTTGGATTCAGTACCGCACTTATCAGTGACTCGCGAGATCATCGTATTTTTGCGATGATGGGCATCCTGACGATTAGCACCGCATTGCTCGGAGACCTTCTTTTTCTGCCGGCCCTGCTTCTAAAGTTCGGCCCCAAAAACAGATAACGTGCTTCAAAGTAATAAGCGGCCCAATCATTGAACCCTGGACCGTCCATGCATTTGACTTGTCAGGAATCACCCAAATGTGCTTACGGATACCGAACCTCGACTTGTTTGGTAAAACAGCCTCGACCAACCGGAAAGCGTGACCAATAAAAAAAATGTGGCGAGCAGAAATCAAATCAGTCAACCTTGAGCAAGTGATGCGATTGGCCCAGTCAATGGTCACGCATTTCCCTAGCAAGCTCACGCTCGGTATCACCGGCACACTCGGTGCGGGCAAAACAACGCTGGTCCAATTCATCGCCGAGGCGGCGGGAATCGAGAAGGAATCTGTCACCAGCCCAACCTTTACTCTCCTCCAAACCCACCGCGGTAGCGTCACACTTCATCACATGGATGCTTACCGATTACACGACGAAGATGAGTTCCTAGAACTTGGAGTCGAAGAACTCTTTGAAGACGACGCCTGGACCCTAATTGAGTGGGCTGATCGCGTACGCGATGTTATGCCAACGGATACCCTATGGATTGATCTCTCTCCGTGTGAACAATCGGACCTCCGGCATATCGAATTCACCTCCGAGTGCTCTAAACTACACGCCCACGTCAGTCACCTTGACCGAATTGAAATCCAACCTGAGTAGACACCACATTGAGCTCAATCAGCCGAGAGTGAATTGAAGCAAGACCGAAACAAGAACGCGATCAACGCACACAATTGATCTCACACGCTACGGCGACAATGATCTCGCTACAAAACCATTCTGCCCACTTTGTTTAATCCAGCATGTCTCGACCAAAAGTTCCGTTAGCGAAAGAAATGCCAAGCGGGTTTTCGCTCGTCGACGCATTCACTCAACTCTGTGAACGACCAGGCTGCCTTTGGCTGGACTCATCAAGCCCAACCCGACACCTTGACCCTGGTTCCCCGCCACTCGGTCGATACTCATTCCTGACCAGTGACCCGATTCAGACCATTCAGCTTGATGTAGATGACGACAATCCGTGGCCTTCACTGCACGAACTATACGATTCCCTTCCAGCTAATTTTGACCCTGAACTGCCGCCTTTCCAAGGAGGAATTGCTGGACTCTGGGGCTATGAATCTGCGACGTGGCTGGAAAAGATTGACACACCATCTCCTGATCTCCTAACCATCCCAGCCATCTCAGTTGGACTCTATGACTGGACGCTGGCGACTGATCACGTCAAACAAACGACTTGGTTGATCTGCCAAGGTGAATTCGTCGCGGACTGGAAAACACGATGCGACCTTGCGCATCGACGATTTGACACGGTCATGTCACTCCTCGCCCCGATCATGCAAACGGGCGAACGCAATCCATCAAACAAAGCACGCGTTCATCGACTGCAGGAGAACACTCCTTCAAGCCGCGAAGTGAATCGATCGCCCGAAAATTTAATTCACCCAGCGAACGCTAAACTTTCGGAGCCAAATGCCGCTTTGCAACAACACCCAACTCGAGCGGGAGAAATCAGGAGCAACTTTGCCAGTGGCGATTTCTCCAAATCGGTCCAGGAGATCATTGAGTTGATCTGCAAGGGTGAATCATTCCAAGTCAATCTTGCGCAGCGTCTAACGGTCGAAGCAAATTGCTCCTCGCCAGAACTCTATCTGCGTCTAAGAGAAGTTAACTCGGCACCGTTTAGCGTTTACTATCACCAGCAAAATTTTCAAATTGCCAGCAGCAGTCCAGAAGGGTTCCTTCAAGTCCGAGGACGGCAAGTTGAGACTCGTCCGATCAAAGGGACGGTACCTCGCATTGGCGAACAAAATGTGGATCGCAAACTAGCAGAACATTTAATTGCCAGTGAGAAAGATCGCGCTGAAAACATCATGATCGTTGACCTTCTGCGAAATGACCTTTCAAAGGCATGTGAAGATGAATCGGTGGTGGTCACAAAACTGTGCGGACTTGAGATTTATGAACATGTTCAGCATCTTGTTTCGGTCGTACAAGGAACACTTCGACATGACACCTCTGCATCAAAGCTACTCGAGGAATGCTTTCCAGGGGGCAGTGTGACCGGAGCCCCAAAAATCGAAGCAATGAAAACCATTGCACGATTGGAACCCAATCGTCGCGGCGCCTACTGTGGATCAATCGGCTACCTTGGTGTGGGGTCGCAAGCCGACTTCAACATTCTGATTCGTACGGTGACCGCTTCGGCCGGCTATTGGCAATTCCCGGTTGGCGGAGGTATCACTGCACGAAGTGAACCGGAAGCGGAAGAGGCAGAGACTTGGTCGAAAGCCGAAGGCATGATGCGGGCGGTTCGCAAAGCAGACCACTGATCGCTTAGTCTCTTATCCCAACAATTGGTTCCGCTGCGCTCACCTCGGCAAAGCATGCATTAACAGCGACCTTATCTCGACTCGGTTTACGTCCAAGATGCCGAACGTTTTTTGGCGAAGCCGCGTCCATACGACCACTCTTTATGACGCCACGTGCACTCCTTGTCATCAAAAGTCAAATTGCTAAACTTTCGCCTCGGAGATCGACGACAGATTCGCCAACGAGTGAACTGGCACAGCGAATTTCGAATGACTATCTGCCCCTATAGCTCAGTTGGTAGAGCAACTGACTCTTAATCAGTGGGTCCTAGGTTCGAGTCCTAGTGGGGGCACTTGAGGGCAATAAGCCGAGCTTAAGGTTGATTTTACTCTGGGTTGTTCGCTTTAAGTTCCTTGAGGCGTTCATCTGCCAACTGTTGAGCTTCTTTCAGTTGCTCGGGCGTAGGGACTTCCTCTAGTTGCTTCCGTCGGATTTCGCCGTCATGGTAACCGGCGTCGGCTAATGCTACGAGCAATGGTCGATTTAGTGCGGCACCGGTAGAGAACCGGTTCAACCACTTTTTGATCCGGTCGGTAGTTCATAACGGTCGTGGCAAAACCTTGCTCTCGATTCAACGACTCACTGCAGATCAATTCTGTGCAATTCATTCAATTGCAAACCTTGAACTCGCTGGTGGTGGTTTCCAGGCCACGTGATCTCAGCTGCGATTGAATCGTCTTGAATATCGCCGAATCCAAAATGCAATGTGAGATCATTTTGGTTTCCTTCGCCAGTCCCACCTTCCACTTGCCGGGTAAAGGTTTGGTCGCCGAGTTGAATGCGGACAATTGCACCGATTGCGGAATGATTAACTTTTTCGCCATCGCCTTCGAGTTTTATCTTTAACCATTTGCCAGTTGCCTGACCTTCGTTCCGAAACATTTTTCCAGCGGTGCATAAATCAAGATCACCATCGTTATCAATGTCACCCCATGCAGCTTGGTAGGTTGGTGGTAATTCATTAACTTTCTGTGCCGCCGTGACGTCCTCAAACGCCCAGCCGGTTTTGCCCTGATAGAGAACGGGATAGTTCCGAATGCTCCCGCTACCCACCGCGTATACCGTGGTAAAGTAAAGATCCAGAAAACCATCGTTATTGAAATCTCCAAAGGTCGGTGAAGCATACGATTCCTGCCACGCTAGGCCTGCTGTTTGGGATTGGTCTTCAAAGACAAAACCTTTTTCTTTCCCGCCGTTTTGAAGAAACTGTGGGTGATCTTGACCTGCTCTGGGATGACTAAAGTTTCCCACAAATAAATCAATCAGCCCGTCATTGTTGATATCACCGAAGCATGAGCCGATGGTGTGACCACAGACCGGATATCGGATGCCACCGGTGTAACCAATCACGTTGTCGGGTATGCCATGAACTCCCAATGCTTCACCGACTTCTTCAAACCCGTTGTTTTGGTTGTTCTTCCAGAGAAAGTTAGGCTGAAGGCGGTAATTAGAAACGTAGACATCCACATATCCATCACCATCAAAGTCAGAAGCCGTTACACCGCGAGCAGAAAAATTTTCCGGTGATCTCCACACCTCCTCAAAGGTGTCGTCTCCCCGATTGATATAAGCGACATCCGGGTGAACTGCTTTTTGCCAGATCTCATATCCACCCACAAAAAGATCAAGGAGGCTGTCGTTGTTGATATCGATCCATACTGCACCGCGGGAATTGACGGTGGCTAGTTTTGGGAATGTGATTTTTTCAAACGACCCTTTGCCAGTGTTTTTGTAGAGCGATCCTGCACCCGTGAAGGTGAAAAGATCGAGGTGGCCGTCATTATTGTAATCACCCCAGATGCCCTCCCCTCCACCAACACCTGCCATTTCAGCGTGAATGTATTTTTCTCCTTTCTCATTCCGCCATAGTTTTCCAGTGTAGACGTCAACAAAGCCATCATTGTTGTAGTCCCCAAACGCGGCCTTGCCGCCACCACTGAAGCCTGTGTCTGTTGAGACGTCTCGGAATTGTCCCCTTGCGGTTAGGGTAACTGCAGCCACAAGGAAGATCGGTAAACTCAAATTGATAACACGCATTTTTGCCGACTGGTTTGAGTTCGATCGAGTGTCAATGAACTCGAAAACGATGGATTTGGGAACACTTTTGGCAGGAGATTGCATTTACCTGCTGCAAACGGTCACGGTCATTTTGCCTTGTTGGGGCGTAGGTTTATCTAGAGCTGGATCTCGCATCCTTGTTTCGCTTGGGAAAAGATCTCTAGCCTCTGCGTTGATCAAGTATCGCTTGAGTGAACCCTTTGATTTGGTTACCCGCTAAGTGGATTTTGCCGGAGTCTTGCCCGATTCTTATTCCGACTCGTTTCATGGGATCTCGCGTTTCTACGATTTCATTATTGTTGATTCGCACATCCTTCGTCTGGCCTGTGATGTCGATCGCAATTCCATTTTCATCACCACTGTTGAGGATTCGATTATTCTCGAGCAAATTGCGATTCGCCCAAAAGTCATTGCCCCGGGTATCATTGCGAAACAGGATTCCCACCTTGCCGCTGTCGGTGATCACATTGTTTCGCATCACATTGTCCGTATCGCAGTGTCCAATCGAAATTCCGTAAGCTCGATTGCCTGAAATTCGATTTCCCTCCGCTAGTCCATACTTGACTCCCCAGCACCAAAAAATCCCTTGGTTATTCCGCTCGAGTCGATTGTTGCGTATTAGGGGGCGTTGAGAACCCGATCCTGGATGAACTCCCAAGTCAACGTTGTCGTGGCTATGGCAATTATCAACGACCACATCATGGCAGATCTGGAAGCTGATTCCATCTCCGTTGTAGTTTCGTGTTGTGACCCCGCGGATTGAGTATCGATTGCAGTCTTGAAGGAAAATGCAACCACCGTAGTTGCCATTGAAGTTTTCGTTATTTTCCTTGTTTCCGTCGAACAACAGATTTTCGATCAGGACATCGCTGGTGCGTTCACTGGTAAAAAGCGGAAAGAGAGAAGCGCAGGTTGGTTTTCCGGACAACCAAAGATTTTCACGTAGGCCCTCGTTGAGTTTCAGGCGATTTCCTGATTTTGCCACAATGGTTCTTTTGATGACAATGTTGCTGCCGCTGCTTGGGTTTTTCGCCTGGAGTGCGATTCCATCTCCAATTTGAAATGCATTGGCATTTTTCAAAGTGATTTCTTGATCATACCAATCTGAATCATCTGATAGTTCCACGCGATGCGAGGCCTCCTTGGTGATCACTGTTTCCTCCCCGCTGCCAACGATACGAATCCCTGAAGGGAGGAAGACCGCATTTCGAAGTCGGTAGATCCCGGGCAGGATTTTAACGGTACCTCGACCGAACCGTTTAACGTAATCAACCGCGGCCTGCAGCGTCTTTTCGCTGTTGCCAATTAGGTCCCCGCTTTTTTCCCCAACTGTAATGGTTAGCCGTTTCTCCCAGTCAGGTTCATGGAGATCGTCGCCATCGGTTGCTCGAGGGTTCACCACAATGGGGCGATCGTCGGCTAAGGCGCAGGCTGCCATACCACCGGCGGCGGTGCCGATACCTGCGAGAAAATGTCTTCGGTTTGCTTGATGGGTTTTCACTTTGGGTTTCCCCTAGTTGGAATAGAAGATCGTTAAGTGTGGGTCTTTTGTGCGCATCGGTTCTCGGCGATGCATGGGAGGTTGATCTCTTGCGAGAGTGTGAGCGTTTGATGTTGAGTCGAGTGCCATTGTGTCTCTGGCTGGATGAATCCACGCATGAACGGTAAGCGTTGATTGTACGCCTGCAAGCGGCCTCGGTGATCGGTGACTGAACCCTGGGAGAATATTAGGTCCATTAGCCAATATCATTTAGCGATTGAATAATATTTGGTGTAGAACACCCGTTAGACTTTGTTATCGAATTGCGTTCAACCAAGGGAGTTCACGATGGTATTGGGCATGGAACGTATTTCCCTGGTGAACCGGGCCCGTGCTACTCGGGGAATTAGTCCTCATGGGCGAAGATATTTGCTGGTCGTCGGTTATTGTTTGATTCATTCAATCATGCTCGGGCACACTTTGGCGGGTGAATCTTGGTCGATTTCGACTTTTTCATCCGACATTACGATTCCCCTCGGGCATCGGTGTATGGGGGTCTTGAAAACAAAAGCCAATCGGGTTGATGACCCACTTCAGGCACATGGAATCCTCATCAAAGGCCCAGAGCCAGCCATCGTTCTTGTCGCTTTAGATTGGTGTGAAGTGCGTAATGACTCCTACCAGCAATGGCGTAGAACTCTCGCACAGGCGGCGGAGACGTCGATTGAACGAGTGATGGTTTGCTCTCTGCATCAACACGATGCACCGGTAATCGATGCTGGTGCGCAAGTCTATTTGGATTCCCAGGGCTTGCAAAAAGAGCTCTACGATCCCGACTTTCACCAAAGCTGTTTGGATAAGCTTGTGCAGGCAATGAAACGCTCATTAAAAGATGAACGGCCTTTGACTCACATTGGTTACGCAGATGCCTTGGTCGAAAAAATTGCATCCAATCGACGGGTTCAGTACACCGATGGCAGAGTTGCATTCAATCGGTACAGCCGAATGAATTCTGGTTCCATTGAGGCTAAAGCGGATGAGGGTGAAATCGACCCCTACCTTAAAACTCTTGTTTTCTTCGATCACCAAATGCCGGTAGCGGCAGTCTCCTGTTACGCCACTCATCCGATGTCCCACTATGGAGACGGGGCAGTCAGTGGAGATTTTGTCGCGATTGCACGAAGACGACTTCAGCAGGAAACACCTGGGGTCAAGCAGATCTATTTAACAGGATGCAGCGGTGATGTGACTGCCGGTAAGTACAATGATGGCGCACCTGCAATGAGAGCCGTTCTGGCAGATCGGCTTTACGTAGCGATGAAATCTGGCTTTGAGAAGGCACGAGAGAGTGACTCACGTCGTCCGCTAAATACATCGAACTGCAAATTTAGTTGTGAGAAACTAACACTGCCATTTCATGACGGCGAATCTTTTACTCGAGAAGCGATGCTAAAGGAGTTGGCTAACGTCAACCAATCTGTCGAAAACCGAATCACTGCAGCAATGGGTTTGAGTTCTCTTGATCGCGTCGAGCGTGGCGAGCCGATCGACCTTCCTTGCTTTGATTTCGGTGGGGTAAAGATGATCCTATTTCCGGGTGAATCTTTTATCCGGTACCAGTTAATGGCACAGTCGTTTGCTAAGCCAAATCCTGTGATTGCCATTGGCTTTGGGGAATGCTGGACAGGTTACATTCCTACCGAAGACGCCTTCCGGGAGGGATTCGACCACGGTTGGAGATGGGTCGCTGAGGGATGCGAGCCACTCATTGAGGCAAAGTTGAAGTCGCTACTAAACGTGGTGGATCCAAAGCCCTGATTACCTCTGTTGCGACCAATGTGGCACTGGAGTGTTATCCTCGGAGAAATCCCCTAAGTGATTCAACGGTGTCCTCAGACATCGATTCACGAAGCACAGTGGAGAGCTGCTCGAGAGAGGGAAACATCAGTGCGGTGTTATCTGCAGTGTCGCAATCGACTATCGCGAGAAAGCCCGTGGTTGAGGCATCGGGCTCAAGTCTCATCGAATCCGTCGAGAAGTAACTCTTCCTCGCTTGGGCTGATCATCCCCGTCTTGAAATGCCTGCGACAGACCGAAACATACTGGTCATTACCGCCAATCTTGATCTGCACTCCCTCCTTGATCACTCTGCCTTCAGAATCAATGCGCAGAACCATGTTGGCTTTGCTTCCGCAGTGACAAATTGTCTTCAGCTCCACCAACTCATCTGCCCATGCGAGCAATTGCTCGCTACCGGTGAACAGGTTGCCTTGGAAGTCGGTCCTAAGCCCGTAGCATAAAACGGGCACACCAAGTGAATCCGAAACGTCAGACAATTGCCGCACCTGCTTTTTTTCTAGGAACTGAGCCTCGTCGACAAAAACGCAATCAACCGATTCCCGTTCATGCTCGGCGTTAACCAGATGAAATAGATTGTCAGTCGCATGAAAGGTGGTTGCAGGTGACTGCAAACCGATCCGTGATGACACCACTCGATCTCCATCGCGGTTGTCAATTGCGGGCGCAAGAATCAATGTCGCCATTCCACGTTCGCGGTAGTTGTAACTCGCCTGCAGAAGCATCGTTGACTTCCCGGCGTTCATCGTGGAGTAGTAGAAATATAACTTTGCCATTAGCACCAACCCTGCTGCGAATCTTTATCGCACCCTCGGACGCCATCTGCGAACGGTACACTGAACGATCACTGATTTTCAAGCCAACCAAAAACCGTGACACCCAATGCTTATGGATCCCCTACAATACCATGAATTGGTGAGCACCCACATCCGAAGTCCCCATTGAAATTAGAGACCCATTGAATGAGATCCTTACAACTCTTGCATGGATTGATCCTACTATCGTTAGCCCTTAGCACGGCTCAAGCGCAGGAGTCGACTGAGAGAACCAATCCGGAGCGCCGAGAAGTTCGTCTTGAACAAGAACGAGGCGAGCGGGCAGCAGCAACTCGTGAAGCTGAACGGCGAGATGTTCAAGTACGAAGCTTACAACCGCGAGAGACTGACAGACAACGCACCGATCGAGCTTTTGACTTTAAACCTCAGAACGAGCGTGAACGGGCGTTACTTGAGATGATCAGGCAACTGAGAAACGAAATCTCCACGCTGCGACGTCAACTTGAGCAAACTCGAATGCCTCGGGACGGACAGCGCGATCAACCGCGACAGGCCAGCGAGATTAGACGTCCTGCCGAAGGGGCTCGTGATCAAGCAGCGGCAAGTCGTAATCCCCTAATGCAAAAGGCCCAAAGAATCTTCACCACCTATGACAAAAACCAAGACGGTGTGGTTTCATTCGAAGAATGGTTGGCGATGCGTGAAGGTGAAATGACCTCCGAACGTCGCGCAAGAGAACAACAACACTTCTCTGAACCGGCGGGCGATGACCAAAAGATTTCACCCGAAGAGTTTTTCCGTTGGATGGATCGCCGTTCACGGGGAGCGACACGCGAGGGCGTTCAGCGTGACGCCAACCGAGAGCGTTAGTCACCCAATTGGCATCCATAGGTCGAGAGGCTCGTTTGTGAATCGCCTCTCAACGTCTCCCATCGTAAATCATGACTTGGAGCGAATCGCTCGATCCAATAGGTTCTTTGTCATCTTCTGCACACGCACATCGGGTCCATGAGGACGCGACCAGTGCGACCACGGCAACATGTGCCCCGGTGGGCTCGACATCGCTTGAGCCCACCAAATGGTGGATGCGTTGAAGACAAAATTGTTCTTTGGCCCCGGATAGATCGTTGCTGTCCATTGCTGAGGATTCACTCCGCCCTGCAGAGCCGTTCCCTCGGCGATGACTTCAAGTCCAGTCAAGTCGCTTGGCGGGTCGCCGTGATACTCCCAACCAATCAAACCGGGAATCTTGTCACCTTGCTTCATACCGGTACCTTCGTAAACCCAGTGGTCCGGTTTCGTGCAAACCCAGTCACCACCACCATTGACCGGATCAACATTCCTAGCACCAATCAAATAGCCCTCATCAGGCCCTCGGTGCGGAAACGGTCCATGCTCTCGCTCTCTCTGCTCAGCGAGTTGGTAAGTGCCCCCGTAGGGTCCTCCGCGGAATAGGATGCGATTAGGAAGCCCATCAAAACTCTCGCGATAGGGACTGACCCAACAGACGGAGTTACCTGAAAAGAACATGACGTTAACACCGGCGTCCCGCATTGCAACGACGCTGTCAAACTGCCGCCTATCCCAGTACTCATCATGCCCGATACTTAAAAACGCCCTGCATTTCAGGCCGCGTTCGGGGGTCAGCATGTCAGAGTTGCTGCAGTAAGTGACGTCGTACCCTTGCTGCTCGAGCCAATAAGACATGGGAAATTCAAAGCACAACCACTCACCACTCCCCATCGTCATCGGATTATCGAAAATCTGCGAATACTTACCGTAGGGTCGATCAAAACTCACATCGGACCAGGGTCCCTGATTGCCATCGGGATGCGTATAAACCGAATCCCGATCTGGCCATTGATTGTAGGCCTGCCATGTGTTGTCACTGCACTGCACCAAAATATCTGCAGGCCGGTCGTCCTTCACAATGAAAACAACATAGCTTTGCCAGTACCCGTAACCGCTCGCGTCGGACAGCGTCGTGAGTCGCCCGATATAGACTCCACTCGGCCAATCATCAGGAATCTGAATCGAGACCGAGGTTGACCATCGACACTCTCGCAATCTCTTGTCGCCGTAGTCGGGCGTTGCCTGCTTTTGTCCCTTGAGCTGTTCAAAGGTTTGCATCAATCTCGCACCTCGACCTTGGTAGTATCCGGTGCGAAAAATCTCCAGCTTGTAATCCTGCACTGGATCCGTCGAGACACAAATCTCCAATGAATCCCCGACTGCAACACTTTGTGACCTGCAATAGCCTTCAATGTATTGCGTCCGCATCCCGGACGGTGAAGTTGGACGCATTCGCGTTAGTTGCCAATCCGTCGAGCCCTCTTTTTCATTCTCACGTCTGATTAACTCCGATGCGGCTGGCACCAAAGCTGCTTCACATCCGTCGGTTGTGACCGCATCAGCTGTCGCCCCTGCGCACGCAATGGCTAGCGATCGTTTAAAAAGCTCTCGGCGAGTCTCCACGGAGTCACCCCTCTCATCACAGTCGTTCATGGTTGCTGACCTCTTTTGTTTGCCACGCAGAGTTGGTGTGCAACGAGAGTTTAACATCCGGAGGGAGTGTGTAGGCCAAAGCGTTGGGAGAGGCACGGCAGGCTGAAAAGGTTATCGCGTGTGCGTCCCGGAAGAGCGTCTGGGTCAATGGGAGCCGGAGGCGACCCAGACGAAAAAAATCCCGAGTGCGTCTGGGCACCCGGGATTCTTTTTAATGTTTTCATTCGGAGATCCCACGCAGGGATTTCACGGCGGAATTACTCTTCCGAGCAGCAAGCTTTCGCTTCGTCGCCACAGCATTCCTTTGAAGCGCGAAGTCGTTTCATCAGACCGCATCGCTTTTTGCCTTCGCAGCATTCTGAAGCGGCTTCACTGCATGTCGCACACTCTTCTGCAGCAGCTTCTTCACCTTCTGAGCAACAAGCTTCAGATTCTTCACCACAGCATGCTTTTGCAGCTCGCATGCGCTTCATTAAGCCACATCGCTTCTTGCCATCACAGCACTCTGCTTCGGCACCGGAGCATGTTGCACACTCTTCAGTCGCAGCTCCCTCGGCAGCTGGTTCTTCGCCTTCCGAGCAGCATGCTTCAGCCTCTTCGCCGCAGCAAGCTTTTGCAGCTCGCATTCGCTTCATTAAACCAACTCTCTTTTTGCCTTCACAGCACTCAGCTTCCGCCTCGGTGCATGTTGCGCACTCTTCGGCAGCGGCTTCTTCACAGCACGCCTTTGCTTTTCTGCCGAGTCGGCCGGCTTCCGCCGAAGACAAGATCAAGGTGCCCAATAACATCACCGCAACAAATGCGATTTTCATTCCACGCAAGATATTCATTTCGCTTCACTCAAAGGGGGAATCAACACAGCTATCAAAACCTCTTCCCATATTATGCCTAACCGGCATCCGCTTCGCCAAGTGCCCATCTTACTAAAGAAAGAAAATCCAACAATCTGATGAGGATTACCCAATTCACATCCCATCTCCGAACCGACGACGCTCACCAGTCAGAGCAGAACGAAACCCGAGCCCCCCTGATTGCGTACACGATGTTGCTTTTCAGCATCGCTCGAAACAAGCTAATCAAACAACACGCCATCTGATCCCTCCTCTTTTCGACCCACCGGCGAGTCATCTTCCCCCACGCAACGGTCGCTTGCTAGCAAACGCCGCAAGTCGAGCCTGAGGAGGTAGCGTGCATCGAACGAGGTTCTTTGCTGCAAGCGGATCAGCAACTTCAAGTTGTTGCAAGCGTTCCATCGGTCTTGCCGAACCACCGCTGCAGGGATAACTTTTAGGTCTCTGGGCAAGGAATGTCCGCAGCGTGCAACCAGGAGGGTCGGGTGCTGGGAGTGATGAGGGGACGATCGATTCGTACCAAGCTAACTTGGGCTTTGGTGCTACTGTTTCTATGCGTAGCGGCTTTATTGCTTACGTTTATCGTCGGTCTGCATCGCTATCGAGAGTTCACCGAGGCGATGCGACACGGCTCGGATGAATTCCAGAAAGCGCATCTGCTTTACCAGACGGCGTTGGACCTGAAAGCGACCAAAGAGCGTATTCATCGGTTCAACCGCGGTGAAATGCTTTCTTCTTCGCCCCTGAGTGATCCACTCTTGGACCTTCTCGACCTCACCGACTGGGAAACCGATAGTTATTGGTATTTGATGAGCTCATTTGATGATCAACTGACTCGGCAAACCGAAGAAGTGGAGCAACGCATTGCGGAGGGAACGCCGATGATTTTTGCCGCGGATCACCGTGATCGACTCCAGCAGATTCGCAATACCTTCGATGCATTGGTTCACAGTCGACGAACCATTCCCAATGACCCAAGTGACTTTCATGCCATGATGCAGCGGCGCCAAGATGTGCTACTGGAGGTCACTCAGAATCATCTTGAGGCAACACGTGAATCCATCGCTGTTTACACCTCATTGATTCGTAAAAGTAGTCGACATTCACTTAACACCGCTGTGGTCTTCGCGGTTTTTGCGATTGCCTTGACGATCGCTTTGGCGATCGGCTTCACGTTACAGGTGGTCAGGCCATTTAAAACATTGATCGATGGGGCAAGAAAGGTTGCTCGGGGTCAGCGTAGCCATCGAATCCACCTTGGTACAGGTGACGAATTGGATGAACTCGCAGCGGTGCTCAACGAGATGACGGCGGGCTTCCAAACGAAAATGGAAGAACTTCGAAAAAGCAATGAGAATCTGGACCGTAAGGTTCGTGAACGCACCAATGAAGCGATCCAAAATGAGCAACTGGCGAGCGTTGGGTTTCTCGCTGCTGGGGTAGCGCACGAAATCAACAATCCGCTTGCTGCGATCGCCTGGAGCGCCGAGTCGCTGCAATCCCGTGTCTTCGAACTCCTCACCGATCCATCTTCTAAGGGCCTCGACAACAAACCCGAACCAAGTTCAGACCAAGAGTCCATTACTCTAGCATTCAGTCAAAACTTAAAGACCATCGAAGACGAGGCTTTTCGCTGTAAAGCCATCACGGAAAAGCTCCTCGAGTTCAGTCGTCCGGGAAACTCCACTCGCGTACCGACCGACCTCACGGCGCTCGCCTCGGACGTTGCGCAGATTGTTGGTAAAGTTAATGACTTTCGCCACATTCCAATTCAGATTCACTCGGACTCACCAGCGATCATCTCCGTCAATCCGCAGGAGATACGACAAGTTGTATTAAATCTCATCACCAACTCACTTCAAAGCCTTGGGTCAGAAGGAAAGGTGGACGTGGAGATTCTCGTGAGTGAGGAAACAACCACCATTCGGGTCATCGATAATGGTTGTGGGATGGCACCAGAAGTTCAACGAAACTTATTTGAACCTTTCTTTACCCGAAGAAAAAATGGTGGTGGGACCGGACTCGGCCTCAGCATCTCTCGGCGGATCGTGATGCAGCACGGCGGTTCACTTCAAGCTCACAGTCAAGGGATTGGCTTAGGCTCTACGCTCGAATTAACCCTGCCAAACAACGTCACCGAGAACGAATCAGGCTTGATGCTCAAATCAACAGCAAGCAGCACACAACAGGAAACCAAGAACGATCGCGAGAGCAACATGCTCCTGCGAAATTCTGGACACGGAAGGAACCATGAGCAAGTCAAAGCAGCTTAAGACAAGCGGGATGAAAATTCTTTTCGCAGATGATGAGCGGAATCTGCGTGAGATCATGCGTCTAGAAATCCCACGGATGGGACATCAAGTGGAGCTATGCGCAGATGGCCTCTCCGCGGTAGAGACAATCAAGCGGGAACCGTTTGACTGCATGATTGTCGATCTCGACATGCCAGGGATGAATGGACTTGATGTTGTAGCCAAGGCTCAAGAAATTCGCCCCGAAGTCGAAGCCATCATCTACACGGGAAAGCCAAGTCAGGAAACCGCAATTGAAGCGCTTCGGCACCAAGCCTTTGAGTACCTGACCAAACCTTGTCGTCTCGCCGACCTCGCGGCCACCTTAGGGCGAGTCGAAGAGCGACGCTACTACAAGAAACAGCTCGCCGCCCTCCGCTATCGTCTTCAGAAAGTCGAGGGTGATTCCGAATTGATCGGATCCAGTCAATCCATGCAAAAAATCAGCAAACTGATTGAAAAGGTATCACCCACTGACAGTACCGTTCTGATAAGAGGTGAGACGGGATGCGGTAAGGAGCTCGTCGCGCGAGCGGTTCATCAAGCGAGCCTGCGAGCGGACGGCCCCATGGTTTCAATCAACTGCGGTGCCTTGCCCGAAAACCTGATTGAAAGTGAGCTTTTTGGGCACTGCAAGGGCGCTTTCACCGGAGCAGATCAATCGCGCACCGGCCTGTTTGAGGTTGCGCATGGAGGCACGATTTTTCTTGATGAGATCGGTGAGCTTCCTCTTGCAATGCAAGCCAAACTGCTCAGAGTTCTCGAGAGTGGTGAGATCAGGCGGCTCGGTGACAACCAGATCGTCAATGTCGATGTGCGAGTGGTGGGAGCGACGCACCGAAATCTTGAGATGATGGTTGAACAGGGGCAGTTTCGTGAAGACCTGATGTTCCGCATCAACACCTTTGAGATCCAAGTACCGGCGCTCAGAGAACGTCCGGAAGATATCCCAGCACTCGCGAATCATTTAATACGCCGCCACCGATGGGACGGTAAAGATGGAGAGCTATTTTCATCGGATGCAATGCAGGCACTGCAAAACCATCAGTGGCCAGGAAACGTGAGAGAATTGGCGAACGTGGTTGAACACGCCGCTGTCCTCTGTGAATCACTGCCCATTGATGTAACGGACCTCCCCATTGGTTTCGGGAAACGTCAACTCCGAAAAGAAATCAGGGATGCAGGCCCCATGACACTCCGTGAACTTGAATCGATTGCCATCACGCGTGCTTTGGAGCGTAACGATGGCAACAAACCTGCAACCGCAGAAGAATTGGGGGTAAGCCTGAAAACCCTCTACAACAAAATCAACGCTTTGGATGAGCGACAAAATGCAGCCTAACAATCGCAGCTTCCAGATCAATTGTCCAAGGCTCGTTGATCCATTTGCACCATCAAAGATGAAGGTCAAGCGGCGGGCCCCGCTGCGTACCTTCAGTGTTCCATCACATCCAAGCGTTCCATCGCAGCAACGAGTTTGTGGATGTCACTTATTTCGTTATAGGCCTGAAAAGAGATCCTCATGAGGGTCGTACCAAGAAGCTCTCCTCGCGAGTCTCTTAGACCAGCATAAACTGGAATCTCGATTCCAAAATCCTCACGTAATCGCTGACCTAGCCACTCCGCCCGACTGGGTTCCACCCCGCTTATCGGCAAGGTCAGCATACTTCCTAGCATGCATTCGGGCGCAGGCACATCAATTCCCATCGCATCACAAACCATGTCACGCACCCCTAGCAGTCGCTCAGCATTTCGTTTCAGATGCTCATCGAATCCACCCGGATAAAGAGAATCTAAAAACTCCAGTGCGGAAGGAAGAGCCAAAAGGGGCGTTGGATCATAGGTACCAACCCAGTCAAAGGATGCGGTGAAGGTTGAGCGACTCGGCCGCTGTGTGTTGTAAGGGTGACTGATGGCGGACGGTTGAACCTCAGTGTGATATTTTGGATCAACGTATAGGAAGCCCGATACCTTCGGGGCGCACAGCCATTTATGATGATTCGCCGTGTAGTAGTCCGGCCCCAGTTTTTCAATCTCGAGCGGTAACATGCCCGCAGCATGTGCCCCATCAATCATGATTCGAGCGCCGCGATCATGTGATAGTTCAATTATTTCCTTCACAGGGAATACGAGCCCGGTTGGACTCGTCACATGATCCACCAAGATCAATCGAGTTCGATCACCAATCACCGACTCGATGGCGTCTATGACCTGTTGCGGTGACCCAATTGGAAATGGCACCTCAGCGACTCTGACCACCGCATCAGACCGATCGGCAACGTATCTCGCCACATTATTGCATGCGTTGTAGCCATGATTCGTGATCACAATTTCGTCACCTGGACGCCACCGCATCGACCTCAAAACAGCGTTTACGCCTTCGGTAGCGTTTCGAACAAAAACCAAGTTTTCCTGACTGGTAGATGCCAACTCAGCGATTTGCCCCCGGACCTTGTCTAGTTTTGGCTCTAAGTTTCGCTCGGGCGCCAAAAATTCAATGGGATCGCTCTCTAAAGCCATTTCTAGTTGTCGCCGCGTCTCGCTGACCACTCGCGGCACAGCGCCAAAGCAACCATGGTTCAAAAAGACAAGATTCGGATCTAACTGCCAAGATTGCTTGAAATTCATGAATTAATGGTTTCGTAATCAGGATCACTAAGGTGCATAACGCGAGGGAAACCAACCTTCGGATGCCTTCCGGTTATCCGAGTCGTAACAGTTATATCGGACATCCGCACGGGTTTCGCGACCCGCAAAATCACCGCAAACAAAATTCCACCGGAGACCGGTGTTTCTTGCCTGAAACAACCAGCTTTGGCTTGACTAAGCCAATTGGTACCCCACGTTTCATTCGGAACGCTGCGCGCATGACGTCAGACCGCCGCATTTTAACGAACTCGCTTTTTTGCAACACATGACTGCTCCACTGGTTCTTGTTGCCGACGACTGCCGAACGCTGCAAGTCATCACGCGCCGATACCTAGAGGCAATCGGATGCCAGTGTGTTATTACGTCAAACGCAGAAGACGCCTTCAAACAGGCCGTTGGACTAAAGTTTGACTTAATGATTTTTGACCTGCAGATGCCTGGTCAAGACGGGCGAGAATTGCTCTCGCGGATTCGGCGTCCTGAAAACAAGAACTCGCAGACCCCTCACCTATTCATCTCCTCGGCAAACTCGAGCACTCTAAGCGTCCTCGGCATCTCAGGAGATGAAGTAATCATCAAGCCGATCTCAGAGGAAGTCTTCCGCGCACGAGTCTCCGCTGCTCTCTCCAGCCAAACGGAGAATGCAGGGTGCTAGAGGTGACAAACCAACTCGACGCGACTCCCGTCTTTGCTCAGGCGACCGGCAACTCGCGCCCAAAACATTGCATGTTCCGTTGCGCAGGGGATTGGTACGCATTGCCGGCTACTTCCATTGGTGAAATCACCTCCGCGACACCCATCACACAAATTCCAGCCAGTGCCCCATCCTTGCTTGGGGTATGCCATCACCAAAGTGAATTCATCCCTGTCGTCTCACTTTCAAAAATCCTCAATTCGGAACACCACAACGCAGCGACTCCCAAACATCAGTACCTCCTGATTCTTGACGACAAGCCGCGATGGGCAATTTTAATCGACGAAGTCGGCAAACTGGTCACGATGGACACCATTGTGCCAAACGAATCCCGGGAGTTTGCAGCGTCCCTCACTCCGCAATCCGGCACTGCCATCATCCAAGGCAAGATTATCAAACTGCTTAACTGCGACCAACTCTACAACCGAGTGCTATCCGATCTAGCATCGAATTGGTCGCACCTCAATCGGGCGTCAAGTAATCGTTCCACCGTTGAAGCTGACGATGCGATGAAAGGAACCTTTCATTGAAACTTAGAACCTATCTTCTCTTCGTCAATCTGATTCAATTGCTAACCTGCTGCGTGGTTCTCGTTGCCACACAGTCTTACGCCACATGGATCCAAACAACCTGTGTCATCATCGCAGCCTTGCTTTGCGGAATCATCAGCACAACTGCCTCGCACCGACGATTAAGGCGTGGGATCACTCTCCTTGAAAATTCGCTGACCGAACAATATCCCACCACAATCGCCAAAGTAGGCATCTTTGAATTCGCTCAGAGTTCATTAGCGATCACATGTCAGGCAGAAGCGTGGGAAAAGATTGACAAGAAGAATCGTCACCAAGCGGAAATCCTCAACACCATCTATCGAAGAATCGCGAACACCACCAATGAGACACCGCTGACCGGGGAAATCATTGATCGTCAATTAATCACCCTAGCCACTGATTTCGCCAAACACCTTCACCGATTTCAATCAGCTGCGACGCAGGTCGAAAACATCTCGGATCGCCTGAACGAGAATACGGAGACACAAGGATGCTCCATTGTCAAAGCGGGCACCTACCTTGAACAATTATCAGACGTCATTGAGTCCATTCACTCCCAAGCAGATACAGCGATTCGCGACAGTTCTGTAGCCTCATCATCGATCGAGGAACTGATCAATGCGATTCACCAGGTCGAAGAGGGACTGCAAAGTCTAGAGGTCGACCACCGAACCTCAGAACGTAAACTCTCTGACCTCGGGGACCCAACCAAGCAGGCATCAAGCATTGTGGGAGTGATCAGTGAGTTGGCAGCCAAAACCAACCTCCTAGCACTCAACGCATCCATTGAATCAATCCGTGCGGGCGATCGGGGGCGGGGATTCGCATTGGTGGCGGATGAGGTTCGCAAACTGGCTGAACACGCCAGTGACGCCTCCCGTGAAATCACCACCCTGTTGGATTTGATTGAATTTACGGCCAAAGAGGCAGCGAGGAATATTCAATCTGATCGTGAGCGTTTGCAAGCTCAGCGAAAGAAGGTCACCGAGATCGCTGAGCTCCTCAGAGTCATTATCCACAACGAACAACAGCCACAAAATAGACTTCATACCGTTCGTGAGTTGACGGCTAACCAGTTATCGCTTGCCAATGAGATTCTTCACGAGATCGAATCAATCTCGGATCAGGCGAGAGAAAATCGTCAACAATTACAAAACGCACAATGGACTGCTAAGTCGATTTCCCAAATCGACCAGCGTCTCGTAGCGACGATCGATCAGATGATGCAGGGAGTCAGCGAGGCGACTGGCTCAACAACAGCATCCCACTGGACGAATCAGTCGTGGGAAGACGGATACCCGAGTGTTATCGACGCACTCACTGCAATGCCTCCACCGAAAGCTTCGGGGGTGCATGAATGACCTTGCCGCCTCAAAACCATCCAAATTCAGCGAGCGCATCTTCTGAAGCTAACGACATTCAACTTTGGAACAATGAAACAACTTGGGCCAATGTGCTGGAAACCATCAACCAGCTTGACCATGAACTTCGTGAAGCATTCATCGAAGACGCGAACCAATGTGTTAACTCAATTGAGCAGACGCTGCTTGATCATGCAGGCAATCATCATGCTGATGCGTCACAAAACGCTATATGCCGTGACCTGCATAACCTGAAAGGTGCATCGGCTAGCGTTGGGCTCGTTGAATTAACCAACCTCTTACATGACCTCGAGGAAACTTTCGAGTGTGGAGATCCCGCGGGGCAAGGAGACGGAAAAGCGAGTCTCTACACTGCAATTGACCGAATCCGAAAGACCATTGCACCGGCTGCTGATGGACATGAGTCACTCGAATATGCCTCCACTCATGGTTCCGCCACCGGCATTCCTCAGAACACGTTATCGAAGCGGGATGGTTCAATCGATGGAGTCGGTATCGCATCTGGAATGGTGCGAGTTGAGGTGGGAAAGCTGAATCGATTGATGGACCATCTGGCTCGATTGGTGATGCTTCGCAATCGCCGCGATACCGAGATCGCATCTCTGCATTCCTGGATAGGAGAACTGGCATCGACCGCCTCGAAAGTTCGCGCGTTAGGCACCTCCCTATCCGATCTTGGTCAAGCAGACGATGCCACCCTTGCTTCGGATATCGCCAACGACATTCACGAAATCAACCGCGCTCTCAACCTGCGTATCCGACCGTTGTCTGATGGCAATTCCGCCGTCACGACTTTCATCAGTGATTTTCGCCAAGAAATTACCTCCCTTCGCCGCACACCGCTGTCCGGTCTTGCCCAACGAATTCATCGAGCTGTTGTTGACGCGGCACAACTGGAGGACAAAGAGGTTCAATTTGAATTCATCGGTAAGCAAGAACGGCTGGAAACCGACCTTCAGCAAAAGCTTGTTGATGCATTGATCCACGTGGCGAGGAACGCGGTTTGCCACGGCATCGAATCCCCAGATCAGCGTCAAAATGCGGGTAAAGCTCGGCTTGGCACCATCTCAGTCAGTGTCACCGCCTCGCCGGAGTCGCTTCTTTTTGAGGTAACCGACGACGGACGTGGTCTGGCGTTCGAGTCTATCCACAAAAAGGCGATTCAACTCGGCTTGAGTGGGCGAAATCAAACACTGCCTCGGGATGAACTCGCCCGTCTGATTCTACGCCCCGGCTTCACCACTCGAAACCTCGTCAACGCGGCCGCAGGGCGAGGTATCGGATTGGATGTTGTGGCGTCAAACATTGAAAAGATGCGAGGCTGGGTGGATATCCAATCCACCGAAGGAATCGGAACAACGGTGCGACTTCACATCCCGTTACCCTCCTTGATCCAGCACATTTTACTGCTCCGCCATCAAGGGCAGTGCTACGGCATTCCGATGCATAGCGTTAGAGCAACGGGCGATCATCAGACAAATTGTCCCAAGATTGATCTTTCCACCGCCTTCGGCCTAACACCTCTGGAAAAGAACTTGGCAATTCTGATTGAGAGCCAAGCACGAAATGGTGGGGAAGCAAGCGATGACCTCCTCGGTCAATTCACTCTCCTCGCCGAAGAACTAATCGGCCCGGAAGAAATGGTGGTACGACCATTACCTGAAATACTGAGGAGCCATCCTTATCTCTCTGGTATCACGTTATCTGGTGAAGGTGAATCCGTCCTGATCCTTGACCCCCATCTGCTCGCTCGCTCAAGCCAAATGCATCAGCGGCACTCGGATCAACCATCGTCGGTAGCCTCGGAACCCATCGCGTGCACCACAACTAACCGATTGCCTCGTCAAATGCCTCGACAAACGTCGACAACTTCGACGGCAATCGTTCTATCCGATTCGATTAGCACTCGAATGACCGTGCTCCGCGCACTCGAGCAGAGCAACTACCACGTCAAATCTTTCAGCCACTTCAAAGAAGCGACGCAGTTTCTGCGTGAACATCAGGTTCAACTAATCATCTTTGATGATCGATCACGAATCACTCACCTGATCGAAACCGCAGCGAAATCATCCGAGCAATCTGCACTCGCTAATACTCAATTCATTTCGATCGGAAATTCACCCCCAGAGTCCATCAGAAAGACTGGGTTTGCGATCACCAATGTAACGCGGCCAATTGGTCCCGCAAAAATCCGTGACGCGGTCAACGCAATAGAGCGGGCCCCCCTAACGCGAGCTTCAACCAGCGATCCAACCGAGGCCAAGGCATGACCCACCACCTCACTTGCAAGACCCATCCACTGTTAGAAAGCAGTCAACGATCCTTGCTCCAATCAATGAGAGGCACGGTCGCCTATTTTCCGTCCACAGCGTCTCCTTTAATGGGAGCAGGCCAATGAACACCGAGACAAAATTTGGCTCCGAAGCCGCATTACTCATCAAGAGCAATCGGGGCGACCAGCGAGACTACACAATCAAGTCCGCTCAAGGCGTCTTTGTGGGTAAGTCCTCCAACTGTGGAATCCAACTTGACGATCAATCATTGGCAGACATTCACTGCAGACTGGAACTCGATCAAGGCAGTCTGCGACTGCAAAAGTGGCTGTCTGCAGGAACGATCAAGGTGAATCACGAAGAGATTGAATTTGAAGTTTGCCTTGCGGTAAACGACCTGATTCAACTGGGTGAATATGAAATAAGAATTGTCAAGCAAGCCCAACCCAGCAGCCTCCCCCCAAACCGTAACGACGAAAAAACGCCTTCACAGACACGTCGCGCCGACGGCAAACACTTAAATCATGGCTCCCGCTGTGACGGCAATTCATCTGCCGCAGAGAAGGTTGGCATGAGCTCACAGACTGCTGCCACCAACTCACTTGAGAAACTGCAACAGTATCTCGACGAAATCACCCGCCAAGATGAATCAGAGTCATCAGTTGAATCCATTGCTCAACAAGGCGGCGAGCATCAAGACGTACAAGCCCCAAAAGCTGACAAGACGATCGATGCGTCCGGAAAAAGTTCTCAAGTTGAAATCGCTGACGAAGATCTAGTCGGGGAATTAAGGCAGGAAATTGCAAAGCTCCAAAACCAACTTTCAGAAACGGCGCAGCGTAACGATCGCCTCCAACAGCGTTTGCTTGAACTCAGTGAACGCAAGGGAGAACGTCGCGGCAGTCTTTCCGACTTGCACCAGCAATCCTCAACCCTCGCAGCATCCGGATCGAACAACTCCGACACCACGGATCTCGCAACTAGGGCACACGCCACAACCGGTCAATCAAAACGCGATACCAGCTATAGCAGCCTCGCTCATACGACAAAGAGAACCAAGTCCCTCACGACCAAACGTTTATCCGATACAGCGATCGATGGGAGACAACGATCGCTCACCGCTCCTCCGAACCCAGTTCAATCCGAGGACAGGATCCAATCGCTTCGAACACAGTTGCGCGAACAATACGAATCGAACAAGAGCAACAACTCTCTGTTTGGCCGGCTCACTCAACTCTGGAAATGAGCATGCGAGAGATGGCGTAACATGGAGGCCACGCTACTTATTTCGTCTCACGCACATAAACTCTGAGTCGCTTGGATGAATAACTTTTAGCATTTCCGGAGAACGTCCAGTCGGTATTTGCACCTGGTGCGTTTCCAATTCCGAGATCTGCATCCGGTCCTGCTCCCCAATGGTTGATTGCGAATAGTGTTTTCTTCGCCGAAGGCAAATGGATCTGCATGCACCCGTACCCATTAAGGGGAGGAGACGGCTGATCGCCAAAATCGTAATCGGCGTTTGAAGCTCCGGGAACATTTGCACCATTGTCAGTGGCATAATTGTTGGGCCAAAACTCCACCGTTCCATCACCAATTGAGGTTCCCACTGGCAGGCCACCAACAGTCGTGAATACATCAAGATTCTTCACGCCTTGACGAAAAGATGCTTTACTCGCAACGGTGGGGATGGCAATCTTACTGGCGTCTTGTGTGAACGCATCCATCGATACGAAGATCTTCTGCTCATCACCTCCCTCGGTACGCAACTCAATCAGATAACCGATGCGGTCAAACGAATCGATGCCCGCTGAACCGTTGTACTTGTAGGGAATCTCACCTCCCAAACGCGAAAGATCGAGGTCATAGACAAGACTGTACTCTTCGTCGATTGAGATCAAGTTGAGGAAGTCCGGCTCCTCTCCTCCCCGAAATGCCCCGACGGGTAAGCCCGTCGCACCCGTCAAGTTTGGCTCCGCGAGTTTGTTCCAGGCGTAGCGAAATGCAACTGGCTTAGACACCACTTCACTTCTCAGCACGACGCGATCACCAACGATCTCAGCGTCAGCCGGCTGGTAACCTCTCGATCCCGCTCCGATCACTTCGAAATGACTCGGCGACTTCCCATCTCGAGTCTTCAATGCACCACCCGTTTGATTGAACGAGAGAACCAAACTCCCCTCTGTCACCTCAAGCTTATCTATGACAGGACGATCAGCCTGCAGATCGGCACGACCGTAATCACGATTCAACGCTAACAAGGCGAGTCGTTTTCCGACGTCCTGCTTGTTTGGTGGATGAATGTCCTGCAGTGTGGCAATATCATTGATCACCACCATGGCGGTATTCGGGATCTGCTCCACTGCCTCCTGCGCTTCCCAGAACTCCGCTAAGATTGTTGGATCTTCATTTCCGTACTGAAATGGTGCAATCTGCACATAGTAGAAAGGGAAAGCACCCTGCCCCCATAACTCACGCCAACCTTCAATGAGTGCTTTTTTCTTCTCGAAATACATCATTCCTTCGGAATGATTTGATTCACCTTGGTACCAAATGGCGCCACGAATTGTGTAACCCACTAACGCGTGAATCATTCCGTTGTAGAGCATCGTGGGATCCTGATGACTTTGGAATGGCTTGATCGCATCAGGGAACACTGGAGATGCCTCGACAGATTCCTGATTCTCCACGGCCACCTCCGCGAGCTCGATCCATCGCCGAGTCGCTTCAAGATGTTCTCCTAGTTGATCTTGATAAAGCTTTGAGCTGGGAGTTTTCTGAACCACGGTTTGGTAGATGTCACTTAACGCATCCACCCTGCGGAACCCCAAGGGTGGTGTCCACGGTTCAACTCGTGTCCCACCCCAAGATGAGTTGATGAGCCCGATTGGCACGTTCAACTCGCGCTGCAAGTGTAGCGCCATGAAGTAACCGCAAGCCGTAAAGTTCCCTGCAACTTCGGGTGTGCAAACCTGCCATTGACTTGGAACGTCATCGAGCGGTGAGGTGGAAGGGCGGTGAGCAACCTTCATATGACGAATCATTGGATGATTCGCCGACGCGATCTCTTCTTGGCTCCGTTGACTCGCAGCAACCGTCCACTCCATGTTGGACTGCCCTGAACAAAGCCAAACCTCCCCAATCAGCACGTCCTTGATGGTGACCGTATTCTTCCCACAAAAGATGAGATCTTGACCGGTACGATTGGCTTCCTGACTTGGTAGCGTTACCGACCAATGACCATCTAGTCCGACTTCACATTCAGCTTTGGCTGTACCGAGTTGCACTGAAACCGTTTCACCTGGGTCGGCCCAACCTCGCAGTCGTATCGGCAGCTGACGCTGCAGCACCATATGGTCACCGTAGAAACCGGGCAGCTTCACATCAGCGTAGACTGTCCCCGTGTCACCCACGCCAGCAAAGAAAAAACAACAGGCATAGACAGCCAAACAACAGAAACGGTTTCTCATGAATACTCAGCCTATGAAGTTAAGTAACTGCGACGTAACCGAGTCGATCTTGATCGCTTGCCCGTTGTCGCTTGCCCGTTATCGCTTGCCCGTTGTCGCTTGCCCGTTGTCGCTTGCCCGTTATCGCTTGGTCGCAGGAGCGACTTTTCGGTACAAGTTGGCAAAATCAATCTTACCGGACGCTTCCAAGATTAACTGATCAAGTGTGTCTACCGATGCAAGGGCAGGAAGTTTTATCTCTACACTGTTAATGGTCAATGCAAGTTGAGCTTTAACCATGGTGAGCTCGACTCGATTCCACTGCCCCGCTTCGGCTAATGCCCCCGCAAGCTGCTCATCGTGAAAACTAAGTTGATCGTCTCCCAGCCCATCAATTGAAAGACGGCTATTGGGATCTTTCAATTTGAAATCGAACAGGAATCCAAACACGGGTTCACCGGAACTGGAAATTAATTTCCCCGCTTCGCCTTCTGGCCCGCTGTAGGACAAAACCCAATCTTTGGGCTGCCATGCACCCACTTCATTCGTTGTCCAACCTCGCAGGTCTAAACCGCTGTAAATCGATTCATAACCTCGATCCTCAATCGCGACCTGCTCAGGCTGAATCTCGGTATCGGGTAACTCCATCATGCGAACATTACGATAATGCACCACGCCGCCCTCGGACTCCAAACAAATGTAGCCACGTCTTGGCCAGCAATCCTGCCCCCGTGTGACCACTTTTCCGTTCACGGCTAAAGAGATTTCACCGTCTCGACACTCGACGCGATAGTGGTTCCATTCTGGGCTTGGCTTTGAACGACTCTCTGTCGGAAAAGCTCGGCTGCCTCCCCTTCCATTGATCGGTACCATCTTCGCGCCATGGATTGGAAAGATGTCACCGTGTGTGGTGTGTGACTGCGTGTTGCCATAGGAATTCTCCAACACCTGCACTTCAATCCCTCGGTGGAATGGAACACCTTTGGCCGTGATGTCATCAGCCCAAATGAATATCCCAGCGTTCCCCCCAGGAACCATGTGTCTCCATTCAAGCTCAAGGACGAAATTCTGATACATGCGCCGAGTACGAATTTCTCCGATCGGCTTTCCACTGCAGACCAGCATTCCATCTTGGAACGACCAAGTCTCCGGCGGTGTGTTGGTTCTCTGCCAACCGTTAAGGGAGGAACCCGGAAATAATTCCACCCAAGCGTTTGTCGGTTCTTCGGCGAAAACCACCGACGATTCACCACTTCCGCAAACTGCAAAAACAGCAATCGACCATGCCACCAAAACGGACGCCCGCGTGCGTCGCACTTCCAAGAGATTCCGCGTCCTGAGAAAAGCCTTCAACAACATCTGCACCCTCACTGTCATTGGCAATACATCAACGCCAAGATTGTGCAGTCAACGACAGCGTAAATCAACAAGCGATGCCTGACTGATCAACCCAATCAGACGAAAAGCATCACTGATCGGTCACACCGACCAACATCTCCGGCTAAACATGAAGCGACCATGATTACCAAATGCGATCGACTGCACCAATTGCCGCGCTTAGCATCGTCCGTGGGAAGGCGCACCAGATCGCAGCTTATTCTGCGTAGAGCCGTTCAGTCGGGACATTGGCCAAGCGAAACTGATTCTTCATGATGACCTTGTCGCCCGCAGAGAGCGTCGCCGAAAAATCAAAAACCGTCTCATAGCGATTCTCAAGAACGACTCTTGCTCGAAGCACATCCCCCGGCCTGGCAAAGCCCAAATACTTCGCTCGACTCACGCGAACCAACACCCCAAGCGCATAGGGATTGAACTTGGGATCATGGGTGTTATACCGCTCCATCGGATTGTGCCTCGCGGCAATCAACACCCCACCAGACTGTGTACTCATTTCCTGCATCATCGCGCCCGGAAAAATCGAAACGCCGGGGAAATGTCCCGGGATGAAGTACTCATCTCCGGTAATGGTTTTTTCCGTAACCACGGATTCAGAATCTACCGAAATGACTCGGTCGATCAGCAGGTAGGGTGAACGATGATGCAAATAATCTTCGACACGATCAAAGTTATGGTGATAAACAGCTGTCATTCGACTCGAATTCAATAGAGAGACTAAATAAAACCCAACAGGGAACCGTCATGGCACAAGCCACCGGACACACCCCTTCGATGTGTCACTCGGGTAGTCAAGCTGCAAGCGGCGATTACCACTTGAATCCAACCACACCAGATCCATTCGCTGAACGAAAGTGCGAACAACGCAAAAGTTGTCATGTGCTTTGTCGAGATCGGCGTCACTCCTACCGCCGGTGGAATCGTTGAGAGGCGAGCCTGGGGGATCAAGCGTTGCATAGAGCCCCTTTGAGACGTCAGGTGTCTCACGCCACTGCGCCTCTGACTTCTCGCCTCGCAACACCTCATAGCGGGCATCCACCCTTAATTGTCCTTGAGTTCCGTGTCGATAAAACAACCAACACACACTTCCTGACAGACCGTTACTCAGTAGGGAACACATCTTGGTTGAACGATAGTCTGTGTAGAAATCCAACGAGTGCCACTCCGGGTCCGCATGCCTCAGCACAACCGTTCTTGAACTGGGAATCAATTCCCCCTGACTGCTTTTCTCGACCGTGCTAAGACTTGGAAAACACCAAGGATGGTTTCGGTCT
>CALIBL010000024.1 GCA_938045805.1 uncultured Rubripirellula sp. | reverse complement strand
CGACTAATCCAGACTCTCAAAGATCACCACATCTCGAGTGTTCATATCCACCCCAGGTTGGTAGCCGACAGGGATCGAACGATCAATCACAAAGGTCCCTTTAAACCGCTCCGCCATCCCCTCGGTGGCTCGATATTCATCACCAAGGCCTCCCGTTACTGGATCAACCTCAAAATACCCAAGTGTTAGTCGAATGAGAAAGATTTGCGAGTTATTCGAAACCAAGTTTGGCATACGCATTAGTGTCTGATACCGGATCCAAGGATTTCGTAGACGGTTGGTTGCCTGATTGCGTAATGCATCATTGGAATCAACCACGGGAGCATCGCCCATTTTACGGACAAAGAAAGGATGTTTACTTGGACTACTGTCCCTCAATAATGCATCTGACCTGAAAAGCGAGCTTTCATTTATTGTGCGAATGTTCTGACTACTTAGTTGTCGGAGCATTGACTTGCCAGACAGCAGTGAGGATCGATACATGCCCGCGAATCGCGTGGGCAATTCAGGATGAAGATCAGGACGGTAACAAACATTAGAAAACCCATTCAGCAAAGTACTGACTCGACTCGAATCTTCTCTATAACCCTGCCGGTTTTCTACAAAACGTTGAAAACCAAGTCTCTCAGCACTATTCGGATTATCATATTCTTCATCGGTCAGGTGCCCCTGCATCAGGCCCAACCAGACTGGGTATTCAGAAATCGAGTTTAGATTAATCGTTCCTTGACGCTGGTTGTTGTAGATGAAATTAAATGGTGGGTTCATTAAATTCTCGAAACCCGTTTGAGCGTTCATCGACTTCGAAATGTCAGGATTTACAAAACGAAGTTCGTTTCGAAACTGAGGTAATGTATGCACGAACTCAAAGACACGAGATAACTCAATCGCGCCGTTACCACTCTGAAAGAAGTTGAGAAGATGTCTAAATGGCTTTTGAGCGGCCAAAGCGTCGGATGATCCATCCACGTAAACCTGATCGTCTTCTTCAGGGATCGTGAACTCTTCAAATAGTCTTCCAGCAGAGCAAGCCGGGACCAACATGATCTCGTAAGGCGTTGCAAAATTTCGATTCAGCCACGGATGTATTGCAAACGGTACGCGAGGCAGATTTCTATCATTTGTAGTTCCTCCCTGATGATCAGTTGGATTACTCCCCAAAGTTGGATCAAAGCCAACAAATCCATCATTGAACGATGGACGTGAAGGATAAGTTGTATTCAGAAGACCAAGTGATGCTTGAACATGAGGAGTGTCGCCAAAGCGGAAATACTCGTCTCCGCCGGGATTCACTCCAACAGCTTTGCCTGCAACAAAATCTTCATCATTGGTTTCGTAAGAGAACAGGGCATTGGCTTGGCGTGGTACTCCTGTTGCTAGGTCCTTTATAAAACCATTCCGCTGCCTACTTCGAGTTGCGTATTTCGGATCTGGATCGATCTTGCTGGGTCGCTCCTCGCCGCTAAAAACATTCAGATCAATCGAGATCCAGTCCACCGTCCGGTACGGATTGGTATCCTTGTGATAAGCAAGTAAAGGATTTGCAAGTCGCTGAAGAAATGCAGTGCATTGATCAACCTGAGTTCCTAGTTTAGGCTCGATTCCATTATTCCGGATTCGGGGATTGTCCAAATCAAAAGGTCGATCCTTCGCGCTACCATCCTCGCTCTTAAAATCAAAGTACGAGTCAGCGAGAGGGTAATCTGGACCATTTACACCATCGACATTCTCTTCACCGTTCAGACGCGTACTGGGTTGTTGATAATAATTGGTAGTGCCTGTTTTGTTTCGGGGCAATGGTTCAGAGAGATTTAGCCCTACCACGTTATTGGGTAAGTGATTAGAAGTAACCCAGGAATTATCTGGCAGCGGGGCTGCAATTAACAAAGGCAAGGCTGGCATAGCCTCCTTACCAGGTCCAAGTTCTGGCGTTACTCTGATGTTGGCATGATTACCCTGGATCAATCCCTGTCCCTTGATGACATCAAAACGTTGTTGACTTGGAATCCCCGGATAGCCACCGTTGAACTCGGAGGACCCAAGTGGGGTCGAAAGTCGAGGTGCTAAAACCAAGTACTGCCCAGCTTCTAGTCCTCTTTGGGCATTAATTTCTTTGTCAGCAGCAAAACTAGGTGCGAAGAAAACTTCATTGGCTTCCATGTCAATACCTTTAATACCCTTCAGCACTTCTCTGATGGATTCAAAGACCTGGTTTGGAGAGTTATCAATATCTTCCTTAGCTAAATCATTAAATAAAATGAATCGTTCATACACCAACGAATCACCAGCATTACCTAACTCATCAACGGAACCTGCCTCAAAAGATGCGGTGTCAGGACGCGTATTTCGAAACGTAGAGGGGCGAATCTCATCCTTACCTGTACCTACACCATCGTAATGCGGTTCACTAATCGCTATCCGCCATACGGGCGCACCATCAGGAGCGGTCCTTGCGAGATCCAGCATAGTGCCTTTGTTTTTATCATAAGAATAAAACTCAGCTGGGGCTTCTGGCTTGGTGCTATCTATCCCAGCACCCACTGCTTGCGGGCAATACAACTCTAGAAAGAGTGATCCCTGAGGAATTCGTAATTGATCTGAATTTGGATCGGCATCCGGATCATCCGGATCCTTTTTTTTACCTGATCCATCATCACGATCCATGTCTCGGACTCGAACATCGTGAAATGCAAGACTTTCCGAGAATATTAATTGCGGCGACTCAACACCCCAAACCACATTTTTTCCATTGCTCGGATTCCAATTCCCTCCTTTAAATGGCTCGGGGTCATACTCAAACCTCGTCATAATGGAGTCGGGATCCCGATAATCGACGACATTTACGGCCCATTGTGCCAATCTTCGCGCAGTGTATTCCTCCAAAAACTCAGGTTTGAGATCGTCTACTGGTAAAAACCCTTTGCGGTAAGGCGATTCCATCTCATGTCTTATAAGCATCGCTAACAAATAGAGATGTCGAGCGAGTAATTCACGTCCTGTCGAGGCTTTCGTCTCGTCCCACGTGTATGAAGGCGCCGCGTCCTTGCCCTTGAATTTAGTTGGTATATTCCCCTTTGACGACTTGAGAACTATTTCTCCATCAATCACTTCAAGTTTCCGCCAAATGCCGAACGATTCGTTCTCTGCCTCGTTTGGCTCATCGATAATCCCATTACCATCATCGTCCACCCCGTTGCCAATGGCTCGATTAAGATCGAGCTTTCGCCCCAAACGAAGCTCCGGCGGAAAGATTTCAGAAGCAAAATTCCCACCATCGTTAAAAAAAGGATTGGTCTTTCCATTCTGATTCTTCTTAGCAAGAGCAACGGAGGCTAAATTCATTAAAGAGAGGATGGGCGAATCTTCACTCGCACTTAACGTCGTGAAAGCATGGCGATAACTTGGGTATTTATTAACCAATGCTGCAAGTTTTTTTTGAATCCGGCTTGGAAGCAACTCGGCATCAAAATCACTTGATCTCAAGACCGCTTCAAGATCCGCAAAACTAAATGCCGCATCGCCCGCCAGTCGGCCGCGTGGGTCAAACTCGTACGGATGATTAACATCTTGCTGGAGGGACTTATCTCTTGGAACGGTCAGAACGTGCCCACTCAAACCCAATCCCACCGCTGACTGACCAAACAAGTCGGTCGGACTTCCCCACCCGGATCCCCCGTGCTGTGGAGGTAAATAACCATGAGTGAGCGTATCTAATGCGTCTCGTGCACCGGAACCAGGTAAACTGTTGGCATATCGATCTTTAAGCAAATCTTGGAAGACGGTCTCACCCGGCATCTCGGGCAACGCGATATCTGCCGGGCCAAAACCAATTCCTCGAAACACTCTTTCGGTGGGAATTGGAGTCTGCCTAGCCCAATCAGCATTCTTCCAGTCTGAGTCGCTAAAGCCCTTTGTATTCGGACCATCTTGCGAAAACCACTCCTCATCCTTAGTGCCATAACTAGATGAAAAGAGGCTTCCATGAGCATTGAGATTCAGACGCCCACTCAGATCCTCAATCATCGGCGCGACAAGAGGACGCAGAATGCGACCATCCGGCGCGACAACCATAGGTAGTCCAAGGTCTACCCAAACACTATCCTCGACACCATCCGAGTCATTATCCACATCCCACCGTCCATTAATGAGAGCGTTGGCCAGCTGGTGGACCCGTTGTTTCTTGGGCAAGACAGGCACGCGTAGCGCGAATTCCGAGCTGCCTCCAGTAAAGCTCTGGTTACGTTGCCCTGCGAGCGGAAGAGGGCGGAACGTACCACGCTGAATACTCCCGAGCAAAGCCTTCCAGTCGGGAGTCGTAGGATCGACTTGATTAAGTAGATAATTGACGACCGAGGGTCGATGAAACGAAGGAATCACGGACGAGCTAATCTTGCCGTCTGCTCCAACAACGTTAAGCCTCTGACTTAAAAACCAGTTGTTGTAATCAGCGGCATCGTAATCTTCGTCGAAGTCACCCAACAACTTTGGTCCGCCGCCCGACTCATCAAAGCTTTTGTCGGAAAAATTTGGTTGGAGAGGCGCTAGGAGGTTTGGCAAAGACTTCAGCGACCCAACGGGTCTCGCAAAATCATATTGATCTTTAGTTGCGTCATAACCCATCCCTACTGAATCACGTGGACGGCTATTGAGCCAACCGCGAGTGCTTTCCTTTAGCTTGGCAATGGAATCCGAAGTACCTGTTCCTTCATCCCCGGCAAGTTCCAAGATGATTTTGTATTTACCACTGTTACCATTTGGTTCAGCAAGTCTGATTAGGTAGGTTCGATTTGCTAACGAACCATCCAGCAGAGTAAGGGATGCGCCAGCAAATATGTTTTCGCCGGCAAAACGTTTTTTCGAATTTCCAAAACCGACTTTTTTAGAGTCAATGGTCAGCATCACAAACTGCCCATCAGTTGTTTTCTTATTTGCGGTTTCGATCTCAACTTCGACGCCATTGGTAACACCATAATAATCCGCAAGCAAATCTTCCCCGAAAAACGGATTAGATGGATCCGATGATCCTCTCAAAAGAGTCATGAGCGACTCATTCATCGCCCACTTCACGTCAAGACTTCTCGACTCTTGCTGGGCCAAGGCAAATGAAGTGTCACGGGATTCGTTGCTAAAAACCAAGAACGTGGCGACTAGAATACTGAAGAAAGTCAGAGACCCTAAAACAACCAATAGAATCACGCCATTGGGACTCTGCCGTCTTACCCATCTTTGACTAACGTCTGAGGTGACACGTTCAGACGTCCCATTAAGATCGAGGTTAACTTTCTCGATTTGCATTGACCGTTTTGAACAAAGCTCAGAGCAAGGATGAAGCTGTCTCATCTTTCACCAAAAAAATTTACCCACGAATGATTCCTATAACGAAGAGGTAGCAAGCTGGATGACGCGTCTGATACAGCCCCTTCCTCTCCTCCGCAGTAGTTCAGCGTGCCCAACCTTTGAATTGGAGAATGGGCGATGGCGGTGACAACGAGGAAACCGCGCAGCGAACTAAAAACGCTACCTTTTGCAAAAGACTTACGCGGGAAGTAAGAGAATCCCGTTTTTTATTTCTTGACGGTGTAAGGAAAATGATGCCGGTAATACCGATTATTACGATTATCGCAGATCATCACGTCGCCGAAAAATGGATCACAAAAGGAACGCCGCATATTCCCGAACCACTCGGGGCGATCACTTGAGGGTGAACTCAACCCGCAGGCAGCACTGATACAGGTTACAATTACAACCCGCGAAGCTCCGTGACACAGTGATGGGTCACATCGCGGACTCAATAAATACAGCAAACTCCCTCAACAGAAGACACATGAATCCTGAGAAACCCTCACGCCGTCATTTCATCAAGTCATCGGCAGCTACCGCAGGAGTCGCAACTTTGGCTGGCAAGCAAACCAAGCTAGTTGCTGCACAGACAACGACAGCGAACAACAAAATCCGTGTTGGCTTCATCGGAACCGGCGGACGAGGATTCGGTGCTCATGTCACTCGGATGACCAAGCATCAAGTCAATGGCGAGCCGGTTGAACTTGTTGCCGTGTGTGACGTTTTCAATGAGAACCGTGACAAAGCAGCCGACCACATCAAAAAGAACACCGGCAACGACGTTCAAAAATATGAAGACTATCGTGATATGTTTGCCAAGGCGAATCTTGACGCAGTCTGCATTGGAACGCCGGATCACTGGCACGCTAAACAAGCGATCGATGCCTTGGAGCAAGGACTGCACGTCTATTGCGAAAAACCAATGACCAAGACGGTTGAAGAAGCAATCGATGTCATGCGGGCTTGGAAACGTTCGGGCAAAGTGATGCAGGTGGGTGTGCAGTCAACGAGCCTTCCCGTTTGGAACCAGATCAATCAATTACTTACCGCGGGTCAACTCGGCAAAGTCCTGATGTATCAAACCGAGTTTTTCAGAAATTCGGCTCAGGGGCAGTGGCGTTACTACAAACTTACTCCTCAAATGACTCCCAAGAACATCAACTGGAAAAAGTGGCTCGGTGTTGAAGAAGGGCTCGCCGAGTATGAAGATTTCGACCGCGCGGTCTATCGACAATGGAGGCGTTTCTGGCCGTATGGATCAGGGATGTTTACCGACCTTTTTGTCCATCGCACCACCACCATGCTCAAGGGCACCGGATTGAGATTCCCCGGACGCGTGGTCGGCGCTGGCGGCCTTTACCTCGAATACGATGGTCGTGACGTGCCCGACGTTGCAACGGTTGCAGCTGATTTTCCAGAGGGCGTTCAGGGCTTGGTTACCGCGACCATGGCTTGCCAAAACACCCCGATTCGACAATTAATCCGCGGACATCACGGATCCTTTGTGCTAGGTACGGGTGAACAATTCGAAGGATTTGACTTTGTCCCCGAGCGTCCTCAAGTGACCCGCAACAGCAAGCTGAAAGAAGAAAGAATTGCGACCGTAAAAGTGGAGGACACGACCCTGACGCACTTTAAAAACTGGATTGATGCAATGACCGAAAACGATCCATCAATGTGCAACAACGACCCTGAATTAGGCGCGGCAGCGATTACGACCGTTATCCTGGGCGCCCGTAGCTATCGTGAAGGGAAAGTCTTTCATTTTGATGATCAGTCGCTCACCATCCACGAAGGCAACTCTGAATGGGCAAGCAAATGGGAAGAGCGTTCCAAGAGACGCGCAAAACCAATGCACATTCGCGGTTGGCAAGCGGGTGATCTGGGAAGCACGCTCGAAGAACCCGAATACATGAAACTTGCGGGACCTTGGACGGACGGGAAAGAACCTTCCAACTGACCAGTCACCCGCTCAAGGGAACAGGATCTATTCTGGGTCCTATTCACCAGGAAGTAGTCTACGAACTGTCATCAGGTGGTCACGCCAGTGCTCAGGCATCTCCACAAATTCCACATCTTCTTTGAGGCGTTTGTATTTGCCGCCAAATTTGAGCATCACCTTCTCGCCACGATTCATGGCGACTAGAAGGTAGGTGAAATTAATCCCGCGAAAGGTCTCCCGCTCGTAAAACTGAAAAAGAGAAGCTGACATATCTCCGACGAGGAGCTTCTGAGCCAGCAACTCTGATCCTAAGGCATCATCGAGCCCACGGATCCCTGGCTCGATCGCTTCGTCATAAACCGACGGCGAGCTCGCGAATCGATCCCACTCTTCGCGACGAAGCAGAGCAAAAATAAAGTGGCACCCATCTTCACCTGAATACCGCACCACAACCGTCCCGTCGTCCATCGTTTGCTCGGATTCAAGTTGATACCCAAGCGGCAAATCGAATGCATATCCATGATGCCGAACAGATTGTTCGGTCGGAGGTTCAACTTTTTCCTCTGCATTAACCGCAGCAGCAACATCTCGCTGCTCCTCAACATGACTGGAAAATGCGTCATACCCTAGGGTCATCATGAGTACGCCCGAGATCGTCCCCAACACCACCAACCCAATGATGATGATCGTCGCATTGGTCGCCAATGGCTTTGGTGGCTGGGTGTTAGCATAAGGGTCGTAATTCATTCCAGATCCCCTCAGTTCCAGAACAGGCTTCGTATTTCCGATACAGGATCCACCTTGTTTCGAAAGACTTCTCCGATCCAAGCAGGTAGAGAAAAACTAGCACAGTGTATCGGTCAACGCAGCGGGAAAATCTCCAGACCTTCCACAACAATCTAAATCACCTCCCTTTTTGCTGCGTCTGTTTCGCTAATCACGGCACCGGAACTACTCCCGAAGCTAGTAACAGCCCCTTACAATGTGCGGAGATTTATCGTGCAACAAATCTCCGCTGATTTCTTGCAGTCCGTCGACTCGCTCAATAAACCTGAGATAGCTTTCAAAGATGACGACTTCGCGTATCAAGAACCGCCTGGTACTCAGCACCTGCTTGTTGTTGATGAGCAGTGCGATCGTTAGATCAAATGATTCAACCAAAGGAGCAGCATCTCAGACGAGATCCTCTGCGGTGGGGCAACGCCCCAACATTGTGTTCATCCTCGCTGATGACATGGGCTGGAACCAACCAGGATTCAATGGAGGCAAAACAGAATTGACTCCAAACATGAATCGACTTGCGCAAGAGGGCATGAGACTTTCTGAATTTTATACACACAGCGTTTGTGCACCAACACGTGCAGCGTTTCTTACAGGTAGGTACGCTTTTCGCACTTGGAGCGACTGGCGGTCCGAAGACTTTGGAAAACCGAGTTACCTCGCAAAACTCGGACTCGAACTTGCCCACAATGAACGTGGCGAACCGACTCGTCGGATCCATGCGCTCGACACCGATGAACGAACGATTGCGGAGGCACTTAAAGAAGCGGGCTACTACACTGCAATCCTTGGTAAGTGGCATTTGGGCGAGTGGTTACCCGAGCACCTCCCGATGGGTCAAGGCTTCGATTATCAGTATGGCCATTACGCTTGGGGTATCGACTACTACAACAAGACCATCGTCCATAACGCACCAGCAAGATTTGCGGTTTACGATTGGCACCGAAACCAACAACCGGTCAACGAAACCGGATACGCAACCGACCTGATTGCCGATGAAGCAGTCAAGGTGATCAAACAACAGGCTGACGAGGACTCACCTTTTTTCTTGTATGTCGCATTCAATGCGGTTCACGGACCACTCAACCCACCGCCGAGATTCAGCGGCGACGTCACAGACCCCCTTGCCATACGCGATGCGATGTTAGCGAATCTCGATCTAGCTGTTGGCAAGATTGATGATGCGATTCATTCAACGGGATTGACAAATAAAACACTTTTCATCTTCACCAATGACAATGGCCCTGTACTGGAAGAGATGAGCAAACCGTATCGCGGAACAAAGAACACGACATTTGAAGGTGGTGTTCGGCAACCTGCAATTCTTCGTTGGCCAGGACACACTGAACCGGGAACCATTAAATCAGGGCTCATGTTCATCTCAGACTTTTTCCCCACCTTCATCACGCTTGCTGACGGCAAGCATCAACAAGAAAGGCAGATTGATGGAATCGACATGACAGACATGCTCTTTGAAGATAAAAAGAGCCCACGTCGTGAGATTGTATTTGATGTTTCAGGAAGTGTTCGCTTGCCTACTATTCGAAGCGGCCAATACAAACTAATGGGTGCTTCTTTATACAACCTCAAGACTGACCCATATGAAACGAATGATGTTGCCGAGTCTCGCCCAAGGCTTGTGCGAAAGCTCTCCAAAAGGCTTGAAGTGATCGGGCAACAGCGTCCACCTTTGGGTGATAAGCCGCTACTGATGGATCCGCCTTTACCCTATGTCTACGGGCAGAACGAACAGAACGAAACGCCTCAGTGGCTCATTGAAGCCGTTGAAGCAGTGCGAGCCAAGCAACCCACTGAATGGGCTCCCGGAGAAACTCCATGGCCCAAAGCTCCTCAGGGAGCGGTTGCGAGCAAGATGGATGGCCTCAAGGATGAAGCCACCACTGAGCGCAGTAAGTGACCTAGATCGAGAACGGTTAGATCGACCAAAACACCGAGAGCACCCGCCTCATAAGAGAAGCGAGTGCTCAAAGTGGAGTTAGAAAGTCTCAAAAGCAGTGATGTCTCGTCGACTCAATCCATCTCTGGAATGCCATCCTCCAGCAAGCCACTTGGCACACTTGAAGGCATCACCCAGTCAAGTCGAGCCTGCAAATCTGGTGCGCTCAGGCTTTGCAAGAACGCGACCAAAAGTCGAACGCGATTCCCATCCAATGATCCCCCATCCACATCTACACCTTCGAGCATCCACTCGTTCAAAGCTTCGTCAGAAATCACCAATTCACGAAGATCGGGCTGAAACAACTGAACCCCAGGGTCATACGAAGTGAGTGACTGTTGCGGATTAGTGTGATGCCGAATGACGTCTTCTAAACTCGAGAACGCTCCGTTGTGCATCCAAGGGCCAGTCTCTGCGACGTTTCGAAGTGCAGGTGTTCGGAACTTAAAAAGATCCTGACTCTCACCGGTCACACCAAATCGTCCAAAATCTAAACCACTGACGGGATCTTTTCCGGGACCGAGTTGTGGAACGGCAAGGTTATGGTGCTGCTGATCGGTCAACAGGGTTCCTGAGTGACAAGACGCACAGTTAGCAGAACCATAAAACAACAATGCTCCTTTCTTCGCATCATGACTCAGTGCGTTAGCGTCTCCCCCGACGTATCGGTCAAAGGGACTGTCATTCATTCCAAAGGCCTCGGTTTCAAAGGCAGCAATTGCGATTGCTGCGTGTTGAAATCCAAGATCCGCTTCGGCAACGTCGGGGAATGCGGCGGCAAACATCTCCCTGTAGGTTTCATTAGCCATCAACCGCACCATCAATGCATTCCAGATTCCAGTAAAGTCAGAATCATCAATCGCGGCAAGCTCGTTTCCACTGGCAGCATCCTCCACAAGTCCCCGCATCTCATCTCGACTGGTCACGGGGAACATCGCTTGAATCTGCAATGGCGTTGTTAACTCGCTTGGCAGTTGATCACCTGCGGGTGAAATAATGACTCCGTCAGTGGTCGATGCCCTTCCGTCCCAAAACGCGGTGTGCCAATGCGTTGATCCTCGATTGAAGATATCGGGCGCGTTTCGCGGCACAAAATGCCGACCCTCACCACGAACTCGGAAAATGCTGATAGCCTCAGGTGTTTCAGTCCCCGTGCCCACCCCCAATGCAAGTGCATCGGAGGTGGCCGTGAGGGAATGATGACAGGTTGCACATGCGGTATCTCGATTACCACTCAGGATTCGGTCGAAGAATAAAGCCTGCCCAAGGATGACCTGATTGGGATCTTGGCTTGGTGTGTCGATTGGAGTGACGTTTTGCTGCGAAAGCATTCGACTGAGACGCGAATCAATATCATTACTCTGATGTTGCGATCCTTGGGATTGCTGCTCGAATTGACCTCGCCGAAAACCCGACCGATTCTCGCGATCCCCCGCAAACCCAACCTCAACGGCCAAGATGAAGAAGACCACGATTGCTGCGACAAATTCAGCGATAAAAATACTTCTGCAACGCATGACACTTCTCCCCGATGTCAGTTCATGTTGTTGTGCCTCTTCAACTGCAAACAAGGAATACGCAACAGGTGTGCCAAAACCACATTCACATTGCGTGCAACAAAGCTATCGGTTCAAAAAACGTGTTTTTCCAAGTAAGAACCATGGATTGAAGTCTCAGATCAAGAATTCTCTTCCTCGCAATCCGTTTCATTCTTGGACGCAAGTCTCAAATTGAAACAAGCCAAAAAGGTCGTTCAAAAGTCGATCTCCACGACTAATTAACCTTTCCTGTGTTTGGCTCATGCGTGATTGAAGACGACCCAACTCAGAGATAAGACAAAAGCTACTAACCAATCAATCCTTGGCATGGCTTTTGCGACTGTGTGAGTCTGAAACTATTTTGCAACTCACGCTGTACGGGAAGATTTCAATGCGATCAGAAAAACTGATGTTTAACGGCCTTTCATTCTGCACGATTTGCCTAGCGGCTTTTGCGATGCAGACAATCACTCACGACGAGGCATCCGCGGTTCCGCAAACCAAAGCAGATTCTAGAAACGTTCTCCAACGAATAATTGACCTCGAAGATAGGCAACAACAGAACGATGTTGATTTTCACCTGATCGATCAAAGCCTGCAGGATCTTGATTTCAGAGTAAACGAGAATCAGGTTCGAGGAATCGCGCAAAAGCGAGCCATTCAAACCATGCAAGCCCGTCTTAAACAGGCCATGGAATTGATTGAACTGCAACAAGCGGATACTCGACTATTGACTCGAGAAGTGGAAGAGCTTCGTGCGAATCTCACGCAACGCTAACCTACATCGAACCGGACTTAATCGGTGGGTCTAGTTTAGCCTAGAAACAAAGGCTAGACCCCGCGGGGGAATTCGAGCAACTTCGGCAACACCACGGCCGAAGTTTTCACTTTGTTGCTTTGCGGTGACTCTTCTTTTGATGCACCGCAACTCACCTCATGATTGGTATGCGGAAATGAATTCGCGTTCAAATGGAAAAATGAAACCAAAATGGATAGTGTTGCTGGTGGCACTTTCTGCCAGCCTTTTTCAAATCGTCATCTTTGCCTCGCGCCCCGCTGTATCAAGCATAACAAGAGATGAGCCAACACCGCGTCTAATGCCAGAACATGGATCCGGCATAAGCGTTGTGGCGTGCAGTTTGACAAGCGCTCGCACATCGTCACTGCGCAACGTTCAGCTCATTGAAAACATTATTAAAACACTTCCTTCGGAGTCTCATGTCCTCCTATTTGTCAATGATCCATCGAGCTTCAAAACCAATCACATGGCGAGGGTAACGTTTGTCGAGTTACCCGAAACGAGTCGTATTTCAATCTGGCCCCAAGATCCATTCTTGGTCGTCCGTGCGGGCGCGGAGTCGAAGTTACTGGTTCCACGTATTTTTGAAAGAGGCGACGATTCAAAAATGCCTGAACAGCTTGCTGCAAAACTAGGATTAAGTCTCATCCGATCCAACCTCGTTTTCGAAGGCGGCAATATTGTCTGCGGAGACCAAATGGCAATCATCGGAAATGACACGATCATGCAGAATGTCCGAGAGGGAGGAAGCAATCGAGAGGAAGTCATCCTGGATTTTGAAAAGCAGCTTGGATTGCCCATCGCGGTGGTCGGCCGAGGCGTTCAATCCGTCGGGCACATCGACCTGATTGTGACTCCCATTGGCGGCAACCGAGTCGTCGTGGCCGACTCGTGTTGGGGAGCAGAATTGATGATGACTGCGATTGATCAACACTCAAATCAGCTGACAAAATTCGAATCGCAATGCGAGCAGCAGTTCTTTGGTAGGCCGAGCGTTAAATCGCTGACGGATGCGGTGGGTGAACGGATCACGCGTCCAACAATAATCGGAAGTGTGTATCATGCCATCCGCCATAGTTTCCTAATCGCGAATGAACTGAACGTGATCGCTGATCAACTCAGAGCAGAGGGATTCGAAGTCACGCGAATGCCAGTTCTCATCCCCCAGATGCGAACGACTCAGCTAAACTACCCAATCCTGACCTACAATAACGTGCTTCTGGAGACGAGAGACACTCGACCGATCGTCTACCTACCTCAATATGGCCTGCCGACTCTTGATACAGCATGTGCTGCGGAATGGAAGCGATTAGGATTCGACATCAAAACCGTACAAGGTCTTTCTACCAGTGCTATTTATGGTGGATCATTGAGATGCTGCACCAAGGTATTACACAGAGATTAGACTATCGAGTAGCATCAGTTGGGGGACCACTTCCCCATCCTTTCTCGAAGATACAGTATTTCTACAAAATACAGCGTGCCTCCAAGAAGCATTGCAATCGACGATGACTCCGAATCCAATCCACGCCACACTGACTCCGAGTCTGCCTTCACGCACCGCTATCTTGATGCTTCTGCTGTGTTGTAGCCTTCACTGGTTTGTTGGACTTGATGCGGTAGCTCACCCCCCTGAGTTTGACAGCGAGGACAAAACGGACCTCCGTCCGCCGCAACAGATTCAAGAACGACTCGATCATCATTGTGGTGATTGTCACCGCGGGACTTCTTTTCAAGGTGAGTTCAACCTCGATCAACTCGTCGGAAAAAACACTGAGGACCGACTGGAAATTCTTGCAAAGATGGAAGAGCAGTTACATCTTGGCCTGATGCCTCCTGCCGACGCACCTCGGTTTCCGGAAGCGGCTCGGAATGAGGTAACGCAATGGGTACACGAACAACTCGACATTCACGACGCTTCAACACTCGACGGGAAGCTTGCACAACCCGAGTACGGAAACTACCTCGATCACGAAAAACTCTTCTCCGGAGATTTTTCCCACATGAAGGGATTTACCTACGATCGACGTTGGTTGATTAGCGAGTACATCTTTGACGCAAAAATCAATGACCTACTCAATCACCGCCCCTTCCAAACCATTGATGGACAACGCCAATACGTGATCGGAGACAACAACCGTCGCACACCCATCACTAACCCATTCCTTCTGCCGTCAAAAATTGGCGTGCGATACTACGCTAACGAAACTCTCAACGCCGGCCACCTCCTTACCATGATGGCCAATGCCAAGGAAATCTCAGCTTACATGGTTGAACTTACCAAGCGAGACAAACGCTACCTACCAGCGATCGATGAGTTGATGCGACAGGAGTGGGAGCATGAATCGACAATTGCTTCTCGCCGAGAGTTCCTGACCAACCATATCGAACGAGTGCTCCGCGACATCAGCGGCAAAGATCATGAGGAGTGGTTACCGCGTTTTGAACCAGTGAACATCTCACAACCAACTACTGCGATCGATGAATCAATAAAAAAAGCTGCTTTCCACGCAGCAAACCCCGGCATACAGGAAATGATTCTGATTTTCCACACCATGCAAAACGTGCAAGCAGCGAAGCAATCTGATGAAGATTTAATAGAACAATGTGAGAGAGAATGGTTTAACTTCGGCGATGACCCTAGAAGGATTGAATCTAGAGTCACCTTCCTGCGTCAGTACCTTCCTGAGTTTCGACAGCAGATTGAAACTCATCGCTATGAGCAGAAATACAAGCAAAAACCGTATCAACCGCTCCCCGATGAAGAGATGCAGACCGTCATTGAAACGATCAAGACGCACCGTAAACGGGGAGACCATTTCAATGAAATCATCAACGCTTGCCTTAGCAATTGGGAAAAGGGATTCGAGCGGCAGCGTCTTCAAACCGATCTCGTCGGTGAAGATCAGATTGCGGATTTAGTTGATCAATTATTTGAAAAACTACACCTTCGCAGCCCGACGCGGGAAGAGTCCAGTTCTTACCCGCCGCTGATCCGAGGCTACTTGAATTCAATGTCCAGAATTGATGCCATTGAACAGATCATTCAAACCATTGTCCTTCGATCTGAGTTTGTCTACCGACAGGAATTTGGACACGGTTCGGCGGACAACTGGGGCCGAAAGCTACTCTCACCACACGACGCAAGCTATGCGATTGCGTACGCATTAACGGACAGTGCACCTGACGAACAACTGACTGCGGTTGCACGTTCCGGACGCCTGAGCACCCGCGAGGACTATCGCCGAGAGGTCGAACGCATTCTAAAAAATCGCAGTCAGTACTACGTGATCGATGAAGCGGTGCAACGATTGCAATTAACAGCCAGCATCACCAATCAACCTATCCGTAAGCTACGATTCTTTCGAGAGTTCTTTGGCTACCCTTCACTGCTATCCATCTTCAAAGACAACAAACGGTTTGGTGGCCATTACGATAATTCAAAAGGACGATTGGTCGGTGAAGCGGATCGACTGGTCGAACACATTCTGGAGAGCGATAAAAACGTCTTCGAAAAGCTACTCGGTTCCGATGCCTACTACGTCTATCACTCTGGCGACAATGAAGCGATGCGAACAGCATCGGAGAGGATCAAGACAATCTACGAGTATTTCCGTCGTCTCAATTGGCAAGAGTTTGAGAAAGAAGATTTACTGGACCACAAAGACTTTCTCGCCGAGGTCAAAATGCGTGGAGTTGACGTCAACAACCTCACGCCTGGGGGTCGCCGCAATCCGATCCGAGAATTCAAAACCGCCATGGAGAGTTTTACGCTACGGTTTGACAAAGGACAAACCTCAGCGGCGCCGTACGTCTCATTCCCAGCACACGGCCCCTACAATGCATCCACACGCACCGGACTCCAATTACGATCCCCGGAGGTGGCGAAGTTTTTCAACATCCAACTCGACAACTGGAACTACCCCAGTCATCAGCCAGCTCCAATTTCGAATCGCCGCGGCATGCTTTCACATCCTGCGTGGCTGATTGCCCATGCAAAAAACACTGAAACTGATCCAATCGCGCGAGGAAAATGGGTCAGGGAAAAGCTCCTTGCCGGAACGGTGCCGGACCTACCAGTAACCGTCGATGCCGTGATCCCCGAGAATCACCATCAAACCCTCCGCCAACGACTGGAATCAAAAACGAGCGAAACTCAGTGCTGGAAGTGCCATCAGAAAATGAACCCACTGGGATTACCTTTTGAAATCTTTGATGACTTCGGGCGATTCCGAACTCAAGAATCACTTGAACATCCGGACAACGTCATCAAAAAAGGGCCCGATAAGGCGGCACCTCATGTCGACCTTAGGGATCAGTACAAAACGTTGCCCGTCGACAGCAGCGGTTATTTGGAAGGTACAGGAAACCCTAAACTTGACGGACCTGTTGATGACGCATTGGATCTAATCAATCGCTTAGGACGATCTGAACGTGTCAGGCAATCAATCATCCGGCATGCGTTTCGATATTTCCTGGGACGCAATGAACTTCTCAGTGACTCCCAAACCTTGATTGACGCGGATCAAGCCTACCGAGAGAGCGGTGGCAGTTTTGATGCGGTAATCATTTCGTTACTAACATCCGATTCATTCATGTATCGCAAGCCAATACAGTGAGCCGACATGACGCAGCGTGGCATCATCGATGCCACGACACCGACTAACCCCATCCACTCGCGGTGCTAGGCACTTCCAATGAACACTCGAAGATCTTTCATCAAAACAGCGGCGTTCGGATCGAGCTTACTGGCGGCTGGTCCGATCCATCTCAGCAGATCGAACGCCTTGGGAATGATGCCAAGATCGAATGCGGTCGCACCTTGGCGATTCATCTTCATTCGCAAATCAAATGGAATCCGCCCAAACGAAGTAGCACTCCCCACCTTCAACTCGACGGAAAAATCAAAAGAGACACAAAAAGAGGCTTTTGACGTTGACCTCGAAAATCATGAGCTTCCAAGCTGGCTGAGTGAACTGCGACCCCACAAGCAAAATCTTGGCATCCTACAGGGACTGTCTTGCAAAATGAGCGAGAACGGGCACTATTCCTATTCCTCGGTCATGGGCGCGTTCAAGTCGGGGCGAAACTCGCTGAGTGGCATTAAAAGAGCCACCATCGATTTTGAGTTAGCGAAGCTTTTTCCATCACCGTTCGGTCACGTCGAACTATCACTCACTGGTAACTACAACAGTTTTCGTACGGGGATCGTACCGGGCTACTCCGCTCCGGCGGCACACCAAAGAAATTACTGCTATGCGGATCCCCAAACTGCATATGACGAACTTTTTAAGTCAGTCGTTGACCCGGCAAGTGTCAATTCAGAAAACCAAATGCTTCAATTCTTGGAATCGGAAGAATCGTTCAAAGCATCCGTCCTCAGAGGATACGAGCGATTAAAACTGGCCAACCATGTGTCTTCAATCGATGCAATTCAACATCGCAATCGTGAAGTTTCCTCTCATGCCGAGCTTATCCGCAAACACCTACCAATCCTGAATTCGGTTCATCAAGACGGTGGGATCAATGCTTCCACGCCCGAAAAACAAGAAGCCATGACGGACATCCTGATTGCTGCGATCGCTACCGGACTCACCAACGTCGTCACCTACACGATCGATGAACTATCAACGCCGATCCGCGGTCTACCGGGTAACGAATCTGACCGAATTTCGATTCATGAACTTGGACACAACGGCGGCTACAGCGGTGTGCCAGCAGAGAAAATCCGTGAAAACATTCGCGTGGGACACATCAAGCAAATTGCAAAAATCATAGAAAATCTAAAACAAATCCCCGAGGGAACAGGGTCCATGTTTGACCGAACCATGATCTTCTATTTCCCAGAAAACGGCGAGACCCATCACAGCCACGGCACCGAAGCTCCATTCATTGTCGTGGCTGGCAAAGACTGTCCTATCAACCTTTCTGGGCGTTACTTGCGATTGCCCTACCATGCGAATCCCGAACACAAGACACTGGGCAACTGGTACACAACGCTGCTCAATGCTTTTGGCAATCCCATCTCGCACTACGGGGACCTGGACCTTGAAATGTCCCGAAAAAAACTAGCCCAACTCGGCCCCATCCATCAACTACTTACCTAATCCTTTTCGCTAACGTCCAATCGATTAAGGCGAGCCAGAACAGCATGATGATTTTCAAAGGCATTTGGGGATTACATTCATTGAAAGAATCATAAGCATGAATGCCAACCAAGCCAGCCTTCCCGACGCAAGTGATGAGAAACACCCTGAGCCTGGCCCCACTCTCTCACCCGCACCACGCCGAATTTCGAAGGAGGTGGAGCGGGAGATCCGCAAGCATGTGGGAGGCATGGCGAACGTCGCCGCGATCTTAGCGGCCATTGTTTGCTTCACCGCTGGACTGATTCTGTTTGCAGGAATCTGGACCTCACACACACTTTCCAAGCCTCTGGGTGTGGGAATGCTGATCACGGGCATGGCGGTGGTGCAACTCAATGAAAAACGAAAATCAAAAAAGGCCGAGGAGCTGAAGGAGTTCCTAAGGAAAGGAAATTACGTCAGTGCAAAACTCGAAACCATCTACGATAAAAGCAAGAATGGTTATCGCCCAAGCCATGAGTTTATTGATGAGTTGCAGGTTTTTTACCGCGGCAACAGCGGCCGAAGCATCCTTGGGCAATTCGCCAGCGGTTGGCCCGCTCGAGTCAAAGTCGATCGTAAACTTATCGATATTAAAATCAATCTGGGTGATTTAATAGATAAGGCGAAACCAACCGAAGATATTCCTCTGCTCTTACTTGGAGTGGGTAAGAATACTCAGGTAATCGCTATCGACCAGCTTCACTGGCTTTCGATCGACCAAGCAGGTCAGTTCTCGACAAGTCTACCTCCATCCAAACCACAGGAACTTGATGGGGAAGTAGACAGTAGCGAATCACAATCAACGTCACTTGCGCCATCGTTTTTCAGCTCGGTTCTCGTGGTGCTTCCTACTTACGCCTTGTCCGCGTGGGGTGTGATGTCAGGAAGCAACGGAGAATTCACAAACAACAGTGACTCGATACCACCGGTCGTGGGCTGCTTGGTCACACTAATTTTCACTCTCAGCCATGGTGTGATCCCTGTCTTCTTCTATCGTATTTTCTTTATAGGAATCGACGCCGCAAGAACTGGAGCACAAGGAATGAGTCAGGGATTACGGATCGCCAATCTATTCACCACCCTCCATATGGCAGCATGGTATGGACTTCCCGCGATTGCGCTCGCAGCAATGACCAGCTGGTACAGTCTTGGATGGTTTGTTTTCCATCTTGTTATCGCAGGAAAAAAACGTAGACGTTGGACCTTTATCGAACACGGATCCACGTCGGTTGCGTTGTTACTTTTCCTTGTGATGTTTTCTGAAACCAACCTCTTCCCACTTGGCATCGTGGTGGTAATCTCACAATCCCTACTGCTAACGCTAGCGGAATGGAAAGGCCGCCGGCTATGGGTCGATTAATTTAGGTATCGTTGGTTCAAATTACCTCATTAGCACACAACTTTTCATTGCTCTATTGATCGATAAGCGAGCGTGCATGAGACTAATGAGCGAGCGATATCTACTTCTGATTGATGACATAGAATGTCGCCAGCTACTACCACAAAGCAAAACTCATGCATCAAGTCGTATCTGATCGACCCTACGAGTTCGTCCCTCCCTATACGGGTCGAATATGGCCGTTTCTCCTGCAAATTCTTGTTCCCTGGCAACTCAAAAAAAGGTGCGGAATCGAGCAAGTCGAGACCCAAGGACTAGAAAAGCTCAAGGAGCTGTTCAAGCAGAAGGAATCCGTCCTACTGGCACCAAACCATTGCAGGCCATCAGACCCGTTGGTTGTCAATGAACTTTGCAGGCAAGCCGGCAAGGCTCCTTTTACGATGGCAAGCTGGCATGTTTTTCTTCAGGGCCCTTTGCAACGATTTATTGCTAGGCGTGCAGGAGCTTTTAGCGTGTACCGCGAGGGACTGGATCGGCAAGCTCTACAAGCTGCTGCCGACATCTTGACGATGGCCAAACGCCCGCTGGTGGTTTTCCCAGAAGGCGTGATCTCGAGAACCAATGACCGAATCCTCTCTCTAATGGACGGCACATCTTTCATTGCGAGATCTGCCGCGAAGAAAAGGTCAGAGAACAATCCGAATGCGCGAGTGATGATCGTCCCCGTTGCTATTCGGTATCACTTTCATGGCGATCTGCAGGAGGCGTTGCATGGGACGCTGGATCGGATTGAGCAAAAACTCTCTTGGCGTCCGAGGCGAGATGAAGACCTGACCGCAAGACTCTACCGTGTTGGTGAATCCCTACTTTGGCTAAAGGAGATTGAGTACTTCGGTGAACCGAAATCCGGTGATGTGTTTGAACGCGCACAAAACCTAATCGACCACATCTTGGTCCCGATCGAAGAGGAATGGCTTGATGGGCGTAGCGACGACAATACGGTTGCACGAGTCAAACAACTTCGTATCGCCATTGTGCGTGATCTCGTTGCTGGTGACCTAGAAGAACATGAACGCAACCGACGCTGGAACCAGCTAGCAGATATGTACCTAGCACAACAGCTCAGCCACTACGCTCCGCATTATGTCAAGTCGAATCCGACCAATGAACGGTTGCTGGAGACGGTTGAAAAATTCGAAGAAGACCTGACCGACTACACCAAAATCCATCAACCGATGTCGGCAACGGTGAAGGTGGGTGACCCAATCGAAGTGATGGGTAAACGACCGCGTGGGGTGACGGAAGATCCCGTGATGAGCGAACTCAACCACCAACTCCACCAACTCCTTGGAATTGCAAATTCATAAGGGGTTGCCAGCAGGATATTCAGCTGGTTGAACTTTTGTTAATCTCTTGGCTGGAATAAACAGGATGAGCGGCAATTAGCTGCATGCTACAAAAAAGCTTCAATAAAAAGATGAAATCAAAAGACAGCACTATCGGAATCGTGATCGGCACGCTGCTCGCCTTTTTGGTATTCACGCCTCTCGTGCCACTACTTGTCATTTGGCTGATCTCGCTGGTGCGCTGAGTGGACACTCGTCATCGGAGAGACGAACCGTTGCGAATCTTTTGCGAACAGCCTCTTCCGGCGGAGGTGTCCCCGAACCAAGCACCGCTATCGCGATGGGCTTGCTAGGCGTTCTCGGTTTCGCAGTAGTCGGCTACTACATCACGATTAAAAAGGTGATCCGCACGCCACATTGGCGGCAACCCCTAAGTTAGGATTTCGGAATGACTTAGGTAACAGTCGGGGCGATGTGATTTGAACACACGACCTCTGCGTCCCGAACGCAGCCTTGGCAAAAACAAAATAGCGGAAATAGCGGGTGATTCGAAAGATCACTCCGCTCGTTGCCCCAGCGGTTGCCCCAGTGTTGGCTCTCCACAGGACGAAAGAAGCAAGAACGCTCCGAACCGCGATTGCACTCCTGTCACATGGGCACAACTGCGAGAACGATTTCCCGATGCCGATCCAATGTCCTTCCTGCTCGAATTGATGGACTGGCAAACGACCACTAAAAGCTCCGAAGCAGACACACGACTTGCCATCGTCTTAAGTCGTTGGGAAAAACTACCTGAGCATGTTCGTCAGGCAATCATCACTTTGACAGGCTTAGTTCAACTAGAGGGTTCCAGTATCGAAAG
>CALIBL010000023.1 GCA_938045805.1 uncultured Rubripirellula sp. | reverse complement strand
ACCAAGTCTCTCCGTTATCGTCCGACCGCATCATGTCCACGCGTCCAAACGGGCAAACATGCTCCTCCCTACCTCCAGACCAAACCAGTAGCAGTTGTCCATTCTGACGGCGAGTCAGGGTTGGCCATCCACAGTAAAGTTCGGGCGTCTGACTGATGGTTTTAAGCGAATAGATTTCGACGCCGTCTGACTGTTTGAATGTTTCAGTTGCATCAGTTGCGTTGCAGTTGACCTGGTTTCCGGCCAAGGCGATTGATGACCCGACGATTCCTCGGATCACACTCCGTCGATTCAATCGACATTGGTCGGTGTGACTATTCACTCTCGTCATCGCCGTTCTCTCTCGTTTGGTGATCATAAAACTCTGGTTTTATTCGTTGTTTTTGGTGGTGCAGATGAACACCCGATTTTTCACGTTGCCTCCGGTGAACAAGACATCACCCACTGTGTTTTGGTGTAAGCTACCGCAACGCTGATCGACTAGTGAACGGGATAGTGTAACCACCCGTGATTGGTTGGTGTGACCACCAGTTTGTCATGTGGCGAAGACGCCACTCGATTGCATCGAGTCGTCGAACGAGATTGTGGTGCTCTGCGTTGGCCTTTTGCGTTGGGCTTTTTACGGTGACAGAGAAAGATTTTTTTGGATTGGAATGAATAAGATGAAGCTGAGATTATTGCCGGTGGCATTCTCTCTGATGATGTGTTTTCAATGGATGTTGATTCCAACTGCGAGAGCGCAGGCTGTTCACGATGTAGTGATTTACGGGGGCACCAGCGCCGGTGTGATCAGTGCGGTTCAGGCAAAGCGAATGGGGAAGTCCGTTGTCATTGTCTGCCCTGAAAAGCATCTCGGTGGGCTATCCGCAGGCGGCCTCGGTTGGACTGACTCCGGTAATAAAGATGCGATTGGGGGATTAAGTCGCAATTTTTATCACCGCGTTTGGAAGCACTATCAGACCGACACCGCATGGGAGTGGCAAGAGAAATCAGCATTCGGTAATCGCAACCAAAGCCCACCGGGAAAGAATGGCGATGGTTCCACCATGTGGGTGTTTGAACCTCATGTGGCGGAGAAAGTCTTTGAAGACCTTGTTCGTGAAAATCAAATCGCCGTTCATCGTCAGCAATACCTCGATCGAGTCTCCGGAAGCGGCGTCGAGATGAAAGCTGGCCGGATCTCTGCGATCAAAACGACTGACGGGCGAACTTTCCGCGGCAAGATGTTCATTGACGCGACTTATGAAGGTGACCTGATGGCACTCGCCGAAGTCGACTATCACGTTGGACGCGAGGCAGAAGAGGTTTACGGGGAAAAATGGAATGGTGTGCAGGTCGGTGTGCTACACCACAAGCATTGGTTCAAGGATTCCATCGATCCCTTTATTGTGCCGGGTGATCCGAATAGTGGCGTTCTGCCCCTAGTGAGTGCAGAACCGCCAGGGGAAAAAGGTCAAGGTGACCATCGCCTGCAGGCATACTGTTTTCGGATGTGTTTGACTAAAACACCGGATAATCGAATTCCGTTTCCAAAGCCCGATGGCTATGAACCTGAACGGTATGAGTTGATGCGTCGAGTGCTTGTGGCGGGATGGCGACAGTTGTTCAATAAGTTTGATCCGCTGCCGAATCATAAGACTGACACGAACAATCATGGTCCTGTGAGTACCGATTACATCGGGATGAATTACGACTATCCCGAGGCGAGCGACGAGCGTCGTCAAGAAATCATTGCGGAGCATGAACGTTACCAGAAGGGATTGTTGTATTTCATGGCGAACGATCCCGGTGTCCCAGAGGACGTTCGTGAGGCGATGAGTCAGTGGGGACTCGCGAAAGATGAATTTCAGGACAACGGCGGTTGGCCGCATCAGATTTATGTTCGTGAAGCAAGGAGAATGATCGGACGGTACGTGATGACCGAGCACGATTGCTTGGATCTTAAAGAGACTCCGGAGTCAGTTGGGATGGGGTCATACACTTTGGATTCCCATAATGTTCAGCGGTACATTAAGCCTGATGGCTTTGTGCAAAACGAAGGTGACATCGGCGTTGGGACGCCGCGCCCCTATCAGATCTCTTATGGATCTTTGGTTCCCAAGCGTGGGCAGTGCCAGAACCTACTCGTTCCAGTGTGTGTCTCGTCGAGCCATATTGCGTTTGGGTCGATCCGAATGGAACCGGTGTTCATGATCCTTGGTCAATCCGCGGCGACGGCGGCGTGCCTTTCCATCGACAAAAATCTTGCAGTTCAAGATCTGCCGTACGATGTGCTGCAGGAGCGATTGATCGCTGACGGCCAAGTCTTGGAGCTTGAAGATGTTTATCAAACGGCATCTCGAAAGCTACCAGGAATTGTGGTGGATGATCGACATGCTGTCTTTAGTGGGGCTTGGAAGACCTCATCCGCAAATCGTGGTTTTGTTGATAGTGGTTATCAGCACAACGATAGCCAATCAGACGCGAAGGTGACCGCTAGTTTCGAAGCGACTTTGCCAAAGGGACGTTATGAGGTTCGTCTCTCTTATCCGCCCAATAAGAACCGTGCTTCCAATGTCCCAGTGATCATTGCACATTCAAGGGGCACTTCGAAGGTGACGATCGATCAGAGACGCTCCCCGAGTACTGATGGAGTCTTTCAGTCGGTGGGCGTTTTTGACTTTGATGGTCAATCGACCGTCGTGATTGGATCCGACGGTGTGGATGGCTACGTTATCGCCGATGCAGTCCAGTTCTTACCGCAACCGTAGTTTGATTGGACGTGTGATCTGCAATCCATGCTGAAATACCATAAACTCATTGCGTAAAAGAATCCGCGTTTGGATTCCGTCGTCGATTCGCGATGAACGAGATGCAAGTTGTTGCCATGAGAGGATTTCATAGCCGTGTTGAAATCTGTTGAGTCTTTCACGAGTGTCAAGGAGCTTTGGTTGGGTGATCCGTTGCATGCCTTACTCGCAAATCTGTCAGGAAGCTCAAAAGGCATGACCCGTTGCCTCCATCCTCGATCTACTTCTCTGCTTCAGACAATCAAATTGCTAGTTTTGATTTGTCTGTCGTTAGACGGATTCGGCGCATCTCGTCAACTGTTTGCACAGGCCGTTGCGGAAACGGAACAGGCCTCTGGTCTAAGTGAAGGACGCCTTGCGAGTTCGCACCCATTCGTGATCGGATTTGAGAGATTCGGTCGGCATGGCGATTTGACTGATTTGGATTCGGGCACGTTGCTATTGAGCGAGTTAGGCTGTGTGGCCTGTCATGCATCGAACGAGACTGGTGTGCAACCAGCAGTTGCACCCGACCTGTCCGATGTGGGGCATCGTTTGCAACGTGAGTGGGTGGTTGATTTTCTATCCGATCCGCATGGGCATTCTCCGGGAACACGGATGCCGGACCCGTTTTGGGTGCTTCAACCTGAAGAGCGTCGAGTAACAATCGAAGCCATCTCAGCTTTTTTATCTTCACGGCAGCAAACGGTTACTTTGCCACGAGCCAATGGAGCATCACCAGTACTGCATGAGTTCTGGGAGAAAGGGAACGCCGAGGTTGGACGTGATCTCTATCACTCCGTGGGCTGTGTGGCTTGTCACGCACCTGATCCCGGCTTCGAGGGTTCTGCTCCGCAGGATTCCGCGATGGAACAGCTTTTGGAACAGTTAGAGCCAGAGGAAATTGAGGAGTTGGGGTTGTCTCGGCAGGTTCGAGCAGTGCCCTCGATACCGGCTTTCGTGCCTGGTCAACCAAGTAACGGTCAGTCGAGCGATCTCGCGACAAAGTACACACTGCAGTCGCTCACTCTTTTTTTGCTCGATCCGCATCGTGTTCGCCCCTCTGGGCGGATGCCTTCGCTCCGCCTCACGCCTTCCGAAGCGGCTGATCTCGCCTCCTATTTGATTCGTGGTGAGCGATCGGTTTCAGTGGTTGCAGATCAATCCCATGATCAGCTTCGCTCGCTGACCGAGCAAATCAAAGCTGGGGCGACCGCTTTTGCTGATTATGGTTGTGTTCGCTGTCATACGGCTGATGGCGTGGACGCTTTGATCGCGGGAACAATCGAAGCGAAACCCACGCCCAAGTCACTTGCACAGTTGGACCTCGACTCGACAGCGAGTTGCCTTAGTGACCCCGTCGCTGGGATGCCCGCTTATCAGCTCGATGATCAACAGAAGCAAGTGATCCACAACGCAATCAAGCATTTGCAAACTGCATCTAACGTGAAAGCGACCGGTGGTGCCGGATCGACCGTGAACGACGCGAAGCAAAAGGTTTGGCATCAGATGGTGCGTTACAACTGTGTCGCATGTCATGAAAGAAAATTCGTTCAGGACGGGCCGGTGCTCGGTGGAATTGGTCGCTACCGTAAGCCGTTTTTCGAGACGACGGCTAAGGTCGATATTGGAGATGAAGGTCGTTTGCCACCATCGCTGAGCGGAGTGGGTGCGAAGCTGTCCACGGCCGGTTTGAAGGGTGTTTTTGGCATGAAGGCTATTCCACATCGCCCTTTCATGACCATTCGAATGCCAGCGTATCACGAGAGCTCGGTCGCGAGTTTAGTGGAGGATTTGCCTCAAGCGGATGGTAAAGATTCACGAACCGCTGACGATGTTTTCGCTGCGGCTGCCCAGTTGTCGACGGAGAAACTTAAGTCGGCGGGGCGTGAGTTGATTAACACTGGTTGCGTTGAGTGTCATGTATTTCGAGAGGAACAATTACCCGGTGCGGTCGGTGTTGATTTGCACGCGATCGATAAACGCCTCCAGCCGAGTTGGTTTCGGGACTTCATTGAGAATCCCGGTGCATTGAAGTCTAGAACAAGGATGCCAACTTTCTTTCCAGATGGAAAAAGTAATCGGCCTGATCTGCTTGGCGGGAATATCGATCAACAGATTGCCGCGATCTGGACTTACCTGCAGAGCACCGATCCGTTACCGGAAAAGATCACCGAAGCAATGTCGCGGGATTTTGAGTTGGTGCCACGAGATCGGCCGGAGGTAGTCCGAACCTTCATGAAGGACGTCGGGACACACGCGATCGCGGTCGGGTTTCCGCAGGGTGTCCATTATGCCTTTGATAGTGAGTCAGTACGTTTGACATCGCTTTGGAAGGGACGATTCCTTGATGCTCGGGGAACTTGGTTTGAGCGATTCGTGCCGCTGACCTCGCCACTTGGAGAGAGTCGTCTGCTCGTGCCCGGTGACGCGGTCTTTTATCGTAGCACCACAACGGGACTTCAGTCGCTTCAATCGGATGTGAGCTTCAAGGGGTATCGTCTGGACTCGCAAGGGGTCCCAACGTTGCTGTATCAGGTTGGTAGGTGGAGCGTGGAGGATCGTCTCGAGCCATTCCAGGGTGCTGCAGAAGGTGCACCCGCGATTCGGCGTCAATTGAAGATGATTGCGGAGCAAGGGGCTGACGAGGTTGGCGTTCAGAAAACGTCGATTCCGATTGGATCTGCCGATCCATCGCTCCGTATCCTGATACTCGAGGGTGAACAATTAACTGCAAAGGGCGCGTCAGGCTATCAGGCATCGTCCGGGTTGAGTGTTCAAGTTCGCCATGCTTCAGGGCAGTTAGTGAAGGGAGCGTTTGTTGTTGATGAACGTAGCAACGACGCGATGGAACGTTGGTTGATGGACCTGGAGCCATCGGGTGAGCAGTCACTGGAGGTGATCTATCAATGGAAATGAGTCGTTTTTTTAAACACACGCTCGGCGTGATGGTGCTGTTCATCGCGAACTTGTTCTCGCAAGGCTTACAGGCCCAGCAAAGCAAGCCGAGTGAAGAGGACTATTACCGGCTCGTGACGTTGACCGCGTCGAAGTCACCGAGTGCATCTCGCTCCAAATACTGGAAGCCTTCTCCCGATGGTTTGCCGCTCGAGATCAGTGGCATGGAGTTTCTGCCGGATTCACGATTGGCAGTGGCCATTCGTAAAGGAGAGATTTGGTTCATTGATGGAGTGTATCAGGAGCCACCGGTGAATCTGGTTTACCATCGCTACGCCAATGCGCTCCATGAGCCTTTGGGCTTATTGCTGCATCAGGGCGATCTTTATACCGCGCAGCGATCCGAACTGACGCGACTTCGTGATGAAGATGGGGATCAGGTGGCCGATTCCTACCTCACCGTTGCGAAAGGCTGGGGAGTGACAGGGAATTACCACGAGTATGCCTTTGGACCCGAATTGGACGGTGAGGGGAATCTTTGGGTGACACTCAATCTCGGTATGGGATTAACACCCGATCAAAAGAAGCGAGTGGTGCCCGATGCACCACTTGGCTATCGCCAAGGTAAATGGCGGGGCTGGGGGATGAAGCTAACACCAGATGGTCAGTGGCAAGCGTCCTGCGCAGGAATGCGTTCCCCCGCCGGGATTGGTGTTAATCAAGAAGGGGATGCCTTCTATACGGACCAACAAGGTAATTGGGTTGCAACCAACTCGCTTCATCATCTTCGTGATGGTGCTTTCTTTCATCATGCTGAGGCGTTGGCTTCCATGGATCAGAAGGGGGCGATGGTAAACGGAATCAAGAAAGTGCCGAGTGGCCTACCGCTACCTGCGGCACTGAAGGAATTTCCGGAACTTTGTCCTCCCGCTGTTTGGTTCCCCTACAAAAAGGTTGGTCAATCCGCGACCGATATCGTTTTGGATGAGAGTGATGGAAAGTTCGGGCCATTTAGCGGTCAGTTCTTTGTGGGCGAGTTCACGCAGGCTGGAATGAACCGAGTGTTTCTCGAGAAGGTGGGTGGAGAATATCAGGGAGCTTGCTTTCCTTTTCGTCTCGGCTTTGCATCAGCCGTGTTGCGGATGATTCAAGGGCAAGACGGTAGCCTTTTTGCTGGGCTCAGTAATCGAGGCTGGAGTAGTCTTGGGTCAGCGAGTTACGGTCTTCAACGGTTGGTTTGGACGGGCAAAATGCCATTTGAAATCAAGGAGATGCGAGCCAAGTCCGACGGCTTCGAGTTAGTATTCACGAAACCCGTCAGTCGAGCCTCGGCTGAAAATCTCAACTCGTATCGTCTTAGTCGTTACACCTACCTTTATCATTCGAGTTACGGAAGTGATGAGATACAGAAGGCAGATCTGTCGGTGAAGGACGCTGTCGTTTCCGATGATGGTTTGCGTGTGCGTTTGAGAATTGATGGAATGCGGGAGCATTTTGTCCATGAGCTAGTGGCTGCCGGAGTGCGAGATCTTGATGGCAGCGGCTTGTTGCACTCAGACGCTTATTACACGCTCAATCGTATTCCCAAAAATGATTAGCCTGAGGTTTACGTCGTGAGAGGCTTGGTTTGTCACTGTTGAGTTCCGCTCTGATCTGGCTTGTTGCGATCACTCTAGCTGGCGCACTCTTGATCGCTGGAGAGATGTGTCGCCGTCGATACTTGATCCTGAAGCGTTTGCATCTTCCCGGATCAATACTGGCAGGGGTGGTTGGCTGGTTCCTGCTCAATCGAATGTTGCATTTTGATTTCTTACAGGGCAGCCAGGGCTTCTCGGTTGAGCGGTTGGCAAGTTTGCTTCGGTCTTGGCCGGGGTGGTTAATTGCGTTGGTGTTTGCGGGGATGTTGTTACCGAGGCACGTTGGTCGGGCTACCGAGGGACGGGTTTCTCGTGTGGGCCGTGAAGGGTTAATGGTGTGGGTGATTGTCCTCGGGCAGTCGCTGGTGGGGTTGACCGTTACTTGGCTCATCATTCAGCCCCTTTATGGAGTTCCTGACTCTTTTGGCATGCTGATTGAGACGGGGTTTGCCGGTGGACACGGGACCGCTGCCGCGATGGGACAGGTCCTTATTCATCCCGCCATCAATTTAAATGGAGCGACGGATCTTGGGGTTCTGGTTGCGACCGTTGGACTGCTGTACGGCTTGGTTTCGGGAGTGTTCTGGGTCAACCTCGGGGTTCGCAAAGGTTGGCTGAGTACCAAGGCGGCAGCCACGCAATCATCACTGGCAGGAGACGTGGCGAGTGAGGCTGATGAATCTGACGCTGCTCGGGGCAACCTCCTTTTTGCGGGACTTCTCTTGCTCATCGCTTCGGCGATCGGTTGGCTACTTCACGATGGGGCGATCCAAGTGGGGGCTTGGTCGGATTCACTGTTTCAGAGTGCTGATGTGGAAAGTGGCGATGTGAGTGGCCTTGTTGGCTCGAATCTGAGTCTTTCACCTGCAGATTCAAGAGAAGGTGGGGCGAGACGAGGCATGGAGGATGCTGGGCAGACGGAGCTAGATCAGCGTTTAGGTTGGTCCGCAGTGATTGGCAGTTTTCCGCTTTTCATTTTCACGCTCTTTGGTGGTCTGCTTTTGCGTCAATTATTGATTGGGTTAGGAAGTGACGCTCGAATTGAGCGGGAACCAATTCAGAGGATCACCCGATGGGCAATGGATTTGTTGGTGTTTGCGGCGATTGCCACTTTGAATTTGAAGGTCGTTGAGACGTTTTTTGGTCCACTGCTTATCCTCTTGGTGGCTGGCTTTTTGTGGACCGGTTTCTGCCTTCTGTTTTTATCGAGTCGCTTATTGCCAAGAGACCACTGGTTCGAATTAGGTCTGATTAACTATGGGATGTCGACCGGAACAACGGCAACCGGATTTGTTTTATTAAGACTGGTCGATCCGAAATTGCAGTCCGGCGCGGCGGAAGATTATGCCTTGGCTGCTCCGCTTTCTTCACCGTTTATCGGCGGCGGGATGCTAACCATTGGCTTGCCACTTCTGATTCTCGAGCGTGTTCCAATCGCAAGCGTCTGCGTTGTCCTGTTTGCAGTTGTGTTCGCATGCGGCATGATCGGATGGATCTGGAATCATCGAATCGGTAGCCGGAGTGGTGACCTTTAGGCGTAAAGATCCCACAAGCGATCAAATTCTCTTTGATACGCTTTGCGAAGTTTTGTTTCACGTGTGATCAGGAAGTTCTCCTCATTGTGCTCCGCAGCACTACGGGTCCAGTTGTAGCTTCCGGTCAGCAAGATGTTTTGGTCAAAGATCGCAAACTTGTGATGCATGTGGTAACTCGAACGATCGAACCGCACATCAATTCCTTTTCGACTGAGGAAGTCTACATCGGATCCGAGGTCACCCGACTTATCGTCGTCAGACAAAATGCGGATAATGAGTCCACGTTTGTGAGCAGCGATGATCTCTTTGCGAATTCGATCATCCGTAATGGTGAAGACACAGATGTCAGCTGATTTCTTGGCGGTCGCAAAGAGTTGTCCGATCCGATGGACGCAGTCGTCAATTGGACTGAAGAAAGCTTCGCTCGCCTGTTTGGAGACGCTGGGATTTCTTTCGAGATTCACCAGCAGTTTTGTGATCTCCTCAAGCCACTCTAGAATTCGTTTTCGGTCCGTTGACGCGGCTTGATCTAGCCCCTCGGAAGCGAGCCTGAAAGCGGTTGACCGAATGAAGTCTCGGTGTGATGGTTGATTGGCATGTTCTTGAAGAAGTCGACTGATTCCTTTGCGTTCGCCTCGAGTGAGACGGTAATCGTGGAAGGTCGTCGTCAACGCGTCTTGGATGATCTTTTCGCTCATGATTCCGTTAGTTTAACGGATTCGTCCCGTCAAAAGGCACGAAGCGGTTCCGTTTTCAGCGAGGTCGGTGACCACTTGGATTTCTTGAGCGATCGAGCCTGCGCTCCCATCACCTCGAAACCGCAGTTTGATGAAATGAACTTTCTTTTTTCCACTGCCGACTTCAAATTCAACGCGAGGGTCCTCGCAAAGGACATTTCTGATTTCAAACTCTTGATCAGAACGAACCACGAGCCTTTGCTCCTTGTTTGCATTGGCGTTGAGGTCACCAAGACTGATTGCAGCGGGTGAGATCGAGACAACTGGCGTGACGCGTCCAAAGAGCAGCATCTCGGTGGTTGGGAAAGAGGCGTCATTACTGATCAGCGTGAGACGTTCACGTAGTTCCCCATCACTCAGGGGGCCGTCGATGCGAACGCTCATTCGATAGTTAACTTGCCGAGTGTTTCGTTCCACCGAGAGGAGTCGCACCTTTAGTTCGCGGCATTCGCTGCGAACATCGGTGATCTCCCAATTGGGATTCCCGAGGTGAGTGATTGTGACTTCTTGTTCAGGAGTTTCCCCTGATCGAAATTCACCAAAGTTCAGTTCTGGTGGATCAAAGCTGATGTCGGTGCGAATGTAGCCGCTGACGTTGAGTTTTACTTCGGCGTAGGAGGGTCGATCGAAAATGACGGTTACCGTTGCCGCTTTTTGCCCAATGAACGAGTCGGTATTGAGTGCCGCAACGACCTCACCGGTTTGGTGCGTGCCGACCGTCCGTTCACTCACCGTCGGTGTGGTGCAGCCGCAGCTGGTTCGAACTGAAGCAATATGAACATCTTGTTCATAGGGGTTGGTGAATTCGAAGCGGTATTCACTTTTCGCACCCCTACCCACCACTCGGAAGTTATGGCTTTGCACCGGAAACATTTTCTCGGCCCAGTTTTCCGCTCGTGCTTCTTTACCTGTCAGGGTGGTCAGAGCCAGTAGCGCGATGGCGAAGATCACACTTTGGGGGATTAATTTACCCGGGAACGATTGTTGGCGTTCAAGTGGGGTCGCTGGATTTCGCATGACATCGTCGCCGGAATGCGTGGTCCGTCATCCCAACACTCGCGATGCTAGCAATCCGAATGGGTGTCAGATGACAGGTAATTTGTATCGATATTAACGGTTTCGGCAATCTCGCTGAAATTTTCCAGTAATTCGGCCAAACGCTCCATCGGCAGCCCCACAACGTTACTCTCGCTGCCATCGTTAACGACTTTCAGCCAATCATTTCCATCCTGGTAACCAAACGCACCGGCTTTTCCTTCCCACATCATGGAATCGAGGTACGACTCGAGCATCGCGTCGCTCAAGGGTGCCATCTCCAACTCGGTGCGAACGACTTCTACAAGGCATTTCTTTTCACAAGCCGACCACAGGCAGATGCCAGTGTAGACATCATGTTTACGGCCACTGAGCATT
>CALIBL010000022.1 GCA_938045805.1 uncultured Rubripirellula sp. | reverse complement strand
TCTCGCCTCAGTGCTGAATTCGCGATGCATGCTGACGCTACATCAAACCAAGCATACGCTTCAACGTAATCCTTGGAGACGCCTCGTCCGGATTCATAGGCCATCCCGAGCCAAACTTGTGCGTCTGCTTGTCCTTGTTTTGCTGCTAAGAGGTAACACTTCGAGGCCATGGCATCGTCCTGTGTAACGAAAAGTCCATCCGCGTAAAACCTCCCAAGTGTCAACTGAGCATTTGCGTCTCCAGCTTCGGCTAGCGCTCGTACAGACTGGATTTCGGATTTCTTGCATCCAATCACCATGCCAATGAACACGCACAAAATAAGGTAAAGAATATGTTCGTTTTTCATCCGGTCTCAGATGCTAAAAGAGTTCTTGGCAGAAGTTAGTATTCAACGGATCGCCGTGCGGATTAGTCGTTGCGGGCGACCGTATCGGCTACCAACACCATCATATTCTATCAGCCGATCACGGCTTCGTAAGTTAGCGATGTCGCTATTGGGTGGGGCAGGTAAGAGTCGAACCATTACAGTTGGTAAATCACGGTAGAACGAATGCAGAGACCCAGCTAGATAGGCGACATGAGCACTAACCGTTTATTAACCATTGGGTTTGACTAACCCCAGTCTTTGCACCGAATAGAGTGAGAGGATTGGGGTTGGTAAAGCGGTGACTAGGGTCAATGGCGACGCGGCACTCATTATTTAAAGAAACTCCCGCTTGAGTTGTAAAAATAATTGTGTTCCCTCAATCGCATGTCGATGGCTGACTCTGTGGGGAGCATGCGGGCTAATCTTTATCAGGTCGGCTCGTTGTCGATGATAGCATTTGTTTTTTGAGGTAATGATCCATCATGAATTACCGGTTTCGTGCTCTGCGGTGTCCCGCCGTTCTCCTACCCGTAGCTTGGTTTCTCCTGTTCTACCCGGCACAAACTTCGGCTCAAGATCTTTGTGATGTTTCCATCGATGATTCATCGACCGCTGATCACTGTGATTCTTTGGGGCTTAGCCGGGGCAGCAAGAGTAACGGAACTTGGGGAACTCTAATGCAGTGGAGTCGTCATCAAGGATCCTCTGGCGGTCCAGATCTGAATGCCCCTCTTGTTACCGACCGCCCCGACTTTACCGAAGCGAGTTCAACAGTTGGCCGGGGGATCGCTCAGCTGGAGTTTGGCTACACTTACACCCACGATGAGAGTGGATTGATAGAAAGTGAATCTCACTCCTATCCAGAGATGCTGCTCAGGTATGGCATTCTGGCAGATTGGCTTGAGTTTCGAGCTGCATGGAACTACACCGGTTTAGAAAATGAAGAGCTTAGTTTTTCCGGCTCGGATGATCTTTACCTAGGTTTCAAGATTGGCCTGACTCCTCAGGCTGGAATCTTGCCCGAGATGGCTTTGATTCCTCAGATGACCGTTCCCACGGGCAATGACGCATTCACCGCGGATACAGTGCTCCCCGGGCTCAACTGGATTTATGGTTGGGAACTCAATAGCTGCTTTTCTACTGCTGGTAGTTCTCAATTGAATCGTTCTGTCGAAGGAGCAGCCGACAGCGCTTACACCGAATGGGCTCAATCATGGACGGTTGCTGCATCGTTTACCGACGGGGTGGGTGGATATGCTGAGTGGTATGGGCTTTTTCCGCACAGCGCAGAATTTTCGGAAACTGAGCACTACATGAATGGTGGTTTCACTTTTCTTTTCACCAATGACTTGCAGTTGGATATTCGGGGTGGTGTGGGTTTAAATGATGCATCGGATGACTATTTTCTAGGAACGGGACTCTCTGTGCGGTTTCGATAGCGATCAAGCCTGCTCTGATCTCCTTGACCGTGTCTGGTCCCGACGCGACGCGCGGCAGGAACAGAATCGCTTCTTGAATATCCGGGGCCAAGTTGGTCAGCCAAATGATGTGCGTCATGCGGGCGCTTTGGATTTCGCAATTAGGCATCCCGAGTGATCTGGTGTAACAGTGGTGTGGATATCGTGCCTAGCACATCTAATACACACAATATCAGAATAATCTCATCGGCAATTACCAACGATTCTGGCACAAATGGAGCACCCACATGTCCGCTTCCACTTCTTTTTTTCCGGGTAAGATAGCGAACTCGGTTCACGATTTTTCGTTTGGCCATGGTTCGTAGGAGACGTAAGCACTCTTCATAGTCGGAGACTTCACTAAATTGGCCTTCTCTGCAGCCGCGAATTAGACTGGCAAATACGCTCGACGTGATATCTTGCTCATCGATCTGCCCCTTGGGGAAGCGTTGAATCTGATGAGATGAGAAGGTCGAAATCTTTGCGAAGAGATTTTGCCACAATTCATGAACATCTGTCTCACGAGTGGCGGTTACTCGCTCAAGAACAGTTTCGGAGGTTGCAAGGCTTTCTTTCGCCATGAATTTTTTGGGTCGAATTGGATGGGTGCACTATTGTTCGTCTAAACGCTGCCGAATCCATGATGGTTGACAACGACAGTCTAGTACCGCGATCACGATCACGCTTTCCCTCTCCAATTGATGATAAATTGCAAACAGAAAACGTTAGGACTGGGATCGGTGGAAAAACACTATCAAAAGTCGAGTTTTTTTGGTTTTGATTACCACGGCCCATCGATTGAAATCAGTCGCTAGAGAGCTCGAGAAAAAGCCCTCGAAGACCGTACCCGCTTCCACGCTGAGCGGTTTGCCTGAGTTTGGAAGAGCACTTTTGCACTCCATCAATGGATCGCTAGCATATTATTCGCCTTGTCACAGGTTCGACTCTTGCTCTACCTATCGGTTTTACCAGTCTGATTGAGAGCTGGCGGAATTTCTTCGTAAATAGGCGAGAGGTGCTTCTGTGCAAACGTTTACTACAAAGATCGTTGCAGTCTTGACACTAGCTGTAGCGTGTACGTTCACCAAGCACCTTGACGCGGCCGATTTCCCATCCCGAATTAATACCGGTGAACACCAACTGGTGCTCAATGGTTGGGGAGCACGGACGAAGCTTTTCTTGGAGCTTTATGTAGCGGGACTCTATTTGACCGAAGCTAAAAGTAATCCAGCGGCCATTGCCGCCGCTAATGAACCGATGTCGATTCGAGTCAAAATCACTTCGGGAATGGTCAGTCAAGCAAAGCTGATTCAATCGCTGAATGATGGATTCGAAAATGCAACCAATGGTAATGTTGCACCGATTCAACAAGAGATCAATCAATTTCGTTCATGTCTAACCGACGCCATTACGAAGGGTGATACCTTTGATTTTGTCTATCTCCCTAAGCACGGGGTGGTGATCAACAAGAATAGCAAATTTAAAGGAGTAATCGCGGGTCTCGAATTTAAGAAAGCTTTGTTTAATATCTGGCTTTCCAATAAACCGGCTGATGCGGATCTCAAGAAAGCGATGTTGACTCCCGTGACGCGAAGATAGCGAGGGAGATTTACCTATCTTAGAGTTCCTGTCTTCATATTAATGGCTGAAGCAACGGTCGTCAGAACCGTATAGAATTACTGAAGCTGTTCTGGTTCTCCATGCTTCAATATTTGGAGTTTCAGTCAGAGCTTGGAGACTTACCTTCCCAAGGTTCTCTCGAAGACCTGAGTTACCGAAGAGTATATCGATTGGTTTTAATCGCTCTTCGTATTCATAGGGTGGTTCGATCCAATCGAACTCAGGGCACGTTGCCAGAATTTGTTCCAAAGCTTTGACCGTAAAAGCAAACGGCCGGAATTTGTCAGCATCGACGATATGAATGGAGATACCCTCACAATGGAGACCCGCCCATTTGTCGAAAGTTGGGCAAAATTGAGTCGGTAGGACTCGCACGTCATCACCGACTGACGCGCTGATGCGATTTGCCAATTCTTCTGAATGAATATAGGGGGCCCCGATGTATTCGAAGGGTTGCGTTGTACCACGTCCCTCTGACAGATTGGTTCCTTCAAGTAGTACTTGCCCCGGGTAGAGTGTTACAGATCTTAAGGTTGGCAGGTTTGGCGAGGGAGGTATCCAATGACGACCTGTATGCTCCCATGTGCAATTTAGTTTCCAGTCCTCCATAGGTACCACATGCAGTTCGACATCTAATTGTTCTTCTTGTCGAAATAGAAGAGCGAGTTCTGCCATGGTAAGGCCGTGTCGCATTGGAATTTGTGCACCACCTACAAAACTCTGGTAACGAGAATCTAGGATCGGACCTTCGATAATGCATCCGCCCAACGGGTTGGGACGATCAAGTACTAACACAGAAACATTTGCTTCTGCACATTGGCGCAGGCACTCCAACATCGTCCATATGAAGGTATAGACTCTTGTTCCAACATCTTGGAGGTCGATGATAAGCCAGTCTATCGATTCGAGCATTTCAAGTGTTGGACGTCTCGTTTCGCTGTAAAGGCTGTAAAGCGGGACTTCAAGCTTTGGATGCCAACCATGACCCGTTTCAATCATGTTAGCCTGCGCGTCTCGCCAAAAACCGTGCTGGGGTGTAAACAGAGCTTGGATGCTACCCGGTCTCATATGGTCGATGATTTGCCAAGTCTGCTTCCAATCAGCGTTGATCGAAGCACTATTAGAAAGCACTCCAAGCCTCGCCTTATTGGTTAACGCAGGCGGGCGATCTTCGAATCTCTCAATCCCCAGTCTCATTGAATCTCGTCTGGTTTCTATCTTTGATAAAGCAAGAACGCTTTCCGCCGTTGCTGGAACTCTTGCAACTCATTGGCATAACCCGACTTGATGGAATCGACGGATTGGGTGGCCAAGATGGCGTTTTTAGTTACTTCATCAACTAATAGTCGATTGAGGGATTTGGTTTCCCATTCTTTTTCGTACATCAACCGCAATGTGCGAGCGAGTAGCCATCCACAGTCTGTGGCGTCGAAGCGATCTCGATTTGTGATAACAATATTCACGCCTCCACAAATCTCTCCCTCGTATTTACTCGAATCCGGTTGGAATTTGACAGGCACAAAAACAACTCCCGGCAGGTTTTCGTGATTCAAGGCTTGTGCGAAGTCCGTCGGATGAATCCAAGGAGCACCGAGCACTTCGAACGGAGTGTCGGTTCCTCGTCCAACAGAGAGATTTGTTGTCTCTAGCAGTCCCACACCCGGATAGAGAATAGCTTGGGTGAGGCAGCGCATGTTTGGAGATGGATTGACCCAAAGTCGCCCAGTGGAATCAAACATCAGTTTAGGATTCCAGTTTTGCATCGGAACAATTTCAAGTTCAACGTCGATATCCCATTCCGACCGGAACATCTTCGCTAATTCACCGGTGGTCATTCCGTGTCGAACCGCCAGCGTATGGTAACCCACAAACGATTCTTCACCTGCATCCAGTACAGGACCACTGACAGTGACACCGTTGATAGGGTTCGGACGGTCTAGCACCACAAAGCGCAAGCCGTATTCTGAAGCAGCTCGCATCGCTCCACCCATCGTGGAGATGTAAGTGTAAAAGCGAGTCCCAATGTCTTGTATGTCAAAAACTAGCGTATCGATTCCATGGAGCATCTCCTTGGTTGGTACTCGGGTTTTGCCATAGAGGCTGTAAATCTTAATTCCTGTTGATTGATCCTCCGAATCGCTGATTTCAGATTGATCCAATTGGCCCGCAAAGCCGTGTTCCGGACTGAAGAGTGCTACCAAATCCACATTGTCCGCGTTGGCTAGTAGTGTCACGGTTGATTTACCCGCTGCATTGACTCCCGTCTGATTTGTAATGAGTCCAACACGACGGCCTGTTAGGTGAACGAACTGATTGTTCTCAAGTACATCAATTCCAGCCAGAGTCTCTCCGCTCACTGTGCCTTGGATCGTTATGAAAAGTACAAAAGCGAAAATCGGTAATCGATACAGCACAATGGAATTCATCAAGATTTCTCGTACGTTGATTCATTGGCTGGTAAAAGCCAACTCGCAAAAAGACCGATGGTAAATGTGGTCAATGATCCAATGACGGCTAACCAAGTCCAAGCTGTTTCGGTACCAAACTTAATATAGCTCAGCACGATGATCCCAGCGAGAATGCCGATCAACGCACCGCGTTGGTTCGCTTTACGCGTTAAGACACCGAGGCAAAATAGGCCAAGCATAATTCCGGCAGTAAATCCAGCGATCGACAGTGCGTCTTGAATGACGCTGTCAGAAATCCAACTTGCACCAATCCCAATTGCAATTTGAATCACCCCAAAAAGAATCGTAAATCGCTTGCTGATTCCAACCTGCTGATCCGGATGGATCACGACGCCTTTTCTCTGACGATGGGGCAGATAGAGGTCAGAGACCATTGAGGTTGCTGACGAATTTAAGGAACTCGAGAGGGTGGACATCGCAGCTGCGAAAATTGCAGCTAGCGTCAGGCCAACCAGGCCAATAGGAAGCTGTTCCACAACAAAGGTCGCAAAGACTTCGTCATTCTTTTCAAAGGTTGTAGGCACGACTCGTTCGTAGAAGCAGGCTAGCGCAATTCCAATAATGAGGAATAATGTGAATTGTCCCATGACGATGAAACCACTGAAAATGACCGCTTTTGAAGCATCACGGCGACTTCGTGCAGCCAGATACCGCTGAACAAACATTTGGTCGGTTCCATGCGTTCCTAGAGTCAGGAAAGCTCCACCCAAAACACCGGCCCATAGCGTGTAGGGTTCTGTCCAAAGTTTAAAATTCTCACCCTCGGCAAAACGCAAATCGAAGATGCGTATTCTTTCGGTCTGTTCCGCAAATGCCATGATTTCTCCCCATCCACCCGGGATGGTGTCGATGAGGATTCCAAGGGCAATCAAGCCACCAATCATGTAAATCAATAATTGGATGCAGTCACTCCATATCACTGCTCGCAGGCCACCAAAAACGGTGTAGGCGATGGTGGCTATACCCAGAACAATAATGGCGACAGGTAATGAAACATCCAGCACTTTTTCCAGTGCGATCCCCGCGAGAAAAAGGCGTAACCCGTCACCAAGGTTTCGAGTGATTAGAAAAAGAAGAGAAGCGATACTCTTACTCAGTCCGCCGAAGCGTTGATGAAGGATCTGGTAGGCTGAGTAGATCTCGCCCCGAAAATAAAGCGGGATGAGAATTAGGGCAACTGCCAAGCGGCCAATCACGAAGCCGATGGTCAACTGCAAAAAACGCATGTCACCTGTAGCGGCATAGGTGATTCCCGGTACACTCAAAAACGTTGCCGTGCTGGTCTCCGTTGCCACGATGGAACCAAGGATGGCATACCAAGGTAGGTCGCGCCCGCCGAGTAAATATCCCTTTAAATCGCGCTGCTGACTCCCAAACCTTAAACCTAAGGCAATCATTGCGAGGATGTAGAGGAAAACAATCGCCGCATCGATTGGATGAATCTCCAAAATGCTTCCTTCTCGTCACTGGAAAATGAGCTGGGCGGTTTAGAATGACATCGTCTTCCATTGAAGACGATGCATGATTTTGGAGGAAATATGAGCGAAGAACAAGCAAAAACGCTACAAGGACTCACGACCGAAGCGAGAAATCCTGAGTCCACGGAGATGGATTCTCTGTCGGCCCTTGAAATCGTGCATCTGATGAATTCTCAGGACGCAGAGATTACGAAGGCGGTTGCAAAGGTTGCCTCTCCAATCGCTGAGTCCATCGAAGTCATTGCACATCGGATTGAGAACGGTGGAAGATTGATTTACATGGGTGCGGGGACGTCGGGACGTTTGGGGGTTTTGGACGCAAGTGAATGTCCACCCACCTTTAGTACACCCCAAGAGATGGTCATTGGCTTAATCGCCGGCGGATATGGAGCGCTAACTCGTTCGATTGAAGGAGCGGAAGATCATCCCGAGTTTGGTCAGCGGGATCTAGAACAGATCGCTTTTTCAGATTCTGATGTCGTCGTCGGTATTGCCACCAGTGGGAGGACTCCTTACGTCATCGGCGGTTTGCGCTATGCTCGTCAAATCGGTGGCTTCACAATTGGCCTGAGTTGTAATGAAAACAGCGAAATCCAAAGTTATTCTCAGATCATGATTTCACCCGTCGTCGGTCCAGAGGTCATTAGCGGGTCCACCAGAATGAAGGCGGGTACCGCTACAAAGATGGTATTGAATATGTTGTCCACCGGAGCGATGGTAAGGCTTGGTAAAACCTACGGTAATTTGATGGTGGATCTGAAGGCTACTAATCAAAAACTCACTGACCGTTCGGCGCGGATTGTCTCTGAGATTACGGGATTAGACGAAGCAGCATCTCGCTCGCTGCTGTCGCATTGCGACAACGAAGTCAAAACAGCAATCGTATCGCACCTTTTGGCGATTGATCCTCAAGCTGCGCGAAAGCGATTGACTCAGGCTAATGGTCATCTTCGTGCTGCTCTGGAGGCTGTTCTGGGATGAATCCTTCCAAAACGTTAATTCTTGGCGTGGACGGAGGCGGCAGCAATACAACTGCGTGGCTCGCAGAGATTGACGATCAAGATTCTGTTCACATTCTTGGACGCGGGAAAAGTGCCGCCTCGAATTGTCACGCTGTTGGTTCTGATCAATCGCTGCATCATCTTGATGACTCAATCACTGCAGCGTTTGCTGATGCTAATCAAGCACGTTCGCAAGTCGCAGCGGCCTGCTTTGCCATGGCAGGAGCAGATCGTCACGCCGAGCAACAGATATTTCAAAATTGGGTTGATCAGAATCGGCTAACCGAAAACTTTTTGATTAGCAATGATGCGCTTCCAGTGATTTACGCCGCTGACAAAGAGGGAATGGGGATTGGACTGATCGCAGGAACGGGATCACTTTGTATCGGCCGAAGTATCGACGGAATAACCCGACGATGTGGCGGCTGGGGAAGCCTTTTTGGTGATGAGGGGAGTGGTTTCGGTATTGCGATTGAGGGGCTCCGCGCCGCAGCTCGCCATGAAGATCAGCGCGGTCCCTCCACCAAGATTCACCGCGCAATGGTGAATAGGCTAGAGGTGAAAGACCTTAGTCAGGCAATACCTCGACTTTATGCTTCAGGTACTGCCCGCGCCGAGATTGCATCGCTCGCGAAGATCGTTTTTGATGCTGCAAGGGAAGATGATCCGGTAGCCATCGAGATTATCGATCGAGCAGCAACTAGCCTAGCAGAGTTGGTTTTTACCGTCGGAGGACATTTACACCATAATCAACCTTCGTGGAATCTTGCCATCGGCGGCGGAGTCTTGATTCATCAACTGGACTTTGCCCGACAAATTGCGAACCAAGTTGAGACAGTTTCCGGAAACGCCATCAATCTTGTTACGGTGAAGGACCCTGTGCTCGGCGCGATCAATATGGCAAGGCAGCGTTTTCATCTTTGATCGAGTCGCTCAATGATTGCTTTTAGAGTTTCCCGATCTCCCTTCTGCCAATCTTTTGAATCCCATTGAATTGGGATCTTCGCAGTGACGAACAAATCGCCCCTCATCCCCCGCCGCACGACTCAATCTGATATCCAACAAATACACTGAAGACAATCCACCGGATGGCCCATTCGGAGTGTGAAAGTTGCATCTGAAGGTTGTGGGAACGATAATAAATCAATTCCACCGAGTAAAAGCGTGTGGCATCGGGCGCTGTCGCTATTCAATGCAGTGCGATTGATAGGTCAAGACACCCGTTGTCTATTCTTGTCACGCCTTTCCCCTATAAAGTCTGGACCCTGTTTTATGAGCGAATCCAGCCAAAAATCGATGATGTCCCGCTGGCAGCATACAAAGATGGCTCGGCGTGAGGCGTTGCAGATTGGAAGTATCGGTTTGTTGGGTCTGGGGATGAATCACCTCGACGGGTTACGTCAAGCAGCCTTTGGGGAATCATCTTCATCAGACGCCAAGGCAAAATCATGCATCTTCATTTTTCTCTCAGGCGGTTTAGCTCAGCATGAGAGTTTTGATATGAAGCCGGATGCGCCGGAGGAGATCCGAGGAGAGTTTCGGCCCATTGCAACAAAGACGCCCGGTATCGAGATTTGTGAGCATTTGCCGATGCTTGCCGAACGCAGTGATCGTTGGGCACTGTGTCGTTCCTTGACTCATGGTTCTAACGAGCATTCCGCCGGCCACCACATCATGTTGACCGGGCGTTCGGAGTTGCCGACTGGTTTTCAGCCCAATCAGCCAACGAGGCAGGATTATCCTTCTATTGCCTCGGTTGCCGGCCGGCTTTTGACCACGAACACCAATCTGCCTCCCGCGGCAGTGCTCCCAGAGAGGTTGGTTCATAATTCGGGTCGAGTCATTCCGGGACAGGATGCCGGCGTGATGGGATCTCCTCATGATCCGTGGATGATTGAAGCATCATCCTTCCATGCGAAAGCCTACGGTGCTTTCCCTGAATACACATTCGACCATCAGCAACGTGATGGAAAAGACAACCGGATCTTCCAGGCCCCACAATTAACTTTACCGCACGGCCTTGGTATGCGTGAGGTATCGGGTCGGCTTGCTTTATTAGATTCGCTGCAAAATCAACGAGCACGGTTGGATCGCTTTACGGAAACGCAGCAATTCGATCGGCATCGGCAGAGCGCAATTTCTTTACTGACAGACAAGAGTGTTCATCAGGCTTTAGACGTAACTCGGGCAGATGATCGCACTCTAGATCATTACGGCCGAAATTCATTTGGTTGGTCATTGTTGATGGCGCGTCGACTGGTTGCAGCGGGAGTTCAACTTGTTCAGGTAAATCTTGGGAATGATGAAACTTGGGACACACATGGTAATGCCTTTCCGCACCTCAAAGATAAATTGTTTCCACCGACCGATCGAGCAGTTGCGGCTTTGCTCGACGATTTGAATTCCACTGGAGAGTTGGATGAAACCCTGATTGTCATGGCTAGTGAGTTTGGCCGAACTCCTCAAATCAGTCTGCTTCCCAAACATTACAAACTACCTGGACGTGATCATTGGGGTGCCGTGCAATCGGTTTGGTTCGCTGGCGGGGGTGTACGCGGAGGTAATGTCATCGGAGCTTCAGATAATCAGGGCGGTTATCCCCGTGAACAACCCGTCAAACCAGAAAACCTTGCCGCAACGATCTATCAGGCGCTCGGCATCCCATCTACTGCCTCATGGCCAGACTCTCAAGATCGTCCGCATCATGTTTACCATGGACAGCCGATTTCCGGTCTGACCTGATCAAAGTGGTTCGATGTGTTGACGGTGAGCGTACCAGTATGTGCAGGATTTATTTTCAGATTTAGCCAACCAGCATCCACTATGAGTTTTTATCGAACCTGTCTCGTATCCCTCGGGCTTGCTCTGTTTCTGCAACAGATGCATTTGATTTCCGACGCGCATGCGCAAAGTTTATCTCAGATCAAACCAAGGGTGGTGCGGGCCGGATCGACCACCACTTTGACACTTTTGGGTAAGGGATTGGAACCTCCGCTTCGAGTTCTATCGAACGTTGAAGCGCAGTTTGAGATTGAATCAGTAGAGTCGGACCGCGCGATCGTGAAGATGGAATTGCCATCACAGACGGAATTGGGACCGATGGGAATCTGGGTCGCATCGAAGCAGGGTCCTGCTCCGGCTCAGGTGTTGTTCGTTGAGGATTTTTCGTTTGTCGATGAGCATGGCGATAACCACAGCTTTGAAAAAGCTCAATTGGTCACTCCACCCATCACGATCGAGGGTACAAGCAACGGATTGAAGCGTGATTACTTCAAATTGCACGTTGACGATCAGCAGCGATTGGCGTTTTCAGTTCAAACACTTTCCCTTGGTTCGACAATGGATCCGGTCATTCGGATCTTTGACGCTTCGGGCAATCAGCTTCGGATGATGGACGACGATGAAATCGGACCGGAACCAAAGCTGAGTCACGAATTCGAACAAGCCGGTGATTATTGGATTGAAGTTCAGGATAACCGTTACTCCGAGGGGGGGCGTTACTTACTGAGAATCGGTGATTTTCCCCATGTGGCCCACAGTGTTCCACTTGCCGTCCAACGCGGGATAAAAACAGAAATTCAGTTCGAATCGCTCGATACATCCGTGCCATTATCGAGCGAGGTATTGGTCGATGCTCAATCGATGACGCGGGTAGTCAACGTCTCCACTTCTCTTACTCAAGATGCTCCCGCGTCCATTGCGCGATTGAGAGTGACGGATTTTCCAGTTCATTGGGAACTGGATTCGCGAGCGAGCCAAGGGAACACCGAGGCGCCAGTAGAGCAGATACCCCAAGCGATTTCCCTCCCGGTCGCCATCACTGGAACTCTTAGCGAGCCATCACAGCAAGATATTTATCTGATCCAAGCCGTCAAAGATAAAACCTTTCGGTTTTCATCAACTACGAGGAGTCTTGGGTCTCGGGCATTGTTGCGCATGAAGTTGCTCAACAAAAACAATTCGGTTGTGGCGCAGAGTGTGGTGAACAGCAATGATGAGTGGTTTTTTGACTACAAGTTTACGGATGATGGTCAGTACCGCCTGACAGTTGATGATTTGGTCAATCGTGGGGGTCCCGGTTTCGGCTATTTGGTTGAAATTTCAGAAGCAAGGTCCTTTGCAATTGCGTGGAAGCCCGATGCAAAAAGTCCTGAGCAATTTCTCGTGGACGAGGGGAACGGGGCCAGCGTCCTGCATCTGCAGGTGTCAAGATTCGGTTATGACGGGGAAATTCACCTTTCACTGAAGCCCGAGAACTCCGGACTGAAGCTGTTGGATCCCGTCATACCTGCTGGAGCGAAAGAGGTAAGACTGCTCCTACTAGCCACGGAGAGTTGGCAAGCCGATTCTGCCGTTGCCTTGCAAATTGTTGGCGAGGCAGCGGGTCAACCGGACAATCATGCGCTGATGTCGAGTCTGAACTTGCATCGCACAAAACATCCACACGTTCCGTTTCCAGATGAGTGGAACAACGGTATTGGATTCTATGCAGGCCGAGATCAGCAAGAGGAATACTATGCAGTCGAACCTACGGCACCATTGGTATTTGCCAAACCGCTGAGCAAATATACCGCTGACCTAAGTTTGAAACGCACCAATGACAACTTCAAGGGTGCGGTTGAGCTTCTGCAGGACCCTGGTTCTGCTGATTTGAAAATGACGTCGAAAACGGAAGGCGATGTGTTCCATGTAACATGGGCCGGAGATCCGAGTATGGAGATGCCGGCGGGCATTCGAGTCCTAACTTACTCGGAATTTTCCGGTAGCAGTCGTGTGATCCCTTTTCAGTTCCCCATTGAATGGATTGATCCGATCCAGGTTGAGTTAAAAGCGGCGTCTCCCATCGTCGTCGGTAAGTCTAATCCCTTTACGCTATCTGTATTGCGTCAGGGAGAAGATCCTCAGCCAGCAACACTCAAGTTCACCAAGGTACCAGATCAATGGATGGTGCCGGAAACCATCGCAATTAGCCCAGAAAGCGATGGGCAGGATCTTGAGATTCAGATTCCGGAATTCTACGCCGACTCATCCGGTCTGATTCATTACGAGCTGACAAGTCAGTATCAAGGATCTGAATTCACTATTTCCGGCCAATTTCATGTAGAGGGTGTGATCCCCATGCCCGTGAAGTTGATGACGTATCCGGAACAGATTGAATTGGACGGACTGCCCTCGCAACGTCAATTGGTGATCACCGGATATGATGCTCTTGGTGTTCCACGAGACTGGACGAAGGATTGCGATTTAAGTCTTACCGATCCCGCGGTAGCTGAGATTATTGGATCGGCGGTTCACGCGAAGGGGGATGGCTCAACAGACTTGTTGGTCAAACTGGGCGATGAGCATTTGCTGGTTCCAATTCAAGTTCGCAACACCACCATAAAAAAACCGATTCAGTTTGAATCCGATGTGCTGGTAGCATTGTCAAAGCAGGGCTGCAACTCTGGCGCGTGCCATGGGTCGCCGAGCGGGAAGGGTATGTTCAGGCTCTCCCTGAGAGCATTCGATAAACAGTTAGATGAGCTGACGCTGATTCGCGAGGATTTTGGAAGGCGCATTAACCGAATTGAGCCTGAGGCAAGCCTTCTACTTCAAAAGCCTCTAATGAAGATTAGTCACGGCGGAGGAAAAAAACTGCACGAGTCGGATCCCGCGTATGCGATTCTAAGAGACTGGATTGCTGCGGGGGCTAAGACGGATAGCCCTGATACCGCAAGATGTGTGCAGCTGGAAGTTTTCCCAAATGAGAAACGTGTTATGTCTCTCGTCGGTGGAAGACAACAGCTTTCGATCATGGCTCATTTTTCGGATGGGACTGCGAAAGATGTCACTGAGTTGGCCGTCTACGAGAGTTCAGACACTAGCGTTGCCGAAGTCGATAAATCTGGTTTTGTGCATTCTGTCGGGGCCGGTGAGGCGGTGATTCTCGTGCGATTTCTTGAGCATATTGAATCGATTCCGATCATGTTCATCGAAAACGATCCCAATTATCAATGGGTCGCTGATCAACCTCACAACTATATCGATGAGTTGGTCTACAGCAAATTAAAACAGCTGCAGTACACCCCATCGCCATTGTGCAGTGACTCGGAGTTCATCAGGCGGGTTTACCTCGACGTGCTGGGTGTCTTACCGAGTGTCGAAGAGAGTCGTCATTTCCTCAGCGATTCAAAGAGTGATAAGCGATCTCGTTTGATTGATGAACTGTTGGGACGCGAAGAGTATTCTAAATTCTGGGCCTTGAAGTGGGGTGACCTGCTGAAGATGACTAAGAAAGATGTCGGTGATGCAGGGGTCTACAAGTATCACCGTTGGTTGGAGGAGTCTTTTCGAATGAATCTTCCGTATGATCAGTTTGTCAGTCAGTTGTTGCGCGCCGAAGGAAGTACCCTAGCCAATCCGCCTGCCAATTTCTTTCGCACTTCGACCGACATGAATGAATGCGTCGAGACCGTCTCGCAGGTTTTTATGGGTGCAAGACTTCAGTGTGCAAAGTGTCATAACCATCCTTTCGAGCGTTGGACACAGGACAACTACTATGGCCTCGGTGCTTTTTTCAATCGTGTTCAGCGCCGCAACACACAGAGACCCGATGAAATGTTCATCTGGACATCCGACAGTGGGGAAGTATCTAACCCTCGAACTGGTCAGCAGATGAAACCGTGGTTACCCGAGTTGGGTGAGCTGGATCCGAAGAATCTACAAGACCGCCGAGACGCGTTGGTCGATTGGCTAGTCCAACCCGAGAATCCATTTTTTGCTCGCATCGAGGCGAATCGTATTTGGAGTCAGTTTTTCTCGCGAGGAATCGTCCATCCAATTGATGATTTTCGCGATTCCAATCCGCCCTCCAATGAAAAGCTGCTGCGGGCTTTGGCTGAGGATTTTTCGAAAAACGGTTTTAATCGCAAGCATCTGATACGCACAATTCTCAATAGTCGAACTTATCAAAGTAGTTGCGAAGTAAATGATTCCAATCGCGAGGATGTTCGGTACTTTTCACACCAACGTCCTCGGATGCTTGGCGCCGAGCAGCTGCTTGATGCGGTTAACCATACAACCGGTCTGCATCAAAAACTTGGCAATCTTCCGATGGATACCAAGGCAACACAGATACCCGCCCCTGATTTGGTGAATGTTGAGTTTCTAAAGGTCTTCGGGCAACCCGAAAGAAGCACAGTTTGCGCGTGTGAACGTGCGGAGAATTCCAATCTCGGGATGGCGATCGAACTTTTCAATGGGAAGACCATTCATGAGAAGCTCGGGGATGCGAAGAATCGTTTCCGTTCGTCCATCGAGTCCGGTGAATCGATTGGGAGTGTTGTAAAAGAGCTCTACCTTGCCGCCTTGTGCCGCGAACCGACCGAAGCGGAGTTGCAGGCTGCATTGGAGCACTGTGAACTTCGCGAACAACCAGCCGACGGTTTGGAAGATGTTTGTTGGGCTCTGCTCAATACCAATGAGTTTCTTTTTCAGCACTGATGTGGAATTTGAATCTTATTTTTTTAACAAGCGACGAAGCATCTTGCTTTGAGTTAAAGAAGTGTACGCCATGCAACTTACAGACGAGTCCACAAAATGATTGTCATGAAAGTGGGCGGTGATCCATTCCGTTGTGCTCTAGTATTGGTGGGTTGCTGGCTCATGGCCTGCTCTTGGATGCCCCGTGCAACTGCCGAGAGCACATCAACTAGTTTTCGTGCGGAAGTTGCCCCAATTCTGATTGAGAACTGTGTTCCCTGCCATTGTGCGAGGAAGGCAGAAGGGAACTATCGAATCGATACGTTCGCAGAAATGCTGAAAACTGGCGATTCGGGCATTACTCCACTAACGAACTCGGGAGACAGTAAAGGGGGTGTGGTTGAGTTTGTTCGGCGAATGAAAACGAGTGACGAGTCGGAGCGGATGCCACTTGATGGCCAACCGCTGAGTGAAGTCCAGATTCAGACGATTGAGAACTGGATAGCGGGTGGTGCTAAATACGATGGAAAAGATCAAGACGTACTGCTGCGAAACATTTTGCCTCCTCGTCAATACCCGACGCCGCCAACGATCTATCCATCCACCGTACTGGTCACTGCTGTTGCCTTCTCGCCCTTAGGTGATGCGATTTTTACCGGCGGTTATCACGAGATTCTTGTGTGGTCGATTGAAGGTCAATTGCAGCGACGTATTCAGAATATTGGACAGCAAGTCTTTGCAATCGATTTTCATCCTGATAACCAACTGATGGCGGTCGCGTCAGGACAGCCCGGACTTGAAGGAGAAGTTCGACTCGTAGACTCGCTAAGTGGTGCGGTGAACGCCACGCTGGTTCGAAGTGACGATGTTGTTTTGGATGTTGCCTTTTCAGGCAATGGAAAACAATTGGCAGTTGCCTGTGCCGATAAATCCATTCGCTTAATCGACTTGGCGAGTAGCGAGGAAATTCGTGTCATTCTAAGTCATGCAGACTGGGTCACGTCTGTTGCATGGAACCATGACGATAGTCGGCTTGTTTCGGGAAGCCGAGACAAGTCAGCAAAAATCTTTGATATCCAGTCCGGTCAACTTCTTGGTAGTTATCAAGGTCATAACGCTGCTGTGAGGGGTGTCGCATTTCTGCCCAGCGGGAGCGAGGCTGTTTCTTCTGGGGCAGATGGAAAACTACATCGATGGAATATCGAGACAACGAAGAAAATTGCGGAAGTGGGTTTCGGTGGCGAAGGATTTAAAATTACCCAAGCTGGTTCATCTCTGTTCATACCAACCAACAAACAGCTTGTTTATCAGATTGACCCCGCAAAGAACTCCATCGTTGCGACACTTACGGGGCACAGTGATTGGGTTCTTTCCACCGACACTCATCCGGATGGAATGGTTGCCGTAAGTGGTGCGTATAACGGCGAGATTAAAGTTTGGAAAATCGAGAGCCAAGAGCCGATGTATTCATGGCTGGCCAAACCGTGAATTGAATGACTGAGCCTTGTGACATTTCAGCTGCGCATAAAAAAGTTAATTGTTCGAGCATCGACAAGCAAAATCGCCTAGAACAGGCTACCGAGGACACGGCCATCAGCCAATAAATGATAAGGTCGGCCCTGAGCGTCGCGAGCTTCGAGATTATCGATACCGGTCGCGTGATATACCGTTCTTGCGATGTCAGCTGGAGTGGTCGGCAATTCATTGGGATACTCCCCGAATCGATCGCTAGATCCGTAGGTTTGTCCCCCCTGAATTCCGCCTCCTGCCATGAGGACCGACATGCAGTGAGTCCAGTGATCGCGACCCGCTCCACTCACACCTCCCGATCGAGGGTCACCGATCTTTGGTTTACGCCCCATCTCGCTGTTGACCAGAACCAGTGTTTGATCGAGCAGACCTCGTTGTGACAAATCTTCAAGCAGTGCAGATAAGGCACGATCGAATTCAGGTAGCAGGTGATCTTTCAAGCACGCAAAGTTGTTTCCATGGGTATCCCAGCCACCGGCACTCTTGCATTGATCTTTGATTGCGGTGTTTTCCTTCCAGAATACAGTCACAAACGGAACCTCTGCTTCGACCAATCTTCGAGCCATCAGGAGGCTCATCGCATTGACCGAATCTCCGTATCGTTCCAAGGTGGATGCGGATTCCCGGCTCAAATCAAAAACCTCACTGGTCGAGGATGCTAGGAGTAGATCCAGACTTCTTTGTTGATGTTTTTTCCAAAGATCCACTTCTGGTGTTTGATCAAATCGCTGTCTTGCATTCTGCAGTCGGCTGAGCAGCTTTTCACGAGAAACCAGTTCCTCTTTGGTTACATCGCCCGAAAGCACCAAGGAAGGAGCTTGAAAGGTGACCGACGAACGAGTGTCTCCATCTTCCGCAGTGCCATCCACGTAGAGGGGATCGAATTCAATTCCCAGCCGCGCTGCAAACTGACCGGGTCGTGTGTACGGCCTTCGGCTCGGCATGTGCGGAAGCGTGATCGCACCATGGAGGAGTGAGTCGTGATTGGATCTTCGGGAGCTCACAACAGATCCCATGAAAGGCCAATCGTCGGAGTAAGGTCGTCGGTCATTCCCTTGGGTTTTGAATGTATTATCTGGAACATGACCGGTCAGGTTGTAGTAATAACCTGCGTGGTGATCGTTCGTGTTCACGGTACTGCAAACAGAATTCACGATCGCCAAATGATGAGTTTGGCGAGCCAGCATTGGCAGATGTTCACAAAGTCGGATGCCAGAGGCTGAAGTATTTATCGAGGAGAAGGGTCCGCGGTATTCACTGGGGGCATCGGGTTTCATGTCCCATGTATCGATGTGCGAAGCACCACCACAGAGAAAGAAGAGAATCACTGATTTTGCTTTGCCCGTGCCAGAGAGACTACCGGGGTCCGATTCACTCCCACGTGAATCATTGCAAATAACGGGCTTTGGATTTCCTAATTGAAGTCCTGCAAAACCCGAACTTGATGCAACCAGAAATTGACGACGATTGAATGACATGAAGCAACTCTACAAAATAGATCTAATCGGATGTCCCTTGGAAATCGGGAAAGGTCGATTGAGTCGATCACGAAGTTCCGTTTCAGGATCGAAGCCGAGGCAATGAAACACCGTTGCGGTCAGGTCCTGCGGCTCCACCCGCCCATCAAGTGGATATCCTCCCTGTTGATCCGATTGACCGTATACTGCACCACCTTGGACACCGCCGCCAGCTAGTGCTGCAGAAAAAACGTGTCCCCAGTGATCTCTGCCGCCCTTTGCATTGATCTTGGGTGATCTGCCAAATTCTCCCATCCAGACAACCAATGTTTCCTCAAGCAGGCCTCGATGCTTAAGGTCCTCCAATAGCGCGGAGTAGGCTTGATCCATAGGAGGCATCAAAGAGTGCTTCAAGCGTTCGCTGTTCTTAGCGTGAGTGTCCCAAGCAGGTGCAACATTTTCATCGGACTCCCACCTTGTCCAATTCACCTGGACCAAGGAGACCCCTGATTCAATCAAACGTCGGGACAGGAGAACGCTTTGGCCAAAACGATTGCGTCCATATCGATCACGCACCTCGTCAGATTCGCTGTCAATATTAAAAGCTTGTTGTGTCGATTGATCACGCATCAGATCAACAGCTTTGGTCTGCCAAGTGGACCACCGATCTAAGTTCGCATCATCCAGACGATCAAAATGGCGATTCATGAGTTTCTGTAACTCACGTCGCTGCCCGAGTCGGTCAGGACTAATGTGGGTAGGTAGAGCAATGTCTGGAATATGGAAGTCTTTGTCGTTCGGATCACAGGATACCATCCATGGGTCTGCGTGAGCTCCGAGCCATCCGGCGTCCTGACCAGGCCATACAATGTGTCCCGTGTTCCAGATTTCTTCAGGCAAACGAACCGATCCCGGTAAGCTACCTTGATCTCCTTTCAAATGACGAACCACGGCAGCCATGGACGGCCAGTCATTAGGAAACCCCGGTAGTGCGTTTTCTTTGTTCTTTGGGGAATGCGGATACCCGGTCAACATCCAGTAACCGCTCGAGGAATGTGCGTTATCATCGGTTGCCATGGCTCTTAGTACAGCGATGTCGTTGGTTAAGCTGGCAGTTCGCGGCATTAACTCACCGACATGCAGCCCAGGGGTGGCTGACGCAATCGTTCCAAAATCACCGCGAATCTCAGACGGGCTATTTGGTTTTGGGTCCCATGTTTCATGCTGTGGCGGTCCTCCAAGCATGAATAGCACAATGCAGTTTTTAGCGCGACCGAATCCCGCTCCTTTGTTCGCAGGAGCTTCATTTCCGCGAGCCTTCATCAGATCAGGTAAGCCCAGACCAAAAGCACCTAATCCACCGAGTCGCATCCATTCGCGCCTCGAAATTCCATCGCAAAGGGTGGTTTGGCGCCCACGAAAAGAAATCATTGTATCCACCCTCTGATTGGATTCCTTCGTTCGAAACTCAAAGATGGTTCTTAAAGAATCAGACTTCCCGAGTCATCTACTGTCAAATAGAAAGTGCCAAAGTCGCACTATTTACTCTATCTGGTGCCTATAAGATTTTCCTTCATACCATATGAATTCCAATACTTCCAAAAAGATCCACAGCACCGCATTACGATCGTCCACGCTCGATCCATTGTACACCATCGATTGCCAACTCTCGTTGTTTTTCGGTCCGCGTCCGGCGCTACCATGCGGTCTGAGGACAAGTGGACAGCCCCCCTGTCGGGATCATCGTCGATGAGCTTCACCGAGCGGTATTGCACGCCTCAATACCATCACCCGAGCGATCTACCGTACATCTCTTTCATCGCGTTCAATCATGACTGGACACCAAGCAGGCAGGAATTGCCATCACTACTTCCGAAGCGGCCGAGATCAAAGTCATGGTAATGCAAAAGTTCGAGCCAGAGATTACATAACGGCGTTGGTTTGCTAGGTATGGTGTGGATCTGATGTCGATGACTTCCACCAGCGACAATCGTAGGCAGATTGCTGCAGGTATGATTAGATGAATCGCCAAAGTTGCTACCAATGACGACGGTGGTGTGATCCAGTAATGTTCCGCCCCCTTCTTGGATACTGTCTAGATCACTCAAGAACTGATTGAGATGTTTGACGATATCCCGCTCGATACGGCTGAGCGGTTCGAGCAGATTTGGTTTACCTCCATGATGAGATAAAGTGTGCCAACCACCCGTTGCTCCAGGAACTTTGATTGCGCCATAGATCCAATCAAGACTAAGCGTGATCACACGAGTTGAATCGGTTTGAAAAGCGAGCCGAGATAGTCTGAGAAGATTCTCAATCTTCGTCGAAAACGCAAACTCAGGGTTTTGATTTAGCGTTTCAGTAACGACAGGCTTAGCGGTGTCGAGCCAAGAAGATTCGTGTGCGATCTGCTTTTCAAGTGCAGTGATCACGTTGCGATAGGTTTCAATCTTGGATCGATCAGAAGTTTCATTAGCACTCTCTAGGTGACGGAGATCTTCTCGCAAGCAAGCGATCACGTTTCGGTCTGTATCAACCTGCATGCGTTTTGCCGACAGATCTTCCTCCCCAAATAACTTGTTATAGATCTGATTGACGTTGTGCAGCGGCGGAATAGCCACGCCTTGACTGTTCCATGAACATCCCCATCCGCGATCGTAGATACTCAGTGGTAGAAACGGGAAACGCGTTTCATCACCCATTTTGCTGGCTAGTATCTGATCAACCGAAATTGAGTTCACGAAGTTTGGTGCCTCGGGTTTCGGAACTCCAGTCAGAAACGACTTCTCTGAGTCGTGGTTACTGGTTTCCATTCCCGGATGGTAGAGGTTCTCGAAAATCGTCAACTTATCATTGACAGTAATGTTCTTTAGGTAATCAGAGGTGGTTAGATCACCGCGGGTCTTTGGAAAGAAGTATGGCTTATAAAACCCGAGCGAATTGCAGATGAACATGATTCGCTTTGGAGCTGGCTTTGTACTTGAGTTGGCACGCAGGTTCAGTGAGTGAATCGCCAATGGTAGCGCAGATCCAAATTTCAAGATATCGCGTCGGGTTGGTTTACTCATTGATGCTTGGCCTAGGTTTGGTCATGCCGAGAGTCAAAATAAGCGATGCGGAATCGATGAATTTCATCAGCTTCCTTCCTCCTCGACGTTACCTTGGATCGAATACGCTAGCACTTCCGTCACGATGTCTTGCATCGCGCAGCCTTTAGATTCGATCATCGCCATTAGGTAGAGACGCTGCTTTAGACTGGGTTGGATACCGTTAGCATACTCAAAGAATTTTTTTGCAAAGTTGTATGCAATTTTTTGCTCCTTCGAAGCTAATGATTTTTTTAAACCGAAGACATCTTCGAATTCTTCACCATCGATTGTACCCCCAGCATCAATATTGGAGGTCTCTTCAGAATACCCCTGCAATCTGAAGGTGAATGTTCCTCGGTGTGGTAGTTCTGCGGAGTATTTGGTTCGCCATTGTCCAGTTGCATCAAAATTTTCCAATGCGAAACCATATGGGTCGATGCTCTTATGACACGCGTTGCAAGTATCGCTATTTTTGTGCTGTTCAATTTGTTCGCGCAAAGAGGCAACTTGGCTCCCGTGTTCCGGTTCAATTGCTTTGACCGTTTCTGGCGGAGGTGACAAGGGAGTGCCAATAATATTTTTCGATAGCCACGCGCCGCGCAGAATGGGTGATGTGGCAAAACCATCGGTAGTCACTTTCAGGATGCTACCCATCGTTAGCAGTCCACCGCGCGGAACCTCTGGGCCGAACGACATCTTTCGTAGATCTTGGCCGGAAATAGCATCGATGCCATAGTGATCTGCAAGTCTTTGATTCAGAAATGAATAATCCGAAACGATCAATTCGCTGGCTGGTCGATTTTTGCGGATCAAATGGCTAAGGTACGCCCGCGTTTCTAACGGCAGGTAGAAATCAAGCAGATCATCGTATCGAGGGTAGAGCTTTAAAGATGGAGATACATTGTTCCACGAGCGCAAGTTTAACCATTGATTACAAAGCGACTTTATCATCCTTTCGGACCGCTCATCCGCTAACATCTTTTTGATCTGATCACGTATGGTTACGTTAGCTTTATTAGTCACATTGTCCGGTATCGACATCCAAATCGCTCGAGACAGTTTTGCATTCTGGGAGTGCTGCTCACTTGAATGCTCTCCTGGTACCATCAAAAATCGGTGGGAACAGATCACAGCTTTGAAGCCAATCTTGGCAGCCTCGATAAAGTTTCCGTCATGCGCTAGTGACGCTTCGGATAGCTCGAAATACGGCTGCAATTCAGATTCGGATAACTGTGATGAGAATGCCCGCTCCGCAAATTGCCGGATGACTTTCCGAAGATCTTCAATGCGGTTTGAAACAATTGAGATTTGCGATGCAGGGAGTTGTTTGTCAAGTGAAACAATGACATCTAATTTGCCGATTGATGCGAGTGAACGACCATCAATGCTAAATGATTGTGTTGCAACAAACTTGATAAAAGGGGCGTCCGTTGCAACTGGGAATGGAATCGGTTGTTCGTTGGCAAGTCGTGTCTCCAGATCCCCATTAACAATAGGCTTTCCCCAGTTTTTCCCATCTCCTGACGCGTAGACTTCAAATTTCTCAATTTGTCCATTGCCATTTCCTCCGGACCAAGTTGCGTAGGAAAGGCCGCTGATTGGGTAGCGGTTTGGGTTGGTAAGAATGACGAAGTGTGGAGGTTCTGCGAGAGTGGGAGTGAAACGGGTGTGCCAGAAAGTGCGATTAGAACCGTCTTGCATCTTCTCCTTCTCCATCCCCGCCTGAAAGCTGCTGACAGTAACGGAACCGCCAATTTTGGAAAGTTTTGTCCGATAACTTGGCATCTTAATTAGTGGACTCTTTGTACCAGACTTACGTTCGCTTCCTCTCTCACCGCTTGTTTTGACTTGGAGATCCCCAAATAACATTCCATAGCGACTAGGCGGCCACGCATCCTGAATCGGGCCTCGTGCCGTCATGGACCGAATATAAGCACCTCGAGTTGGATTGCTTTCTCTGAAATTATCTTTGTGAAAGCAATGTACTGATACTTTCTCTCCCAGTCGTAGAAAGACTTGGATTGTTCGCGGTTCAACGATGTTGCTACCAACAGAAATCACATTTAGCAATCGCTGTGGCTGAGGTCGATCATCAGCGTAATAATATTTACCGGCGTGTACTTGTATACTGATATCGCCTTGCAAGTTGCCAACTTTCGCCGCATCAAAGGTGAGCTCGTACCAGCCTTCGACGGGTGGATCGAAGTTGTCGTAAAAAAACGAATAGCTGTTGCCGTTGTTCGCGCGAGTCCACGAAAATAAAACGCCGTCTTTGTAATCGCGAACGTAAATGTTGTAAGTCTTGTGGCTATCAAGCAGTTTATTCGTTACCGATGTCTGTTCATTGATAAATCCTTTTCTCGGTAGAGCATGCTCAAGCATTTGGTCAGCGACCGCAAAGTAGCTACCCAGCATTTCGTGGCTAAGCCCAATGCGTCGATCTGAGTCGAAGTTCCGCGTGCCACGATCTTGGGGGATTTCTGCAGCCAAATCGAGATTTGAACCAAGCAAGTCGTTCACACTGTGAACGAACTCGTGCCGACTGAGCCTTCTGAACGGAATTATTTCTAACTCTTTCTGCTGTCCTGCGAGCCACGCCAGCATCTTCTGTTGCTCTTGATTGGTTGGTGCTTCAGCATCCGCTGGTGGCATCTTCTGAGTGATCAAGTTTTCAAATGCAAGAGTTGCATCAAACGATCTGCGCTGCAGTTTCTTAGCAAAATCGAAGCGACCCTCGGCCCCATCCCCTGAGTGACAATCGAGGCAGTACTCAGCGAACAAGCTCATGGCTTCTTCAGTTTGTAACGCAGTCGGTGAATATGCTGCTTTAACATCAGATGCCGCAAAGATCGTGGATCCAATGCACATTAGTAAAACGCGAATCGAACTCATGGCATCTTTCCAAACATCACATCCCGTTCATCATGATTATCACCGCAGCCGCACCAATATTGCTCGCCTGTCTTGTTTCTTCCCACTTTTTAACAAGGTAGTCCGCAGCTTCTTCAGGTTCAGCTGTTTTTAAAATCTGAATCACTTCATAATTGCTTCCTTGAAAGAGCTTTAATGTCGACTCTCGATCAGCTTTCTTTAATGCTTGAATCGCGTTGTAGTCCATGATCTCGGTGATGAAATCATAGCCACTCAGTCGACGCAATTCTGCGTAGAGACGTTCACCATAAGTTCGGGTACTATCAGGCATGTTTTTTGTCCGTCGGTAAGATTCGCTAAGATCCACAAACAATCTAGCACAATCACAAAGCACCCTTATCGTTTATGGGTCATTCATAAGCCTGCGGGAACCAATTCAGGGCTCGGTGTTGCGCCGCGGGTATTTCTAGGGATCGAATCGCTTTGCGCAACCGGCGAATTTGCTCTAAGTACATATTTGGATCGATGGGCCGTTTTATTTTTTGCTGTGCGGTAATTAGCAACGCTTCAAGTTGCTGAGCCGAAAGTCCGCGCAATTTCGCTTGATTGATTGCTTCGCGAGTGAGTTCAATTAACGCTGCGAGCCCCGGCCGGTAGGCATAGCCGTCTTTGAGTACCGCAGAAACTGGCTGGCCAAGTCGCAACTTCTGCATGCTGGGAATTGGCTCGGAAGTGATCAGATAGTTATTCTCGTCAATCAGGCAAAATACGCCGTGCGTCATACCGGGAGGAGCTTGTGCGTGGATGCGATTTTGGTTGATTTCGGCAGTATTTTGAAACCACTCTTCGGTTTTTCCTGGGTTGATTGTGTACAGCAGAAAGGCACGAATGACTTTCGCTTTTCCCGATTCGACCTCAACGCTAAGCGTTGTGCCCTTGCTCTCACGAAGCGTGACCTTCGGAACATCTTTTTGCCCCAATAGTTTGCCGGATCGATCAGCCCCATTTTTGTACGGCTCATCGCCTTCGTGCTCTTCTAGCCAATGATTTAGATCGACCAGCATTTGATCAGCAATTTCAGGGTTCTGCGGCGCGACGTTATCCGTTTCGCTCAGGTCTTTCTGTGAGCCGTCTTCATCGTAAAGACGAAACAATTGAATTTCAGGAGCGGAGTTCAACGAGCCGCCAGTGTTCTTCATTAACTTCCATGGTCCGCGGCGGATCGTGGAGAAGGCTGCGTTGAGAACCGGATAGTGGAAATAAAGTGTGTCTCTTGGTTTGCCATCAGCAAATCTAGCCGTTTTCTGCTGACCAGTGATTACCGGCAACAGGTTGCAACCATCCAGATTCAAGTCGCCCCGACCACTTCCAGCGATGGCTAGAAAAGTGGGGAACAAATCAATAAGGTTGATTGGTGTCTTTGTGTTGACGCTGCCAGCTTTGATGCCTGGCCCCATTACGAGAAATGGAATGCGACATCCACCTTCGTAAGACCATGCCTTCCCTTCACGAAGCGGAGCGTTGTCAGTCACCTTCTCGAATTCGGTCTCACCCGCGGCATTCTTCCAGTTTCGCAGTTTCTGTGCGCCGCCGTTGTCGCTGCTGATGAAAACGTATGTGTTGTCGATTAGTTTGTGTTCGGGCCAGCGAGGATCGTCAGTTGTTTCGAGCGTGTGAACGATCTGCCCGATGATCCAGTCCACCGAATCAACCGAGCTGGCGTAGTACGGATTATGTTGCCCCGGTTTGTCCGGATTTGAAATCGATCCCTGATCAGTCGGAAACGCAATGCCGAGCTTCTGGCAATAATGCGCCAGCCGCTTGCGATCGCGCGTCATTACTGGTCCGTGAACAAGATTGGGGCAAAGATTCAGGAAGAACGGCTTTTGGCCACGAGCGACCTTTTGAATCCAGCGCTGCGAAAGATCCGTCATGCTGTCATACGGTCGCTCGTCATCGAGAAGCGGAAACCGCGGATCGTTGAACGCATCTTTAAGTCGATTCTTTGGCTGAGCGAACAGGCCGGAGAAATTGATTTGCTTTGGATCGTTCTGGTCGTAAATGTCAGGATCGTTGTAGTGTTTTTCATGATCAAATGAGAAATCGAAACCCACCTGAATGGGAGCTGGATAACCTGATGCTCCAGCAACATGCCATTTGCCAACGTGAGCTGTTGTGTATCCCGCCTGCTTCATTGACATGCCGATGACTGGTTTGTCGGGCATTAGTCGTCCGACATAATACGGATCTAGCATGGAATTGGATTCGCGTCGCAATCGTGGAACCTGGCATCCCATATTGACGTGGTACACACCGTTGTGTGGAGTCCATTGCCCCGTCAGGTAAGCGGCTCGCGAAGGAGCACACGTCATGGCGGGGGAATACGCCTGCGTGAAGCGGATGCCACGCTCCGCAATGCGATCCAGATGCGGTGTTTCGTAGAACGGTTCCTCGTCGTGCTGGTCGCGATAGTAGCACGCAACATCCTGCCAGCCGAGATCGTCAATGAGGATGTGAATGATGTTTGGCTGCGAAGGACGCTGGGCGAGTGCCGGAGAGGCGCAACACGCGGTGACGAAGAGAAATAAGAATCGAAGCGTTTGGTTCATATTGAGCTGTCTGCAATCAATGTTAGTCGTCTCTATTTTACACTGACGGCGATCGAGTACTCGGCGTACGTTTCACCAGTTCTGCTTAGGTGATTCGCTCCGGGCACATCGGGGTAGCTGACCAGAAAGTTGTTTTCGTCGATCAGGTTGATGATGTAGTGCGTTGTTCCTGTTGGTAATTCGGCGGTGGTGGTGTTATCACCGAGAGGAATTGAAGGGAGCCGAAACCACTCTTCGTTTCGGTCATTTCCGTTTAGGGTGTAGATCAAATCAGCGCGAACAACTTTCGCTCCATGCTGCTGAAACGTGAACTCGACGTTCTGGCCGTCCTGCTGGTGCGAAGTCACTGTTGGCACAAGCTTGCCCTTTGGTCCGACACCGCGAAACGCAGGATTGTTATATGGATAGCTGGCTCCCATCTCTTCAAGTAGTTGCGTCAGGCGAACATTCATCAATCGAGTTCGATCAGGATCGGATTCCGCCAGATTGTTCGCTTCTTCGATGTCGGCACGCACCTGCCGATCATTCTGTGTTTCATAAAGCCGGTAAAGTTCTAGGGGCACGGCATTCGGATCATGCCGGTGGTTGTAGTTGCGAACCAGTTTGTAATCACCGATACGAATGCTGCTTTCCAACGCAACGCTATTGGGAAAGTGCCAAACCATTGTCTCACGTGGTTTGCCCTCAGCATCCTTAACAAGCGATGGATCGGTTGGATCTTGTGCAAGCAGATTCGCTAGG
>CALIBL010000021.1 GCA_938045805.1 uncultured Rubripirellula sp. | reverse complement strand
TTCAATCGGATCAGCAAATCGCTGCCGAAAGCGATCCCAGGAACCCAGAAGCCCCGGACTCAAAGTGCGAAATAGGCTCCATAGCTCACCCAGGTGATTCTCGAGCGGTGTGCCGGAAAGACCAATTCGCCAATCCGCTTCGATTTGCCGAATGGCCTGTGAAGTCTTGGTCTGCGCGTTCTTAATGAACTGCGCTTCGTCGAGAACCAATGTATGCCAGGCTCGAGCAGCAAAGCGTTTTGCATCCCGCTGCAATAGCTGATAGCTCACAATCACCAAATCACCTGGCCCCGCCTTCTCAATCAGTGAATTTCGATCAGCATCACGATAAAGATAAGCAGATAAACTTGGTGTGAACCTCTCCGTCTCACGTAACCAATTCTCGCCAACGCTGGTCGGAGCAACAACGAGGGCAGGTCCCTGACCCGCTCTTTCGAGTAAAACCCCAAGCGTCTGAACCGTTTTCCCTAACCCCATATCGTCAGCTAAGACCCCGCCAACCCCCCACAAACTCAGGCGAGACAGCCACTGGTATCCTTCCAGTTGATAATCCCGCAAAACGGCATCTAACTCGTGGGGTTGCGCGGGACACCAATCGGCCAACGTCTCCAATCGTCTAAGGGAATCATGCCAACGTGCGGTTGCCTCGAGGGGAACATCGGTACTAATGAGCTCCTGAACCGCTGGAACTGCGGCATCGGCGACTTTCATCGCACCACGCTCTTCAATGATCACATCACCGAGCTGCTGAAGTCGCTTACGAAAAGCTTCGCTAATCTTGGCAAACTGACGGTCACCAACCTGGACAAGCGATCGTTGATCCCGAACGGCGGAAAGCAATTCAGCCAGAGGAATTTCACGTCCTTCGATATTGATCGATCCCGACAGCCCGAACCAGTCCTTGCGATCGTCAATCTGAACCTTTAACGCTCCCGGTGTAATCTCTCCGCGAACCTTCAGACTTTCTCCCTCGGGCCAGATCATACGAGGTGTCTCGTCCCCGCCCCCATAGAGAGCTCCGAGCAACTCTAACGCAGCTTCATCAGAAGTGGCAACCCAGTGATCCAATCCATCGGGCGTTAAGCGATTGAGTTCGAATCTTTCAATCACCTGATCCGCAACCACTCGCTCCGATTCTAAATCTCTCTGCAATCGCACCGGCCCTTGATCCGTTAGACAGGTAACGATTTCAGGCGCACGACCGGGAACCATCAGATCCCGAAAACGTTCTTCATGCATCCGCAAAGCAATGAATAGGCCAGCCCCCGGACGCGGTCGCAAATCAAACACCAGTTCCGCCTTAACAGGCTCAATTGGACCGGCCAACTCAGCAGGTAACTCAACATGAACGAAGCGATCTATCTCGGCGCTTCCGATTGCAAATCGCGAAGCAGCAGCCGAATCAAACAAAACATCCTTGAGATCCGACTCGAGCAAATGTTGAACAACTTTTGACGCCTTGGGATTTCGAAGCTTGCAGACAACCAGCCGATTGTCCTTTTCATCTGCAACCACCACGATTGGCTCGACAGGACTCGCATACCCAAAGACAACGTTGTTTCGATCCAAGTCGACACGAATACCATTGACCTGCAGTTCGGGTCGGTAATATGCATTGCGTTCCTGAATCAATGCATCCGCCTCTTCGTCTTGATCCTCGTCCTCACGCACGGTAGGACAGAGCGTCAAAACCAGCTCCGCTGAAAAAACTTGACAAGGTCGCACGTTGACGTCATCCCAGGCAACATTGGGGTGGCCAGCGAGCAGTGACAATGCCTGAAATTCTGCAAAATGGTCTTCGTTAAAGGAATAGCTTGGATTCGCCACAAGTGCAGCAATGCGTCCATCCACAGGTCTTGAGGAAAAATCACGCCTAAGGAGATCAAAGCTGCGAACTTCTTTTCCTTTCGTCCAGCCTTTGCCATTTTTCTTGGGTCGCTGCTCATAACCAGTAATCGATATAGGGCAGTAGTAACGGGAAGAAGACAACCCAACCCGCCACTGCAATCGAGTGCCATCAGGTTCGCAAGCGGACGATCCCTTTCCACTGACCAATCCAAGTACCTGATTAACAAGATCACGCCCTGCCGCAACGGAATCCACCTCGAGCTCACCAAAAAACTCAAATACATCGTTGATGGAACGGCGACTCAACTGCTCTTGAAGCCACCATGAAACAGCGAGAGAGTGCGCACAACGATCCCCACCCTCCTTGAATTGCTCACAACCACAATGGGGTACTGCCTCTAGAGAAACATTGAGTGGATGGAATTGGGCGTCATCATCGCCGGTGGTGTCGGAGGAAACCTCTAAGTGAACATCCAGCACGGACTGACGATTACCCTTAACCTTGAATCCAAACTGCAAAGTGCCTGATTCGCTGCTAAAGGTCGGCGACTCCACGATCAACATCGCGGCCCTCTTATCGAGGCTTTCATTGTGAGAATCAACGAGACGCTCTGCTGCCTCGGCGACCAGTAACCCCAAGGCTCCGATCGATTCCTCGGACATCAAATCCATGCTTTACGATCCAATCCGGTTCAGACCTATTTTTTTTCTGCACCCACTCTTTGACGCCACCGTCAACCACCAAATCCAACATTGGATCTGCCACTGAGAAGGCACCAAAGACTCAAACACCCTCGCACATCTGAAACACAAATCCACACGCATACAAATAATCAATGCCTCGGGAAACCGAGTTGCGATCGCGCTTGGGCCAATCGAAGAGTTTAACATCCGCAAGCTCGCTCGCGAAGGGTTCGACACCACCTTCGGATCAAATCCAATGGTTTATCCCCGTTAAAACACACGCTAAATTCGTGGTCGAATCTTCACGCATTCACCATCTGAATCCGGAGTCTCCTAGCACCCGCAAACCGGCAACCGATCCGCCGGTCATGTAAGATCTGAAGTGTGAAATGATGGAGGTTCCGTGACAGATTGATTTCGACGCCAGCCGAGCCTCCCATCATTAAAAATCCCAATCCTCCAAACCAATCCAGAGCCATGCAGCAATTATCCAACCCTACGGTTCATCGCCGCCGCTTTCTAAGAACCATCACGGCAGTTAGTTCCCTTGCTCTCACGGATCAACTTACTGCGCAGGCCCCCCTAGCGGCGGAAGATCTAATATGGCACGACGTCGAAGACTGGGGCGTTGAAGGTAGAGGCTGGGATGCGACAGAAACCGAAAGCTTCTATGACCGACTTCCAAGACGGGCAAAAGGGGTCGTTCGCGATGCCGTATGGAATCTAAGTCGCCACTCGGCGGGAATGCTCACTCGTTTTGAGACGAACGCATCTGAAATCTGGATCGATCACGTGGTGACTTCCGCAAACCTTGCGATGCCGCATATGCCAGCAACTGGCGTGAGTGGAGTGGATCTCTACGCAAAGACCCCTGATGGCCATGAGAGATGGCTGGCAGTCTCACGACCAAGCGAGAAACGAACACGGGCCAAATTAGCCCATTCACTACCGCGGGAAAACCGTCAATTCACAGCTTATTTGCCACTGTACAACGGAACACAATCACTGAAGTTTGGTGTGCCGAAGGCTGCAAGTTTTCAACCCGTCGCACCAAGGCGTGAAAAGCCAATCGTTTTCTATGGAACATCGATTACGCACGGTGCCTGCGCATCGCGACCAGGGATGCCACATCCCGCTATTCTCGGTAGACGTCTAGGACACCCCGTGATCAACCTCGGGTTTTCCGGGAACGGGAAAATGGAAGCTGAAGTCGGAAGCTTCCTTTGCGAACTTGACCCTCTGATCTACGTCATCGACTGCCTGCCAAATATGCGAGGACCAGAGGTTATCGATCGAGCTGAAAAGTTGGTCATGCAATTACGCAAAGCTCGACCTGAAACCCCTATCCTCTTGGTGGAAGATCGAACTTACGCCCACGCACCCTTCGTCCCATCGCTTCAAATTCGCCATCAAGAAAGCCGAAGTGCCCTGCGTATCGCTTACGAATCTCTCCTCTCCAAAGGTCACCAAAAAATTGGATACCTCGAAGGTGAGAAACTGCTCGGATCAGATCGCGATGACACCACTGACGGGTCTCACCCTAATGACCTTGGTTTCTATCGACAGGCTGATGCCCTCGAACCAAAACTCCGCGAACTCGGAGCATAAACGGCTGTTCAAAAGGATCACGAATCCGTTTCCTCTTGAGAAACTGGAACACTCCCTCATCGTCGCACGTCCGATTTCGCGATAGACTGATATCTATGGCGAAGGTCATGCGCCACCGAACATCAACCGACTACAAAACGAAGAGAAAAATGCCGAAGATCACCATAAACGGAAGCGGAGCATTCGACGTCCCTCAAGGTAAACGACTCGTTAAAGCGCTGGTTGAAGATGCGAATGTCGATCAACTGCATGCCTGCGGTGGACAATCACGCTGCACCAGTTGCCGTGTCAGATTCATCGCTGGGGAACCAGAACAGATTACCGAAGCGGAGAAAGAAACACTTCGTGTCCGTGAGATAACAGAAGAGGGGATCCGACTAAGTTGCCAAATCGAGTGCAATCAAGATATGGAACTTGAAATTATCAGTCGGCTTGAAGGCAGCGGAAGAAAAGATTTGGGATCACCGGTTAGTGACGAGATCCAACCCGATCCCGTATGGACAGTAAAGTCGTAAACGGAACGAGCAAACAACCTCAAAGAAGCATCACGAGACGCGATCTTCAGCACACCGGTTGGCCAACCAACCAGTGCTCGATCACTTCGCTCATCCAACATTGATTCTTGCGTCCAATGTAACCTGCATGACCGCCTTGAGGTGTGATCAAAAGTTGGGTCGATTTGGACCATTGAGAGGGATCATCTTGAAAGCTACCAACGGGAACAATTGGATCGTCTTTTGAAGCCAGAACGAGTGTGGGCACATCAATGTCGCGGGTCACTCGGTTGCAAGATGACTCAGTGTAGTAATGAATTGCATCCCTGAATCCACTAAGTGGCGCAGTGAAGCGATCGTCGAGTTCACGCAGGGTGCGAGGTGCAGGACGACTCATCTCTTCCTGAAAGGCTTTATTGTTCCATAAACGCTTTGGTAATCGCCGCAGCAACGATCGAATAAAATAATAGTTGTAGAGTCGTAACCGCAACTTTTGCATGTGATCGCTGCATCGTATTAAATCAACGGGAGGTGCAACCGCCGCAACTCTCCGCACTCGCGAGAACCACTCAGGTGTTTCCTGCAAACCAGCCCCAAGACGCCCTACAGCTCGAAGCAATTGAGCACCGCCCAGAGAAACACCTGCCGCAAACAGTTCGCTGGATGGGTAATGACTAGCGATGTGCGACAAAGCATCCAACACATCTTGGCTCCGCCCAGCGTGCGTCAAATGGTCAGCTAAATCCGCACCGAATCCACAACCACGCATGTCGACTCGAAAAACACGATATCCCCGCCGCAAGAATCGCCTTGCAAATCGCTCCATATAAGGCGAGGCATGGCTACCTGAGAGTCCATGAATAAACAAGACGCAGGGAGCGTCAAAACGCAAATCACTAGAACCGTCTTCATGCAGAACAATTTGATCGCCGCCCGAAACCTCGACAAAGTGTCGCCTCGGGCTTAGACCGCTCGCAGACTCGGCGCGAATCGATAGGATGGTTTGTAAATGCCCGCCGCGAATGAGAAGGCTCGAGCGGAAGGGAGCAGGCTGAAACGGTTTCATCTTTCCTAACAATCTCAATCACAGCATGAATTCCATTCGCTCATTTATAGCAATTCCTTTAACCGGTGAGATCGCTAAGTCCGCAGCAAAAATGGTTCACCGATTAAAAGAGCCTGGTGACGGCATCAAATGGGTACCAACGGATAATCTTCATTTAACGCTTAAATTCCTTGGCGATGTCCACAACACAGAAGTCCCTAAGGTCTGCGAGGTTGTGCAACGCGTCTGCAATACGTTAGACCCATTTGAACTCAATTTCCATGGAGCGGGAGGACTTCCCTCGCTAGATCGAGCCAGAGTTGTTCACGCCGGGGTCACCGATGAAACAGGTAGCCTGACGACCCTCGTTTCACAACTCGAAATTCAATTGGCAGATTTGGGATTCAAGCCCGAAGCAAGAGATTACCGTCCACACCTTACCCTCGGAAGAGCTAAAGCGAGGCGAGCCAACGCAGACGTAATGAGTCGAGTTGCTGCAGAAGCAAAGACATCGCTCGGAGCGATGGTGGTTGATGAGGTTCAGATTGTCGCGAGCTTCTTAGACAATCATGGACCAACCTACCAAATCATGAACAGCATTGAGCTTGGCTCCACTTAACCAATCTTCATGTGCTAATCTGTCAATCGTCAGCGGTTAGCTTGCACAACTCAAACCGCTATGGCTTGATCTCAAAATTTATTTTGGCCTGACCATACTTTTTGCCGACCACGTCTTCCATCGTCAATTGTAAACGATAGTGCCCCGCAGCCAACTCTGCCGGAAGAAACATCTGATAAGCAACAAAATAGTCTCTCAAATAATTTGAAGAAACTTGCTTGTCGGCAGGCAGCACCTGACTAAAGATGCGTTGATCCTCAGAGTCGAAAATCTCATAGCTTCCCTGAAGATGCAATTCATAGCCGATCTCACTCTGACTTGCCCGGAAGTTTTCAACTTCGCAATAAAGGATGATCTGCTGACCACTTTGGAAATGATTCAAATCAAACGGTTTCACCTGACCGTAGGCCTCGATTTCCTTACAAAAGGTTAATCGACGGACCTCCAACGCGTCTGTCGCAGCACCAGCATGTTTTGCTGCTTCTCGAAATTCTGACGCGACTGAAGTGAGGCGGTGACTGGGACTCGGATGGCCCTCTGGATCAATCAAGTGCCACAAACCCTTCAGTTGATGATGAAGAAACAACTGATCGCCGGCACCCATTTCAGACATCGATCGCAGCGCGGATTCGGGGTCACCTGATAAAACCATGAGATGGCTGAGTTTCACCAAGCGTTCCTGTCGATCTGAGTCTGTCTCATCGGCCTCGGGTTTTTGCAGTGACAGAATCAGTGCTGCCAGAAGCTGTTTTTGAGATAGCCCCTCTGTTGTTACCGCGGTAGTTTCTACCTCCGCAGACTCAGATGGCTCAATCGCTTCCTCAAGACTCACTTGCGTTATTTCCTCGACTAGACTCGCGTCTTCCGCACTTGCGACCTCAACGCTCCTAGGCAACTCGGTCTCTGCCAAATCCTCAGACAACGAGATCGTCTCTCCAGAGTCTGCAACTGTTATCTCGGATTCTGAAGTACTTGGTTGTGAGTGCTCAGACTCGGAGATTGAAGTCTTCGACTTCGCGGTTTCACCAGCCGCCTGGTCTGCCGATACGGGGATATCCGATGAAGGCAATTCGGCGTTCACCTTGGAAATGACCGCATCATCAGAAATAGCGAATGCGACTGATTCATCAAGATGCTGAACCAATGGCATTTGTTCACCTTCGGCGCCAATTCGTGAAGGACGTTCACTCCCGCTCTCAACTTCCACACTCGGCATTTCAAATGCTGATTCCAAAGAGCGAGCTATTTGCTCTTCGACCGCATTCGGCTGTTCAGAAAGGTTTGCCTGATTTGCAACCATTTGAACAAATTGAGCGACCGCTTTTTCTCGCACACTCGGGGGATATTGATTCAAAGCCTCTAGCAACTCGTTGGGTGACATATCACCATCCAAATCCACTGCGATTTGATCAGCAGATGCGGGATTCCCCTCGGCCGCTGTTAAACTACCAGAAACTTGTCGCGCATCGGCAATGCTTTCTTCGCTTCCATTCTCTGAGCTCTCACCAAAACTGCCTGTGGCGATTGACTCTTCTGTATTGAGTGCCTCTGACTCTTCTGTATTGAGTGCCTCATCTACAGCTCCACCGGTCACTGCGACGACCGCGTTGTCCTCTGTAGGGTTGTCATTCGACTCGGAAGATGCGAGAGCCAAATCGCTTTCATCAGCAACAGCCGCTACAGAAACCGTTGGCTCCGATTCAACATCTTGAAGCGGAGCATCGTCGTCGGAATCTGGTTTCCCAGTAGCCAATCGTTGTTCGGGAGTATCGATTTCAATTTCCGCTGCGTCACTGCTCTTCGTAATTTGAACAGTACGACCAAATGGCATTGAGCCTCGACAACCCAGTGCCAACACTGAACCGCAGAGAATCAACCAAAGGCTTGTTTTTTTGTAAAAAAGACGCATGTCTTCACACTCACTTGCAACGCATAACACCGGACAAGTCTGCTCCCTGCCGACCTATCCCGAGGACATTACGAAAAACTGTCAGAACACCACAACGGGAATTCCGCAGACGTATTCGCTTATCAGGCTAACTCAGTGGAATCAAAGTGAACCTGACCAAATGCCTTGTCTCATGCACCAGCCAACAGTCGCCCCGACTGGAAAAACCCAACATTGATCGGATGCTAGCAAAGTATCAACAGGTCATCAGAAAGTGATGGCGTGAGTGATTTTCCTGTTACTTGACGCAGCGATACTTCACATCGACGACGACGACTGCTCTCCAAATCGACCTTTGATTGTGTTTCTCAACGAAAGACAATAACCTCTGCCATTGAGAACGAATTCTGCACAAGAGAGCCGATAAAACATGACGCCCCGACTCGTGATGATTGATGACAACATCCAAGATGCGTCGGGGCATTATCTTGAACTCGCACAACTTTTGGGAGATGCAGCATCAAAGCGAGGGATGAATCCCATCCTCGCGACAAACAAATCTTTTGCAGCAACGCAGACGTCCGACAGTCTTGATGTCCGACCTCTATTTTGCACAAACGGAATGGTTCGTTGGTCACTTGGTGCAAACGGACTCTCTCACTGCCAACGAGACCTCTCCGGGAAACCGATAAATGCTGTAACGACATCCCTGCTTAGTGAGCGTATCAGGGAGTTTTTACGACCAGCAAACCGGCGACCCAGATGGATGCTTCGTCACTGGAAAACCGCTTTCATCCAATTCATTGATTACCTAGGTATCACGGAGAGCGATCAAATCATTGTCAACACAAGTGATGAATTCACATTACTGGCCATTGCTTCAGCATTACGATTACGAAACGACAAACGCCTAAATCTCCATCTCATTTTCCATTTCTCTGTCAATGATGAGGCAACTCGCGCAGGCCGTAATCGGAACCTGAACATGGGAAAGCAGATCAAGGATTCTCTGAAGCACCTCGACCATCATCACGTACGTATTCACGCCACCACAAGAGAACTAAAAGCTGATCTTGATTCAGTAACACAACGGGACCTTGTTAATTCGATTCCTTATCCAACAAGACCTAGCCTTTTGGCCGAAGGTTTTCAACAGACTCCATGCAAGGCAACCCTTGCTGGCATGCCGAGAACTGAAAAAGGGAAACACCTTATCGGAAAGTTCTTAGCCAATCTCGAAGAACATCAACTCATCAACTCAAATCGATTCCGACCCTCGCTGCAAGTATCGGAGCGGCAAGGTCTATCGATACTACCACCGTCATTAAAATCACAAGGCGGTATTGAGCGAATTGAATTGATCACGCGACACCTACCAACGGACCAATACCATCAGTGGTTGAATGAAACGGGAATCGGGATTTTCCTTTACGATCCCACTCGATATCGAACACGCTGTAGTGGCGTCTTACTCGAAATGATGTGCCGAGGCATTCCCGTGATCGTTCCAGACAACTGCTGGCTTTCCTCACAGTTAAACCTTGCAGGTGGTCACGAGAGTGTTGGCTATATTTACCAAGACCAAGATAAAATACCCCTGTTCTTGCGTCACTTTCTCGAAGAGAAGGAATCAATGACAGAGCGTGCAAGAGCTTATGCCATGAAACTGCGGGCGATTCATTCCGCAGAGATGACGCTTACCTCGATGGGCATTTGACTAAAAAAAGCGAACCGCTGCGTCCGCAGCGGTTCGCTTTACCTTCCTGGACCCGTTATGAAAGACGGGCCACTGGATCCTCAATCAAAATGTTTCTACAGACGCCCTTCCCCCGCTTGGATTACGCGTCTAATTCAGCGAGTTCGCTCTCAAACTCTTGCTCAGAATCATCAACGATGTCATTTTCTTCTTGGGAGTCAAAGGCGATTCCAAGCTCATCAATTTGATCATCCGACAATTTGTAGTATCCAAGTGAGCGAATGACTTCGAGTACCTCGCTGCAAGTTGGAAACATTCTTCCGGAAGCACGCTTGTAATCATCCATTGCCCGCATGAACTCTATTTCATCACCACTGTAATCTCGCTCACATGTGGTGGGATCAATGTGTCGGCGTCGCTGCTTCTTAGTGGGTTGGTTTGATGAGGCTTCCGAAGCTTCCCCCAACCGGCGATCTCCCCGTCTGCGATCGATGGTAACAATGTCGCTTTGCTCTGCGTCTTGGATGGGATTGGAAACCGTCATGCTAGGTGGTCCTTCTTTGATTTTGGTCAACCAATCTTCGCGTCACCGATTCGCGTCAGTCAGTCAACTCGGAAAGCTTGTCAAAAAAACGTAGCACGCGGGTTAGGTAAACATGGTGCAACAACAAGCTTTTAGCGATCAGAAAAACCATTCCGATTAGGTAAAAGGTCTGTTTGTAACGATTGTAGCGGCAAGCCACGATTCACCGTCGATCTCTTGCTTTAAATCACTCCGATCAGTTCAGTCATGAATGGCATTTACGAGCATTTTTCACCGATAGTTAGGCGGTATCAGAAAAGCTAAGCCGGTAGATGCACCGCCGATACGCACTTGTAAGAATCAAACTTGGTCCATCGCCTGCCTTAATTCTGCGATAAACTGCGAAACAGATTGCTTGGCATCTTCTCGCCCCGCTGCCTCAGACACTCGGCGGATGATTGCTGACCCAACGATCAATCCATCAGCTACGGGAGCTAACTGTTTCGCAGTAGCGACCCCACTGATCCCAAATCCGATACAGATTGGCAAGTCTGTCTCTCCTCTCAACCACGCCACACTCTCAGTAAGATTCTCGGGCAGGCTTTTTCTTTCACCGGTAATGCCAGTTACGGACACATAATACAAAAAGCCGGATGAGGACTCTGCAATCCTCACTTGGCGTTCCTTCGGGGTTGTTGGAGTCACGAGCTGTATCAGGCTAAAGTCTTCACCACGACAGATGGAGGAAAACTCTTGTGATTCCTCAACAAGCAAATCGGGAACAATCGCTCCTGAATAACCTGCTGCCTTTGCACGCTTGACATACTCCAGAAGTCCAATTCGATAAACAATGGAGTAACTCACCATGGTTACCAAGGGAGTCTCAAGCTCCTTAGTCAGAACACTCCCCATATCGAGCACATCTTGGATTTTGAATCCAGCATCCAAAGCTCTTTGATAAGAGGCTTGAATCACCGGACCATCAGCGATCGGGTCACTGTAGGGAACGCCAATTTCACAAAGATTTGCACCCGCAGCGGAAGCCACGCGCACCAAGTCAGCAGTCGTCTCTGAATCTGGATCACCTGCTGTAAAAAAAGGCATTAAGGCTTTTTGCTCTTTCTCACGCAAAGCAGTAAAAAGCTGATCAACGGCTGACATTATCGATCCACAAATGATTTGAGGTAGTGAAGCTGAGACGATTGAAAACCTGACGATCTAACAAAAGAAATCAGGCTGGGAACAAGCACGCTTTGCTATCGTCCTAAGTAACGATTCATATTGGATTTATATTGTTCAACGCCTGGCTGACCATAAGGATTGATCTTCAAGATACGCCCTTCTAGCACGGTAGCAATCATCAGCATTTGAAATAATTGCCCCATGGTGTATGTGTCTAATTGCGGGATGATGAGATCCGTTGTGGGCCGACCATCTGCATGTAATGCGTCATTGGTGCCCTGAATCGCAGCATTCATGATATCGGGGAGTGTTTTTCCAGCGATATCGTTCAATCCATCCTGATTGCGTGCACTCTGACCCACCACGAGGGAATCATGTCGGTAGGACTCTACAACTAAATTATTAAAGACTTTATCGTTAAGTCCCTGCTGATGTTGCTGATGCCGACTGTGCAGGTCACGAGTATTGACGGTAGTTAGCGGGGTCACACCAACGCCGGATTTCCCATTAGATTCGGCCAATAATTGATCATGCCAGAGCCCGAAGGATTCCAAAGCCTTTGTCCAGACGCTCATGACCCGTATGGTTTTATTGCGTATCTTTGAAAGCTGATGATTGACGGCCACATACTGCATCACGAGATTTTCTTCGAATGGCGCCGTTCTAAAATGCTCGTTCATCGCAACTGCTCCCTCAAGCAGACGGATGCAGTCCAACCCAAGAAGAGCTGCGGGAAGAACCCCCACCGATGACAAAACGCTGAATCGACCACCAACACCTTCTGGGACGCTGAAAACTTCTTGACAGCCAATCGAGCCAGCTAGATCAAAAAGTTTGCCACTGGCACCCGTGACTGGAATCACCAAGCGGGGGAGCAGTTCCTTCGATTCTGAACCGAGCCCATCTTCAAGCGCCTGCAAGAACTGTCTAAATGCGACGGCCGTTTCCATCGTGCCACCACTTTTACTGATCACGACAATCGCATGTCTCTTTTCTGCGAGAGTATCCCCGCTACCACCCAGAGTTAGGCGATGTAGCAACGATGCAGACGCATCGTTGTCGACGTTATTTCCCTCGAAGTACATCCGAGGCTTGCTTCCGCGAGCTCCACGAGATAATTCATTGTGGTAGGGGTCGCAACATGCCTCCATCATGGCTCGAGCACCCATGTAGGATCCACCAATCCCCAAAACTGCTACCGCATCAATTTCATCGTGAATTGAGTTTGCAACTTTGAAAATCCGACCCAATTCGGATCCCTCGCGATCCTTCTCGTAGCCCTCAAGGGTTTCTTCGGGCAACCAAAGAAACCTCGCGTCCAAGGGATTCTTTGCTCGTGGAATCTCTCCAGAGTCGTACATCACCCTGTCCGTTTCGAGCATCTCCGTCCTCAACTTACGGAAATCAGCTTCGAGCGAGACGATATCGGATTCGCTGATTCCATACTCTGAGTCAAAACTACCCGAAGAATCAAAACGCAATGAAATCATCTGAAATTCCCAGCGAGACAGAGAGATTGGAAGTGGTCAGGGTAACGGATTATGGATGAAACTCGAAGGTGGGTTCAGGCGAATGTGGACCATCTCGAATAGAGAAATTACCCCCGAAAACAAACCAACTCGCTAAACCACCACTTACGAAAAGCATTCCATAAGAATCAGGTACTGCGAATAGAAGATTCATCCGTTAAATTGACTCTCCCTGGCGTTCTGGTGAGATTCAAGCTCAATGTCTGCACACACGCCCTAGTTAAATTCGAATAGAGAGATCAATCCGTTGACCAACGTCCGACGTAAACCCGTAGTGCTTATCATCCGAGACGGCTGGGGCGAAAACCCCAACCAAGAGTGGAACCACGCGAATGCCATCCACTTAGCGAACACACCCATCTCAGACGATTTGATGGAAAAATACCCGAACGTCCTGATTCACACCTCCGGAGAAGATGTTGGACTTCCAGCTGGCGTTATGGGCAACAGCGAAGTGGGTCATCAAAATATCGGTGCTGGCCGGATCGTCGACCAAGAGGTAATGAGGATCACGCGGGCAATCCGAAATGCATCTTTTTTTGACAACCGCACCCTTCAAGAAGCTATTAATCATGTGAAATCCAGCGGGGGAACACTGCATCTTCTAGGGCTTATGTCAGATGGCCGCGTTCACAGTGACCTTGAACACGGATTTGCAATTGTCGACCTTGTTAAACGCAACGGACTATCAAGTGAACAGTTTGTAGTCCATGCGATCACCGACGGAAGAGATACTTCGCCAACATCTGGCCTTCAGTTCATTGGACGTTTGGAAGAGAAACTTGTTGCAGAAAATGTTGGTCGCATTGCCAGTGTCATCGGTCGTTTTTATGCGATGGATCGTGACTTGCGATGGGACCGAGTGCAGCAGGCCTACGACATGATGACGAAAGGTTCATCGTTGGTCGCCAACACCGCATCGGAAGCGATTCAATCGTATTACGACAATCCATCCGAGCCGAGCCGACGCGGTGATGAATTCATCACCGCCACATCGATAGCTGACCAATCAGGTAAACTTGCGACTGTGAAGGACGGCGACGCAATCATCTTTATGAATTACCGCGGAGACCGGACGAGAGAAATCACCAAAGCATTTGTGTTTGATGAGGAAAAGTGGGAATCGATAGACGGTGGTGGTTTCGATCGCGGTAGCAAAATCCAAGATCTCTACTTCGCTACCATGACAGGGTACGAAACGGGTTTACCCGTTCAGGTGATCTTTGAGAAACCCGAAAAAATGCCGAATATACTCGGGCAATATGTCAGCTCTTTGGGATTACAACAATTTCGTTGCGCTGAAACAGAGAAGTACCCACACGTCACCTTTTTCTTCAACGACTACCGTGATGATCCGTTTCCGGAAGAAGACCGCGGGATGGCTCAGTCCCCCAAGGAAGTCTCGACCTACGATCAAAAACCGGAAATGTCAGCGGGTGAAGTAGCCGCCAAGGTACTCGATGTGATTGAGTCACGAGCAGCTGAACTGATCATCGTCAACTTTGCCAACGGTGATATGGTCGGTCATACCGGAGTCCTAGAAGCCGCGATTCACGCGGTTGAAACCGTGGATGAATGTGTGGGAAAAATCGTTGAAGCAACCCTGAAGGCAGGAGGCTCCTTGGTGGTAACCGCTGACCACGGGAACTGTGAGCAAATGACGGATCCAGCGACCGGAGGCCCTCACACTGCTCATACCACTTTTGACGTGCCGCTGATTGTGGTTGAACCGGGGCTCGAAAGTAAATCGCTTAAAGAAAACGGTCGACTTGCAGATATCGCACCAACCGTGCTCACATTACTTGGCCTTCCTGTCCCCAAAGAAATGACCGGTGAATCACTGATTTCGATCGATGAATAATCGCAACTAGGTCTCATGCCTGAATCCAAGGCTAAGTTGCTTCGTCTCTCTCAAGAGAAGCTCGCATGACCAGCACGAGTCAATTCCTCGCGTTAAGTTAAATCAGGATCAACGCCGAACCACTCTCAAGATGCAAATTCTGGATTTGCGTCTCGAGTCTCTGAAAGCATCAAGGCAGATAACTTTTTTGGGGCGGACGCAAAAAACAAGCATTCGCGGCGATCATTGCAAAGCCAAAAGTTGCCATCCCAAGGGAGAGTGCGATGCCCGAATGCACAAAAACAGCCATTAATAGAACTACTGGTCGTGTAATGCGAGGCCATATTAACGCCACGTAGGACAGCTCCCACAAAAGCGTGAGCATCGTAAGTGCGGAAATGACTTCTGGATAACTAGCGAGCCATGTCATATCAAACGATTGATACTCAAGATTCGATATTGAATACCACATCGCGGTACCATCCCACCAAGTAACACCTCGAGCCTTGCTCAATCCGCCAAAAAGATAGATCACACAGAGGTGAATTTGTAACATTCGAGTGGCAATATTTGCCGAAATGCAAGGCTTGGCGTCGGGCAACAACCAATCAATGAGACGGGATCGCCCCCCCAGTTGCAACCACTTAGACCTTAGCCATTGATCCACACTGAAACAGCTCCCTGCCGGAGCGAGCATCAAATACATCACCGCGTAAGTAATGATTTGATCAAACCCAAACAACGCACCAGTCAAACGATGAAGGTACATCAATTGTAAAAACCAAGTCAGAGGCCCAGTAAATCGGGTTAGCAAACCGACACACCAACTCGCCGTGATCGCAATCGTGAAACTGTGATGAGCCCAGATCGCCCATGTTGGAAGATCCCACAGATACGTTGCAGCGTAAAAACCGGAGGTCGCATCCCGATTCAAAAGCGATCGACCAACATCTTGACTAATCCATGCGTTTTCACCGATGAATGCATCCAAATCACTTGCGAGGACTAAGTGAGAGTAAAGTAAAAAAAGACCAAAGACGAATCGTAAACGCGCTAAGAGCCACGGCGACTCTGGCGTGAACCAAAATTTGTCCCACCTATGGACGCTTGTTAAAAACCACGACTTCATCGATTTGAATAAAGATCCTGCCTCCATCGAATGTCTCCCCGCTATTGAGCATCCCGTGATGGCTGTTCGCGAACCTTTCTCGATCGAAAATCATTGGTACTTGGAGGTAACTCGCCTGTCTTGGTTCGGCTAGTTGACCTATCCTCCCCACCCTCAACCACCGATGTATCGAGCAATACTCGATATGAGATCGGGTCGTTTAACGGACGTGGATCTCGCCTGTACAAATCGTATCTCGGCAATAGATGTTCAATCCGACGTAACGAAATCTGCTTGCCACCATGAACGCTTTGAAGGTGACGGGAATATGAATCGCGAATGAGATCGTATCGTTCTCTCTCCTCTCGCAAACCTACCAAATCTTCAACGGTCAATGCGTTACTCGAGTTTACCCTCGGTCGATAAATCTCATGCAAATACTCGGTAAGCATGAAATATCGATGGTAAAGCAACCGCGGCCATTGCCGATTGATATCGGGATACAACATCTCTTCACGATTCCCTTTCGAATCCTGCACTCTGACTTGAATCAGATGACTTGGCCCGGGATCCGGCGCAAAAAAAGCGTAACCGCGATTCATATACAGAAATTGGGAGTATCTTTCGACTAGTAAACTCAAACGACCAACAAAGGGTGAAACACCTGAGCTACCCTGAGCCTGAAACGACAATGGCGGTAAAACAATGGCCAATAGATGAAAGAGAATCACTGCTGTAATCGCTATTTTCACAGCATTTTTTGATTTAAACTGCTTGGTCAACATCATTCGCCGTCCCAATCTTTAGGTACACCCATCCATTGAACTAACGTTAACCACAGAAACTTGGATGAATAGGGGCAATTATCAAGAAGCTAAACCAAAAAAAAACCGCTGCCTGAAAGCAGCGGCTTTTAACTAAAGTAAGTCAGCAACTCAGCGGACGGCTAACTTGCTGGTGGTGAAATCAAAATAATAATCAGCCTCGGTGCCACCAGTGATGCTAACAGTTTTCTCTTGGGTTACGAGTTGTCCGTCGATTTCTGATTCGACTTGAATGACATAATCTTGCCATACCTGACCCGATCTCAGACTGCTTGTGGTGAACGTGCGTAACTCCCCGGTGCTCTTGGTTGGATTACCACCCAATGAGACAATCGCACCGTTTGGAACATGAACACGCACGATCGTATCGGCATAGTCAATCTCCTCTTTTTCCTGATCGTCTTCCGAAGCCTTACCCGAAACTAGATTCTGACGAAAATCTAAATGATGCTGAGTTCCCGCCTTTAGCCTAACAACCTCTTCATCATTCAGATCTTCACCATCCAAAGAGTACGAGACCTGTACCCGATATGTGTAGACTTCTCCAACATCGAGATCAACGGATCGGAAATAACGAGTCTCGCCTTTGCTTTTGGTCAGGTGCCCGTTAACAATCACCTTTGCATTTTTGGGAACTGATACGGTCAAAGACGCCTCCGAAGGATCCAACTTTGGTAAATCCACAGGAGCTGAGTCATCTGCTGCTTCTTGTTCATTGGACTCAAGAGGGGAATCAGCCTCAAGTGTCACTTCGTATGAATCGGACTCAAGACCCGCAGTCGGTGCGTCGAGGCTGGCGTTTGAATCGGGGGTCTTCTCCTGCCCTTCTAACGCACCTGGCTTAACGACCCCTCCACTACTACCACCGGATGATCCGACGGTGGCACCACCACTGCTACCACGTGATTGGATCGATGTCTCATGTAAGTGATTAAAAAAACGCCTGATGGGCCCTGGATAGTAATTAGACCGGCCCCCAGAAGATCCAAATTCATAAGAGCTAGAGCGTAATAAATTGCCCCCAGAGGAACCCCACCCTCGTGTCATCCCACCAGATGAGCCACCCCAAGTTCCGCCGTAATAACGGACTCGCAGATGTCCCGCTGAACCAAAACTGCCGTGATGAACCATCCAACCTCCGGAAGAACCTCCGGACGAGCCACCTGAAGATCCACCCCATACGATGTCATCGGCGTGAGTAATGCCGAGCGAACAAAAGAAAGCGACCACCATCCACGCAAAACGATGCAATTTCATTGCACAAATCCCCCCCAGGAATCGCCAAAATTTCAGAGCTGCAAATTTAGTTCGCAGCAAATGCCTCACTCTCGATGCCTAGCTACCGTCACAAGATGCACGAGAAGGTCGCGTATCAAAATACTTGGGACAATCGCATCAACAACAATGATTTTAGCGATTTTGACGGTTTTAACGATTGCCGAGCGCTTAACGCATCGACTGAATGACCCTCAGCGGGGGGGCAGGAGCTTGGGAATGAAATGAGAAAGGAAATGTCAGTCGAGCCGCTTGATTGTGATCTCATCAAAATCTGCGACCCCGGTTGCTCCAAACAGACCGATGCGAAGGATTCCCTCACGGGTTGCTGGCGGAATTGGCACTAATCGAGAGGAGCGTTTCCAGTCCATGGTTCCGCGAAACGGACCCAACCAAACCGTGCCAAGCTCCTTGCGATCCTCGTCATAGAGTGTCAAAGCGAGCATCGGCAAATCTTCTTTGGAGGTACCACGGCGCACCGATTCCGTACGAATCAATGCGCCCAAACGGACAAGTGAAACCACCTGCCCATCGATAGGAATACCTTGCAAAAGATGCGAGTCCAATCCTGGTGTTTCATTCTCGAATCTGACGAATGATCTCCCTCCTGAAGAACTCCCGTCCTGACTCTTTTCTCGCAACCTCCGAACCTGACGTCCGTAATACCAACCCGATACAAGCCCATTTCGACCTAACGAATTGTCACCACCCTCCTCAAAATCCCCATTAACAACTGCAGGATGCTGGGGGTCAGGGTGCACTTGTCGACTCTCCTCTGCCTCGCCCGTCATGGGCACGAAAAGAGTGGGACGGAGTGGCTGCCTAATCAACTCACCATCTTTCTTAATCATTCGATAAAGAGTTTGCTGGTAACGTTCACCAACGGGGATGATCATTTGCCCTCCTTCTCGCAATTGTTCCACCAATGGTTTCGGAACATTTTCGGGACTACAGGTCACAATCATTTTGTCAAAGGGAGCAACGTCGGGCCATCCAACAAAACCGTCACCAACTCGAGTGAAAACGTTGTCATATTGAAGACGATCGAGAACTTCGGCAGCGGCTTGCCCTAACTCTGGCACAATCTCAATGGTAAAAACCTTTGAAACGAGCGGGCTAAGGACTGCAGCTTGGTACCCACTCCCCGTACCAATCTCGAGTACCACATCCGTCGGTTTGGGATCAAGTGCCTCAGTCATCATTGCAACGATAAATGGACTGCTGATTGTCTGAGCCTCGCCAATCGGTAATGCCATATCGAGATAGGCACGAGATCGAACAGCACGCGGTACGAATTCATGTCGGGGTGTGTCACGTAGTGCCTGCAGAACCCTAGGGTTCTTTACCCCTGCAGTCTCAATGAACTGACTCACCATTTCATTTCGTTTTTGCTGGTACGGATCTTGCCCAAACAGCAACAGTCCTTGCTCGTTGAAAACTGACATAATCGCTATCAGAGAGAGAAATCGAAACAAGGAATCACCTCTATCGATACAAAATATGAATTCCTGTGGGAGGATACCACTTGCCCCCCATCAATCATTGACGCTTTATCGCAAAACGACCGCTAAGCCGAACACTTCTCGAAACAAACCAGATTGCTCGCGCATCGCGATCTGCTCTAAAGAGATGTCCTCTATCGACTGAGTCATGATGGTGAACTGCCCATCCCGTTTGGAACAAGTCACATCACGTATCCTGCCTGTCCGAGTATCATCTAATGCAATAGCGATCCGTAAAATCGCTGCCAGCTTACCAACGATCACTCGGTCTTTCTGCTGTAAGCTGCTGTAGGAATCATGTGAAGCCTGTGGCGCCGCACGGCGATGATACCTTGCCACGAGCCCCACCAACAACAATTCATGTTTGGAAAGGCCAAACAGATCACTGTTGCGAATCAGATAAAAGGCGTGCTTGTGATTACTCCGAAGGTTAACGATCAAGCCGATTTCATGTAGCAACGCGGCAACAAATAAGATTACTTCGTGCCGCACATCTAATTCATGCTCATCCGACAATTGTACGAAAAGAGATCGTGACAATTCTGCCACATTCCGTGCATGCGTTTCATCGAAGCCAAACTTTCTACCAAGACTCAATGCCGATCGAATAATCTGATGACGAAATGCTTCACTCCAAGTCCCCCCCACAGCCATATCGTGGAGCAATCCATCGCGAAGATTTGTATCGCAGACATACAAAGACTCGACCTTGAAATGATCGGCTAAGAGATAATACACGAGCAACGCTGGGCCAAGAGTCGAGGCTTCCACATAACTGACCGAGTAATGCTTCACTATTTCATCGTCACTGTAGCGAAGCACTTCGTCAGCTAGCTCACCGAGTGCAGAGACAGATAATTTTGCTAAAGATTTCCCATCCCAATCTCTACAAAGCTGGCTCATTGCGAACCTAATGTCACCTCCCAACGCGACGATATGCATCTGCTGATCATCATTAATAGCTCCCCTGATCTGGTCGAGGTAACGTCTGATGTGACTTTCCATTAACGAACGGCGGCGGTCTACATTCGACCTAATACGCTGCAGAGTCTGTAGCAATCGAATCGAACCTAATCTAAACGATTGACTGGAAAGCACATTTCCACTTCGCACCACCAATAACTCTGTATTACCCCCACCAACTTCCACGACAAGTGATTTCCCATCCACCAACTCAGCAGAACCCTGAAGGTGGGGGTACACCCCCATGTAAGTGATACGATTGACTTCTTGCTCGTCGAGCGACTCCACTTTCAAACCGGTTGCAACATAGAGTCGGTCAGCAAATGCAAGACGATTGATCGCCTCTCGAACGGCGGTTGTAGCGACCACTCGAACAAGATCGTTATCTCCAAAGCCATACTCCTGAATGACCAGTTGATACCGTTTTAAAACATCAACAACTCGTTCAATACTTCTGCGAGAAATCTTCCTACTCTCAAAAACTTCCCGTCCCAGTTCGACCGACTGGACCAAGGTATCCAAAGTTCGAACTAATCCTCCCATTTGGATCTCAGCGATCGCGAGACGAATACTAGTTGCCCCAATATCAATGACGGCAGCCAATCTTAGATCATCATTCCCCCTCGATTGAATGGTTTGCGAGAGTGTCATCTTTGATCCATCTCTGTTCAGTGTTATGTCAATCAACGATCGTGATCAGCCCCCAAAATACCCGCTGATCATAGACACAGCCGTTGTGTAATCGGAACCCCAATGCCTTCTGGGATGCCCGCCCTTGGGTCGACGCGGATACCTTGCAGCAAAAGCGTCTGGTATTGGCCAAATATCACAGGTTAAAAACTTATTGAACCTGAAACAGTGATCACAACTGCGAACTACCATCCAAACGTTGCCAGTACGCCGCGAGGAGAGTGCCGGTTAACATGCATCCAAACGTATAGACCGCTGTAGGAATCGTCGCTGTGGTTCCGCTCCCCAGAATGCTTACCGCAAGTGTCGTTCCCACACCCGCGTTTTGCATCCCAATCTCAAGTGTCAATGCTCGGCGATAACTTGCGGGTAGACCACTCAGCCTGCCTACCCAGTAGCCACCCAGATAACCTGCAAGATTGATTGCTAGTAGTGCCACCAGAATCACCGTTGGGGCGATAAAAAGTGCATGTCGGTTAGAAGCAACAACCGTGGTGATAATCCAAAGTAAGGCAACCGATGCAATCAACGATCCATAAGATTTGAAAACTTGGCGAAATCGATCGTGCCGAGAACTCACGAGATAACCCAATATGGTTGGCAATGTCACAAATGTGGCTAACAGCAGCGAAGACTGTACGCGAAATCCTTCAGACTGGTGCCCTGAGAGAATCCACAAAATCCCAGGAACGGTTAATGGCGAAAGCAACGTGGCCACCGAGGTTAGGCTGACGGAATAAGCAACTGAACCACGAGCAGTATTGGTCAACACATTGGATGCCATCGCTCCAGGCACACAGCCCACAAGCAACACTCCCAACGCCATGTCTTCGTTCATTGGAATCACTTTCGTTGCCAACCAAGCGGCCAATGGCATCACGGTGACCTGCGTCAACACCCCTAAGGCAACCCAGTAAGGATGCGAGCGCAACGGTTTTAATTCACCCGGACTCACCAAGCCTCCCAACGAAAACATCGTGAGAAAAATCGCTGACCACAACGCCCATTTATTCATTACAAATGGATCAAAGCTCAGACCAAAATCAGGCCACACAAAAGCGATTGAGGAGGTCAACAACAGCCAAAAGAGGATGGATCGCAGGATTTTATTCAGCATCACCCCTCTCCTAATCCATACGCAGCAAGTATCAATTCCGCATCGACCCCACCAACGCAGCAATGCGATCGCCAGCCACGAGCACTTGCAGCGTCTACATTTTCTTGGCGATCATCAAGAAACAAAATACGTTCTACATCTATCTCAGCCGCCTGTTCAGCCGCGTCATAGATTGCCGCATCAGGCTTCATTGCCCCCACTTCAAAGCTGAGAACGTACGCGTCAAGTTGCTGCAGATGCTTCCCTGCAGACATTCGATTGATCCAACTCCAATGCGATCGGCATGTGTTGGACAACACTCCAACCGGAACTCCCTGCAATCGCAACCTATGCATCACTTCAAGCATTGGTTCGATGGGCTCGAACATGTCACTCAGAGCGTCGAGAAAATTCGTGTCCGATAACTGCTCGGCCGAGACCCGGAGACTCGCACGTAATTTCTCTAGAAAAATACCTTGTCGTATATGACCCGATTCAAAATCCGTCTGCAATCCTGATTCGTAAACTGCGGCGTACACATCAGTAGCCTTCAAGCCAACCTTATTCGCAACATTGCCACACGCTCGATTGGGATCAAAAGAAAAGAGAATATTTCCCAGATCAAAGAATACGAATCCAATACCGGATGTAAGACTGGGCTCTATGTCAACTTCCATGTCCGTTTGACTTCTCCAATGGAACTGTATCTTTGGGGAGCAATCAATCGCCCCCAGCTATCATGCTTTAACGTTACCGATGCTGTAACGACGTCCTAAAGCTGCTTGATGCGCAAATTTCGATACCAAGCTTCACTCGGAGCCCCGCTATGAATCTGCAGCCCAATGATACCGTGTCCGGGGATACCCGATTCAACTTCCTCGTACTCAACGGTTTTTTTTCCATTGAGATAAATAGTAATTTTTTTTCCACGACAGATGATTCGGTAATGATTCCAAGTGTCTTTCTTAAGGATCTGATTGTGGAGTTCGGGCGGGACCTCCGCGAGCATTCGATTTCTCCGAGATTCATCGTAGAGTGCACCCCAGACTCCGCGACTACCTGCTTGTCCCATATCTACCTGATAACCAGAAACCTCCGTACTGTCTCGGACACGTTTCGATCGGATTTGTATTCCTGCATTCTGGCCAGCGCCAACCAATTTCGCTTCTAAACGCAGTTCAAAGTCATCATAGATCTGGGTGGTGCACAAAAATTCGTTGTGTGGAATTCTCTCATCCAGTCGGCCCGCGACAATCGCGCCGTCCTCGACACGAAACCAATAAGCATTCCCTTCCCAGCCAGCTAGTGATTGACCATCAAAAAGAGGTAATGATTCCTGATCAAAATCTGCAACTTTTGGCTCTTGAGCCAGCAGATGAGGTGTAAACAATTGGCAAACCAACACAAAACATGGAAAAAGGCTGCGAATCATGATGGGTTCCTTAACAAGTCTAAAGTGTGTCCCTTTTTCAATTCATCATGAATGATCATAATCATTCAGGTTTCTATCCGTCATCGTCGTTTCAAAAAGCATTATGAATCAACCGCTCAACCAGTATAGCCGTCGTATCACGCAACCCAAAAGCCAAGGTGCCTCTCAAGCAATGCTCTATGCCACCGGAATGACGCCGGAGGACATGAATAAAGCGCAGGTAGGTATCGCAAGCATGTGGTACGAGGGGAACAGCTGCAACATGCACCTCCTTGACCTTGCTGCGGAGGTAAAGAAGGGTGTAAGCGAGGCGGGATTGGTTGGAATGCGATTCAACACCATTGGTGTTAGTGATGGTATTTCCATGGGCACAGAAGGAATGAGCTTTAGCCTTCAGAGCAGAGACCTCATTGCAGATTCCATTGAAACGATCATGGGCGCCCAATGGTACGACGCTCTGATTGCATTACCTGGATGCGATAAGAATATGCCTGGCTGCCTCATCGCAATGGGACGCCTAAACCGCCCAGCAATCATGGTCTACGGTGGAACGATCAAACCGGGAAGCTACCGCAATGAAAAATTGGATATCGTCAGCGCTTTTCAATGCTATGGGCAATACCTCTCAGGTGAAATCAGTGATGAAGAACGTTCAGAGATCGTTCGCCGCAGTTGCCCTGGCGCCGGTGCTTGTGGGGGGATGTACACGGCAAACACCATGGCAACTGCAATCGAAGCAATGGGGATGTCACTACCTTACTCGGCGAGTATCCCTGCTGAAGATCCCGATAAAAAGAATGAGTGTCAGCGTGCAGGACAAGCCATTTTAGAACTCTTGAAAGCGGACATTAAACCTCGCGACATCATGACCCGCACCGCATTCGAAAACGCAATGGTCACGGTGATGGCGTTAGGTGGTAGCACCAACGCAGTGCTCCACCTCTTAGCGATGGCACGAAGTGTTGACATTGACCTAACCATTGATGATTTCCAAAGCGTCAGCGATCGAATTCCCTATCTAGCGGACCTCAAACCGAGTGGCAAGTTTGTCCAAGAAGACCTGCACTCCATTGGGGGAACGCCGGCCGTCATGAAGTACCTTCTTCAAGAAGGACTCCTCGATGGATCTTGCCTCACCGTTACAGGAAAAACCTTAGCAGAGAATCTTGATGCGGTTCCGGGGCTCAAAGAAGGTCAATCAATTGTGCAGCCTGTCAGTAACCCGATCAAGGAAACCGGGCATATCCGAATCTTAAAAGGAACACTCGCCCCAGAAGGCGCGGTTGCGAAAATTACTGGAAAAGAAGGCCTGCAATTCACCGGTCCGGCCAGGTGCTTCGACAGTGAAGAGGCGATGCTCACTGCCTTGGAAGAGAAGAAAATAGAGAAGGGGGATGTCGTTGTCATTCGCTATGAAGGGCCTAAAGGAGGGCCCGGAATGCCAGAAATGCTCACCCCGACCAGCGCTATCATGGGCGCCGGCTTAGGTTCTGATGTTGCGATGCTGACAGATGGAAGATTTAGCGGTGGCAGCCATGGTTTCATTGTTGGCCACATTACACCTGAAGCCCAACTCGGAGGTCCGCTCGGTCTGCTACAAGACGGAGACATGGTGACCATTGATGCAGAAGCAAATCGGCTAGATGTTGATTTAGAGGAGTCCGAATTGGAAAACCGAAAAAAGACATGGACCGCTCCACCGCTCAAAGCAACTCGAGGCACCCTGTACAAATACATCAAGTGCGTGAAAACGGCCAGTGAAGGATGCGTGACGGACGAGTAACCTACGGTCAACTTTATAGATCGTGAAAGCCATCGGTTCCATTGTGCTGATGGCTGTTGTATCAAAGTATGAATGATTTGGTTTCAATTGGGAACAAAACTCCCAGCATCTTATGTCGGAACGTGATCACGGTTCTGACTCTGCTGCAATACGCTCCAGCACAGCAATCGCATGTTCAAACGCGACTTTCGCTTCGCCTCGCTCAGTGTCTGCGATTGAGTTTTTGCGATTCTCCCAAAGCCTTTTCGTCATTTCCACGCACCATCTCGCACTGCGAGAGGAGCAACGGATCGGTTTGCCATCCACCAAGACATTGACAGGATTCGAGTGCAATTGCGGGAACTGCCGAAGACTGACCCAACTGCTTTGATCCACTTGTATAGAAAAATTGAGTTTGTGAATCTTTCCATCTGCAAATACTTCTCTCGATTCAACGACTTCACCATTCACCACTAACTCGACGACACGAGTTCCACCCTCTTCCCATTCTTCAGATCTTGAACCGTGCAGGTTTACCGTATCTCCTATCAACTCACGTCCAAGAGGCCTCGGGTCTGTACCTTGCGCGAAAGATACCGGCGTTGAGGGTGCGAAAGCGACTGAAGCCTGAACCTCAACCGACGCACCCTTTTCTAAATCAATCCTGCCATCACCCGGTGCAACCCCGTTAACTTTAAACAGTGGTAGATGTGCGTAACCGTCCGATACGTAGGAGGCGCCACGAGCCAAGCCTTGACACCATTGAGTAAAATCCAATTGATCAACCTCACCCAATTGAACATAAACTCGCCCCTTACCGACTCTCCTGCTACTCATGCAAGGAAAATCTGTTTCACCAGATACCTTTAATGGAAAACCTGAATTGAGGAGGTGGTACCACGTATTCCACTCTTGAATCCGTCCGGTATCCATGCTTGAGATAAAATCACACACGCCCGCAACGGTGCTGACACAGATTTCCATCGCACCAACACCATTCATTTCAGGAATCGCATAATTGGGTAATTCCTGACTGGCAGCTTCATGCGATTGAATCAATTCAAATTTCGAGATCATCCCATCGCGATCGCGATCCACGCTGGAAAAACGATGAGGCAGTAACGCGTTGACCGATTCACTCTTATTGAGTCCGCCATCGCCGTCGCGATCGTATTGCCCCATCAACCACGCACTTGCTGATTCGGGATCAATCGATAAACCACTCGCTGAGTGAGCGTAACCGGTCACGCCGCCCTGTTCCTTGGCCCATCTCATGACCGGAGTGGTCCAAGTGGGCCAACCTTGGTTCTTCTTTCCGTTACTCCCCGGATATGTTTGGTCTGTCAAATTCAATAAGCACACATGACCCAATGCCTGTGACCCAAAACCACTTACCTCAAGATCATATTTTAATTTCGTTAGTGGATGACCAAAGTCGATTGCCTTGGGTTCAAAGTACTGCCTTTGAAATTCAAAACAGGGCCCCCATGTCAAAACGCATCCAACGTTCAATCCCTCACCCCAGACTTGTCGATACATGTCCATTGGAGATACACCCTCGGTGGGATCGGTATAGTGCGCACATCCAGCCGCATGAATGTGATGATCACCACTATAAAAGCCATAACGCTCAGCAGCATGCCAGCGTTTGAGTCGAATTTCTAAAGTTGGTGCTGCATCGGCGTCAACGACCAAATCATGTGTTTGACGCAGATACTCCGGCCCGCGGCTGCTAGTCACCTGATACCGACCCGGTGCTAAATCGATCGTTTCACCGTGCGATCGATAAACATGTGATTGAAAGAAAAAATCAGGAGCAAGTCTTTTCGCCTGTAGCGGAAAGACACGGCCCGCTTGGTCGCGAATTTCTAACCGAGCGATGGACGGCGTTCCATCCGATTCAAAAACGTCCAGATGCACCGCGACAGAGGGTTGAATATTAAGTAAAACCGGGATCTCATTTCGGTTTTCCAAATCAGCTGTTCCATCACCAAGGTCAAATTCAAGGATCGCCTCACGCTTACCTGACTGACTAGATGCGATTAACAAAATCACATATTCCGCTTCCAAGCCAGACAAATGGCTTGTCATAGGTGGTGATTGATGCAACTCAACTTCAAGAAATGAATCAGTAAACTTCTGCTGCTGTTTAGCAAGAAATGTTGTCTGCTGCTGCCGCTCCATACTCAACTTTGCGGCGCCCTTGAACACCGCCCCAGACTGCGGACTCTGCACTCTCAAACGTGCCGTAGAACCGCCAAAATTTAGAACCTTCAGCACGACCGGTGTGTAACCACCTTGGTGCACCACGGGTATCTGAGAATCAATTCGCTTGACACTTACTCGCTCTTCCGGATTGATTATCACCGCACCAAGGACTTGCTCATCCATAATGCGCTGCAAAGCAACTGCGTCATCTCCTGCGATCGCTTCTTGTAACTGACGCTGCAGGGTTGATTCCAACGGGTAACCCAACTGATCAAATGTCTGCATGAGGCGACGAACATTCGAAGCTAACGGCTGATGCTCCACTGAGACAGACAGCACTAACTCAGAGGAATTCCCTTGTTGGGTGAAACACAGCAATTGGAAAAAAGCCGCAACAAGCACGCAACGAGGTTGAGACACACAACCCATCTCTTAAGACTCCTGAAAATCTCAATTCATCAACTAAGCCTGTTCAGCTGCTAAAGGAGTAAATCATGTATCACTCGCCCGTGAACATCTGTGAGTCGATAATCTCGACCTTGGAATCGGTAAGTGAGTCGTTCATGATTGAACCCCAACTGATGCAATAGAGTCGCCTGCAAATCATGCACGTGAACCGGATTCTCGGCGACCTTGAATCCGAGATCATCGGAACGTCCGTATTCAAATCCTCCCTTGACCCCTCCACCGGCCATCCACATCGTGAATACATCGGGATAATGATCACGACCGAGAATCTTTCCACCGGCAGTTCTTCCCTCTCTGAACGGCGTGCGTCCGAACTCCCCTCCCCAGACGATAAGCGTTTCGTCCAAGAGTCCTCGCTGCTTTAAATCCTTGATTAAAGCAGCGACAGGACGATCCATCGTAGCACACTTATTGGTGAGCCCATCTTTCAGACCCGTATCCGCGCCAGTTCCGTGAAAATCCCATCCCCAATCAAACAACTGAACGAAACGCACACCGGCCTCCGTCAAACGCCTAGCGAGCAAACAATTATTTGCCAAGCTCGCTGCGCCGGGGACGGCGCCGTATGCATCGAGCGTCTCTTGTGATTCCTGGGAGATATCCATCACTTCTGGCACGGACATTTGCATTCGAAACGCTAATTCATATTGAGAGATCCGGGTCATCGTCTCTGGGTGACCCATTTCTTGTGCCTGTACCTGATTGAGATCACTGAGGGCATCGAGCGTCATGCGACGCATTGAACGGTCCATTCCCGAAGGATTCGACGCATAAAGAACTGGGTCACCCTTCGAGCGACATTGAACACCCTGATAAACCGATGGCAGGAAGCCACTACCAAAAGAGTTCTTGCCTCCGTTGGGCTGAACTCCACTTGAAATCAGCACAACGAATCCTGGAAGATTTTCATTCTCACTGCCTAATCCGTAGGTCACCCATGACCCCATCGAAGGTCGCCCAGATCGCGGAGACCCTGTGTAAACCAAGAGTTCAGCTGGGGCGTGATTAAACTGATCGGTGTACATCGAATGCACGATGCACATTTCATCTGCTACTTCATGAAAATGAGGGACCGCATCTGACATCCAAAGGCCATTCTCGCCTACCTGCGCCCACGACCGAGGCGATCCCATTAGCTTGGGTACTCCTTTGGTGAAAGCAAATTCCCTTCCTTGTAGAAATTCATCCGGACAATCTTCGCCATCCCTTTTGCTTAATTCCGGCTTGTGATCAAACAAATCAAGATTGGGAGGGGATCCCGTCATGTGCAAATAAATAACACGTTTTGCTTTCGAGACGAGTGGTGGCTGCTTCGGACTAAGCGGATTAACAGTGTCCTGATTCGCGTTTTGTGCCTCAGCAAATTGACTCAAGGCCAAAGCTCCAATCCCCGCTGTTGATTGAGCTAAAAAATGACGACGGGTACGGTCCTGCAAACTTGCTAGTGCATCGACTGTTCGATCAAATCGATTGTTCATCTCGCATCTCACCTTTTCATAAGAATCTCATCGAGATTCAAAATCACATTCGCAACCACCGTCCAAGCTGCTGCCTCCAAAATATCCATATTCTTTGGAAGAGGCCCCAAGGGGTCGGTCGCTATTTTCATGGCTGACTCTGGATTTGCTTCATACACTTTGTAAACGTCCGCATAAAGTTTCTCCATTCGATCAACTTCATTTCTTCTCGGCATCCTTATCAACGCTGCCTTAAATGCAGCTTCGATACGCTGCGAAGTGTTATCAGAACCGGCGAGCAAATTACGAGCAAAGGACTGCGCCGCTTCGATATAAACTGGATCATTAAGGGTCACCAAAGCCTGCAGAGGAGTATTCGTGCGAATCCGCTTGACCGTACAAACCTCTCGATTCGGTGCGTCAAACTGAGCCATGGATGGATACGGACTCGATCGACGCCACGTGGTGTAGATACCACGACGGTACCGATCATCTCCCTTACTCGTTTGCCAATCCGTCCCAGAACCAAAAGCAGCTCTCAAGCCAAGCTGTGGTTGAGGTGGATTCACCGGTGGACCATACATCTTCGTACTCAATAGACCCGAAACAAATAATGCTTGATCACGAATGACTTCAGCTGACGCTCTAAAGCGAGGACCGCGGGCGTAGAAGCGATTTCCGGGATCACTTTCCAGCAATGAATCAGTAACTAGGGAAGTCTGCTGATAAGTTGCGGACATGACAATCTTTTTGATGAGATGTTTTAAATCCCACCCTGATTCCATCAACTCCATCGCCAACCAATCGAGCAATTCGGGATGTGTTGGCAGATCACCTTGCGAACCAAACTCTTCGCTCGTTGCAACGATTCCGACTCCCATCAACTGCTCCCAATGGCGGTTTGCAATGACACGAGCAGTTAAGGGATTGTTCTCATCGACCAGCCAACGAGCGAGATCAAGACGGGTTGGCTGACCCTCAACAGACAATTCATGAAACGCTGCTGGTATCCCGCTATTAACTTCATCATCTTCGGTGTTGAGGTAATTTCCGCGAATTTGCACTCGCGTTGCTCGTTTTTTCCCATCTTCAAGCTCGCGCATAATAGGAGCCGTCGTGTATGGCTTCAGCTCTGCAAGCTGCTTAGCTATCGACTCAAGCTGCTCTCTCTCTTTCCCAAGAAGCGGCGTAATCTGGAGGTAATAATCCATCACCATGGATTCATGATTACTGTCCGTCTTGTAACTGCCAGAGTTCAAGATCCGTCGGAGATTCTCCGGCACTCCTGCCCACTCTTGCAAGTTCTCGCCACCGGTCACGGCAACGCGAAAATGGTCGATAAGGTGCTTAGGATGCTTTGACTGATGCTCCAATCGAATAACTAACTCACCTTTCGGGAGAGCATGTGGCTCGGCAAATACCATAGTCAGCTCATGCTGCTGCCCAATATAAGGACCCACGGCCCAACCAGCATCGGACAGTGATTTTGGATTGATTGTTGATGATGCGGGAAAACCGGTTTGCTCATGATTTCCCAGAGCGACTGAGAAGCGAAGATCTCGTGTTCCATCGATCAGAAATTCACGCGATGGACTCGGAACACGATCAGGACTTCTCGACCAAACTACCTTTCGATTGGCATCTAACAATGAAACCCGATAACCCTGCAGTCGATTGACGATTCCCTCCCCTCCGTCTGTGCGATTCCACAGGACCAGTCGGTCAACATCTTGTTCTTTACCCAGATCAATCTCAATCCAAGGACTGTCGCTGACTGCAGTATGTGTCACTGAGAGATTATTGAAATTTCCATCGGTATTTCCATCATTAACGTAAGCAGCATTACCGCCAAAGTCGGTTGAACTCTGCGTAGCTTGCCCTGCCAATGCATGATTAAGATCTCCACCGTAAGCCTCTATTTCTGCCAAGTGAATCATCTTTTGATTGCCAGGCAGTTCGACTCGGACAAATTGAGCATTCACCACATTTTTCTCGGTCGGTTCCCACCTCGCTGTGATTTCACTGAGCACAAAATTACGCCTTTGCGAATCGGCGACTTGGATCTTTAGCCCTGTGATACTGAGCGGATCAATTGCACAGCGAACCTCCATTGAATCGGTGTCTACGTCAGATTCTGTCAGCCGAACCCATCCGTCGTCTTCAATAATGGCAACCGGTCTCTCAGAGGCAACGCTGGAGGGCCGAAGATATTTCCAATCCGGTTCGAGGCTTAATGAACTAATCCAGCTTTGTTGAGCTTCAGCAATTTCAGGTGTTACCACTTTGAGTTTTTCAAGCAAACGCTCATGCTGGTGTTTCAACTTCTCTTTGGTCTCAATCTGTGCTTCAGTCCAAACTTCATGAAGAGGACTTTCATCTCGCCGATCCGCATCTTGAGAATTGTTAAAAAACGAAAATAACTCAAAGTACTCTTTCTGCGTTAGGGGATCGTATTTATGTGTATGACATTGTGCACAGGCGATGGTCGTTCCCATCCAAACAGACATTGTGGTATTAACACGGTCCACTACAGCAACGTTCCGAAATTCTTCGTCGTTTGTTCCTCCCTCATTATTGGTTAAGGTGTTCCGATGGAATGCCGTCGCGATCAATTCCGAAGAGCTAGGGTTGGGAAGTAGATCCCCAGCAATCTGCTCAATTGTGAATTGATCAAATGGCTTATTATCATTCAGGGATTTGATGACATAATCACGATAAGCCCAAATCGTTCGCGGTGGATCATCAGCGTATCCTGCCGAATCGGCGTATCGAGCGAGATCGAGCCATACATGAGCCCAACGCTCACCAAATGTATCTCTCTTTAGCAACGAATCGACATATTTTTCGTATGCATTCGAGCTCTGGTCGTTAAGAAAATACTCCGCTTCTTGCCAAGTTGGTGGCAACCCCACTAAATCAAGCGACAACCTCCTCGCTAACGTAAGTCGATCAGCGGATTGACTAGGTTGGAGTCCTTGGTCTGAAAGCTTTGAGAGAACAAATCTATCTATCTCATTTTCCCCCCAACCATGGCTCGTCATCTCAGGAGGAGTCGGCCTTCTCGGTGAAATGTAAGACCAATGTTCCGCATACTTAGCACCCTGCTCGATCCATCGGCTGAGAACTGCTACTTGTTGCTGCGTAAGAGCCGACCCGCTCTCAGGAGGAGGCATTCTGAAGTCAGGATCTTCCGAAAGGACTCTCTTCAACAATTCACTTGAATCGGGATCACCCGCAACAATTGCGGAGTAACCACCCAAATCCTGTAGCGAACCTTCAGCCGTATCGAGTCTCAAGCCTGCTGCCCGCTCGCTTTCATCCGGACCGTGACACGCAAAACAAGCCGATGACAGAATTGGCCTAATCTGACTATTAAAATCAACTTCGCCCGAAGCCACAGCTCCGCTACAGGTACGAAGGTCCTGAGAACCCGTGAAAAGGAGTGTGATCAATAAGATTCCAACTCGCCAACCGGAGTTGGCTAATGCTCGATCAAAAGTGAACATGGAAGAAAATAACCGCTCCATTTTTCCCGAACGAAGATATTACCGACGGCATCGTAGGGCAGGGCAGTGTGGTACCGAAATGCCACACCCAAGCCGTCTTAAAGTTTAACAGAATACTTAGCGTCGATTAGAATTCGCTGGGTCCTCACGAAAACCCTGAAGATATCCGCAAAACAGGGTATTCATTCACTAAGCTCGTGATTCCAGCTGCTCCCATTTCGCATAAAATTCTGCCAAACTTCCCTCCAACTGCTTGAGCTCTAATGCGTCAGCCGATAGCTCATCACTTGGCCGTTGGTAATACGTCGGATCGCTCATGCGATCATGAATGGCTTGCACTTGGGATTCTAGAGCTTCGATCTGAATAGGAAGTTCTTCTAGCTCTTTCTTCTCCATATAGGACAACCTAGAAGCAACGACTTGGCGAGGCTTCTCCTTTTCAGCTGTGGGCTTCTTCTTGCTAAGTGCAGTCTTACCCTCATCGTGAACGGCTTCTTCGCGTCTGCGCACCGCGGACTGCCAATCGTCATATCCGCCGACATATTCGTTCACAGCACCGCCTTCAAAAACAAGGGTGCTGGTGACAACATTATTCAAAAATGTTCGATCGTGACTTACGATCAAGAGAGTCCCATCAAACGCTACCAATTGTTCCTCTAATAACTCCAAAGTCTCGCTATCGAGGTCGTTGGTCGGCTCATCAAGCACAATGACATTTGCCGGCTTGGTCATCAGTTTCGCTAACAGTGCGCGGTTCCGTTCTCCGCCGGAAAGAAATTTAACCAAAGTTCTCGCTCGTTCAGGCGAGAATAGAAAATCTTGCAGATACCCCAAGATGTGCTTGGACTGACCTCCAATAACAACTTTATCACTACCCTCACCGACGCACTCCTGCACTGTTTGCTCAGGATCAAGGGTATCTCTAAGCTGATCGAAGTATGCAACTTGCAGATTTGTTCCAAGCTTTACGCTTCCTTGCTGCGGACTGATCTCACCGAGAATTAACTTTAACAAGGTTGTCTTTCCAGCCCCATTGGGGCCGATCAAACCAACCTTATCACCTCGCATGATCGCGGCTGTAAAATCCTTCACGATCGTACGATCAGCGTAGGCAAATGTCGCATCTTCGATATCTGCAACAAGAGCACCGGTACGATCCGCTTCCTGAATTTTCAGCTTAGCCTTACCAACTTTACTCCTTCTCTCCTGTCGCTGAAGACGCATCTCTTTCAAAGCTTTAACGCGTCCTTCATTACGTGTTCTCCTCGCTTTGATACCCTGCCTGATCCAAGCTTCCTCCTGAGCAAGTCTTTTATCAAACAATGCATTCTGCTTGTCTTCAGCTGCTAATGCTTGCTCTTTCCGGACAAGAAAAGTTGGATAGTCGCATGACCAGTCGAATAGCCGACCGCGATCGATTTCCCAAATACGGTTAGCCAATTTCTGGAGGAACGACCGATCATGCGTCACAAATAAAATCGTTCCATTCCAGCCTTGCAGAAACTTCTCCAACCAAAGAATCGACGGAATATCTAAATGATTGGTTGGCTCATCAAGCAAAAGCAAATCCGGCTCTCCAGCAATCGCGGCGGCAAGAAGCACACGGCGTTTCATTCCACTTGAAAGAGTTGAGAACTCAGCGTTTGGATCAAGTTCCATTTTAGAGAGTGTACGATCGACCGCATGCTCAACTTCCCACGCAGCCTGGTCCCAGTCGTCTCGACTCGCCCTTTGCTTTTGAGATTCAAGAACGATGTCTTGAATGGTCCCGCCAAGGTTTTTAGGAACGTCCTGCACGAGCCTTGCAATCTTGCGATTTGGGCTCACTGTAATCACACCATGGTCAGGCTGTATCTCACCGCATAGCAAGCGCATCAGAGTGGTCTTCCCGGCGCCATTCCTACCAAGCAAGCCGATTCTTTGTTTGGGCTCAATGACTGCTGAAACATCATCGAGCAAGGAAGGCCCTCGAAAACCGATGGAAACATTTTCTACGGAGATTAGTGACATGCTAAATATGAACGCCGCGCGAGCCGCTCCCAATGAAATAAATAGAAGAAGATAATCATAAAGATGAACTGAAGGCGATATGCATGCTTCTTCGAACGCAACACAATAGATAACTGAGCAAAACGAAAGAAGTCACTCATTCACTCTAACTCATCTACATCAAACTGACGGTGAGGACGAATCGCGAAACATCGTAGCAATCACCTCTTCGAGTGGAACATCTTCGACGGAAACATCTTCAATCGGGTGATCTCGAAGAACCTCCCCTAACACTCGTGGAACCTCGCTCCGCGCGACGCGAATCTGAATCTTCGGCCATGTCTCCTGTAACACCTCACCAAAAGATCGCAGGTCTGGTCGGTGGGTATCGGCGAATTCAAAAGTCAACAACTTATGGCCTGAGAACTGATCAATCACCCCGGCGAGTGATCCATCGTATTGAATTAAGCCACGGGCAATGATAACCACTCGTTTGCATAATGCTGCAACATCCTTCATGTAATGACTGGTAAGAAGGACCGTCATTCCAGACTTATCTTGATAATAATTCAGGAACTTTTGAATGTTGTGTTGCGCAATCACATCGAGACCAATAGTGGGTTCGTCAAGGAACAATACCTCTGGCCGATGTAGTAACGCCGCAATCAACTCCATTTTCATGCGTTCACCGAGAGACAATTCACGAACCGGCTGCCCAAGCAAACGCTCAACATCTAGCAAATCGGTCAATTCTTGCAACGTTTTCTTAAACTCATCCTCGGGCACCGAGTAGATCTGTTGATGAAGGCGGTAGGACTCCCTTGCTGGCAGATCCCACCACAACTGATTCTTCTGCCCCATCACTAGAGCAAACCTGCGTCGGTAATCATTCTTTCTCTGCCACGGAGTGAATCCCATCACATGCGCCGTACCGCTGGTGGGATTGATCACTCCGCTGAGCAATTTAAGTGTCGTTGTTTTTCCAGCACCGTTTGGACCAAGGAACGCGACGAATTCACCTTGCTCAACACTGAGATCGATTCCTGCAACTGCGTGAACATCCTCATACTGCCTCCGAAAAATCCCTCGGATACTCTCTCTCAAACCCTCCCGCTTCTTGTAGACCCGATAGGATTTAGTTAATTGCTTGACTTCAATAATGGACATATCAACCAACACTTCTGAAATGTTTCTCGAGAACGTATTGTAGGGTCAACTTAAAAAAGAGTTAGATGGGGCGCACGGGATATCTGTCCCCAAATCACACTCCGTTTCACAATACGTTAACACTTGCTCGCTGAGATTCATTCATCAGATACTTTGAATGAATCTATCCTCAAATCAGTGACTAAATTCCAATGACAAACCAAATCAATCTCCCGGTATTACGGATTGGACTCGGATTTGACACTCATCGCCTCGAGACGGGTGGGAAGCTCAAAATTGGAGGGATTTGGATTGATTGCGGCTCCCATGCGGTAGGGCACAGTGACGCGGACGTTCTCATGCATGCCCTCACCGACGCGATCTTAGGTGCACTAAGCGAGCCTGACATCGGCCGACTTTTTCCCGATAATGCCGAGCGGAATAAAAATCGCGACAGCGCCGATTTTCTTGGCGAAGCAATTCGGCGTCTGAACTCTCAGAAAATGGCGATCGTAAATATTGACTGTGTCGTTCTAGCCGAAAAACCGAAAATGGCTCCACACATCGATCAAATGAAAAAAGAACTTGCGACGCAGATGGGAATTACTCCCCAGCAACTTGGAATCAAAGCCAAGACGGGGGAAAAGGTGGATGCTGTGGGACGTGGAGAAGCGATCTCCGCCCGAGTGGTCGTTTTATTGGCTGGTACTTGACCCTCTGCCCGAGTGTAAATGATGAATGAAATCGATCTCTTCAAAACAGAGAAACCGCCCTATAATCTTTCTTTGCTCACTCAACTGAACACGGATCGCTGATCTGTGTTGTGAACCTTGGCAAGATTTTTTTGAGCCAAACCGAGCTATTAGAGTTCGTCTAGAAATGCCGCGCGAGTGATCATTCACAAGATTGTTTGCTTGCATTGTACCTGCCCTTATTTTTGCCGATCCGATGCCTGAAATTCGTGTCTACAACACCCTCAGCAAGTCGAAAGAAGTCTTTCAACCAATTGATCCCCCTAAGGTGGGCATTTATCTGTGCGGCCCTACAGTTTACGCCGAGTCACACATCGGTCACATGGTTGGCCCCGTCATCTTTGATACGATCAAACGCTACCTCCGCTACAGCGGATACGACGTGACATGGGTCGTGAATATCACTGATGTTGATGACAAACTGATTGCGAAAAGTCGGGAGCGAGGTATTCCGGTTAGCCAAATTGCAACCGAGATGACCGCAGACTACTTGGCCAATCTACGTGAACTTGGTGTCAATCAAATTGACTACATGCCTCGCGCGACAGACCACATCGAACACATCATCAAATTCATTGCAGACCTCGAAGAAAAAGGCTTTGCTTACGCGGTTGATGGGGATGTATTTTTCGATGTTTCCAGAGACCCCCAGTACGGACAGTTATCCAACCGAAGTGCTGATGCACAGCAGGGTGAGGGGGGAGAAGCCGCAGCAAAGAAACGATCTGCGGGCGATTTTGCACTATGGAAACAGGCCAAACCGGAAGAGATTTCTTGGGAAAGCCCTTGGGGAAAAGGACGACCAGGTTGGCACATTGAATGTTCCGCAATGAGCCACTCAATCCTCGGCCAAACCTTTGACATTCACGGCGGTGGCTTGGACCTAATGTTTCCCCATCACGAAAATGAACTTGCACAGAGTGGTTGCTGCCATGACTCTCCAATGGCGACCTACTGGATGCACAACGGACTGATGCGGGCCGGTGAAAAAGGAAAAGTGGGCGGTAAAAGCGATCGAGAAACCTCTGAAACAACTGAGGATACATCCGCTGGAAAAATTAGTCGAAGCAAGGGTGACGGTGGCCTCTCCTCCGTGATCCGCCGACACACCGGTGAGAGAATCCGCTTCTTTTTACTGCGATCCCATTATCGCTCAACGATTATCTACAACGAAGAAGGATTGCAGGAAGCTGGTACGTCACTAGAAGGTTTTTATCGCTTCTTTGAACGATTTCATGAAATAACCAACTGCGATTTTTACGAACTAGAAGCAACCACTCAACGCAGTGGGAGCAGTGCACCCCTAGGTGACCACCCTCTCCTCCAAGGAACAGAGGAGGTGCGGTCGAAATTCCACGATGCTATGGATGACGACTTCAATAGTGGCGCTGCCATAAGTAGTCTCTTTGATCTACTTCGATCGCTCAATCGACATATTGATCAGCATGACCTTAGTGCTAACAGTCCTGATACCGGCACCGAGGTTCAAGTGCTTATCACCGCTACAAGTATTCTGCGACAGTTGTCTAATGTGCTGGGCTTATTTATCAAGCCTGTGCTCGGCAGTGGTGCAAACGATGAAGCAGATAGCCAATTGCTTGACGAAGTAATGCATTTGCTAATCGACCTAAGAAAAGAAGCGCGAGCCAATAAGGATTATGCTACAGCGGATGTTATCCGCAATCGACTAACGGAACTTGGTATCGCGTTGCTAGATAAGAAAGATGGCACCAATTGGGAACGAAACTCGTGATCCCGCTGAAAGGAAACCAAAAGAAAACCGACCGACCTAGAAGAATTCTTGGAATTGACCCTGGGCTAAACGTCACCGGTTACGGCGTGCTCGAGTTCGACACTGGACAACCAGGATTTGGAAAAGGCAAGATCCTCGAAGCAGGTGTGATTCGGAGTAAAGCATCAAATCCAATCGAGCAACGCATTAACGATATCTACTCGGGCGTCGTCGATTTAATCTCACAGTATTCTCCGGAGCTCATGGCACTTGAGCAGCTTTTCTCTCATTATGACCGCCCAAGAACCGCCATCCTAATGGGACATGCAAGAGGGGCTATTTGCCTCGCAGCCGGTCAGGCAGGAATCGATGTCGCACACTATGAACCGACTCGAGTAAAAAAAATAATGACCGGTAACGGACGCGCGCCAAAACACCAGATCCAACTTGCGGTTAAAGCATTATTGGGACTTCAAGAGGTTCCAGAACCGGCTGATGTTGCTGACGCGTTGGCAATTGCAATCTGCGGTCATCATCTGGGAAACTCATCTTCTAGGAAAGAACTGCTCGGTACTTCTTAACGAGGTGCACGATAATGAAAATACCCGTGTCCAAAATATTTGCATTAAGTTGACCCTCACTCATCAAAAGAGATCTTACTACCGTGATTGTGACCATCAACGGAAAGATTACCCGAGTTGGAGAAACCTCGATCTACATCGAGTCGAGTCCATTTGAATACGAAGTGTTGGTTGCAGACTACACGCGTCGACAATTGCAAAGCCACCTCAACGAGATGACTCGTTTACACACGCTCAATTATATTGAAGGTAATCTACAGGGTAGTCGAATGACCCCAAGGCTCATCGGCTTCATGACCGAACCAGAACGCCAGTTTTTCGACCTTTTCTGCAGTGTTGATGGTGTGGGAGTGAAGAAAGCACTCCGTGCGATGATCCGTCCTGTACGAGAACTAGCCGTTCTCATCGAGGAGCAAGATGCAAAAGGCCTATCCGCTCTACCCGGAATTGGACCTTCAACCAGTGAACGCATTATTGCCAAACTCCGGAGAAAAATGCCTCGATTTGCACTAATGGTTCAACGCGAGACAGCCGAGACAGAATCGACTGGAGGATCACTTGTTGCAGAAGAAACATTCGACGCTTTGATTGCGTTAGGTCATGGAGAAGCAGACGCGAGACAACTAATCGACGATGCGTTGACATCCGGAAAGAAATTCAAAGATACCGAGTCTCTGCTTACCGCGATTTATCAACGTGGCCAATAGGGGACACAGCTCTTTAAAATGGGATGATACGGCCCTGCACAATCTTGACTACTGGCTTGCACAAACAACATACCAGAGAGCCCGATTGAGCTCTGAATAGATCCATCGGCCAGCTCAGTAAGAACTCGATGATCTAGTAAGCTTTGGCAAAGATTGCTCTTTTTTGAGCAGCCTTCCCTGTGGAGAAGCAAGTTCCTGCTTCATCATTATCTTCTGAGGGAACGCAACGAATTGTCACCTTCAAGTCTTTAAGCAACGGTTCCAGTGACTGCTCGTCAGCGAAATGGCAGTGAGCAAATCCACCGTGCAGTTCTTTCTCGTCAGAGGCGGCAAAAAAGTCTCTGAAATCGGACTCGGTCGTGATCTCCTGCGTATTTTCGTTCCGAAGCTGAAGTGCCCGATTGAACAAACCCTTTTGCATCTCATCCAAAAGGGCTGGAGCGGTAGCAATAAACTCACTGCGACTCATCCCAAAACTCTTCGGTTGATCACGTCGACCAACAAAAACTGATCCTTTTTCAATGTCTTTGGGTCCAACTTCCAAGCGAATAGGTACACCCCGTTTGACGTGGTGCCATTTCTTCTCACCACCGCGAACATCCCGATCGTCAATTGCGATGCGCAAGGGCTGACCTAAAAAGGACATTGCTTCCAGTTCAGCCTTGATCGATTCAACGTGCTGGAGAACTTCTAGTCGCTGTGAATCGTCCCGATAGATTGGGAGAATCACGATTTGGTCTGGGGCCAAGCGTGGAGGAAGAACCAATCCATCATCATCGCTATGCGACATGATTAATGCACCCACTAAACGCGTAGAAACACCCCAACTAGTCGTCCAAGCGTATTGCCTCTCACCGTTCTCAGCCTGGAACATGATTTCTTGTGCCTTGGAGAAGTTCTGACCAAGGAAATGACTTGTTCCCGCCTGAAGTGCTTTACGATCTTGCATCATCGCCTCAATCGACAGTGTTTCCACTGCCCCTGGAAACCTTTCAGCCGGAGTCTTGCTACCGATGATCACCGGCATCGCCATCCAGTTTTGTGCAAAGTCCGCATAGACGTTAATCATCTGCTGTGTCTCAGCGATTGCTTCCTCTGAAGTTGCGTGTACCGTATGCCCCTCCTGCCAGAGAAATTCTGCAGTTCTCAAGAACATCCGCGTTCGCATTTCCCAACGAACCACATTTGCCCATTGATTGATCAAAATTGGCAGATCTCGATGGCTTTGAACCCATTTGGCATAGGTTGCACCAATGATCGTTTCACTTGTAGGTCGGACGATTAGTGGCTCTTCTAGAGCACCGGCAGGCCTCAATCCACCATCCGGATTTGGCTCCAAACGATGATGCGTCACAACGGCACATTCTTTTGCGAAGCCTTCCACATGCTCAGCTTCCTTCTCAAGGAAACTCATAGGAATAAACAGCGGGAAATAGGCATTCTGATGGCCCGTCGCTTTGAACATATCATCCAATGCTCGTTGCATATTCTCCCATAAGCGGTACCCCCAAGGTTTGATCACCATACAACCGCGAACCGGTGAACTTTCTGCTAAATCTGCAGCTCGAATCACCTGCTGGTACCACTCAGGGTAGTCCTCGCTTCGAGTTGGTTGGATCGCCGTTTTAGGTGCTTTCGCCATGTTGTTTATTTCGCACAAGTGGGGTTAAAAACACTGTTCCAAAGAGACTACATCAAGACACTCAGTGAGATTGAGCACCGCCTCGGATAAATCGCGTATTTGGACCAAGGTGACTCTTGCCATGGTTAGCCAAGTCATCTAGCCACTCATTGTTATTAGTTTGGCGATCCTGAAAAGCCCCATCAGTTCCTCCGATAAAGCAAACAATCGTCGGTGAACACTGGATTCGATTCTGTCCGTCTCTGTGCTAGCCGTCACTGATCATTCACGCCAGTCATCTGATTAGATTTCTGCTTCCAGGAAGTCATCACTGAATAATCATCAATGGCCTTTTGCTCACGACGAAGATCTTGACTGACCTGCAACGCTCTCGCCCTCGCGGCTAGTTGCTCAATTTTTTTCAGCTCTAAATTTGCATCCACAAGCTTTTGTCTCTGCGTTCGAAATTGTTCCAACAACGAGGCCTTCTCTCGTCTTAGCAAATCCTCAGATTCGTCAAGGTGCGTCTCATAACGGTGCTGGTCTAGTAGTTTCTCAATTGGTATGCGGCCTATCCGACTTTGGCGAATTAATTTCTGCAAATTGTTCCGCTCGTCAGAAATCGACTCCAGTCGATGATTAATCGATGAAAGATTGTTTTCGAGTCGTGCGAGAGCATGAGCCATCTTATCTCGCTCTCCCTCACGCAAGTGCAAGACTGCTGAGAGGCGAAAGCCGGAAGGGTTTGGATTACACAAACTCATCGCCTGTCTCAAAGATCAATCGAAGTGCCGATGGGGTCATAACGCGAAACGGACTCTGCTTCAGCAGCTGAACTCGGCAATTTTTCCTCAACGGCAAGATTGGCAATCATTTCCTGAGACTCGCTTAAAGATGTTACGTCTCGCCAATCTTGAATGGCCAAGCTTTTGTAACGGTCGTGCATCGAGATTGCTGAATCAATCCTCGGGTCGGTTCCCTGACGATAAGCTCCGATCGCAATAAGGTCAGCATGTTTTCGATAATCCGCAAGCAAACGTCGAATCTTACCCACTGCGGACACCAAACTTTTATCTACCAACTTGGGTTGCAAACGACTAATCGACTGCAATGGATCGATCGGAGGATAATGGGATTCTTCGGCCAACTCACGCGTGAGAACAAGATGTCCATCGAGGAGACTGCGAAGCGAATCTGCGATAGGCTCCTGATGATCGTCACCCTCAACCAATACGGTGTAGAACGCAGTAATCGCACCCTTGAGGCTACACCCCGCCCTTTCAACTAAACGCGGCAAAGCCTGAAAAACACTCGGTGGAAAACCTCGAGTCGTCGGTGGCTCACCTGCAGCCAATCCCAACTCCCTTTGTGCAGTAGCAAATCGAGTAACCGAATCGAACAATAACAAGACATGATGCCCCTGATCTCGAAACGATTCAGCAATTGAAGTAGCGGTCCACGCGGCAGTAACTCGCTGAGCAGCGGGTGCATCACTCGTTGCAACCACAACGACACTCCGAGATAAACCCATATCACCCAGACAATGGTGGATGAACTCCTTTACCTCTCGCGCCCTTTCACCAACCATTGCGATTACGATACGGTCGGCTTTACAAGCATTCGCGAGCATTCCGAGCAACGTACTCTTTCCAACACCTGAACCCGCAAAAATACCGATACGCTGTCCCCGGCCGCAGGTTAGCAGTCCATCAATCACCCTCACCCCGGTTTCTATCGCTTCACAGATTGGTGGACGATCAAGCGTTGCAGGTGGCTTTTGCTCTGCTCTAACTCTGTACAGGTCCCTCGCCAAAGGCTGCCCATCGATTGCTTGCCCGAAAGCGTCTAAAACGCGTCCGCATAGCGAGTCCCCCACCAACAAGTGCTGCTGCTTCTCTAGTAGCTCTACTCGATCACCCGCGGTAACCGATTCAAGCGGCTCCAGAGGCGCGAGTAGAGGCCTTACCCCTCGAAACCCGATAACCCTTCCTTTCAGGTGTTGTCCGGTCTGAGTCGTAACCTGGCAGATTGCACCCAATGGGACCGTTAAACCCTCAATCTCAATCGACTCACCTGAAATCGCGGAGACACGCCCAACCACACGAAACAAAACCGCATCATCAATTTCTTCCTTCAATCGAAAAAGTTCGGGCATCTCCGGGCAATTGAGATCGGCGATATGGAGATCCAAATTCATCGTTCTAAGAGTTCCCCCAATCGACTCAGCTGAGCATTGAGCCCAGCATCGATACGACCACCTGACTGGGTTACCACGACCTCATATCGATCGAGCTGACTGTCAGCAACTAATTCCACCTGCTCAGGTATATCCTCAGATTTACTAACAATAGTCTCTAGCGTATCCCCGATCTCACTTAGGGTTTCAGGGTGAAGCGATAAAATGACATTGCGAGACAATCTCGTACTCGCCAACGCCTCTTGAATCCATTGAAGAACCACCTGTTTTGACCCAGTCAATTGATGCTTCAACACTCGCTCCGCGATCATGATTGCAAGACCCGACAAGGACTCCGCACAATCCTGCATCCAACGCTCATGAGTTTGGTAAAGCCTTTGAACTGACTGTTGTAATTGTTCAATTTGATCATGCGATTTCTTATTCGCTTCTCGCTCAACCCGGTCGGCCATATCTGCTTCTGCGGCCGTCAACCCATCCTGATAGCCTTCTTTCCTTGCAAGCTCCCTGATATGCTCCGCCTCGACCTTCGCTTCGCTTAACATCGCCTGAATCGTAGCACGACATTCATCGAGCTTGAGTCGCCCCTCTTCCGCTAAATCAGATAAATTGAAATCAGCAACACGGTCTTCTAGGTGACTCTCGCCCTCTTCGGGGCCGCTCAATTGTTTTAAAATCTCAGCCACAATTTGTTCCTAAGCAGACTTCAAAACTAACGCAGCATCCCCGGCAATCTGATGCGCTTTCAAACAAACCTTACGTTTTGCATCATCAATTTCAGCGAGGCTTACTGAAGTTAAACGATTCATCTTTTTTTGCACTGACTTGGCTTGGCTCCGAGAAAGTAGAGCCAACACCCGATTTGCAACAACGACTGGGACGCCAGATAAAGTAACCAGAGCGTCTTTTGTGGGAACATGACTCAGTGCAAGACAAAACGCCTTAGGCGCTAAATTTACGAGATACTCATGCACCTCATCCTTGGTCCAGTTGCTTTCATGACCACTACCGTTTGTTCCGCCTCTGTTTTTTTCATCGACACTTGAAGATGTTGCCTTATCTAATTGTGAATTGATCAACGCGTTGGCACCTTCTTGCGTTTCTTCCGATGCTTCAACACCAAAGGATTTTTCCGATGTCGAGTTACCCTTCGGGTCATTCGAAACTGGTTGGCAAGCAGAACAAGAAAGATCTCCCGATCCAGGTTGCACCTGACCCAACGGCATCACCTCCATGATTGCCTTTAGCGCCTCCTTTCCAACTTGTATTCCCGTCGCCTCAGTGTTGATCTTGAGCTTCGAACGAAAATGCGCCCCCACCTCCTGAAAAGCGGCGTGAGGTATCTTGCAAAGCTGATCAATTCGAACCAAGACTTCGTTCTGCGAGGACAACTGCATCAATCCAAGTATCTGCGCAGCCAACGCAGGATCAATCGAAGCCAGCACCAGAGCGATACTTTGCGGGTGTTCGCCAATAAGAGCACTGCTCAATGTTTCCGCATCGAATTCATTTAAGAATTCCAAATCCGACACTGATTGCTGTGAAGCAGTCGCCCGTAATTTTTGAAACTCATCCTGAAGGTGAGTTGATTCAGATTTCATCTGCGTTTGAATCGGTAAAACAACATTCTTCTGGTCTGCACCAGCAACCGAATTACTCAATTGCAGCGAATCGGAAATGACAGTCGGCTCCTTTTGCATTTCAAAGCTGGACATAAAGCTTGAAAATGCGTGCTGTCGCTCTTGCTCGTCGACAAAGCTGAGATTTGAGATCGCGTGCTGAAGTGACTCAAAAAGCTCATCTTCAAGATATTTTACTACCCCTTGGTACTCGGCCTCCGGTATTTCACGAAGTACGATCGCAAGACGGCGCATCACCGATTCACGATCGTCTTTCGGTCCAAATACACTCGCTGCCATCTCTGTGCCTATCGTCCCAACGCCGAAAACTTCACCTTTTTAGTGAAATGCTCCCATCAACGGATTTTTCCCTAAAGTCTTATAGAGAAGATAGCCCAGCAGAGAAAAGAGAGAATCTGTATTTCAAGACCGAATGCTAAGAGGAATCGACTTACAGCGTGCGGAGAGGGTCAGTATTTGTTGCCTATTTTTACGCGGCATTCCTTAACCAATCTTTGATCACACTTGCGCTTGTTTCAGGGTCTGAAGCGAATGACTCGCGCAACCTGTGATCGACACCGCCTTGCATAGATGGTTTCTGCAGTGATGAGTTAGCGTTTGGTCGACCTTCTTGGAGTGAACCAAAGTCCCCAAGGGGATGTCCGGGAGAATCCATATTAGAATTCACAGAATTCTTTCGCGTTACTCTCAGAAAGCCAAATAAAAGCACACCACCAAATATCAGGATGGGCAGAAAAACGGTCCAAGTATCCGAAATCCATTCTAAGACGATTGCATCTCGATTCGCGTGATTAAGATCCGCAGAGGAAAAGTCGTTGTAATCCCAAACCTCTACCAACGGCTCCGCTAGGGAATCAGATTCAACGGTTGGTAATAAAACCGTGACAGCTGATTGAATAATCGCTCGAGTTTTCAATCGAAGCCGCTCTAAATCAGAATCCGACATAGCCGACATGCGGCTCTCAACAACACTCGGATTCAATTTGCTGCGTTCCTGCAAGTAAAGTTGCTCGTAATAACTCGTTGGTAAACCTACCGAAACCCTCACAGACTTTACTTGTAGTGAAGCGAGTTTTGACTCCTCAAACTGATGCGCTTGCACCTGATCGATAGAAGTTGTGCGCTCAGCAGTCGATGATGCTTCCGACACAACTACTGACCGCTTCCCGATTACACTGGCGGTCTCTAATCTCGATCCCATCGGGTTAGAGGATTGATCGAGCACTTTGATCAGCGATTTGGGTGTTAATAGCTGGACTGACTCCGGCTGAATCCGAAGCACTTCGCGACGAACATCCATCGTTGGATCAATCTGTGCTGAAACAGCAATTTTTGCGGGAAAGCCAGCGAGAAGATTTCGAAGCTTTTGCTCAATTCTTACCTCAGCCTCTTTTTGCTTCCTGAGCAAAGGATCTTCCTGCTCAATCAACTCCTCGGCTGTCGCGTTGGTATCGATCACAACAATGTCATCCGCACTCAAGCCTGCAAAAGAACCACGCACCAATTCCTCAATACTTTTTATTCGACTAGGTCGCAGTGGCTGATCCGATTCTGGCATCACAAGAACGCTCGCCGAACGCTGTCTCGAGGAGGCTAAACCTCGCTTTTCTCCTTCGTCATAGTCGACGCTCGCCCACTGAACATCCGGGAACGCGGCAATCTTGATTCCCAAATCCTGTTCTTTTGCCAGCATCTCCCGAGAATCACGCTGCGAAGATGAATCAAAAACATTCGACGCCTCCATGGCGTCTTTCATCGGATTACGCAAAGTAAAGGGCAGGGCAGATGCATCGGATAAAGCAGCCAAATATTGGGCACGCTGATCTTTAGGAATCTGTATTTGGCGTCCCTCTCTACTCCAAGCATTCAAACCTGCTCGGCTAAATGCTAGCTCGATGGCATCCAGTTCATGATCAACAAGAAGCCGCCCACCAAATAACAATTCCTGATTGGAAACACCAAGAGACTGAAACAGCATTGCTGCCCCACCCAAAACAATGAACAGCAACGCAAGCCCAAATGCACGCGACAACGGAGGCATTGACACCAACACCTCACGAGCTTGCCCTGTTGATTGCTTAAGTAGATCCATGATGTGATAAGTAACAGGAAATCGCAGTGATGATGATCGTCCCTACCGAGTAAGAACGAAATTCAATTGCATCGGCCGAAGCTTTTTAAGCAGCATCTCGATGCTGCTGATAATGCGTCGACGGGAATCGAATGGTGACGGCCCCACCACCCTGCGGGCAATTCTGCCAAGATAGAGCCGCTCCAATCGCAGCAGCGACCATTGGCAAACGTCTTGAACGCTGCTCAACATCACAACCAGTATCAGCAAGCTCCAGTTCGATGCCGTCATGAGAACTCACAGCAGTGATAGTCAAGTCTCCCCCATCAGGCATTTCTTCCAATGACTGAGAAACCAATGATTCCAGTAAACTCACCACCTTGTTTACGTCATCTGGAACAGGAATGTCCGTATCAATATCAAGCTCCAAGCAAATCGGCATGGCATGCGGAATTAACATTTGGCCAATCACAGACTCGACCAAGACAGCCAGCGACCGGCATTCATTTGGTTTAATCCATCGTGTCGACATAACGCACTCTCCGTCCATGAAATCAAGTGGAAGGCGATCCTTGCCTTGAACTTTGTAATTAGCGGCTACAAGCGTGCCGACGCAAGGTTAAAACACCGCTTAGGGTCAATCTTCCACCTGAAATGGTAGAACCTCCTACTCTTTGCATGCTTCACCCACCATGGTGTGCCGTTAAATCAGAAACCAATATCTGAAGGCACTTCTAACCAAATTGCGTTGGTGATTTTCCAATGCGACGAGGCAAAATCGAACATGAATCAATTTGACTGCAGTAAAGAAGATCCTTCTCGTAACCTAGATGACAAAGATTCTGTCCACCTTGCGTTTCTCGCAGTCGAGCAGCAAGCTGCTCCGGAGGTGGTAAAGACGCAACGTCTTCCCCTTGGAATGATTCCCATATCAAGGCGGAAATATTTGATGCATCATCCATAACGATCGACTGATCCCGCGTTTTCAGCTGAGAAATCATTGCCCCAGCTAGCAACACGTCTTCGGAAGTCACCTTGCCATTAGTTCCCGCGCAGACAATACAGGCGGTTCGGACCGATGCGATCTTCTTGATCACCGTCGATAAATTTAAAAAGCTAGCAATCACCAATTCGGGAACTTGATTCATCGCTTCGATCGCTTGGGTACCGTTGGTGGTAGTCAAAATGATCTGCTTACCGGCAATCACGTCGCGTGAGTACTCCTGAGGAGAATTTCCTAAGTCGAAGCCTTCTACTTTTTGGCAGTTGCGTTCGCCGCACAATACCGCCTCCGTGTGGAGTGAGTCCGCCAAGGCCCTTGCCTCGTCAATCGAACGGCAGGTGGTTACGCCTCGCGCATCAGCGTTTAAAGCGGTCACTATCACGGACGTCGCTCTAAGAACATCAATCACAACCGCGAGTTCGCATTGATTTAACTCAGAGAATCCGACACTCCGAGATCCCGAATCTCGGTGACCCGAGGAAGTAGACACAAATGAAGGTAACAGTAGAGTAGTAATCGCAGTCATGAATCACGCATCCGACTATGGAAATAAATAGCGAATGCTATTCCGCACCCATTGCCCCGGTACGTACGCAACTGGTTGGCCCAATATCCCCTGACCGACCACAACTCCATTCTCTTGCTGGCCGAAACTAAGTATCGGACGGGTGGGCACTGCAGAATAATTCGATAAAACCTCACGGCTTAAAACCCGTACCACGCCAACAGAAGCCCCTGTGCTACTTGGGATCGGTCGTGCCGATGCACCCACGGTTGTCGCACTTGCTGAGATACAATTCCTGCCCCACGGGTAAGCCGCTTGGTATCCACTAGGTGCTGACACGAACGTCGAATTGTTCATCGTTGCGTAATTGTTGCCTAAATTCGGCGACTCAAACGGAGCGTACCCATCGCTAGCGGTAGGTTGAGGATCTATATCTAAACGCGTTTTGTCCCGTTCTCTCGTATCGCTACCGAACCCCAAAGGTAATGAACGTAACTGATCCCCGGACTCCACTGGGTTCTGATTCTGATCAAAAGCCTTCTGATTGTTCTCCTCGATGGCTTCCCCCGCAGAAAAAGGAAAGGTCGGCGATTGGTCGGCCGAATCGAGTGTGGCGGAGCCATTTCCGGGATTAAGGAAATCGCCTCCGCTTGCAGCACTACTGCTCGGAGCGAGTAGCTGAAACTGTGCCAGCTTAACTTCGCTTGTCACAGCCTCTTGCTGCTTAGCTACTGATCCCTCAACAATCGCCCCATCAAGGGAATGTCTCTGAGGGGCATGTGCTGCCTTTGCGACATTGAAACTTCGATAACGCTCCACTGCGCTTGGCTCTGAAATTGATCGAATCTGAGTGATATACGGTTGAGCGTCCTGAGCTTCAACGCAGCAGATATTTACGGTCGCCGCCCCAAAAAAAGCCAAGACGAAACGGGGGTATCCTGTAAATCGATCCGACTTCGACCGCATCATCATCAGTGCCTCACGTAAGAAACACGAGCAGCTACAACCATATGAAACTGACTCAGTTTCGATTGTCGACTATTTTTTCACTCTAAAACAAGATCGATGAGGCGATCAGAGAAGTTGCACCGATATCCATGAGTCAGTGAGGCAAGATGAAATCTTTCTCTTAAGACTGCTTAGCCGCGGCGGGACCGAGAACAGCGGGCACGAGGAAACACTCATCGTCGGCGGACGGAGCATTTGAGAGAGCCTCGTCGCAAGAAAGACTTGAATCGCAACAATCTTGACGCCAACGGTTATCAACGTCGAGCGCGGTTGTCATAGGCTCGATGCCCTCCGTGTTCAATTCGGAGAGCGTCTTGATGAACTCCAGAATCTGCCCCAGTTGTGGACGAACCTCATCCAATTCTTGCTGGGTTAAATCCAACCTGGCAAGATAGGCAAGCTTTCGAACCTCCTGATCAGAGAGAATGATCGAATCAGTTTTTGGCGCCACTAACATCAAAAGGCTTTGTTTTCACGGTTTTTCGAACCACACCGCTACGAATGCATTGGGTGCACACTCTCATGCTCGTATTTTGACCGCTAGGAAGAGTGACATGTACCTTCTGCAGATTTGGCACGAACTTTCTTCGGGTTATCCCAGTGATTTTCGTACCAACACCACCCAAGTATTTGGCTTTACCGCGGGTTTCGACGCGATTGCCCATTTGGACTTTCTTGCCGCAAGCTTCACATTGCCGAGCCATCAGTATTCTCGATTGAACGTCTGAGTCAAAAAATCGATTGATTAGAAGGCCGCGAAGTATAGCGGGGGAATGGGACTTCGTGAAGCAGGAATTCTCAACGAAAAAACCTCAGTACGGAAAATCAAACCAGACATCAACGATCACTGATACCACATCAAGAGAAACCACTCTTCAGAGTAATCCAAGAACCCTCCGATTAGGCGTCACGAGAATTGACTCGGGTTCACCGATGGGCAGCAAAAAGCCAAAGCTTCCAAACAAATAAGAATTGCTCTAGCGGCGAATCTATGGGTTCCGGAAGGATCGTCTCAAGGAATGCCTCCCGCACCCCGATAATCGTTAAGGTTTAACTCACCCGCATAAATCACTGGTAGCTGGCCAAGCGGCGAAGATATGATGAATTCAGTTCTCCGATCACAACAGACAACATTGAAGTTCCGTCATTCTATTTTGCTTGGGCTCGCATGCTCCAGCCTCTTGGTAATGTCACAAGGCTGCGCCCCGCTGCACCTAGGCAATACCCCTTTTGGCCCTGACAACTCCAACCAATACACACGGCGAGGTGATGCATCCACGCTCGCGGATGTGTCCATGAACGAGAAAGTTTATTACGCCGTTAAAAGAGCAAAGCTGGAAAATGCTGTCGTTCTTCAGGTGCTCGACGATGAGAATCCTGCTCGCGTCTTACCTCTCCCAGAAGGCGGACGAGCTGTTTACGTGAGCGAACTACTTACCCAAACCGGTGTGATGAAAAAATTAGGTCACATTGAAGCAACACTCTATCGAGCATCAAGTGACTCAATCAGCGGCGTTCCGATGGAAATCAAAATGGGAAGAAGCCGTGATAACATCCAGCCATCAAGTGACTACGCATTGCAGGCAGGTGATAGGGTGATGGTCAGCAAGGCAACTAACCCAGCACTTGAAATGCTTTTTGATGGTCTCGTGGGGAATTAACTTTGCACTGGGCGTCCTGCAACACTCGAGTGCCTATGGTTATTTTTCTTTCAGCGGGTCAAGAATTGAAGACTGTTTAAGGCGTTCTTCGACAGCCTACTTTCGCATCACCGCAAGATGAGGGTGAGTCGCTTCGCAGTAGCAAGCATTCACTGCCAACGTTTCCCACACCTCATTCGTTGAAATCCAATCTTCGCAGCATCAGACTAAGGCGCAAGCTTCCTCACGCGAAGATTTCTGAAGTAAACTTTGCTCTCAGGATCGTGCGCTTGTAGAGCAAACGTCCCAACATCAAGTCGGCGTTCAAACTGCTCACTCTCCGGTTTCTTGTTTTCTGGCTCGGTGTAATCCACAAGAGTCTTTCCATTGACTTTCAACTCGATCCGCCGACCACGAACGATAATCTCTTGCGTATACCACTCGTTATCCTTGACCCCTGGATCGGCAACATTATCCACAGCATAGAGACTGCTGGTTTTCTTGGGATCGGTATGGGTAACATTGACTTGGCACTCGTAGCCAAACTTGGGCCAACCGGTTGCCTGATACTTGGTATGAAAATAGATGCCCGCATTGCTCCCGGGTGTAGTCTTCACTTCCGCAATGAAGTGAAAGTCCTTAAATGGAGCGGCATCGCCATCGTAAAAAAGATGACAGCGAGGCCCGTCGCAAACTAGCATTCCCTCAACGACTTTCCAGCTCTCCGGATTCTCCTCTGCAGCCTTCCATCCAGCTAAGTCCTTACCGTTGAATAACGTTATGAATTCATCATGATCTTCAGCGGAAGAATTTCCGCAGGAAAAAGTAGATACACAAACGGCAATAACCATCAACTTCAAACAGTTCATAAATACTCGCTTTCTATTCGTTGCGATAAACATGCTACGGTTTCACTCACGGCTTAAACGGACATTGAGCAAGCGAACGCCCGAGAGTTCAATTGACTAAAAACAGAGAGCCATCGCAATAAAAAACCGCCCAACTGTTAAAACAGCGGGCGGTAAATCGATTGAATCTCACGAGACTCTCTCATTCCTTACCGGAATTAGTCGCTGGAATCTCGTTGTTCTTAATTTTTTCAGCAAAGGTCTTACCGTCCTTGCTTTTATGCTCTCCAGCTTTTTTAAATCCAGCAAGAATTTTAGCCTTCGCCTCTTCAGGATTTTCTTTCACGTAATCACGAGGAAAGTCTTCTGCATCCAAATACTTATGAATTGCTTCGCCGTACTCGTTGCGAACCTTCTTTTTATCTTCACCGTTGATGTGACAAATGTAACATCCCTGAGTCTTAACAGCTTTTTGGAAGCCTTCGTCTGCGTCGGCACCTGCGAACTCAGCCTTCCAAAACTTGCTAAACGTACTGTTAGCCAAAGTTGGGCTGGCCAAACACATCAAACATCCCACAAACACGACAAAACGTTTCATTCAAACACTCCAAATTTAGGTTATCCACTCGGCTGAAGGCGGGAAACACAGTCGGCATACAACTGCGTCCGAAACCAAGGGGGCAGGTGTCAGTAATTAAAATATGCGACTCAGTCTGTCTAATTAAGTCTCACCAGAGATAAAAAGTCAAACCACTGATTGTTATTGTTAGGGAATTGCTCAATTTGACAATGCTGCTCGCACTGCATTGCCCTCAAATTCCAATCTTTCAGGCAAGAGAGGGAGGGCCTGCTCGTCAAATCCCAACGGGTTCTCTACTGACTGACGATAGTGAATCGGCAAGCGTCGGTCGAAGGGAATTTTCTCCAAGCCGTCAAAAGCCCAACTTACCGACCATTTGGGGGATTTGTCGGCAGCCCAAGAGATTTCTCGTTTTGCAACCTCCTCCATTAAGACAACTCGGCGATCATCTATTGGAGTCATCAACCGCAGCATCGGATCTGATTGCGCCGCGTCAGTAAGATAAATATTGGACGCACCCTGCAACTTAAGGAGCGTCCCCACAGCGACACTTGGCATACCCCGCAAATCGTAATGGGGAACTCCAGGATCAACCCAGAAAACACACTCGTGAGCTAATCGATCAACCTCAATCGGATACGCACCGCTCACACCCACCCGCATCAAGAAAATCCCGCTGGGAGTGTGTGAGGTAACTCGCCATAATTTCATCCGAACGGGATCGCTGCCCCGCTCGGGAGCATACAAAGCTCCGGCAGTATCAATCATCCGGTCAGTCACCGCCAACAGTCCGTTATCCCAATCAAGCCACAAGCGGGTTGCGAAATCCATGTGGAGCATGGTCATCTGGCCACGCACGATGACATTATTCATCTCCAACCAAACCAATGGCAATTTATCTTGAGACCCACCATTCGTCCGATTGACAGCGCCTGGGTCAGTAACGATCTCAAACGCATGAATCTCATCAACCATACCTGAGTTGCGAACCGTGATGGAACAGTCCGTGAACCGAACCAATTCATTCGGATTCAGCTGAAACAAACATCCGCCATCTAAGTCATCTTCTGCGACATCCCAGATGAAGTGCAAATCCTCAAAAACCACAGGATGCATTCCAATCTTGAACATCCTCGATCTAGCCATCAACAGGCTATCTTTCGACTGAAAAACAATCGCGGTTCCACCCACCGTCGAGGTAATTAACAGGTCATCGGATTCGAGCGAGATCGGATCAGTGCAGACAACCACGGGAACCGCTAGCTCGATTCGACTTGTTGCGGGGTACTTCCTCGCGGTCTCCAGAGCACTCGCAAAGCTATCAGTGAAAATCACCTCCGAACTTTTATTTTGCTGCGAACTCTCTAAATCCTCGACCACGCGAATCACCGTGACATCAGACTCTAGAACGCCACCCGATAGATCTTCTCCCTGCGGACTCATGTCCAATTCTGCTTGGCCTTGTGCGACACCAGTTTGCGATTCAATCAGAAGATCAGCCGCTTGGCCTTCAACTGAATCAGCGATGTCAACTGGATTGATCACACTTGCACTCGTGCCAGTCTGAATTTCCGATGTCATCGATAACGCGGAACGACGATCTTGATCAACTTCAAGCTCCAGTTCCGAAGAAGTGCTACCCGTCAAGTCTAGTCGAAGCTGATCAGCTCCCGTCGACTGAATTGAAATCGCAGCGCCATCAATCTCCCCTGCCGCTTCAGCAGCCCGTACTTGCGAAGATATCGTACCGTTTGGAAGCGTGTCTGTCTCACCGGCGGCAGAGTCCACACCCGGTGTCCTGACATTCGTTCGGTAAGCATACGATTGCAACTGAAGCCATCCGGCAACAACCAACATGAGTAGCGTTGCAGCCATCCAAGGCAAATGCCTCTCAATTGCGATTAGCCGAGACTTTGATTGGATGACGAGCGATGGACTTAATGTGATTGTCTTAGTCAGATCATCTCGCCTAGCTACCTCTTGAAGATCCGCAATTAAATCATGTGCTGTCTGATAGCGATCAACAGGACGCTTTGCCAACATCTTTTCAATAACGACCTTCAAGCTATCGCTTACATCAGGTCTGGCACTTTGAATATCAGGTGGTGGTGTATTGCCGTGACTAAGTAATTTCTGCAACATCGTGCCACCAGGAAACGGGGGCGTGCCGGTCAACATGAAGTACAGCGTGCAACCAAGCGAATACAAGTCGCTGCGCAGATCGGCGTCACGCGGATCTTTAGCCTGCTCTGGGGAGATGTAATCAAAGGTGCCTAAAGTGACCCCACTAGCAGTCATGTCCTCGCTTAGATCGAGACTCGCAGACCGCGCCAATCCCATATCGACCAAACGAACACCCTCGTCAGTAACCATCAAAATGTTCGAAGGTTTAATATCACGGTGCACAATACCTCGATCAGAAGCGTGCTGAATCGCTTCGGCGAGTTGACAGGTATAGAACACAGCTTCGTCAATGGTTAAGACACCTTGCCGTAAAACAAGGTCACGTATATTGATCCCACTGATGTACTCAAAAACGATGTAATGCCAGTCACCTTGGCTTCCTACATCAAAAACCCTTGCGATTTTTGGGTGATCTAACTTAGCCGCACTTTGTGCTTCATTTCGAAACCTTCGACGCAAGTCTGGATCATTTGCGACGAACGGAATGACCTTGACGGCGACTGTTCGATCTAATTGCTCGTCCCGCGCCCGGAAAACCGCCCCCATACCGCCGCCACCAATCAACTTCTCAAGGTAAAAATGATTGAGACGTTGGCCAAGCAGAACTTTAGCAATGGAGGCAGGAGAGCCTTGCCTAGGAGTGTATTCCGTGATTTCCCGCGAGCCCCGTGAAGAGCCCCTAACCAATGTTTTAGCTTGAGTGATCGCACTCTCTGAAACCAATATGTCGGAGGGCTGTTCCGAGGTGGATGCAGCATCAGTTGGACGAGTCGTCGGCGATTCACCATTATTCGGCCGATCTTCGCGGTTGCCCGATGCGTTGACTTCTTCGGCAGACATCTATCACACTCGCGTCTGTTCACTGTGGCGTTAAAAACAACAACTCGTGATAGGTTAGACGGAGCACGGCACCATCACACCGACTTAACGAGGTAAGCTAACCGTCTCCAAGAATGGTAGTTCACCTCCTACAAAAGGTCAATTAATACGCTTCGAACGGTCAGAAGATCACTTGCTATTGGACACTGAGTCTAGGGCGAACCAACCATTTTTCTCATATGCCGCGAAATCTTATCTTGCCGGCATGCCCCACGCTTCAACATTAACCATTAAAAAAACCTGCACCCAAATGAACTGCAAGAGAAGAATAAACGGCTACCGAATGACTTACATTTCGTTGTCTCAATTGATACTAGCTGTCGTTCCACTCGCGGTATCATCTGCTTCTTGGGCAATCAACCCGAATCAGAACGCTGAAAAACCCAACATTTTACTGATCGTTGTGGATGACCTAGGCTTTGCGGACTTAGGTTGCTTGGGCAGCAAGGATCTTGTCACGCCAAACCTAGACCGCTTGTTTGAACAATCACTGCGTCTCGATCGTCTGTACGCGAATTGTCCCGTGTGTTCACCGACCAGAGCTTCGATCATCACGGGTTGTTATCCTGATCGAGTCGGCGTACCCGGAGTGATCCGCACTCACGCAGAAAACAGTTGGGGAAATTTCTCTCCGCTCACCCAAACACTACCAGAACGGCTATCTGAAGCGGGATACCTAACCAAAGCGATTGGAAAATGGCACCTTGGTCTCACGCCTGACGACCACCCTATGAGCCATGGATTCGATCGATTCCATGGCTTTCTCGGAGACATGATGGATGACTACTTCAACCATCTTCGCCACGGAAACAACTACATGTTCATCGACCGTAAAGAAATCAATCCGAGTGGACATGCGACTGACCTATTCTCCAAGTGGGCTACGGACTGGATCGAACAACAAAACGAAAAAAACAGAGATCAACCTTGGTTCTTGTACCTCGCCTACAATGCTCCCCACACACCCATCCAACCCCCACAAGCATGGCTTGAAAAGGTTCAAAAGCGGGAACCAAACCTTCCCGAACCAAGATCGAAACTGGTTGCTTTAATTGAGCACATGGATCATGGCATCGGTGAAGTCCTTAGCTCGGTACGCCATGATCGAACTACCCGAGATACGATCATCATCTTCACAAGCGACAACGGCGGTCAATTGAATGTGGGCGCGAACAATGGGAAGCTTCGCGATGGTAAGCAATCAATGTACGAGGGTGGACTACGCATTCCAGGATGTATCAAGGTACCCGGAGTTACGCGTGCCAACACACGCACTAACACTGTGTGCGTCACAGCGGATTTTTACCCGACCATCATGGAAATCCTCGGTCTTAAAAATGATGCTCGAATCGACGGCATGTCACTAACTCCACTACTAGAGGACCCCGACCACAAGTGGCATAACCGAGAGCTGTATTTCGTGAGAAGAGAAGGAGGCCCACGATATGCAGGCTTGTCTATCGAGGCAGTAATGCGAGGAAACCTCAAATTGGTGCACAACCTCCCAACCAACTCTTTTGAACTATTTGACCTAGAACAAGATCCCTATGAAGAAAATGACTTAGCGAACAAACGCCCCAAAGATTTGCAACAGCTAATCCGCCGCCTGCAATTCCACTTACAACGCGGCGGGAGAACACCTTGGCAGTGAATTGAACAGAGACATGAACGGAACATGGACCTTGATAAGCCATGACCCACAGGGACTCAGTCATAATTGACACAATCATCAAATTCAATCGCAATCAAAAAACTATTGAACAAAGCAACAGTCAGTCCACTCGGTCCAATAGAGCGAAAGCTACGGTTCCCTGTCAGTCCTCTTATTCCAAAATTCAACCTACGTACGCACCAGCATGGCAGAAAGAATCACGGGAATCCTCACGCCCAACATCACCCCAGTTGATGCGCATGGTCGGGTCGACGAGCAAAAGCTACGAGGCTACGTCGATTGGTTAATCGAGCGTGGTGTCGATGGCCTGTACCCGAACGGCAGCACCGGAGAGTTCGTGAGATTTACCGCGGAGGAAAGACGACAAATTGTTCGTATTGTTGTTGATCAAACCGCTGGACGAGTGCCTGTTCTAGCGGGCGCGGCCGAGGCAAATGTTAAAGCAACCATTGAAGCGTGTGACGCTTATGGCGAACTTGGGGTTCGAGCGGTTGCGATTGTCGCGCCGTTCTATTATCGGCTCAGCAGCGAAGGTGTGTATGCTTACTTTCGCGAGATAGCAGAAAATGTTGAAGTCGACGTCACACTCTATAACATTCCCCTTTTTGCATCACCGATCGACGTGGATACAGTCATACGCCTCGCGGCAGAATTCCCGCGTGTTGTCGGAATCAAAGACAGCAGTGGTGACCTGCCCAATATGATGCGAATGATCTCCGCTATTCGTCCGATGCGAGATGACTTCACCTTTCTCACTGGCTGGGATGCCTCTCTAGCCCCGATGCTTCTAGCCGGCGCCGATGGCGGCACCAATGCAACTAGCGGTGTCGTCCCAGAGTTGACCAGAGCGATCTATAAAAATGTGACTGATGGCTCAATCGAAGAAGCGATGCGATTGCAGTACCAACTAATCCCTCTGTTCGATGCGATGATCTCTCTCGGTGAATTTCCTGAAGGCTTTCGAGCGGGTGCGAGATCTCGAGGTTGGGATCTGGGCACGGGACGAGTCCCCCTATCTGAACAACAGCGAGCATTGGTAGCTCGAACGCAAAGAGAAATTGATGCCTTGGTCTCACAGTTTACGGACGTGAGTGATGCAAACCCCATGCCGCATGACACAATCGAAAAAATTGTCCAAAGAGTGATTCAACAACTACAGTCAGTGAACTCTTAGCGAGGCTCAAGCAATGACAGGGCGTCGCACCACTGTATTCTTACAATTGTGGATCAATTAAAACTTTAAAACTCTCTGGGAGTCCAGCAATCCGCATCGCTTCAACTCCGTGCTCGATTGCGAAACGATGGCTCACCATCCCGCTCAAATCGATTGCGTCGGCTTCTAATGCGGAGAGGGCTTCTCCAAATGGTCCACAACGAGAACCAACGACGGTGACCTCATTGATCACCAAAGAAGCTAGTGACATTCTGTGCTCGCCAGCTACCGTTGTTTTCAAAACCAATACACCACGTGGCTTCACCAAGCGACATGCGACCTGCAACCCTGTCGGCGATCCAGTGCAGTCAACTACAACATCGAATGAAGCCTGTTGATCGAGACTCTCCAGCAAGACATTTTCAATTCCTAGGCGTTGAAACCTCGCGAGCTTCTCAGGGTGCTTGCCAACAGCCACAACTGATTCCGTTGCAAGCCTAGTTGCTTGAGCACAAAGAATTCCGAGCCGTCCATCACCCAAAACAGCAACCCGCTTACCGGCCAGATCGACCTGTTTTGAAATCTGAAGCGCCGCTGCCAAAGGCTCTGTAAACACAGCCTGATCATTGCCAACCGAGTCAGGCACTCGATGCAGATTGCGTTCCGGAATCAAAAGGGTCTCGGCAAATGCCCCGTCGCGGTTAAGAATTCCAAGAACCGTTCTCTCTGGACAGTGATTGCCCAATCCGTTGACACACCACTTACATCGTTCGCAAACGCAATTGATTTCACCTACAACACGTTGACCGGCATAAAGACCGTCTCGCGCGACGCCAACGAACTCATGACCAAGAATCCCTGAAAAACCCATGTATCCTTTACATAATTGCAGATCCGTTTCACAGATCCCAGCAAGACTTACATCAACGAGCACCTCCCCCGCACGTCTAATCGGTTCTTCCGCCGAGTCTCGAAAGGTAACTTCGGAATCTTGTAAGGATATGGCTCTCATTGCTTTCTTATCATTACGAACTTTTCACGGCCGCAGACATCTTCCCCCAGTATGACCTTGGTGGAAGCAACATACTGCCTATACTTTCGATTGTATCAAACTGATGATCCGATCGGACCAAGTACCGGCCGGTAACACACTAGACTTACTGGATTGAATTTTCATGGCTGACACGGCAGCCCCCGACTCTTTCTTGCCCCTTCTGGGTCTCAAAGAATTTCGAGCGGGTCAACGAGAAGTAGTCGACGCGGTACTCCAAGGCAATGACGTGATGTGTGTCATGCCTACCGGCGGAGGCAAGAGCCTGTGCTACCAACTCCCAAGCCTCATGCGGCCAGGTTTGAGCATCGTCGTTTCTCCATTAATTGCCTTGATGAAAGATCAGGTTGATAACCTTCAACGACTGGGGATCAAAGCTGAATTGATTAACAGCAGCCTTACACTCGCTGAACAGAACAGTGTAATGAGACGCATGGAGACAAATGAACTGGACTTGGTGTACATTGCACCTGAGCGACTACGGAACGGTCGATTTATCGACTCCATCAATCGTTGCAAGATTGATCTTTTGGCGGTGGATGAAGCACACTGCGTAAGTGAATGGGGTCATGACTTCCGACCCGATTACGCGAGACTTGGTCATTTTCGCAGCCGCTACTTGAATCAGGTTCAAACGATCGCTTTGACCGCAACAGCAACGCCTGCTGTCAGGGATGACATTTCCAAACTCCTCGATCTCAATGATCCACAGATCTTCGTCACGGGCTTCAGTCGAGACAATCTCCGGTTTTGCGTCAAACATTGCAATTCGGATAAAGAAAAAGCTGACGCACTGCATCAATACCTCAGTCAGCAGAGCGGATCAGGTATCATTTATGCCGCAACTCGCAAACGCTGCGAAGAGATTGCTGAATCGATCAAGGCGGCCACAGACCAACCAATTGGCGTCTACCATGCAGGCTTGGATCCCACTCTGCGGAAAGAAACGCAAGAACGCTTCATGAGTGGCGATCTATCTGCCATCGTAGCGACAAATGCTTTTGGTATGGGAATCGACAAATCAGACATTCGATTTGTCGTCCACTACAATATCCCCGGCAGCCTCGAGGCGTACTACCAAGAGGCGGGCAGGGCAGGGCGGGATGGAAAACCGAGCGAGTGTCTCCTGCTGTTTTCTTACAGCGATCGCTATGTCCAAGAGTTTTTCATCGAAACTCGTTATCCATCACAAGATACAGTCGAACAGGTTTACAACTTCCTGCTTTCACGAGATGAAGACCCCATTGAATTGACTCTCGAGGAAGTCCGTGAATTGATTGGCACGAAGGATAGCAGCGAAGCGATCAGCACCGCGGAACAATTACTCGCAAAAACAGGTGTCTTGAAGCGACTAGATAGCAACTCAAATCAAGCAGTAATTCGAATTGATTCAGATGCCCCGACGCTACTAGATTTCGTTCCGGTCGAAGCGAAGGTTCGACGTAAAGTCCTGCAGGCTGTTGAAAATGTTGTTGGTAACCGACGCGGCGAGGATGTTTACACGACGCCTAAATGGCTGGCAAAAATTGCTGAGGTAGAAAAACAACAGGTGAATCGTGCCTTGAAGGAACTCTGTAAGCTGAAAGCATTCGATTACGTTCCTCCCTTCCGAGGAAGAGGCATCCATTTCCTAGATCGCAATCGCAAATTCAAGGAACTAAGTATTGACTTCGCTCAACTGAATGTCAGGAAGTCAGCTGAATATGAAAAGCTTGAATCCGTCATACACTTTGCCAGAAATCCAAAATGCCGACAGCAGGTCATCTTGAATTACTTCGGTGAAACCAATCCAAGGGACTGCGGGAACTGCGATCGCTGCCACCCCAACTCGCAAAGTGAGAATCGAAAGCACCCCGTTACCACCCTCAACCTGAACAATCAAGAACAACTTTACCTAACTCGCGGCCTTCAGATTGTCATGAGTGGGGTGACTCGCATGCATGGTCGTTTCGGAAAAAACTTGGTAGCGCAAATGCTTTGCGGATCCAAGAGCAAGAGATTATCCCAATGGAGACTCAACCAACTGAGCACCTACGGATTGCTGTCTGCCATGAAACAAGCTGAAGTCGCCATGATCATGGATCGTTTGAGTGAATTTGGATTAGTCGTACAGCAGGAGATCGAGCAACGTCGTCCCACCATTCACATGACAGAGATTGGACGCGAAATCATGCATGGTAGAAGTCCGATGCCGGACGGATTTCACTTAACTAAGGAACTTGCAAGTAAGCTGATCCATGCAACCAAAAGTGTAGAATCCATCGAAGAGTCTTCCCCATCGGCTACAAATATTGAGAATGAAGATTTAGCGTGCGATCGGATTGTGGCGGGAGAAACCCAATCCACGGGCGAACCCAATCAACCGTTCATTGAAGAGACGACCGCAACATTAAAAAGATGGAGGAGAAAAACCTCGGCGGCTCTCGGACTTCCCGCATTTAAAGTCCTCACTAACGCAACACTCGAGAGGATCGCGATATCGCAACCCGAAAACATGGATGCCCTTAAAATGATCAAGGGAATTGGTGAATCTAACTCACAACAATTTGGCCAAGACATCATTGAGCTAATTCGATGCACACGTGAACAGGTCATAGACACAAGACCTGAGGATCTGCAGGAAAAAAAGGTCGTTCAAAATACAAACACCAACGGGAATGACGCGATAAATTTTCCCGAACAAATCAGGATCGCCGCTAAGGAAGATCACCCCACGCACGAGGATTCTCGTTGTGATCGTGTTTGGGTGGGTTCTGATGCGTACTGGAGCCATCGACTCCTAGAGCAGGGGTTTACACATGAGGAAATCCTTCTGATTCGGAGAATCACCAAGAAAGAATTAGAGAAGCATCTTCAGCAGGCCGTAGCACATCTTGATCAGGGTGATCATGAGATCAGGGGGAAAGACTGAAGCTCGAAATCGTCAACTAACCCAGTCACCCAGATCACCAATTCTTAGGCAGCTCGCTAATTTCAGCTCAGATCGTATCCTCATCGGCGTGAAATCTATGTGGCTTTCGCGGTAAACTGCGAAGAGTGTGCAAAACCGACTGGGAATCGAACCACAAAGCACCCGGATGTTATCGGGTTACACCAAAAAAAACACGCAATTCCACGTGAATTTAAGCTTTTGCAGAATAAACCGAGCGGTCGAAGCAGAATCGAAATGGTTGGTTCAAATCGTAAAAAGCTTGGATCGAGTCGGTTAGTCATCTCACTTGTTACCCACTACAATACAGTCGGAAAAGGAGTCATCCGGCCAGTCAGTGACCCAAATATCAGCGTCATGCCCGCGTGAGCCGGAACTGCTAGGTATTGATATCGCCAAAAAGGCAAGAAATGGAAAAGAAGACCGATCAACGCGACTCAAGTTCACCTGAGCAGCAAGAGAATCGCCGCGGTAACAACTCGCTATTTATCGCGATCCTCATTGCTGCGCTCGCCGTCTTGCTCTTCTACAACCAAGGGGAAGAGCGATCGTTAATTACTGCGAGCTTTTTTCAGGGTGAACTCGAAAAAGGGAATATTGAAGAAGTAGGGATTTCCGAGCGAAGAGTTTACGGGAAATTTGTCAGCCGACCGGATATTCCAGAATCTGCCAAACCTGATTCAACAGAGCTTTCCCGCAACAGTAAAACCGCAGACAACGAATCGACGCAGTATGACGAGAAATTCGTTTTTAATCGACCTACCGACGCCGGTTGGGTAACACAGCTTGAATCGCAACTCAAACAACAAAAGGTTCAATACAACTACCTCGAGCCAGACAACACCCAGCAGGTGATTTATTTCATCGCCTTGGTGGGACTACCGCTGGTGATTTTGTTTTTCCTATTCACCATGCTTCGTCGAACGCGAAGCGACATCATGGGTGGCGGCTTCCTGTCGGGTTTCAGTAAGAGTCCGGCAAAGAGATTTGAAGCAAGCGAAAAAATGGTTACCTTCAAGGACGTTGCAGGGCTCGAAGGGGTCAAAGCGGACCTAGAAGAAATTGTTGAATTCCTCAAGACGCCAGATAAATTTCAAAAACTTGGCGGTCGTGTCCCCAAAGGTGTGCTTCTTAATGGACCTCCCGGAACAGGAAAGACACTGCTTGCGCGGGCTGTAGCAGGAGAAGCCGGAGTACCATTTTTCTCGGTGAATGGTAGCGAATTCATTCAAATGTTTGTGGGGGTTGGTGCAAGTCGCGTACGAGACCTCTTCAAGACGGCCAAGGACAGCAGCCCGGCAATCATTTTCATCGATGAGATCGATGCTGTTGGTCGCCAACGTGGAGCCGGACTAGGTGGCGGCCATGATGAACGTGAACAAACACTTAACCAGATTCTTGGAGAAATGGATGGCTTTGCCGCTAACCAGGCAGTGATTGTTGTGGCCGCAACCAATCGACCTGACGTGCTTGATCCTGCACTATTACGTCCCGGTCGCTTTGATCGCCATATCACAGTGGGACGCCCTACCATGAAAGGCCGGGAAGCAATCTTTAAAGTACACGTTCGCGATGTCCCGTTGGCAGAAGACGTAGAACTTCGTCGTCTTGCCGCAGGAACCGTTGGACTCACGGGAGCCGATATCCGAAACATGGTCAATGAGGCGGCTCTATGGGCTGCAAGACAAAACAAGAAAATTGTTGGGATGAGTGATTTTGATTACGCTCGCGACAAGATCCTCATGGGTGCCAAACGAGAAGAAGTCCTGCAGGACAGCGAGAAAGAAAAGACGGCGTACCATGAAGCCGGACACACTCTCACGGCGTGGCATCTCGACGGCGCGCATACGGTACACAAGGTGACGATTATCCCTCGAGGGCGAGCTCTGGGAGTGACGCAATATGTCCCTAACGAGGATCGGCTAAGCATTAGCCGCAAAGAGCTTGACCACCAACTCATTGTATTGTTGGGAGGGCGTGCGGCAGAGAAGATTATTTATAACGAAACTTGCGCAGGCGCAGAAAACGATCTCGAACGTGCAACCAGCATCGCTCGGAAAATGGTTACCCACTGGGGAATGAGCCCCAAAATCGGTCCAGTAAGCTACAAAACGAGCGACGAAGACCCGTTTTTGGGAAGAGAGATACATCAGTCTCGACAATTCAGCGAACACACCCAAGAACTTATCGACGAGGAAGTCGCAAGAATCCTCCTAGAAGCTGATCAAAAATCTGAACAACTCTTACGGGAACATCGAGTCGAACTCGAAAAAATCACCAAAGCTTTACTGGAGCATGAAGAGCTCGGTGAGAGAGAATTGACAGACTTAATCGGTCCATCAATTCAATCAAGGCTAAACCCTCCTTCCCAGGACGACGAGAACGACTCCAATGATTCAGACGAGCCGTCATCTGCAGACGAAGAGTCCACTGAAGATCGCAACGGCTAAGTTATGGTAGGAGTATTTTCGTTGTCAAATTTTCACCAAGCCGAATAAACTCGCTCTTCTAACGCGATCTCTAATGGCCAAGAAGAAACGTCAGAAGCAGCGAACAAGTTTTAAAAAAAAGCACCAAGATCGAGTGCGACAGAGTGACTTAACAAGGGACTTCCACACGGGTAACCGCGAAACGCTAGCCGATGCTAGCCGTGGGGAGCGAGTTAGTGGCAAAGGTGAACTTACTCGAAAGCGAACGTTCATTGAATCTAATGATGGAGACACCGTCTCTTCTTCCGAGAAACTCATTAGAGGTCGCGTCATCAGTGTTCATGGGCTGAAGAGCCGAGTACTCGGAGACGATGGCCAAATGTACGAGTGCGCGTTACGTCAAGTACTGAAGTCGCTCAATATTGATCAGCGCAGTGCTGTGGTTGCTGGTGATCGAGTGCGACTCCGTGCTGCATCACTCAAGGATGGCATGATTGAAAGTGTCGAAGCGAGAAGCGGTGTCATCAGCCGAACTAGTCGCGGGCAACAGCACATCCTTGTATCAAATGTCGACTACCTGCTGATCATTGCAAGTGTTGCTGAACCAGCCATGAAACCTGCATTGATTGACCGTTTCTTGCTGACTGCAGAGTACTGCGGAGTAAAGCCCGTTGTGGTGATGAATAAAGTTGATCTGGTCGACCCGATTAACTTTCAGCAAATCACCGGAGCATATGCATCTCTGGGCTACCGTGTTCTTCACACCTCGGCTGAAGAACAACTAAACATTTCTTACCTGAGGAGCCTGCTCTCAGGTAAACAGACAGCTCTGGCAGGGCAGAGTGGGGTAGGTAAGAGCAGCCTCTTAAATGCGATACAACCCGGCCTTGGGTTAGCGGTTGCTTCAGTCAGCGAAGACAATGAAAAGGGTCGACACACAACCACAGCAGCTAAGTTAATACCGCTGGATTCGGGAGGAGCAGTGTTTGACACCCCTGGCATACGCCAATTCCAACTTTGGGATATTCATGCCAATGAGGTTGCTGGGTTGATGCCCGACCTCAGACCGTTTGTTAATGGCTGTAAGTACACAGACTGCCTCCACCTCAACGAAGATCAATGCGCTGTAAAGGACGCAGTGGCCGACGGAAAAATTGATGCAAGACGGTACGACTCCTACTGCCACCTGTTAGAAAGTGACCTACTACCGAACGAAACAAGAAACTGAGACATGCGACCCATAAGACCTCTTTGCTTCATGACCCTTTGCAATGCCAGACTAAAGCAAAATCAAAATGGACTCTCATGGAGTTTCAATTAATGATCTCACGACGATGGTTAACGTAGTCCCACAGAACGAAACGATCTAGGTCATTACCACTGGTGAAGACCACACGGCCGCCGGTACTCTTTGCCAGCCTTTGAGCAAATTGAATATCTTCGTGATTCTGTGACCAACTAGGAACAAGAAAGATATTGATTGTGATTCCTTCTTTTTTCAACTGAGCCGCCTCTCTCATCGTTGCTAACTCAGTTCTTGGATCCGGAGGATAAAGCATGAATAACTTTTCCTCTTCGAAGTGGGCGGTCGGTAACCCATCTGTAATCAGCACAACCTGTTTGTTTGGTGTATCACAATTCATTAAATGACGGCGGGCGAGCTGTAATGAATGCTGGATATTTGTGAAATGCGGATGTATCTGATGCTCGCTTATTTCCGGATCGCTCATGTCAGCCCACAATTGAACCCAGGGATCATGGATGGTCACTGGCTTGGGCATTAAGCTCAAAATCTCTCCAGGGTTACAGAGTTTCGCGAATGTGTACATTTCAATGAAGCGGAGAAAGTCGCCCGGATATTCACTCTGTATCAGACCCTGCATTGCCAGGGCCATTCGCTTCACGTTCACATATTGCCCGTCGTAACGCATGGAACCACTCATGTCCATAATGACGCACGTCGCACATTTAGGCTGGTGTTGTGTCTGATGCACTTCCATATCAGACGGGTGAAAGACAAATGGTCTGCTGTCGCCTTGCCTTATCAAGCCATTAATGACAGTTTGTGTCAGATCCAAATGAGTTAAGCTATCCCCATATTCATAAGGCTGCGTTTTTTGCTTCTCTATAACGCCTTCACCATGCAAAGACGATGGATGTTGTCCGTGCTTGGAAGGAATCATTTGACTGAATAGTCGCTCTAGCAATCGGCCTTGAAAGATCTTGTACGCCTCAGGCGTTAATCGATAACCGCCACCGTTCGCTCGATCTCGCTCCAATCCTTGTTTCTCCGCTTGCTCCTGCAGCAAACGCTCAATCTGACTTCGCATCTGCTCCAACTGCTGCATCTCCTCGGGCGGAGCAAGCTCTGACAAAGCTTCAAAATCTATCAACCCGATCTTTGCCGTTTCGCGTGCCTCATCTAATTGCTTCAGCAATTCATCAATCTTCTCCAACTCTTCCTTCACTTCAATTGCTTGATCAATCTTTAACGACTCGCGCCCGGTAAACTCATAATCGCTGCTGAGCTGCTCTATCAGATGTTTCTGATTCATCGACTCCATCACTTGAAGCAAGCCTCTGGCAAGAACACCTTGATCATCCCCTGCGTGATACCAGAGTCTTTCAATCAGGTAGGGTTGCTCTTGTATTACTGCCTTCCTAAATAACTTCTCCTGGGTCTTGGGAACCTTCACTTTTGTGATGGCGGATTTGAATTTGACACGAGCTTTCTTTTGCACCGACCGAGTTTCGTAAGTACCTAGGATCTTCCGTTTTCGCTCTTCAAGCAGAGCCCTTAGTGATTCTAGACTGGGCCCCAGGCCTGCAATTTGACTCGGATCAAGTCGCACGGCGTTTGCCAGATCTTCGTCGGTAAGATTATCAAAATGTCCGTACCAAAGTGCCTGCTCAAACGCAGGGGTTACGAGATCCGGAGGTGGCTGATTGGGCGGTGGGAACTGAACAGGGTCATATTTTTGATACGAGTGGATAACACCGCCCGGCTTATGGTTTTGAATTCGATCAGATTTCATATTCGATCTTACCGTGTCTTTGACTCCGACTGATCCTATCCGTGCAATATAGACCGGCCAAAATGAATTCAACACAACTCGCCCTCACCGCTTCGTTTTCTGCGGCGTTGACTTGAAACGCGAGTTCCCAAGCTTTGGGAACATGCTGTAGTCTTTCGGCGTAGATAGCACTTGGCAGCAAGTCACCAACCTCCACACGAAAACCTTTTCTAAAAATCTCAGCTATGGCCTCCAAACCATGCTGATCCACATATTCTTCGAAAACAAGTCGAATCGACTCAGCGATTACCGTATCCATTACCTGCTTCTCACTCATCTGATGCGTCCCCATCATGTCGAGCTCAAGCTTCCCAGTTGCACTTGTGTACAAATGACCCAAATCGCTAATCCTTGGAACCGCAGGACGCTCTTGATGCAAGATTGACCTCCTGCGCGCAGACGCAACCATGGTTCGAAAATTAGCTAGAGAAAACCTCGCTGAAACGCCGGATGCATGATCCACAAACTTGCTCTTTCTTGCCTGAACCGTGATCTCCTCTAGAACTTGGTACATAAATAATGGAACTTGCACCGGATAGTTACCAAGCAATGATTCGGATGCCTCTTGCTGTAAAATCTCAATTCCGAGGTCCCTATCACTTGGATAATGAGTCCTAATTAAAGAGCCAATTCGATCCTTCAGTTGAGGAATGACTTTACCGCTTCGGTTATAGGTTGAAGGATTCGCCGAAAACAGGATTGAAATATCCAAGTCGAATTGGATTGGATATCCGCGTATCTGGACATCTCGTTCCTCTAGAATGTTGAACAATCCCACTTGAACGAGATCGTCTAACTCAGGGAGTTCGTTCATTGCAAAAATCCCTCGATGCATTCTCGGGATTAGCCCGAACGCCAAGGCTTCCTCCGCTCCTAAACTGACACCACTTGTGAGTTTTGCGGGATCGATTTCACCGATAATGTCAGCAAATTTTGTACCGGGGCCCAAACGCTCGGCGTAGCGTTCATCTCGATGCCACCAAGCAATCGGCAAATCCTCAGGCCGTGTCTCTCTGACCAACCTTTTACCTAACGATGTTATCGGCTTACTAGGATCCTCGTGAACCGGCAGACGCGGGTCATCGATGTAGGGCAACCACTCATCAAGCAGTCCGACAAGGAGACGCATCATGCGACTTTTGGCTTGCCCTTTTTCTCCCAGAAACAGCATGTCATGCTCAGCAAGAACGGCAAGATTCACTTCAGGAATTACCGTGTCTTGATATCCGACAATTCCAGCGAAAGGATCCTCACCACTTTCAAGCAATGAGATCAAATTCGCTTTCATCTCCTCCTTTACCGTCTGCGTCTTCCATCCAGAGTCCAATAATTCCTGGTAATTGGTTGGAAATGCGTCGCTCGTTGCAGCTGTCATGAACTAGTTCCTTCTCGAGAATTAACCACGGAAGTATAGGGAACTGGAAAGCTGCGGGTCGCTTTGATGAAAGTTAATCGAGCATGACGAATTAGATCAAACGGGAAGGAGTTCGCGGATTGAAACAAGGAACATCATGCAGATCGGTCCACCGGCGAGATGAGCGACTAAGGCCTACACATCACACACGGCATACGCTTCACGAAGAGACTCTATAGGATTGTCAGACGTTGGAATGAATTCCTGTGCAATGAATCCGTTGTATCCCGTATCAAGAATGGCACGAATAACAGGGGGATAGTTAATTTCTTGCGAATCATTTAATTCTCCGCGACCTGGATTTCCCGCGGTGTGATAATGACCCACGATTGGATGATATTTTTGTATATTGCGAATCAAATCGCCGTGCATGATCTGCACATGATAGACATCAAACAGGAGCTTGAAGTTCGGTGAATCCATCGACTTAACCAAGTCCGCACATCGATGAACATCATCACCCCAATACCCAGGATGTCCTTTCATTGGGTGTGAATCGTCTTTGCTATTTAAATGCTCAAGGACAAGCCCAACGTTCTTTTCTTCAGCATAGCCAATTACACGCTTCCAGCACTTGATGCAGTTGCGAGTGGCCGCATCATCTGAGATTCCAGCTTTCTGCATACCAGTAAAGGTAATGACATTCGGGGCGCCGAAACGTACCGCCAGATCGATACTTTCCCGTAACTTTGCCTCCACCTCAGCATGATTCTCTGGATCAAGAGGTCCCGTTGCAAATCCATGACTCCCCACGAGTGAAATCTTCAGTCCTAATGCAGTTACCTCAGGGTAGGAGGATGCAGGAATACCCTCAATAGCCTCCAAGCCTATGGACTTAGCATGCTTTGCGAGCTCCAACGGCTCCATTGGCTTGAAACACCATCCCATCACAGATTGGCGAGCCCTACTACGTGCATGTTGTTTGCCTGTATTTTCAGCTGGCAAATTTCCTGAGATTGCCGAAACTCCAGCAACAACTGTCGGGACCGTTAAGAAATCTCTTCGTCGCATCAATTGACACCTTCTACTTCAGCGGGAAATCATTCACAGTGACTGTGCACGCATGCAGTTTGAAAAACGGTTATTTAAAAACTGGTGAGTACACTCAAATCAATTTAGCAGTAAAAGCATAATCGATCGCAAACCCAAAGGTTACCTCACGGAATATCTGCTGTCATCCAAATCGCTCTCTTACGATCAGCTCGCTGCCGCACATCTTCCAACATTGTTTGAAGCTCACCATCAAAGGAAAACCTTTTGGGAGATGCAGTCCCGTAACGGACCACCACTTCTTGATTCAAATCGATCCCCTCTTGTGGCCTCAACAGAATCCGAAATCGATCTGCGGGTCCACTTTTGAGACGAATCTGATTATCGACCCCTATTGAAGCAGAGATTTTGCCGGCCCTGATCCTCTCTGCTTGCTCCCAAAGTATTGGATCGACTGGTACTCCCTCCTTTAAGTCAATTAACTCCAGCCACCAGAAAAACTGATCACCTGTTCGTATTGTTGCTGTCTCAATATCCAAAGGAATATTGCGCCGATTGTGAGAGGGTAATCGCATCCACTCAAAGATTCGCTGAATCTCGTCGTAGAAATAGGATCTTCCATTACCACGATACATCACTACCATCGCGTCATGATTGAATGACATGTAATCATCAATAATTGCTCCATCCGCTTTCGATTGATCCAACTCACCCATCACTAGGTACATGGGCATGTATCTAGAATTCGGCTCATAGTGAGGAACGGTCTTACTAGGGGACCCGCTAATAGAAACCATTCCCGCCCACAAATCAGGGTGGGCAAGGGAGATGTCCCACGCTGCAGTTGCTCCTTCGCCATGACCGGCAATAAAGACTTGATCTGAATTGATCGAGCAACGTCTCATGGCATGCCTCAACGCCCGCAACACCCTCTCATGCTCCTTTGGAGTGTACTCATAGAGCACTTGATCTTTCCTTGACCACTCAGGTGCCACCACGATAAATCCATTTCTTGCTGCGTGACCAAGACGCATCGATAAGTCTTCACGATATTCACCGCACCACCAGTCAATTTGACGATCAGGCGAGGATCTTGACTCGTGCAAAGCAATCACACATGGATACTCTCGAAGTGAGTTGTACTCCGGTGGCAACTGGATAACGTAGCTACCACCTGGAAACTCAACGCGATACATACCTTCGATTTTTTCGTCCTTCGAATACTCCTCCCAATCAAGAACCGGCTGCAATAATGGCAGCATTCGATCAATGTATTCAGGTAGCGCCCCCTCAAGTGATTTCAACTCCTCGAGTATCGCAAGCCTTCGGCCAGCGTCGGACTCTTGCAAATACTTGATAACGAGTTCACGAACCTTGAGCAGAGCGATTGTCACGCTCAAATTCTGCTCGCCCGACCCCGAACCCAACAACCATCCAGCAATCCCAAGTGCAACTCGACTATCAATCGGCAAGCCATCCGACAAGCCAAGCCGAATGTAATCACTCATCCGCGAAAGCGTATCTGCTCCCAAACCAGCTTCAATCTCCGTGACAATCCCATCTAGTGCAGTTGCCTGCGCTGGCGGCAACTGCGAAATCTGCTGCTTTAAATTTGCAACCAAAGAATTCGCCTGATTTTCTTGCTCCGTCAGCTCTGCCAAAGCATCCTCGACTTGCAAACGCTTGATTCGCCCCACAACATCCAACGGAAAACTCTTAAGAATTCCCTTCGCCAAATGATACTGACCAACAGCAGCACGGCTTTTAGCTTCCGTCAGAAGTTGATCACCCTGCTTCTCCGTCAAAGTGACCAGCTGAGGAGTCAAATCCTTTTCATCAGGGAAATCTTTGATGATCCGCCGAAGCATCTTCTTGGCATCGTCATAGCGCTCCGCATTGATGTAGAACCGAACGACTTCTAACCGAGAATTCAGATCGGTAGCATCAATCCGTCGATCAAAAATTTTCTCGAGAGTTGATGAATCAATGGAACTCGTCGCTACCCTCATATCCCAAGAGAGGGAAGGCTTACCCTTGAGAGCAACAAGTTTGGCATATCGTGAATTTAACTCCGTGATTCCTTGAATGATCTGAACGGGACCCTCCGGTCCACGCACGGTCAAAACTCGACGTCCAAACTCATTGAATGGAGAGATCCCAATTGCGTTACCTAATCCAGCCACTACCTTGCCACCCAGCGGTGTTGGCTGCCATAACTCCATAGGCCTCTCTAGGTCACCAATGTCAACAGGATCGCCATCTGCCATTCCCTTTCCGTGTAGATAAATTCTTCGAAGACCGTCATCGATCAACCAAATCGGTCGCACGTGAGACTCTCCTGCGGCTGCCGCACCAAAACCCTCCTTCAGCGACGCAACTTCCACCTTTGATCCACGCAAAACCAATCCATTGCGTAGCTGAAAGAGTTGCTCGGCAGTCACACTTGATTGAATCATCAACAACCAAGCAATGAAAAACCATCGTGCCCGCAAGCGTTGGCAGTACATGGAAAAACCCCAAAGCAACTCTAGTACGTTAGAACCACACTCGATCCGTGCCACGCTCCAGAAGGCGGTTGCCTAAGCCTACAGTTTATTATGAAGAAACAGAATGTTTGCCGACGAACAGACAGGTTTTGCACGTGGAATCTGAAAATGATCCAGAGCGTATCGAGCAAGATAATGTTCTACCAACTCTTGGAGGTCAAAGTGAAGATTAGCACTTAAATACCACAAGAATACGAACCAGTTCGGAGACCCAGTCCTTTAAACTTAGCCTTCGCTCAGACGAAGCAAAACGCTCAACTGCCACCACCAAAGAAACGCTTTAGTGCATTATCCGCCGCGTCTCTGGAGTTACCCGTTAATTGCTGCTTAAAGTTCTCCGGTAACTTACCAGGCTTTTTCTTCTCTTTGGATCGTTTGACTTTCTCCACAACGCTTTCATCGGAAGAGTCGTCCGATGGCTCAGTGTTCACGCTTAAATCACTGTTTGATAGATCATCCGGTGCGTTGCTCGACTGTAACGCATCGATATTGAACTGACGTGTATCAGGATCTGCCAGCTTTCTAACACGATCAATTTGATCCGCTTCATCCAACCATGAGTCAACGTCTACATCCTCGAAACGACTATCCGCAGAACCAGACTCAACGACTCTTGCGGCAGCATCAGCTACACCGGTAATCTCAGGTTTCTTGGGAGCATTCAAACCGGGTTCAATCAAAACTTCGAATTCAAGACTGGCAACTTTCAAGAGGTCTCCCGGTTTCAATACCTTTGCTTTATCCGTGGGAAGACGCTTTCCGTTGACGAACGTTCCGTTTCGGCTTTTCAGATCCTGCACCAAAACCCGATTATCTTTCCGAACGATGATGCAATGCTTTCGACTTACTGACTCGCTCTTTGGCCTGAGTTGGCACGAATCGCTTCTACCAATCAGAAATTTCTCGGTAGAGACCTTGATCTCTTTACCTTCATGACTGCCTTTGGCGACCTTAAGTACGATTTGCATTGAAAACCCAATGGGAGTGGAGTGATAGAAATCCGCCTTCCATGGGAGCGGCTATTTTCACCCGATGTCTCTTTAGGCGTCTCCATACGCACCAAAATGGACCTAACCCTAGCCAACCAAGGGTTGCGATTTATGGCGGAAGCTCAAGGTTATGACACACTCGATCAAATAACGTAGGTTCGAAACGCTATATCTGTCAAACGAGGATGTCAAAAGTCTACAAAATTGATCAATCATTTCGAAAATCATGACAGCTGCTTTGCGCGTTTCGCACGTACCCCCCCTCTGGCGAGTCGCACGTAGGTTGCTTAACACTGCGAGAAAAAGGTTATCGTAGACGTCAACATGATGATCAACCCCCTGACTGGTCAAAGTAGAACGCTCATCAAATCCCCCCCACACATCTTAATCCTTCTAATCACCGCCGAATTTGACCTGCACTTGGGAACATGTAGCTACCGCCTGTGCAGCCAACGCTCATTTCCATAACGCTGATCCGCTATCTCCGCTGCACGCACAATTTCTTGATCGAGGAAATCTGCCTCGCGTAACTTCACACTGAAGAGATCCGCAAGATTATCGGCAATCGCAACCATGATTTGCTCGAAGTCTACAGAATGCGTTACCAGATCGTTAACACCGGGCAGTTCAAACGCATATTGACTTGAATCCAATAGCAAACTGCCATGTTGCAGTAATGAGGCTCGTGATTTTCGCTGCGCACTGCCCACCACTTTATAACCATTGAGAATCAGATCATCGGCGGTCCGACGCTGAAAGCACAAGAACTGGTCACAGTTGCGTTGACCACACTGACCACCTTGAGTTTGGGAAAATGGCTTAACGAGGACACCAACGTACTTCAGAGCCTGTCTGATGCAATGGTGAACCTGCTGGTAGAGATCTAACCTTGGACCGATCGACCCCAAATCTTGTGGAATGATCAAGCTATAAGTCAATTCGTGATGGTGGACTAAACAACCACCGCCGGTAGACCTTCGTACACTCAAGACCGATCCACTTGGCCCATGTGAGTTCCTCTCTTGGTAACTCTGAAAATAACCGAGTGATAGCGTCGGTTTGCTCCACCCATAAAAACGCAATGTCATCTGCTGACTTTGATCAACACTCTCTTGGAGCATGTGATCAAGCGACATATTCTCTACACCCGAAAACATTCGATAGGGGACAAGACGCCCGATCGGCAAGGTCATATTGTCGCCCGTGGTAAGGAGTACATCGCTTTCAAAATATTTATGCAGATTCTGAGCATTGCCGCTGATAATCTTCGAAACTCATCAGACTCTCGAGGTCAACATCGCTCGTTAAACGGATCTTTGCTATCCAGCCGAAATCATACGGATCCGAATTTAGCTTCTCCAGTTCATCAGGCAGTTCAGTGTGTACATCCACAACTTCGCCGGTTACTGGACTGTAAAGCGGACTCACTGCCTTAACAGACTCGACCTCACCTAACTCATCACCTGCGTTTACCTCGCGACCAACTTCTGGTAGGTCCATGTAGACAAGATCATTGAGTTGCTCAATCGCAAAGGCTGACACCCCTATCGTCGCATACCGAACGCCATCTACCTCTTCGATGTCGGCCCATTCATGTGTCGATGCATAGACGAGTTGGGATTGGTCACGAGACATCATTTTTCTCCGCTAGATTGATTAGGTCGCCGATAAAACGGAAGTTGCACGATTTCAGTAGCCACTCGCGTGCCCCTGATTTCGATTTGTAAAGCCTCCGAATGACTATCTTCTCTACGAACGTATCCAATTGCAATCGGGTGATTGAGAGTTGGAGACTGAGATCCACTCGTGACGTGACCGATTTGATCGCCGTCTGCGTTGTAAATTGGGTAACCCTCGCGTGCTGGCCGTTTTGTTTTGGGTAGTAAGCCTACACGAACCATCTCATTCGGATTGGATGAAAGGTGTGTCAATGCCTCGGCACCAATGAAGTCACGGCCATCGAAAGTACAAGCAAACTTGAGTCCAGCCGTGAGTGGATCAATCTCTTCGGTTAACTCATGTCCATAAAGAGGCATTCCAGCCTCCAATCGCAGCGTATCACGTGCTCCGAGCCCTGCAGCAGTGAATCCAGCTTCGCGCCCGATCAGCATCAGGTTTTCCCAGATTCTAGTCGCATCTTCAGCACGACAAATCAACTCGAAACCATCCTCTCCGGTGTAGCCCGTCCTACTGACGAGAACTGGCTTTGAATACTGGTCCGTGATCGTGGCTTGATAATACCGAAGACGTGAAGGATCGAAGCGGAAGAGACGTTTAGAAGTCTCAATAGCCAAAGGCCCCTGAACCGCTATCATCGCAGTGATCTCTGTTCGATCAGAGAGAGTCACTCGAGGAAATTCCGGCAAGAGCTGCTCCACCCAGTTTAAAATTTTCGTGCGATTAGAAGCATTAACCACCATCAGGTGATAACGCTGCTGGGACGGTGTCTCGAGATGGGAAACAAGCACGTCATCGAGCACACCTCCCTCATGGTTACAGATGAGGCTGTATCGAACGGCTCCCAAAGGCATGTCGGCGACTTTACGCGTCAGTAATTTATCTAAAAGCTCCTCACTACCCTCCCCATCAAAACGCAGACGCCCCATATGGGAGACATCGAATAACGCTGCCCGCTGCCTACAGGATTGATGCTCGGCAACGATCGAGGTGTATGAAATGGGCATCTCATATCCGGCAAACGGCACCATTCTCGCACCAGCTTCACGATGAATTACATCAAGTGGAGTTTTCGCAAGTGAAACACTCATGCCGCTATCAATTCTTCTGAGTCAACAAGATTGCAAACCAATTAACGCCTCATCGCGATGCGACGTAATGGCACCGCAGCATACGGTTGTATTTGAATGGTAGCCGGTTGTGAATAGCGTGCTGGCCATATCAAAATGAACTCCAGTGCTAAAGCGGGGAACCAGAACCAAAGAGGGGTCTAATGGGAAACATTCAAAAACACGTGATATCCACTTAATTTAACTTGATCAGCTTGACATCATCCACCCATGCGTTGCGATTCACAGACAAACGCAAACGGCTCTTTGTAGGATGAGCGATTCCTTCTGAGCGAAATGCAATAATCATCTCCCCGTTAATGGTCACGTTCATCTGATCGTCCTCAATTCGAACCTCCATCTCATGCCACTGATTTGCTGCTAACTGAATCGGTCGCTTTTGAGTGGTGCGATCATTAATAGCTTGATCCTCCTTTGTCTCATTGCCTGACTGCCTTCTCGTACGACGCTCTAGATTCATTCGTCCCGTCTTCAGATCAGTGACCTCAAGCTGATTTAACCGCACTCTCGCAACAAACAAATGCCCCGCGTGAACACTCTTCTCTTGCATATCTGCAATGTTAATACCCAGATCATCTCCCACACCTAATTGGAAACGAAGAGAAATTACGGCGTCCGAAAAGGATGCTTCGTGAGTCACCGAAACGCCATGATCGGCAATCTCCGCGCGATAGATTTTCAAGGCGCCACCAACAAGGTCCACCTGTTTCTCACCCTTCGCTCGCTTTTTACTGTTGGTCTCCCATCCGTTGCCAACTTCCTCTAATAAGTCACTCGACTCTTCCCGTTCAAAATGATCATCAATTAATACTTCGGGACCTCTAACCTCGGCCACAGCGTGTTGATGCATCGATAGAACACCGACACTGATGAACCCAAGTAGTGCAGTACGCGATAAGATCAGTCGATAGATTCGTGTCACCTTCACCCTCTTATTGCAAAACAAACGACAGGTAATTAATCAACGTCATCTCGTAATGCGAGGATGACTGCGCCCACTAAAAGTACCAAGGAACTGCCCTGCAGCGAATCCCACCCGCAAGGCGCTCCAAATCGACATTTCTAAAGCCTAGGCGATTGCTGGTACATTCCACCCTCGCCTCTAGTGTCACTGCAGTTTAAAATCCACCGGGGAAGCCAAGCTGTGGAATAGTCATTCTTGCAGTTAGAAGATCCGTTTTCGTCCCCTTTCCATTCTTTACCTTGATTTAGCTATTACAGTCATGTCAAACCAAGTCTTGATCATTGTTGGTGATGCCACCGAGACGCTCGATACAATGTACCCGTATTATCGACTGCAAGAGTCTGGATTTACCCCGATCGTTGCTGCACCGGAAAAGCGTCGATACCAGATGGTTTTGCATGAAATTAAGCCTGGGTGGACCATCACCAAAGAGTGGGAAGGCTATACGATCGAAGCTGATATCGCGTTTTCAGAAATCAACCCAGAAGAATACGCGGGAATTCTATTCAGTGGCGGCCGCGCACCTGAATACATCCGCTATGACGAACATCTGGTTCGAGTAACCAAACATTTCTTTGAAACCAACAAGCCGATCGCAAGCGTTTGCCATGGGGTTGAAATCCCTGCCTACGCGGATTGCGTTAAGGGACGACGAATGGCAACCGTGCCAAAGTGCCAATTTGACTTAGAAGTTTGCGGAGGAATTTTTGTCAATGAACCCTGTGTTATTGACGGAAACCTGATCAGTGGCAGAACATTCCACGATAACGGGCACTATGTAGGTCCGTGGATTCAGTTACTGGAAGATGCTCGAAACACAAATAGTGAATCGTGATACAACAGCAAGATTCACACGAAGCTAAAGATATGGTCGCGTTAACATTTTCCTAAGGCGCATGATTCGCAACAACTCCAACGCTCTTAATGCCGGCTTGGAGAATCTCCCGCGTATAAGTGCTGACTTGTACGTCAGTGGACCGGGACACGTCCTGAACGATTACGGCGCTATCTGCATTGAACAACTGCCCCTCTTCCCTTAACTGGCAACTCGCTCCGCCATCAAAAATGACTAAGTCAAAATGATCTGACAGGAGCGTGATCAAATCCTTGCGAACTCTCGCATTTACTGCTTCCCGACTTCCATGATTGATTAATGGGAAAAGTGTTAGCCGGTTCCTTACGGAGCGAATCGCAATTTCTGACATTGGCACGCCACTCGAATGATCGTCCCAGCCATGCAACACATCAAGGTTGAGTGAATCTACAAGCGATGGATTCGCCAAATCGGCATCAACGAGCGCTACGTTGATACCAGATGCGGCACCCGCCATGGCCAACCCAATTGCGACACTCGTCTTCCCCTCACCCCTTTCGAGACTCGTAACCATAATGCTTCGCAACCCGGTTCGCACCGCCTCTGAAAGTCTTTCCGATAAGCTGCTCATCAGGCCAGTCTCACGAAACAGAATATTCACTGTTTCAGGGATTTCAAACGCGTCCACCTCCCATGCTGCCGAGAATGAGTCGACAGATGCGTGATTAAGAGTTTGATCTGACTCAACCTGCTCGCTGCCCGTCAGCCCGTCGTCTTGAGATCCATGAGTAAGACTCTTCTTTCCTGCGGGTTCGGCATAAGAAGTGAATGTATGTTGCAGTGACGCAAGAAGCTCGTCAGCACTTCGAGGTCCAGATTGTCCATCGGAGAGGGATCTTTCTTCAACAAGAGCCTGAGGCGTTTTCGAATTTACATCATCACTCGATAGCGGATCGCTATCCACCTGATCAATTCTCAACATCGACCCGTCAGCATTCTCAAACCAGAGCGATGCGGTATCGGAAATCGCATCGTCCAATTCTAGGCCACCCAAAACCATACTGCCTTGAGATGAGCTCGAGTCATTCGCATCCTCACCGTTGGTGAAATCTTCGCTTACCTCCTCTGCCTCTGTTCTCAGCTCAGGCTCAGAGTTCCGCGAATCAAATGGCAAGGCTTTGGCTGCCCTTTGTCGACGTGAATATGCCTGAATAAATCCTGACTTCTCAGCACTCATCAACGAGAACCTATTTTTGGATGGAGGAAGACGGACTCGTCGGTTCCGAAGCGATTCGGTCGACTGATGGCAAAAACTTCAACCAATCAGAAATCTCTACCGGTGTTGCTGTTTGCTTAGGTACATTCACGATCGTTCTGGGCACGATTTCGCCTAAGCCATCTTTTTCCTGCCTGCTGACTTGCTGGTCCGAAGCAGATAAGCCAGATAGGCTGCTTTGCGTTTCCTTGGCGGGTTCCGAGCGATTCTGAAAAAGTTCACCTGAAGTTGATGGGACCGACACCTCCATCGAAGCCATAGCTTGTTCGGCATGATGCCCGAACTCCGAAGGCGTCGGATTGCCAAGCGGCTGTGACAGCGATGATTCTGATAGCAACATCGACTGCGAGCCCTCTGTAGAACTCTCACTCAGGGTATAGCTTTCTTCCTCATCAATGGCTTGGTTTTCCAGCTGACCAAGATCGATCGCAAGCATATCGGGCAAAGCAACATCCACTGATTCGTCATCGAAGCTAAGTAAGTCATTGGGATCCGGATTGACCCGAACGCCTTGCTTACCCGTGAACAGTGCAGCTGCCACGACGGCCAATAGGAGACTAATCACGATCCCATGCGAACCTATCCGCTCGCCCCAAGATCGACTCAGTAACGCTGGCTTGCGATGGATAACAGCAGACGCAACCTGCTGAGAATCCGACCCGGTTGGCTCGGATTCAGTTGTGATGGCTCCTGAAGATATAGCGGAGCTTGATGAGAGATAATTCCCCAAATCTGCTTGATGCTGCAAGCTTGATGCCTCACTGAGCGACGAAAGTCTCTCCCTACCATCCTGTTCTGAAAAGCCAGTAAAGCGATTAAGGTTCGGTGCTTCGTTGGGATTTGCAGCCGTTCCTTTAGGCGCCAAGAGCTCTTCATGCGATCCAGCTTGTGAACCCGCTTGCAATCTTGCATCCCCCCTGAGGGACCGCAGAGTAAAAAGCACTGGCGGCGCAGAATCATCGCCCAAAATCTTTGACTGGGAGCGCAGAAGCCGCTCGCTTTCATCTTTTGACCGATCTGATTCGATGGTCATTCGAACTTCCTGTTCATGAGTGGATTCAGCAACTTGGCAACCGCTTTCGTGGAGTAAAGAGACTGTCTCAACACAGCTCTCTATCTTCTCGGTTATCGGCCAAAAATAATCCGTGCGTTCACCAATGTGTGAATTAGCTGAAGTTTAACGTCGCAGCAAGAGCGACTAAACTTAAGTCTCGGCATCCACCGGCTCAAATTGAAGGTGAGCTATTGCTAGCAATGAATGATTCGCTGACGATCTCTGGAAAATCTAGTCACAACCGACTGCGGCATGCGATTGATATCAGGTGGGTGAGGTAGCAATGAGCATGCAGAGCGTGGGACAAACTGGACAACCGAGCAATGATCTGACGATACAAACCACAGTGCTATCTCAAGCTCCTCAAACCTACCAAGTAAGTGTGCCCTCGTTTCCACCATTCATCAAGTTTTGCGAGCACCGGCTTGATTAACCGTGCCAAGGCCGCTCACGACTTGGCCCTACAAATAAGGCTTTTCTCTCAGTAAAAGAGGTTATGACGCATCATTGCAACCACATTGATCAACAAGCGGTTTATCGATGCAAGGGCTCGCGGGTTGTGAGATAGCGTCTAGAAAGGGATGATTGCCTTTCGCCCACTGATTAATTCCACACGAACTGTTTCGCGACTCGCATTAATGTCTGAAAACCCCCCAGCTGTTGCTCACCTTCAAGAGATCATCCGCGAGAGAATCCTCCTTCTTGACGGTGCCATGGGCACGATGATCCAGCGTCTTCAACTCGACGAGGCTGCCGTTCGTGGAGACCGCTTTGCCGACCATGACCCTAGCAAGGATCTAAAAAACTTTTCGGACTTACTCTGCCTCACGCACCCAGAGAAGATAACCGCGATCCACGATGCCTATTTTGAAGCAGGCAGCGATATTGTGGAAACCAACACCTTCGGTGCCTCCCCTGTTGGAATGGCAGAATTCGACCTGCCACCTGAGTTAGTTGATGAAATCAATCTTGCAGCGGTGGCCTGTGCTCGAGCAGCGGCAGATAAGTGGTCAGATCTAACTCCAGATCGACCGCGGTTCATCGCAGGCTCAATCGGCCCGACCACTAAACAAACCGCAATCAGCACAAATGTGGAAGATCCCGCGCATCGAGACATTACGTTCCAAGAAATGCGGGACAGCTATCGAGCACAGGTCGAATCACTTGCTGCAGCAGGTATTGATATCCTGCTCCCAGAAACAGCGATTGATACCTTGAATCTGAAGGCTTGCCTTTTTGCAATTCAAGATTACTTCAACGCGGGGGGACGAATCATCCCCGTCATGGTCAGTGGTACCTTCGACAAAATGGGAAGAACTTTTGTTAGTGGTCAGAGCGTTGAAGCTTTCGTGACATCGCTATCTCATTTCCCACTCTTATCCATTGGAATGAACTGTGCGTTGGGGCCGGACGTCATGCGTCCCCATATTGAGGCGATGTCTCAATCCACCAGCCTAGGTGTTAGTTGCCATCCAAACGCTGGCTTACCCAACGAGATGGGGCAGTTTGATCTAGGGCCAAAACAAATGGCGGAGATCGTAGGAGAGTATGCCGACAACGGTTGGATCAATATTCTTGGCGGATGCTGTGGTACCACACCAGATCACATTCGAGCTATGTCTGAGCGTGTTAAGGGGAAGAAACCGAAGCAGGAAAACCATGGCCCCGTTTGGACTCGACTTGCTGGGCAACTCCCGATGGAGATGCGTCCCGAAATACCATTCACCATGGTTGGAGAACGAACCAACGTAACCGGAAGCCGAAAATTCGCTTCACTTATTCGCAACGAGAATTACGAAGAAGCGGTTGAAGTAGCACGCGAACAAGTGCAAAACGGCGCGACAATCATCGACATCAACTTTGATGACGCTTTGCTTGATGGTGTAGAAGCGATGACCCGCTTCCTGAGACTCATTTCTGGGGACGACGTTGCTGCTTCAGTGCCAGTCATGATTGACAGCAGCAAGTGGGAAGTGATCGAAGCAGGACTTTGCAACTCGCAAGGCAAAACGGTCGTGAACTCCATCTCGCTTAAAGATGGTGAGGAAGAATTCATTCGACGTGCCCGTCTGATCAGGCAATATGGTGCCGCGACCGTTGTAATGGCGTTCGATGAAACGGGTCAAGCGACGGACGAAGACAGCAAAGTTGCTATTTGCAAACGAGCCTACAACATCCTTGTCGATCAGGTCCAATTCCCTCCCGAGGATATTATTTTTGACCCCAATATTCTCACCGTTGCCACTGGCATCGAAGAGCATGACAACTATGCAGTCGACTTCATCAACGCGGTGCGACGAATCAAGGAAGAATGCCCAAACGCAAAAACCAGTGGTGGCGTCAGCAATATCAGCTTCAGTTTTCGGGGGAATGACCGTGTCCGAGAAGCCATGCATAGCGCGTTTCTCTATCACGCAGTCAAGGCAGGACTCGATATGGGAATTGTCAATGCTGGCCAACTGGAGGTTTACGAGGAAATCCCAGCCGAGCTTCTAGAACGCGTTGAAGATGTTCTGTTGAACCGACGCTCTGACGCAACCGACCGACTACTAGAGATTTCGGAGACGGTGAAGGGTAGTGGCAAGAAGAAGGCAGGCGAAGACTTGGCTTGGCGCGACGCCCCAATTGGCGAACGCATGAAGCATGCACTCATCAAGGGCATCGACAAGTACATTGTCGAAGACACCGAAGAAGCCAGACAATCAGTTACCCGATGCTTGGAGGTAATTGAAGGACCGCTGATGGATGGTATGCAAGTGGTGGGCGACCTCTTTGGGGAGGGCAAGATGTTCTTACCACAGGTAGTTAAATCTGCACGCGTCATGAAAAAAGCCGTCGCATACCTTGAACCGTTCATGGAAGAAGAGAAACGTGCAGCAGGTCTTGAAGGAGCGTCGGCCAGAGGCAAGTTTTTACTTGCCACGGTCAAAGGAGATGTCCACGACATTGGCAAGAACATCGTCGGTGTCGTTCTACAATGCAACAATTACGAAGTGATCGACCTCGGAGTAATGGTTAGTAGTGAAACCATCCTCGAGGAAGCGGAAAAACACCAAGTGGATATGATTGGACTCAGCGGCTTGATCACGCCAAGCTTGGATGAAATGGTCCATGTGGCGAGAGAAATGAAGCGACGAAAGATGTCGATGCCACTACTCATTGGTGGTGCGACCACAAGTGCTAAACACACCGCGGTTAAGATTGCTCCCGTCTACGATGGACCGATCATACATGTTCTTGATGCGAGCCGAAGCGTAGGAGTGGTGGAGAAATTAATCAGCACGGAGCATCGAGATGAATACATCTCCCGCAATAGTGTGGAACAGGAGAAACTCGTTGCAAGCTATCAGGGGCGCCAACAGAAATTAGTCGATTACGCAACAGCGTGCGAAAAGGCTTTTCAGACCGATTGGGACAAAATCGATATCCCGAAGCCTGCCTTCACTGGAACCAAGGTGTTATCTGACTTCCCATTAACTGACATTCGACCCTACATCGATTGGTCGCCGTTCTTCATGACATGGGAATTAAAAGGTAAATACCCCAAAATCTTCCAAGACAAAATTGTTGGGTCACAGGCTAAAGAACTATTCGATGACGCGAATCGACTTATCGACGAAATCATCGAAAAGAAAGTCATTAAAGCAAATGCTGCCTATGCATTCTGGCCTGCTGCTAGCCATGAAGGCGACGTCGTTGTTTATTGCGATGAAGACCGCACTGAAGAGTTAGCGAAATTCCACTTCCTCAGACAGCAGTGGGAGCGAAAAGGGCAGCAGGACTTCCGATCATTAGCCGACTACATCGCCCCCGCAGACGCTGGAAGACAGGACTACTTGGGCGGCTTTGTGGTCACTGCTGGGATTGGTGCCGATTCCTATGCTCAACATTTCAAGTCTCAGCATGACGACTATAGGGCGATTATGGTGCAGGCTATTGCCGATCGTTTTGCGGAGGCATTCGCAGAACTCTTACACGAACGCGCACGGAAAGATTGGGGATTTGGCACCAGGGAAACCTTAACCAAAGAGGAATTGATTGCGGAAAGCTATCGGGGGATCCGGCCAGCAGCTGGCTATCCAGCTTGCCCTGATCACACGGAAAAATCAACACTCTTCACCCTGCTCGATGCTAAAGACAACACCGGCGTTGACCTAACGAGCAGTTTCGCGATGACACCCGGAGCGAGTGTGAGTGGTCTCTACTTCGCTCACCCAGATGCCCGATATTTTGCGGTCGATCGAGTCACTAAGGATCAAATTGAATCGTATGCTACGCGTAAAGGTCAAACGATCTCTGAGATTGAACGCTGGTTGAGCCCCAATTTGGCGTATGAACCAGACATTTCCTAATATGCGTTCATTGATCAAGAATATTGGCTGCTTCGCGGCTCATTGAAAAGCGTCAAGCGGAAAGGGATCATCGCGAACAAGCGATAGATCGTTCGTTGTTTTGGCTGCTTGCCTAACATTTGGCGGTCGTGACACCCCCACAAAGTCTTTTGCGCGCATAATCATATGCGGTCGCGCAATTTCATAAGGGGACTAGGTCAAATGTATTCACACCAATCGCTGACACTCAGCTTGACGCTTCTTCTTTGTTTCACTGCGGGGAACGCGGCCAGCAAGGATGCGATGAACCAAAATCAGGTTCCATTTACCAAGACCATCAATGGCATCCCCTTCAATATTGCTGATGGACTTGATCTTGAGTTGGTTGCAAGCGAACCACTGGTGAAGTGGCCGATCGTTGTTGACTGGGATCGAGCCGGGAATTTAGTTGTCGCTGAATCAGCTGGAGTCACCAAGCCCGTCAGCGAGCACAACAAGTTGGGGTTACACCGGATTGTTAGGCTAGTCGACAACGATCGGGATGGTCATTTCGATGAGCGAATCATTGCTGTGGAAGGGATCGGATTCCCAGAAGGGGTTTTGTGCCTAGGAAACTCGATCCTAGTCTCCATACCACCACAGATCATGAAATTCACAGACAACGATGGCGACCAGATCTGTGAACAACGTGACATCTGGTTTGACGGCCAAACCCTCACGGGCTGCGCCAACGATCTCCATGGCCCTTATTTTGGTCAGGACGGAAAAATCTATTGGTGCAAAGGCGCTTTTGCTGAGCAGCAACACACACTGGCTGATGGAACCGAATTCACTTCCTCAGCTGCCCATATTTACCGGTGCAATGAGGACGGAAGTGAACTAGAAGTCATCATGACGGGTGGCATGGACAATCCCGTAGAAATGGCATTCATCCCTGAGGGTGAAAAATTCTTCACGAGTACATTCCTCCAACACCCTCATGAAGGCTTGAGAGACGGAATTGCGCATGCCGTATACGGAGGACTTTTTGGCAAAGATCACCATGTCATCAGTGGCCACACACGCACGGGTGATTTGATGCCCGTCATGACACAACTCGGTCCCGCAGCTCCGAGTGGTTTGATTTACCTCAGAAACAATTCTCTTAGCGAGCATCAATCGACAATCGATGGTTCAGGCACACTTTGCTCAGCCCTTTTCAACCTGCATCAAGTCCGTTCTCACAACCTAAAGCTGCACGGCTCGACCTATCTGACCAAAGACACCACACTTATTTCAACCGACCGTGTGGATTTTCACCCAACAGATGTGCTTGAGGATTCGGACGGCAGCCTCATTGTGGTTGATACCGGCGGTTGGTACGACCTGTGCTGCCCAACTTCACGGGTTGACCAAAAAACTGCCTCCGGAGGCATCTATCGAATCACCAATCCAGCAATCCGTACTCACCGAAAAGACCTCTCACATACGTCGATCACGAGCTCTTCAACACTCACCTTTAAAGAGCTCATATCTTCACAACCTTGGGTGCAGCGTGAAGCCCTGAGAAGCATTCGCAAACTTAATACATCACCAGGCCCTCAGGTGATCAAACGGATTACCAACGAGGACACTCCGGTCGAAATAAGAATCAACTACATTTGGGGACTTTGTTGCAGCGGAAATCAAGAATCCCTCAATATCTGCGATCAACTGCTGATTTCTCGGCACAAGGCGGTAGTCAAAGCCGCCTGCCATGTACTAGCACTTCATAAGTACGAGTCATCCAGGGAAAACATCGAATCGTTATTAACTCATCCCGATCCTTCCGTCGCTCGGGTCGCATCCGAGGCGTTAGGTCGAATTGGAAACCCTCTATCCATCACTGCGATCCTGAACTCCCCACACCTCCTCTCAAACGACCGTTTTATCCAACATAGCTTGCTATACGCTTTGATTGAAATCGCTCGTAAACACTCCGGTTTTAACGTTGACATTAAAAGCCTGAACGAACCGCAACTCACCGCAGTCATCAATGTAGTAAGAGAAACCGACCTACTGAGAACCTTCGACTCCAAGACTTTATTTACTGCCCTTCATAGCCAAAACCTACAACTACAGCTTGCGGCAGCTCTTGCTCTTAACTCTCTTCCGGAAAAGGTAAATGAGTCAGTTGAAGAATTGAATGATTTTTGGCCAAGCGTCAATGAATCTACGACATCCCGCCAGGTGGCTATCGCCCTACTAAGTGAACTGAGACATCAGCCCAATGTTCGTCAATTCATCTTACAACGGATAGGCGATGCAACCTCTGAAAGCAAAGATTACCAGCTATGGCTAGCACAAAGTCTACATGAACTTGCACCCCAACAGATCGACCCCGCTTGGATTAGCCAGATCATTGATTGGTTAAAGAATGGAAACCAAGACGTAAGCATTCAAATTGCCGAAAGCCTTGCACACCTGAAGATACCGTCTGAAATTTCCCATCAGGTTTGGCAGGCGGTATGCACCCTGATTGATTCAACGGAAGACGCCAGAACAAAAATCTCGCTTGCGGCAACGCTCCCTGACTTAGATTCAAGAATTGATCCTGAACTCGAGAAACTGCTGATGGACGGTCTGAAAAGCTCCAATTCAAATACAGTTGCAAAGGCAATCACTGCCATCACTCGCATTCGTATTAGCGAAAACACTGCACAAAGACTTGCTTCTGAACTCAACGAATGTCGCCCCCGAGACCTGCCTTCTCTGATCGAAGCAGTCATTCGATCGGGTGACGAAGATGCGATCGCGCGGCTTTTGTCTGACCTACCCAATATCCACGCCGCTAAAACACTTCCTCGAGGATACCTCAGCAATGCTTTTAGAGTCGCTTCACCTCAACTTCAAAAACTAGCCAAGGAAATCACAGAACAGCTTGAAGTACCAAACGAAGATGTCCGACTCGCGGTTGACGACAAACTGAACCGCTTAGGAACGGGGGATCCGATCCGCGGCCTGGAGCTATTTCGCAGTTCCAAGTTAGCCTGCAGTAGCTGCCATAAGATGGGCTACCTTGGAAATGAGATTGGCCCTGACCTCACCAGAATCGGTCGTACCCGGACTCCAGAATCGATACTAGAAGCGATTCTTTTTCCGAACAGCCGCATCGAACAGGGATATGAAACAACTAAAATCCTGAGAGCGGATGGATTAATTCTCAATGGAATGATTATTTCAGAGACCGATAAAAACGTTGCAATGCGAATCAATGCTGATCGTGTTGAGGTGATCGTTAAGGATGAGATCGAATCAATGGAATCCAGCGCGATTTCTATTATGCCCGAAGGACTGTCAAACTTATTAACAAATCAAGATTTAGCCGATCTAATGGCACTCCTGTCAGCAACTCAGTGACCACCAAAGTGATTTAATTTCAGCGAAATCTTAAAGGCAAAACGGACAATTGAAGCCACGGCAGATGAAACGAAAAACTTTTTTCCACTCATCTTTACAAACGATACTTTGGTGGTTAGCCACCAACTATTTCTTCTATCAAAACTAAACCTTGGAATCAGCCTCCCAGTCTTCCACTCTTGATCGGTAGCCCCTGTCCCTAAGTTGCACCCATCAGCTATCTTCTCCGCATGAAAATATCACATGAATTAGCTGATCGACTGATGAGATTAGTGGTCTCAGCAGATTACCGTCCTAGTAAACCCAAACAGATTGCGACCAAACTCAAACTTGATCTCGATGAGACTCGAGAACTCAAGAGAGTCATCAAGCAATTAGTACTTGAAGGGCGACTAGTATTTGGCTCAAACCATTTAGTGATGAGTGTCGGGGCTCTCGGTGGACCGAGCGACACACTGAGGGGGACATTTCGAAAGGCAATCGGCTCGGGATTTGGCTTTGTCCGTCCAAATCACAGTGACGAGGGATTGCTCAAGGAGGATGTCTTCATTCCGGAGGGCAAAACGAAAGGGGCTCTCGAAGGAGATCTCGTCGAAGTTGCCATTCGCGAATCGAGACGGGGAGGTGCTGAAGGATCTATCTTACAAATTCTTGAACGAGCCAGACGCCAATTTACAGGAACTTTCCGTTATCAGAACGGGCATGCTGTGGTCACAGTCGACGGAGTCCCTTTCAAAGCACCTATCTCCGTTGGAGACATACGAGGATTGCCTATTGAAAGTGAAGATAAAGTTTTCGTTGAGATCGTCGACTTCCCTAATGAAGCAGGAGACGGTGGTGAAGCCGTTATTCTTGAGCGACTTGGCAGCAACAAAAATCCTGCTATTGATACAATCACAATCATGCGGCAATACGGCCTACCGGAAGGCTTTCCAGAGGAAGTCATTCGTGCCGCTAGGTTGGAAGCCGATCAATTTCAGGACAATGACATACCAGCCGAACGCAGAGATCTCACCGATCTACTCACTGTGACGATTGACCCTCATGACGCGAGAGACTTTGACGACGCAATTTCCATCGAACGAGAAGAGGGTCGATGGCGACTTTGGGTACACATTGCAGATGTAGGGCATTTTGTTAAACCACACTCGCCAATTGATGAAGAGGCCCAAAAACGCGGTACTAGCGTTTACTTGCCCGATCGCGTTGTCCCGATGATTCCGGAAATCATCAGCAATCATCTCGCAAGTTTACAACCCAACAAACAGCGATACGCTAAAACCGTTGAAATCGAATTTCAAGATGATCTAACTATCTCACACACTCAAGTACACCACACGGTGATCCGCAGTGACATAAGGCTGGACTACGATCAGGTTGACCAATACCTCTCTACACCCGAGTTGTTTATCGACAAATGGGGTGAGCCGATTTGCCGACTTCTCGAAGACATGCATCGCCTAGCAATGCAGCTTCGGAAATCTAGGTTCAAAAGAGGCTCCCTTTCTATGGATCTACCGGACGTCAAACTGGACTTAGATCGATCCGGAAAAGTGAAGGGCGCATTTCGCGTCGAACATACTGAAAGCCATCAAATCATTGAAGAGTTCATGTTAGCGGCTAACCAAGCTGTCGCCACGTGGCTTGATGATCAGCAGTTAAATTTCCTACGTCGAATTCATCCTGCACCTGATCGCAGAAAAATTCGACAACTTGAGAACTTTGTCAAAGATCTCGGCATTAGTGCTGACTCGTTAGAAAACCGCTTTGAAATCCAGCGCGTCTTGAATAGCGTTAGCGGAACTCCACTAGAAGATGCTGTTAACTTTGCTGTCCTGAAAAGCATGAGCAAAGCTGTCTACGGACCGGAAAGTGAAGGGCACTTTGCACTAGACATGCACCACTACTGTCACTTTACCAGCCCGATTCGCAGGTACCCCGACCTGACGGTTCATCGACTGATAGACAATCTGCTGCGCAACAAATCAACACCCGATGAACCCTATCCCATGCTACTGAAGATGGGCCATCATTGCAGTGACATGGAACGTAACGCCGCGCTCGCTGAACGAGAACTGATTCAGCTCAAGCTTTTACATTTTTTAAACAAGCATATTGGCGAGACACTCGACGCAGTGATCAGCCGCGTTTTTGCCGACGGAGCCTACGCTCGCTGCACCAAGATGCCCGTCGATGGTTTTGTACCAGTCGCAGAATTACCTACCGACAACTATCGGTTTGAACGACGTGGTCAAATGCTGATTGGCTTCCGCGAGGGAAATCGATTCCGTCTTGGTGACCAAATTACAGTTCGAATTTCAAAGGTTGACCTCCAAGACCGTCAACTTTTCTTTCAGATTGTCAAAAACCATTCAGCTCACCTCGATGCGATCCCAGGACGAACGAATCATCAGAAGTCCAAATACAAAGGGAAGAGAAAAAAAGAGAGGCGAGACAAAAAGAAGCGGCGACGTCGTTAAAAGGACGAAACGAGAGCAAAAACCATTTAATCATCAATTGCTAATCAAATAAACTGTGAGGTAAACCGGAAAGACTCAAACAACAAACAGCAGGTCACTCCAATTGCGTCAATTACTACTCTGCATCGTTATTCTTCTTATAACAATCAAATCGATTGCAGTAGTACTCAATGGGCCAGTGCCTCTAGAAAGAGACTCACTAGGCTACTGGAAACTGAGCACCTTAGTCATGGAAGGAGACATCTTCATGATAGGTGCGCCGATCGCTTATCGAACACCACTTTACCCATGGTTTCTAGCCGCGTGCCGCTCTCTGTCTGGCAATCAGTCACTCTGGACAATCTCTCTTGTTCAAGTTGCGCTGTACCTAGGATCCGTATGGCTAGCCTCAAAGCTTGCCTACCAAATCACGCGATTACCATTTGCAAGTTTAGCAACAGCAATCTGTTTGCTCCCAGGTATCGCTGCAACCCAGTACAATGCAGCGGTACTATCTGAAACCTTGTTTGTGTTTTTATTACTTCTCCATTTGTGTACTTTTATCCAGTACTCACAACAACCAACTCACACGCAAGCGATGCTAATCGGTGTCACCCTAGCACTGCTTCTGCTAACCAAGCCCATTGCCATGTTGCTCTGGGTCGCGCACCTAGTATTAATCCTGCTGTACGCAGTCCGTCGAAGAAAACAAAATCATGGAAGAAAAATCCGATTCTACCAGTCCTCACACATGATAAACGCTGCGTGCGTTTTGCTCCTCGCCACTGCTCCCTGGGTATGCAGAAATTACTTCATGTTTGGGCGAGTTTCACTCACGGAATTTACGGGAAGAAATCTTTGGATCGTTACATTCCAAGACGGTTCAGGAGCCGGTTTGGCTCTTCCGGATTCTGTGTCGGGTCAAAAGTTAATGAAGCGTCTAAGCCGCTCAACAACCCGCATCGACCCCACCTCGACATGGAGTGTTTCAAATCAATTAACGGAGTCTGGCCTCAGTGACGCTCAGACTGACCAACTCATGAAACAGGTTTGCGTCGAAGCGATTCAGCAAGAACCAAATCAATTCGGAAAAAAAATGCTGCGCCGCATTGTTAATTATTGGCGTTGCGCTAACACTGACCTCTTGATGCAAGGCGTCAGTAGCGGGGAATCTTCACCTCAGCAAAATTGGAATCACAACCTCAACTGGCCCCAAAAATGGCTTGAACGACGTTGTAGTCAGTCGGTGCTTTGCAATACCGTTCTGACCATAGCGATGTTCTTATCGCTTGTGTATTTGTTTATGAATCAAACAACCCGCCCTCAAGCCATTTGGCTATCCCTCATCTTGACTTATTTTTGCGTCGTCACGGGTACACTAGAAATCCCAGATTATCGATATCGGTTGATCGTTGAGCCAATTGTTGCTGCAACTCTTGGCTCAGCATGGGCCGTGCTGATGTCAAAAAAAGAGCGAGTTGCATTGATAGCAGATTAACTCATAAGTGAATACGGCTTTCGTCCAGCCTATACTTGCATCCTTATCCGTTACTACCATTGATACGCGAACGCCTCGACCGTCTCCGCATATCGGCTTCACCTGAGACGACAAACCGATAGTATCGAAATGAATCCGCACCCTGAAATCTCGATCGTGATGCCCTGTCTCAATGAAGAAGACACGATTGGCATTTGTGTTGAGAAGGCGATGAAAGCGATGAAGGACGCAAACCTTAACGGAGAAGTCGTCGTTGCTGACAATGGCAGTACCGATCAATCGGTTGAGATCGCTAAGTCGCTGGGGGCGTTCATCGTTCCCGTTCAGGATCGAGGCTATGGCGCAGCCTTGATGGGCGGAATCGAGGCATCTCGAGGTGACTTACTTATCATGGGAGATTGCGACGACAGCTATGACTTTTTAGAGATCCCCAAGTTTATCGCAGAATTAAAAAATGGATTTGACCTAGTCCAAGGCTGTCGCTTACCTCGCGGTGGTGGACAGGTCTTACCGAAAGCAATGCCGTTCCTACACCGTTGGTTTGGTAATCCAGTTCTTTCCTGGCTCGTCCGCCGGATGTTTCGCATCCCGATTCACGATGTCTATTGTGGGATGAGAGGATTTACGCGAGATCTTTACAATCGCCTCGACTTGCGTTCACCAGGAATGGAATTCGCAACGGAAATGATTATCAAGAGTGGACTGTACAGTGCGTCGATGAGCCAAGTCCCTATCACACTACACCCTGATGGCCGAAAGCAGCATGGACCGCACCTGCGAACATTCCGAGATGGGTGGCGGACGCTTCGACTCTTTCTTATCTTCAGCCCAAGATGGAGTTTTTTTCGACCAGGTCTCACACTCATGGGTCTGGCCGCAACTGGCTACCTTCTCGCGCTTCCCCAACTACGCATCGCCAATGTTACCTTCGACATCCATACGCTATTGGTTTCGAGTCTTTTAGCAATTGTCGGCTGGCAGTCTATCTTGTTGGCCGTTTTTGCAAAGCTTTTCGCAGCTCGCGAAAAAATGATGCCACCCAACCCACGTCTGGAAAATCTTTCTGTTGAAAAGCTAATCGGGATAGGAACAATCTTCGTTGTGATCGGGGCAGCGATGATCGCCACGATCGCGATCAATTGGTGGTCATCTAATTTCGGAAGGCTCAACTATCCAGAAACCATGCGTTGGGTCATACCGGGTGTTACGCTGGCCGTCATAGGATTTCAAACCATGATGGCGGCACTGATGGTGGGAGCATTAAAAATGCATCCGCAACGAGCGAGCAGCAAAGTGAAACGGGAAGTAAACTAGTCACTTCGTCCATTAACGCTCCCCATTGACTAATGAAATCCAACTTCGTTCACGAGCGAATTCAATTGCCAGCTCCTTAGCACGCTCTCTTATCTCTGGAGCACTATCTCGAACCAACAAATCAACATATCTCAGCAGCTCGCTTTTGGGTTCTTTCATTTCCGCAATGATATCCAAAGCGGCCATCCGAACCTCGGGATAAGAAGACTCAAAGCACTTATAAAGCAACTCTTCCTCGGTAATCTGCTCTATCAAATCTATTCCAAAGCGTTGCCGAAACCAATCTCGATAATAACCGTATCCGCCAACCTCAGTCTCTTTTGTCTCATAACCCAATTCATCAACGGGATTCAGGTAGGCTGCTTGCCAACGGTAGATATCATGAACAATTCGATAACCAAACGGCTGTTCATCCAAACCACTCCAAGGACCAATCAAAAGCGAGCTTGCATCAATAAAATTACCTGACACAAACAGACGCTCCTTGAGCTTCTTTGAATCAACTAAATCCAGATTGATTCCATCAAAAACTGGTTTGCCATCAATCTCAATACCTAAAACAGCCAAAAGTGTTGGCAATAAATCACCATGAAAGGTCGGAGCATCAATCACCCTAGGTTTCACACCCGGATAATAAACCAAGGCTGGGGTCATATTCTGGTATTTTGATAGTCTCGTCCCATGAGATGCGGTACCGTCGTCGAGGAAAGGTTCGCCATGATCTCCGGTGACAATGACGACACAATCTTCGCGAAGCAACGGGGTCAAGATGTCATCCATACTCCTCAGGCTATTTTTATAACGGTTATAGAAGTGCTCCTTGAGGTCCGGCGCATTCGAAATCAGCAATCCCTCATCTGCCTCTGGGGTAAAAATGCGATACGCTGGATCGCTGTAGCGAAAGCTACTATGCGTCCCATACAGATAACAGACAGCTGATCTTAGCGGCGTGTTAAGATCATGTATCGATGCTCTTTGCACTTGATCTACTCGATCGATGAATGACACGGTCCTTGAAACAGCCGCCAAATCAGTCGCGGGAAGCTCCGGATCTTCAATATGAAATGAGTCGTAGTGCCGCTCGTTAATGAAGCCATCCATTTCATAGACTCTCCAGTCGGTCTGTCCTCCATAAAAAGCAAGTTCGTAGCCAGCCTGATGCAGAAAGCGGTTATAGAGGGGGGCGGCATTCACAGAACGACGAAACCAAATCGATTCCAATCCGTTGAGAAGGCTGAACATTCCCAAGCAGGTCGAATTACCACCAGAAAAATGCTTTTTTAAATGTAAAGATTTTTTCGAAAACGCATACAAATTCGGCATCAACTCGGGGGAAATGGCTTCGGGACGTAAACACTCAACGACAACTACAATCACGCCGTTTGGTTCAGGATCTCCAGTGGTTCGAGGTTTCCGAGTCAGCTGAAACTCTTGATCCAGCATGATCTGCTCTCTGCGATAAATCGCTTCATAAGATTCCAAGGCACGTAGACGTTCGCGGGACGGAACTGCATCACCAAGCACAACCTTCCCAACGCCCCGGAACCCCACAACATGAAATGCACACAATGGATGTCGTGATGACGCTGCTTTCATCTCATCATGAATCAACGACCAATTCATCCCCGGAACGATCGACAGGGACAAACCCATCAGCAACATGACAACGATAGAGCTCCCCACGCTGATGGAATCTTCGTCCTTTCCCCACCTAGATGCAAACCTGCTTGATAACATCACCCCAGCAGCACTGAGAACTAAACCACCCAATACAACCAGACACGCCTGGAAAATTGCGTTGGCGGTAAGATGAAGAGACAGTGCTGGCAAAAGAGATCTTGCAACATGTGCCATGGTCACTGACAAAAAACGTTCGCCGATCCATGCGAAGGTCAAAATATCGCAGAGGTATAACCACGGTAGAATCAAGAGCGACAAAGCGCCAAATTTGACGACGTACTTTATCCCTAACGGCAGAACAGACAACGCGACCAGTAAAGTAACTAACGCAACACAGATAGACTGGGACAGAATCCATCCGTAACTTGAGGCAAATGAAAGCGATAACACCTCATCGACCGGTCGGCCTGACGGATAGAAAATCGCCAAACAAAAAATTTCACAAGCGGATATTAAAGCTAGTAGCACGAGGAAGCATTGAGCATTCTTGAGTTCCTGTTTCTTCGAGGTGACTGACATAAATAACGACAACCTTTTGAACAGATTCTCAAGCGTTGAATGGTGAGTATCGACCTTTGAACGGAAAACGTTGTGCTACTAATGCAGATCAACCAAAAACTTAGCCTTAAAGCAACCAATATTACAACGAATCAATGACATTAGCCTCAGAAGACAAACCTCTAATCAGAGAAGACAATTGACCCTCCAGCTTATCTAACAACGGATCGCGTTGCCCTCGAGGTGCCTTCTCACTCGGAATGTTGATCTCTGCACCAAACTCAATCACAGCGTGCAGTGGAAAGTCCTGAACGGCTCGCCCGAGGCAAATTTCCTGAAGGCGTTGGAGCGTCTCAACTAGACGTGTATCAGACACCGCATCACCCGCGAGGTAATGGTCGGTAAAAGTGATTAGCTCTTGGCACAAGACAGTATCTTTTGCCGCGGACTCCAACTGCCCTAAGTCGCTAACCGAACCCATGAATCGCTTTGTAACTATTTCCGATCGCATTGCTCGAATTCGCGCCGATACATCTTCATGATCAACGCTTAAAGAAAGTCGGTCACATGATCTATCAAGTATCTCAGTGGCTAGGGATTTCCGTCGGGTGACATAAGCCCCGCTCTGTTTTGAACCGAACAACTGAACCTCATTTGTCTCCAACCAGTAATCTGCAAGACGGCGAACTCGGTTTACAACGTTCAGCCGATCCGATGATTTCAAACCAAGGTGACTTTCTAATTGCGATGCACAAGCACTAAGCCATGGATGGCAATCCGTCTTGCAAAGATACTTGATCCCGACCGGAAGCATCACCACGGGATTCCCATCTCGCTTCAAGCTTCTTTTGGCAGCCGAACGGGCGATAAATCCAATACCATCCAGAAGATCCTTGAGATCATCATTCATGCGACTTGTCGTGCCCTCGGGAAAGAGTATCAAGGGGCGTTCTGCAGTCGCCAATATCTCAATTGCTGTTTCGAGTGACTGGCGATCAGACGCTTCCCGATGAATACTAAATCCTCCCATTTTCCGGATCGCAAAACCGTCTAACCAGCTCTTATTAAAGAGATGCCATGATGCCATGGCGTAAACGTGCGTTTTCGCTAATCGTGCGGGCCATCCCATGACTAACGGGTCCGCATACCGGCAATGGTTAGGAGCTAGCAGGATACCTTTCCTAGCTCGCAACGCGGACTGGAACGCGTCGAGATTGCGAACCTCAAACGATCGCACGCCCTCTTTAATACGCAAGTAGTGATCTACTATGCGAAATGTCTGAATAAACGTTGGCCACATGCTTCCTCGATGCGGCGGGATGAATTCGTACGGTCGTTGAAGAACAAGGCTCATGACTCATCCAAGTAAGATCCACCTAGGTAATGAAAGGTCGGTAAACTCGAAGCGTCCGACAACAAAACCCACGGCGATCTTGAGCAAACGTTTACCGCGCGGCCCAAGAATTCATATTTAAAAGAAGGAGACAGCTAGGAGACACAGAAGATAGTCAAACTTAGCCAACAACTCTAGCAAGCATGAACCCTAGAGCAACGGCAACAATGAAGAGCGCTATAACAAGTGCACCAATGAGCATCGGATCAAACCCGCGCCTACGACCTGATGTGATTGGAGAAATATTATTCGAACTCGCGGTGTGATGATCTTGTCGCTCTCCACCAGAAGGCGAACCTTGAGCAGTTCCACCGACAGTTTGGGCATCACCCTGAAAACCCGACTCAACTTGCAGATCGATAAAACTACCGTCCATGAGATCCGGTCGCGGAATCACGCTGACTAATCGACCACTCTGATTACTTGTGAGCTCGAAAATTTCCCGATCTAAAATATTTCCGGAACTGGAGAGAGTGTCATCAACCCGACTACTGAGTGTATCACCGTGCCCTGCAGTGGAATCACGTAATTCGTCGAGCGAAATCGAGGACGAGCCGCTTTCAAGATGATCGTAAGTCATTCCCGATCTCGCACCAGCACCGATTGGCTTGGGTGCGGTTGCAGCATAACGCTCGAGTGCGATGGCGACCTCTTCCGCATTTTGATAGCGATATCTTGGGTCTTTTTGAATCATCTTGACGCAAATACCTTCTAGCTCGCCTGAACAATCTGTCCGAATGGTACGGATCGACTTCGGCATTTCCTTCTGATGCCTGGCAATGCGTTGCGCGAGGGTCCCATCACTGAATGGCGGTTTTCCCGTGAGCAGGTAATAGAGAGTGCATCCGAGACCGTAGATATCAGCTCGGTGGTCTACCGAGTGACTATTGAGCGCCTGCTCGGGTGCTAAATAGTCTGCTGTGCCCAAAACATTTTCATTATTGGCCACGGTTAGAGACTGTTCGTCTTCAGCATCAACCAACGCAAGCCCCATATCAAGCAGACGCACTCTTCCCGTCTTATCGATTAGCAAATTAGCGGGTTTGACATCACGATGGATCACACCTTTTCCGTGCGCATGATGTAATCCTCGGGCGGCTTGCGCGACCATCTCTGCGGCGACCCCGAGTTCGAGAGGCCCATCTTGTTTAACCATCTGCTGCATATCCACACCGTCGACATACTCCATGACGATGTAGTGGACATCTCCGTCATTATCCAAATCGTGAGCAAGGACAATATTTGGATGATGAAGCGATGCAATTGCCTTGGCTTCCAGCTGAAACCGAGCGAGATAGGTGGCGTCTTTAACGCGACTCTTTGGCAGGACTTTGATGGCACGCTTATCGCCCATCCGAGTGTGCTCTGCAAGGTAAACACTACTCATACCACCGGTGCCGATATGTCCGAGTAGTTTGTATTTACCCAGAAAAAATCCCTTGTATTTACCACTGAGTAGCTTTTCCACATGCCACTCGGTCAGAAGTCGCTTTTTCACGAGCAACTTAGCTATCTTTTCAGGATCCTTTGGCAATCTGCCACTGAGATGTTCGCGCACACGTTCTTCCAAGTTCACCAACGCGGCGGCATCAACGAGGCCACTATTGGCAACATTCTCTAGAAAACGTTCTGATGAAAGAACCTGCTTCATAGCTTGCAGATAAGAACCCCATGGAAACCGAATGATCGTTGTGAGAGGATAGCACGTCAATTCCGGAGTTGACGGCAAAAACTTGCGATCACGCGATGATCCCCCGACAGCTGCATCTCGAAAGTACTGTAATCCCACCTCGATAGTTTTGCCAACGGTTTCTAGGGGTCAATACGACCGAGCCTCGTTTACCAGTTATGAGGATTTTACAGAGTGACTCTCGAACCCCCCCATTATGGTGAATCGTTGAAGGGATTGGCGATTTGCATCATGACCAAATATTGGGGGGCGGGTGAGGTGAAGACTCGATTGGCAAGAGCGATTGGAAATGAAATCGCCGCCCTGATTCACAGGGAAATGACTCTATTCCTTTGTGAATCTCTCGCCAACTGCGGAAATCATCGAATTCTAAACCTATCACCACCCAATCAGGCGACGAAGGTGGAACAGATACTTTCTCGTGTAAATATGCAAGATCGCTGGGAGATCGAAGATCAGGGATCGGGTGACTTAGGAACCCGCATGCTGAATTGGTTTGACCGACATGCAAAACTGAATGAAAATTCCACACGAATCGCAATCATGATAGGTGCGGATTGCCCACTCCTAAACGCAACGCATATTGAGTCGGCAGCTCAAAAACTTAAAACCGCCGAAGTCGTTTTGGGGCCTGCGAGGGACGGTGGTTATTACCTGATCGGATTACGCAGTTCACTTCGGGACGAAGTCAGGCAGGCCCTTTTCACAAAAATGCGTTGGAGCACCCAGTCGGTCCTTACAGAAACCCGCCAAAGACTTGAAAGGCACGGAATCCAATGGGCGGAGATTAAACAGGAAGAAGACATCGATACCATTTTTGATTTACGCCGTTTGTTGATTCTTCTCAAAAATGCGAAACATTTGACAAGCTTTACGTCAGACCATCATCGCCAGAACTTGCTTTATCTGCGTCTACAATCCATCATCTCAAACTGCTCACCATCCGCCAAATCACTGATCTATGACCAACAAAACCAACTCTGATGATGTCTATGTAGTTGGTGGGGGTATCATCGGCCTCAGCATTGCTTGGCAATTGTCGCGAGAGGGTCGGAAGGTCACTGTTCTAGATCAAAAACAAATAGCAAAAGGTACGTCATGGGCAGGAGCCGGTATCCTGCCACCTGCTAACCTAAAAAACGCCACGGATCCTCTGGACCAATTACGTGGCTTGAGCCATGAACTACTACCCGCGTGGGCTGAACAACTTACCAAAGAAACAGGTCAAAATGCCGGCTTGCAACGATGCGGTGGTTGGTATCTTGCCGAGAGTGTGGGTGAAATGGCGGCACTCATGGGACAAGCTGATTACTGGTCGGATTTACAAATTGAAGTCGAACAAGTCCCCTTGCAAGATCTTTGCCGACGTGAGCCAGTGCTGAGTCAATGGGCTAGGGGAGAGCAAGCGATTGGAGCTTGGTGGGTCCCCGATGAATACCAATTACGACCACCGCGCTACCTAAATGTCATCCACGAAGCCTGCCGAAACCATAAGGTCAAGCTACGCGAAAAATGCAAAGTCACTGAAGTTCGCGAGAGCAAGTCGCGTCCGCAAGTCTGCGTTAATGGACACTGGCACTCCTGTAAACAACTGGTATTGTGCGGCGGGGCGTGGCTGAGTCAATTCACTCAATCACAAGGTCTGGGGAACAGCGTCATTCCCGTAAGAGGGCAAATGCTTCTGCTCAAAACGCTCAACGCTCTTAGCTCTCGAATCATCAACATGGGTCATCGATACCTCGTTTGTCGTGAAGACGGCCACATTCTGGTGGGTTCCTGTGAAGAGGAGGTCGGCTTCCAAGAAGGTACCACTCCGTATGTTATCAACTCGCTTAATGATTTTGCGTGCTCAGTTATCCCCGAACTTCGATACGCCGAACGAGTCAACTGTTGGTCTGGGCTGCGCCCAATGACCTTTGACGGTTTCCCAATGATTGGCCGAATTCCGCGACTTCATAACACGTTTGTCGCTTGCGGACATTTTCGAAGCGGATTACACCTTTCCGCAGGTACGGCTTCAATCATCGCGGATCTCCTACAAGGTAGGAAGCCGTCGATTTGCATCGATTCTTTTCGGATTGGCAAACAGATGGTTGAGACCCACCACTGCTCATAGTTTCTCGTCTGTTTTACTACCGATCCCACAAATATGCCCGATCTAGACCCCATTCCATTCACGCTCGATCCACCCGGTAGAATCGCCGTAATAGGTGCAGGACCTCTTGGTATCGAAACCGCCCTTTATGGACGTTTTCTTGGATATGACATCCAAGTCTACGAATCACGATTCATCGGAAGCAATCTGCTATCCGCCGAAGACAGTAATCTTCCATTGCTACCAGATCGATCGCTTTCAAATTTAGCGGTCCGAGCACTACAGACCCAAAATGAAACAATGCCGTTGACATTCCCCGTAACACTGCATGAATGGGTGGAAAATCATTTGAGCCAGCTAGCCGAAACGGATCTCCTGCACGGTAGAGTCCACGTCGGTTGCGAAGTTCAATCGATTGAGCCCTGTCCGGTCGAAAGCGATGAGGAAGAAGTCCCGCCAGATTTCCAGCTAGCGATTACTAACAACAGCGCCAACGCACAAGAAGAGACACACGAATGCGTAATCATTGCGACTGGCAGTGATGTTAACTTTAAGACTCCCGAAATAGGCGTGACCCCTTACCTTTTTCGTATCGGTGGAACGACACACGATAACTGGGAAGATTCATTTCAAGCCGGCCTTCGCGAAATTGTGAACGTTTTTGCTGAACTGGGAGGAAGATCTGATCTTGATCTCTATCGACCAAAGCGAATCTAAAGCGATGGTGGGTTTGGACGGACCAAATTAAAAAAGCTCTGTTGACGAACTCACACCCTATTTATCTATCCTATTGTGTATGAATTCGCCTCAACCGATCATTGATAACACACATCAAGTGATGGAACCTGATATGAATCATTCGCTTGACCAAGAATCGGCAACTGCGGTGCATGACAAGCTAAATCATGCAACTCCAATGCATCTCGACGAAATTTCTCCATCGTTAGGGCCCAAGTTCATTCACTCGGATCAAAATGACCTCATGGATGATATTGAGATAGAACTTGAGATAATCTTTGGTGACGCAACCATGAAACTCGATGAATTTCTTCGACTTCGAAACGGAGCGGTCATTACTTTGGACCAAGATGAATCGGAACCCGTTGCAATCAGCGCCAACGGAAAACATATCGCCAACGGTGAAGTGTTGATCTTGAACGATCAATTCTGCATCCGAGTAGTCGAATTAGTTGGCTCATCGTGTCCTTGAATCGCGGTAATCTCCTCAGCTTAGGAACATGGGATGCCATCTAAAGCGGACACACTGAATACCGTGATGAACTTTTTAGCAAGAGTTACCATTTTGCTCATTGCAATGCTGTGGGTGCCATCTATTTCCAGAGGACAAACCGCACAGATTACAGACGCAGAAGATCAAAGACCGAACGCCACAATTATTCGTCCGCGAAGCAGTGTCAGCGGTCAAACGTCCACCACCGAGGAAGCAACTTCATCAAGTAAGATCCAAACAAGTTCGGAATTTCCAACCTTATCTCCCCGAACTAAAGAGACTTCTGAAGACAAAGGAGCACGACAAAAGTCGGGAATTACGTCCTCCGCCATCACCGTGGCCTCAAGCTTACTGATTGTACTTGGGTTATTCGCGGTGCTTGTGTGGTTCAGCCGTAAGATCAATACAAAATCGCACGGAAGAAACTCAGCCATGGGGTCCCTTATCGAACCACTAGGCAGTCATGTCTTCGATCCCAAAACCCAGATGCATGTGATCCGATTCTCCAATCGAATTCTGCTCGTCTCACAAACCAACGGCGTTCTGCAAAAGCTTTGCGAAATCGATGAGCCGGCCGAAGTGCAAACCATTCTGAATACTTTCGACTGGGACCCAAACAACGAATTTGCCACCGCAGCAAAAAGATTTGATTCGGATAACCTTGAATCAACCGAGTAAACACCACTTATGTAAGCCTTGGCAGACCTCCACCCACGGGGCATCTTTTAAGCCATCATCAGATTATCATCTCCGAGGGGTTGTAATTTCACGAATTCGGTTGGCCAAAAAACAGCATCTGACCTTACGACTCGACTGTGCTTGATTGCGGATATCGCCTGCGATTGATAACCTTGCCTCACTACATCAATCGCGACACGCCGTGCTATCGGTCAACGAGCTCAACTCTTCTTAGTATTAAAAGCATGTCACCGGTCCCATCTCAGCTGCAATGGAAGATCTCGTCTTGGATGATGATCTTTCGCACAGCCCTTGAGGAGCGGCTTGTATATCGAGGTGACTTTGCACTGGGAACGCTCATGCGATTCCTGCCGATCGTTACTCAGATTTTCCTTTGGTTTGCAGTATTTGACGCAATCGAAAGTAAAGGCGATAACACTGAGGGAACCATCGGTGGCTTTAGCTTTGAAGAAATCGTTGCCTACTATCTTCTCACCATGCTTGGACGAGCGTTTTCTAGCATGCCAGGATTGGCTTCAGGTATCGCGAAACAAATTCGCGAAGGAGAGATCAAACGCTATTTAATCCAACCGATTGACCTAATAGGTTTCCTTCTTCTGAATCGGATTGCGCACAAATTTGCGTACTACGTAATTGCCGCCGGTCCGTTTGCATTGGTCTTTTTCCTCTGCCGCCACTACTTTGTTTCAGGATGGCCGAGTCTGACAACTTTATTTGCCTTCACCTTGTCACTTGTGATGGGATTCCTCATTGGATTTTTCCTCGAAGCTTCTATCGGGATGATTGGATTTTGGTTTTTAGAAGTGTCGTCTTTGTTATTCGTATACATGCTCTTCAGCTTTTTTCTTTCCGGTCATATGTTCCCGCTTTCACTACTTCCGGATTCAATTGAATACTTCGTGACATTCCTTCCGCTGAAATACCTCGCCTATTTTCCAGCGGCCATTTTCCTTGGAAAGATCCCTCAAGATGAACTTCTTTTCGAGCTAGCCTTGGAAGCGTGTTGGCTAGTTTTTTTCATCGCACTTTGTCGAATCGCATACTCTCGTGGAGTACAACGATACAGCGGGTACGGTGGGTGAGGAAATTCAAACAATGTCATTGAAAGACCCGCATCCTAATTATCTCAAAGTCTTCTTAACGTTCGCAAAGAACAGTCTCATTCGAGACATGACTTTTCGCACTAACTTTGTTTTGCAATGCGTCAGCAGTGTTGGCTGGACGCTAATGAATGTTGGCTTCTATCTGATCCTATTCCAGTACACCGACACTATTGGGGCCGAGTCAGGGTGGGATCGCGATAAGTTTTTCCTCTTTTTAGCAACAACTTGGTTTATCAACAGCATTGTCCAAGCATTCTTCATGCCGAATGCGGAAGAGTTCAGCGAATTAATTAGGACAGGAGGGTTGGACTTTGCATTGCTCAAACCCATCGACACGCAATTTCTGATCTCTTTTCGGAAAGTGGATTGGAGTTCTCTTTCCAACTTTGGCGCGGGAATCGTGATTGCCATTATTTCCCTCCACAACCTTGCTCATCGCGAAAACACGCCGATGATTCCGGGTTGGCATGAAATCGCTCTCTACCTCATCTTTGTGATTTTAGGGATCGTCATCATGTATAGCTTGATGATCTGCCTTAGTGCGACCAGTGTTTGGCTGGGGCGAAATCAAACGCTTTACAATTTTTGGTTCTACATTACCAACTTCAGCCGTTACCCAATGGAGATGTATGATCGCGGCTGGGGTCGCCCGCTGTACGGCATCTTCACATTTATTATTCCCGTTCTTCTAGTCGTAAATGTCCCAGCAAGAATACTTGCCAGACCGATCGACCCACGCACAACAGGCGAATGGTTTTTTGTTGCATGGGCGTTCGTCGCAGCTTGCGGTAGTGTCATTTTTAGCCGTTGGATTTTCCACCGCGCATTATCGAGTTACCGAAGTGCAAGCTCCTGAAGTGTCTAAACCTTCAAGAATTTTCACAAACTTTTTGATCAAGCATTCTGCCCGATTACGGATGTCCGCTAAAGCATTGATTGAGTGGCAGGTGATACCAAGAAATCACGCGGCACCGAGAGAAGCAAGCCAGATTAGTAACCCGATAACGATCACACAGACCAAGCAAGAAATCGTGAATCCGACGACATCCATCTTGGTTGGCAGAGTGAACTCCCAATCGGAATTGGGAAACAACCTCCGATTACCGGCAGCTCGAGGATTGAGAAATGCTGCCTCCAGATTATGACGATCTAACTCCGGATCTGGATTAACCGGCGTATTCATCTTCGCATAATAACGATCGAGAACCTGCTCATCTTCGCGCCTTGTAATGTAGCTGAAACCAATTAGAACAAGGAAAGGCGCAAGAAGTCGTGATGGCAAGCGGAGTGTCTCTAAGGTCGCCTTTGAGACGGTCGACAAGTCCCAACCGGCAAGCGAATAGATTGCGAAATCCAGATTCAATGCTCCTAAACCTCGAACTCGACCTGATGCTTTTTCAACCCTAACGCTAACTCCGTCAATCTCAGATTCCGACTCAAGGGTAAAGCTAACCGGCCCAGTTGCTAAACCTGTATCATCGGTTGACTCAGCACCGCCGCGCCAAAAAACGGGCACTCCTCCCGAAGTCACACTCACCTCAATCATTTCTCCAACCAACGCTTTTGGAGGAGCCTTCCCGAGCAGTTTTTTCCCTTGATCTAACTCGGTTGAGTCAGAATTTGCATACTTCTCTTCCAACGCTTGGTTGGCTTCAACCCACGCTTGATACCGAGACACATCTGACTCCGTAGCAGGTCTGGTGAAAGTTTTGGTGACGCGATCGGTAACAGCAGAAAATCGTTCACTTTCTCGCAAAGCGGGCGCTAGCTCCGGAATCACCACAGGAAAAACAAAGAACAACAGCAACGACACACAGATTGTTGCCCACACAGATCGACAGTTCGCACGACGCCAATACATGCCTATCCAAAAAGGAGCGGCAAAAAGAATTGGCAACTCCATCGCCATCTTAAACTGGCCAAAGACATCAGAATAAACCAACGAGACGACGACGGCTCCGAGAATAATTAGCAAGCCGGTGAGCCGTCCCACTGCGATATACTTCTTTTCATCAGCTTCCGCATTGATATAAGCGGCATAGACGTTCCGAACAACCAAGCCCGATGTAACGATCATGTAAGTATCGGCGGAGCTCATCATTGCCGCCAAAAGGCAAGCAAGCATCAACCCAACAAGCCCGAGATTCATCGGCCCAAGAATCTCACGTGCGGCAACTCCCCACACCTGGTCAGGATCAGAAGCAATCTCAGTATTCCCCGACAACAGAGCAAGTGCAATGAGTGCCGTGATTGCCCAGCCAACCGTACATAAGCGTTTAAGAAAGTTTCCCGCAACAAGCCCAATTCTGGCTTCGTCTTCAGATTTGGCCGAACCACCTCCGGTGGCAATAAAGTGCGGCTGAACAACAATCCCAATCATCCCTAACAGGGACAGGGAGATGATGTACTGTATGGGAAACTCACCGCTACTGGGGCCGTCAAATAAACTGAAGTAATCCTCTGAGATCCTTTCATGCATGATGCTAAAACCATTCATCATGCTCTGCGATCCCTCTGTTGCAAACTTCGAACACAGTGCCCATAACCCGTAGGGAATCAAAAGCACTGAGAGAAGTAGAATGAAAATTCCCTGAATCAAATCAGTCCAATAGGCAGCGGTCAAACCACCCAAGACACCATATACCATCACAATCCCCGCAATCAGTGGGATTAGCGTGTATCTGATTTCATATCCAAACAGACCCGTTTCAAATCCAAGCAGCGGCACAGCAAACTTGGCTATCGCTGAAAACATGGTGGAAAGATAGAACATATAAAAAACGATTGCGAAAATCGTGTAAGCAACGCCTAAAGCTGGAGACTGATATCGCTCCACAAACCAATCACCCAGTGTCAAATGTCGCATCCTCCGATACCACACCGCTGTGATCCAATAGATGGGTGTCACGAAAAGCCACATCAGTGCCGACCAGACACCACTTAGACCGCTTGTCCATACTGTTCGACCAACTTGGACTGGCTCGTGCGCTCCCGTCCCGGCACCAAAAGCAGCGAAGGTTTGCATTAACTTTCCAAACCCACGACCACCCATGAAATAATCTTCTTGATTATTCACACGACGCATCGCCCAAAGACCAATCAAAATCATGATTGCGAAATAACTGACCAACACGTAGTAATCGATTTCTTGCATGACGCTTCAGCCGGGTATTTGTTGCTCACTAAGATTTGAGAAAAGACGCCAATCGCTTTAGCGATTAGCTAAAACTAACTAGGCTATCCTCGAGAAACGGACGCAAGAGTAACCTTTTGAAATTGGCGACGCGAGTGTTTTCAAAGAGTTTGAGCGGTTTTATCCGTGATCAATGGCCAGCTTTCAATAATGACGCGTCAGATTGAGTGGACTTAACGGATCCGGCGGGAAAACAACAAGATGCTACGTGAGCCAAGCCGCAAACGATTTCTCGAATTTCGAAAACGCGTTCGCAAAAAGAATAATGCAAATGCGGCACGCTCTTTCCATGGGCACTCTGATAGAAACCCCAAAAAGATCGGTGCAAGAGATCGCAAATTCCTCGAACTCTTCCTGAAGTTTCTCTCGCTACTACGAGGTCACCGCCGCAAACTCGCGATCGCTCTCGCCCTCTTGACCATTGGAATTGGCTTGCGATTGATCCCTCCTTTGGGCACCAAACTAGCGATCGATTTAGCTTTAACGAGCCCACCGAAAGAAGTACCAACCTGGGCGACTGGAATTATCACGACAAATGACCCTCTTGCCATCCTCTTTACCATTGCCACGGGTGTGGTGTTCGTTACCGGAACGGCCACAGTGGTACATCTAACAAGTAGATGGATCGCCACAAAAACGGTCAACCTTACGCAAATCAGTATCCGCAAAAAGGTCTTTGAGCATGCCATCCACCTTCCGATGAATCTCGTTCACGACCTTAAAAGCGGGGGCGCGGCGAGCTTAATCCGCGAGGATGCAGGAGGAGTCGCGGACCTGATCTTTAGCATGCTGTACAACCCTTGGAGAGCATTGGTGCAGCTTGCGGGTAGCCTGCTTATCCTCATGCTCGTTGACTGGAAACTCATGCTTGGTGGCGCCACACTTCTTCCACTGGTTTGGGTCAGCCATCGAACGTGGATCAATAGAATTCGACCCCTGTATCGTGACATCCGAAAACAACGACAAAACATCGATAGCAGCGTGACCGAAACGTTTGGCGGCATTCGCGTGGTGAGAACATTCGCGAGACATCGCAGTGAAACCGGACGCTTTGTTGGCGAAGGCAACCTACTTGTGAGACAACAACTCTTCACTTGGTGGTGGACCCGTTTGATTGAAACTGTCTGGGAAGTTGTCATTCCCCTAGCCTCAACCGGACTTCTTCTCTACGGCGGGTATCAGATCATTGAATCAGAACTGACTCTAGGAGATTTAATGATGTTTCTCGTATATCTCACCATGCTTCTCGATCCACTTGCCACATTGGCTGCGAGTGCTGCGGGATTCCAAAACAATCTTGCAGGCTTAGATCGAATACTCGATGTCCTTGAGATCAACCAAGAATTGCCGTCAACACCAAATGCCTTACAAGTCAACAAGACGACTGCAGCAGGTCGTATCGAGCTTAAAAACATTGACTTTGTGTACCCCGGCACCGAGCAACAAGTCCTCAAAAATATCTCCCTCACTATCGAACCCGGTGAGACGGTTGCACTAGTTGGACGAAGCGGTGCCGGCAAAACAACCCTGACGAATATCATCGCAAGATTCTATGACCCGTGCGCGGGGAACGTACTTTTAGATGGAATTAATCTAAAAAACATTGAACTTAGTTCCTTTCGACAGCTACTCGGAATCGTCGAGCAGGACGTCTTTCTATTCGACGGAACGATCGGTGAAAACATCGGCTATTCGAGAAAGGACACTCGCTTCAGTATGATTCAGCAAGCTGCAAGAATGGCTGCTGCAGATGATTTCATCGAACGTCTTCCCAAAGGTTACGAATCGCGAATTGGTGAACGTGGAGTCAAGCTATCTGGTGGACAAAGGCAAAGAATCGCAATCGCCAGAGCAATTTGTGCGGATCCAAAAATCTTAATTTTGGATGAAGCAACCAGCAATCTAGACAGTGAGAGCGAGCAGTTGATTCAACAAAGCCTGCAGACTCTCTTGAAGAATCGAACATCACTAGTCATTGCACATCGACTAAGCACAATTCAACAAGCCGATCGCATCGTTGTGCTCGATGGCGGAAAAATCATTGAATCGGGTAGTCACCACACCCTCATTAAACGGGATGGCCTTTACAGCCAAATGATACAACTTCAAACGACCGACAGTTCCCAAAACATGACCTTACCAGAAGATTCGTGATTGAGGTATTTACCAATGGGACAACTTGGACGCAATGTTCCGATCGGTTGTCATCGTTGGTAAATTGGCAAAAAAGATTGATCCAACTGCAGAATGATTAGATTACATGCCGTGACATAAACAGGGTCAATCTGACCCTCCCAATAACCATCAGGCCTCTGCTCGCTCACGATTCGGTCATACAATCGATCCCTAAACGGGATCCACATTTCATCGCCTTGACGGTAGACCACCTGACTGTAGTACAGATAAGTGTAATGCCAATGTCCGAACGCCCGAGATCCGTCACCGATATCGTGTAGCGTACCCTTTGCATAGCTCAACATTTCGGGCACGTGGTCGCTGTCGTAATCACCGGCATTATAAAGAGCAGCCAAAGCGGCGGCAGTTATGGCAGGTCGACTAGTACCCATCTGCTGACTGCTATAGCTAATCCCGCCATCAGCATTCTTGCATCGATAAATGTATTGCTTTGCTTTTTCAATCACGTCACCGCTGACAGGAATTCCCGCATTTCGACAACCTCTTAAACCTTGAACCTGAGTAATAGTTGTCGAACCTTCGTCGAAATTATTCCCCTCTTTTGCGGAGACGTATCCCCACCCACCTGCTTCGGTCTGTGCCCCACCACTAAATTGAACTGCTTTTGTTAAGACTTCCACGAGCTCATTACGGCGATCCACCAGTCCTTCTTCGCCAAGCACCTGAGAAAGCATCAACATCGCAAATCCATGCCCATAGGTATATCGGGAGTCCGTCTGCGGATCACCAATTAGTCCATTATCGCGGCTCTTACTTATCAGGAAATCAGCAACCCTGGCGATCCCGCGAGCATAGGGGCCCTGGGTGGTAGTGCTACCACTTGCGATAAGTGCTGTTCCAGCAAGTGACGCCAAAGCCGTGGGATAGACCTGTGTGTTCCATTGACCTCGCGAAGACTGAGTACGACTCAACCAATCCAGCCCGCGTTTGATGGAATCTCCCCAACGATCTTGCTGAGCTGCAGAAACCTGACGACTCGACTGGATGGACGTGCCAGCCGAAACGAGCGAAGCAATTAGTTTTACCCAATCACGCCGAGAAAATGAATGTTTCAAGCCATGCTCCTCAAAATCCAATACCTGCATGAGTATCTCTCGATATTTGTGTTTCTGCCTGAGCTTGTACTTCTTTAATGGATCAGTGCACGGGGATCAGCAATTCACACAATGTACGTAACTTCTCCATGGACACAAAATCAATACCGTGCGGGTGTCTTTGATCCGCAACTGATCACCGTGCCGACCAGCTAGAGTCGAACGGAGCCAAAATCCACCCGCGGGTAGTATAGCTGGCATCCAAGACCCCGAGATTCTCCTTGATCATCAATCAGAGAGTGAGGGATGCAGGCCTCGCTTCTTCTGGCATGTGGGACAAAAGAAAGTACTTCGTTGAGCTTGGACGATTCGATGGACAGTGCCACTTTCACACCGTAAACAGGCTAGACCTTCTCGATCATAAACACGATGGCACTGCTGATAACTACCCTCGCCATTAATGGCGTTGCGATATGTTCCGTCACTTAGTGTACTACCTTCATGGAGGATCGCCTGATTGAGAATACCATGCGTCGCCTCAGAAATTCGGTACCACTGCTTACTGGTTAGGCGATCACACCTCGATCTTGGATCAACCCCCGCCATGAATAAGATCTCAGCGGCGTAGATATTACCAATGCCTGCAACCAACTTCTGATCCAGCAGAGCAACTTTAATTTCTCTTCTAGACGTACCAAAATTCTCGACATAAAGAGCCGGTGTCATCTGAAGAGCATCTGGACCTAAGCGCTGGACCAGCTGCTGCTCTAATTCCTCAGCCGACATCAAGCTGACAGTGCCAAGCCCTCGGCGATCCCAAAACAACAGTTTTTGTTCCCCAAGCATCGGCAAAGTAGGATTTTTCGACGTCAGCCCTACCTGAGCATCACCTCTAACTAACCTGAACTCTAATCGAAGATGTGTTTGGTTAGGAGGATCTTCAAGCATCACGATCCCGGTCATCCTAGGCTCAATGACCAACACACGGTTTCCTGAAAACCAAACCAGAACTCGTTTCCCCAAACGACTTACCTTGTGCACCTTGCTTCCAACCAGAATTGCTGCAATGACACTCGCTTCTGGCTGAATCGAAATGGGCTTAAGCCGACATTCACACATCGTAAAACCCATTACCTGTAAACCCTCAATCGAGCGAATACCTCGGCACATGGTTTCTACTTCGGGCAACTCTGGCATTGGATCTCAAGCACCTTTGTTTTGACGTAAGGAATCTTTAGCTCAACGGCTGGAGTTGTAACACTGACCAGATTCAACGGGTTAGCGATGGCGACTCGGTGCATGATAGACGTATCGGGAACGTCTCTGCTCTTTCGACGCGACGTGCTGCGATCTCAACCGCTTTCCCTTAGATTCCTCAACTCACTCAGCCCCTTCCATCATCACCCATAAAATTAAAGCAACTCCCTCAAATTGTGCCATCTTCCTGCCATTTGAGAACGAACTGACTACTTCACAGCCCCCCCAGCATGTGGTAATTACGAAGAAGAACAGTAAACTGTGGGCTTCATGTTGACCACTCGGCTACTGATACTGAAAATCAGGGGTGATGAACTTCAACTAGGCTGCGGTTCTAAATGGTCATTGTTTCGGGTGTTCAATTATCCGAAAACCCACAAAGCGTTGCGCTGTACACCTTTATTTTATGGGCTGATCGATCGGTTCCGGTCATTGACCCACCATCAAATCATCTTCGCTCGGATCGCGTTGCACCCATCAATCGCCAATAAGTCACCAAAACATCATGAGTATTGCACCAGAATCTGCCGAAGCGACGACCTCTGTACCCGACGAGCAGGGTCGTTTTGGAAAATTCGGTGGGCGGTTCGTTCCTGAGACGCTCACGCGAGCCCTAGAACAGCTTTCCGAGGAATATGAACGGGCGAGACTTGATGAAGAGTTTCAGAGAGAGCTCAGTGAACTTCTGATGAGATTTGTGGGTCGACCGAGTCCGTTATATTTTGCGAAACGCTTGACAGAAGCAGCCGGTGGAGCACAGATCTGGTTCAAGAGAGAAGATCTCAATCACACTGGGGCACACAAAATTAATAATACGGTCGGGCAGGCATTATTAACACTTCGAATGGGCAAGACTCGTGTAATTGCTGAAACCGGTGCGGGTCAGCACGGAGTTGCGACGGCGACCGCCTGCGCCCACTTTGGACTTCCATGTGTCGTTTATATGGGAAGTGAAGACATTCGTAGACAGAAGCCGAATGTCTTCAGCATGAAATTACTTGGTGCGGAAATCCGCGCTGTAGAAAGTGGTTCAAAAACACTGCGAGATGCGGTCAACGAAGCGATGCGTGATTGGATGTCGTCGGTTGAAGATACTCACTACATCATCGGAAGCGTCATCGGCCCCCATCCATTTCCCATGATGGTTCGAGATTTTCAGTCGGTCATAGGTCGTGAAGCACGCGGTCAATGCATAGAAACTTTTCATAAACTCCCCGACTGTGTCGTTGCGTGCGTGGGTGGTGGGAGTAACGCCGCAGGAATGTTTTATCCATTTGTTGATGATGAGGCGGTACGCTTGGTGGGAGTCGAAGCCGGCGGACGCGGTACCACACCCGGGGATCATGCGTCTCCACTATCCTTTGGTAGTCCCGGTGTTTTGCACGGCAGTTACAGCTATGTGATGCAAGACTCTGACGGCCAGACATGCGATGTACACTCAATGAGTGCAGGATTGGATTATCCGGGAGTCGGACCAGAGCACAGCTATTGGAAAGACAGCGGTAGAGTCGATTATCTTGAGTGCGGTGATGACGCGGCCATGCTTGCGTTCGACCAAATGGCTCGCACCGAGGGAATTATCGCCGCATTGGAGTCCAGTCACGCCATTGCCAAAGCGATCGAACTTGCGAAAACCATGTCAGCTGACCAACATGTTTTGGTCTGCTTGTCGGGAAGAGGCGATAAAGATGCGATGGAGATTGCACGTCTTCGTGGAGAAGATTGGTAAAATCCTTATCAGAATCCTCCCGTATTGTGATTCCAAACCCGGTGGAGAGGATTAGTGACGGTCAACGCATCGGCAATCTCATTGAGTATTTGACATGACAAAAATTACTTGGCTTGGTCATGCTTCATGGCTAATCGAAACCGACAATCACAAAATACTTTTAGATCCATTTCTGACGGATAACCCCTCAGCGACCAAGCAAGTCGATGATTTTCAGGACTGCACTCATCTACTAATCTCACATGGTCACTTTGACCACATTGCTGATGCTCCCGCGATCGTGTCGCAATCCGATGCAACAGTGATAGGTATTTTTGAGATTACACAATGGTTCTCTGAAAAGCATGGTGCTACGAAAACGGTTGGGATGAATATCGGTGGCGAAGTCCATCTGCCGTTTGGTTCCGTAAAAATGACTCCTGCACTCCACAGCAATAGTCTCCCCGACGGTTCACCCTCAGGATTAGCTGCTGGTTTTCTTTTGACGATCCAAGATCAACGCATTTATTTTGCTTGCGATACAGCCTTCTTCGGAGATATGGCTTATTACGCTTCAAGCGTTGACGTGGCGGTACTGCCAATTGGTGACTTATTCACAATGGGAATCCAAGACTCGGTTGATGCAATAAAATTTATAAAGCCCAAGAAAGTACTACCAACGCACTACAACACGTGGCCTCCGATCGAAGTGGATCCAGATCTTTGGGCGCAACGGGTCAGAGAAGACACTGCTGCGGAACCAGTCGTCCTCAGCGTTAACGAATCGATTCAGCTGTCGTAACAAGGTATTCAACCGATTTCCTCCACCTTAAATCTACGGGACCGAGCATGCCAGTCGCAGTCGTTACCGGTGCAGGCTCTGGTATTGGGCGTGCCGTCGCGCAGCGTCTGATACTTGAAGGGTATTACGTTTTCCTTGCTGGCAGACACGAAGAAACACTGCTGGATTCGCTTGCACCGCTGTCAGGGCATCAAGACCGGGCGAAAGTGGTCGTCACCGACGTAACAGAGGAAGACAGTGTCCAGTCACTCTTCAAGTGCATCGAAACAACTCATGGTCGAATTGATCTTTTATTCAACAATGCAGGAATCAGCTCATTCGCATCTGAAATCGACAACATTGAATTAGAGCATTGGAATCATGTCGTCGCAGTCAATTTAACGGGAGTATTCCTCTGCAGTCGTGCCGCGTTTTGCTTAATGAAGAGGCAAAAACCAATTGGGGGACGAATCATTAATAATGGATCCATTTCTGCCACAACACCGCGTCCCTTGTCAGCGCCTTACACCGCCACCAAGCATGCGATTACCGGGCTAACAAAATCCCTGGCTCTTGATGGCAGAAAACATGGTATCACCTGCGGTCAAATCGACATCGGTAATGCCGACACGGCGATCGCGAGTAAAATGAAAGAGGGGATACAACAGAGCGATGGATCAATACGTGTTGAGCCAACTATCGATGTTTCTTGTGTCGCGGATGCCGTTCTTGCGATGGCGAACATGCCAGCTGAAGCGAATGTCCTTCAGATGACGGTCATGGCAGCAAAAATGCCATTCGTAGGACGCGGTTGAACGAATCATCGTTTATAAAATTAATTCTCTGACCGAGCACCGCTATTGAGCAGAGGAACTGAAACCAATTTCGACGCTCAGCACATGACGCGTTGAATCATCTTTTTCACTCAGTCAATGTCATGAAACCATACTTCAAGATCGCGTTGCTACTTCTTCTCTCACGAGCACATTCTTACGGTCAAGACATTGAATGGAAGTTGCAACCGCTTCGGTATAATCAAGAAGATTTAGCTGTTGACCTTGGTGTTGGACTTTGGGCGTGGCCTATGCCACTTGATTACGACGGGGACGGCGACATCGATCTCTTGGTTGCTTGTCCAGACAAGCCATCCAATGGCGTCTATTTTTTTGAAAACCCCTCGCAAGATCCCAAGCAAAAATTGCCGGTCTTCAAACCAGGAATCCGAGTGGGGTCGGCAGGACATAACTACCAGATCAGCTACATCAATGATCGACCGGTCATTCTGAAACCTGGGTTTGAGTTCCCTCGTGATTCCGCCACAGGAACATTTGACTTTGAAAAACCCAAAAAAATCTACGGACGCTCCAATGTCCACCACAATGGCGTTCGAGGGAACATGTGGCGCTACGTCGATTACGACGGGGACGGGGACAGCGATATCATTACCGGCGTCGGGGACTGGACGGATTATGGATGGGATCATGCTTACGACCCTAATGGTCGCTGGGCTAATGGACCGCTGCACGGTTATATCTACCTCATAACGAATGAAGGATCGGAACAAGAGCCTGAGTACTCCGATCACCCAGAACGCATTCGAGCAGGAGGTGACGATATCGATGTCTATGGTTGGCCATCGCCAAACTTCGCAGACTTTGACGACGACGGCGATCTTGACCTCATCTGCGGTGAATTTCTCGATGGATTCACCTACTTTAAAAACGAGGGCACGCGTTCTAATCCTCAATACTCCGCTGGAATCAGACTGGAGCAAGCAGACGGTAATCCCTTAGTGATGGATCTGCAAATGATCACTCCAACAGCTTTGGACTGGGATTCAGATGGTGACTTCGACCTCATCGTTGGAGATGAAGATGGTCGTGTAGCGTTGATCGAAAACACTGGTTTCCGAAGCTCCAACGAAATCCCTTATTTCGCAGCACCAGTCTATTTTCAGCAAGAAGCTGACACCCTGAAGTTCGGGGCACTCGCAACACCTTTTGCCTTTGACTGGGATCAAGATGGTGATCAAGACATTTTATGTGGTAACACGGCAGGACACATTGGATGGTTTGAGAATTTGGGGCAGACAGAATCGGGGGAGATTAAATGGTCAGCACCTAAATACCTACGAAAAAAAGGGAGGAATCCCGGGAGCGATTCTTCATCATCACAGAGCGATGTTTTTCGCGTGCTCGCTGGTCCCAATGGATCAATTCAAGGACCATGCGAAGCCAAGTGGGGTTACACCACGTTTAGCGTTTCCGATTGGAACAACGATGGACGAGCTGAAATCCTGTACAACTCGATCTGGTCAAAAATGGGATTGCTAACGCAATCCGGGATGGATGTCGTCGAAACACCCTTTGACTTCGGAGTAAGCGAACATCCGCCCGAATGGTATTGGTGGGACAATACCGGAAGTGAGTCATTAACACAGTGGCGCACCACCCCATTCGCAATTGATTTCGACGGAGACGAGGAAATTGAAATCATTTCGCTTGATCAAGATGGGTATCTAACTTTACGCGAAAAGAACCAAAAGCCATCCAGGGTTTACTTGGATGAGAATGAATTACCGATTCAACTGAACCCGAGGTCCTGTGGAGGATCAGGGCGAGTAAAACTTAGTGTCGCTGACTGGGATCAAGATGGTCGATTCGACGTGATTGTCAATTCTGAGAATGCGTTGTGGTATCGCAATTGTGAGACAAGGCAGGGGAGATACATTTTAAAGAGAGTCGGTAACCTTGCTCGCCGGAATGTCGCCGGTCACACCTCAAGTCCAGCGGTGTGCGATTTTGATCAAGACGGAGAACTAGATCTTCTGGTTGGAGCAGAAAACGGACGCATCTACCACATACGCCACCAAGACTGTTTGAGCTATGGTCCCGAACAAACCACCGCTAGTTCAACCCTAACAAAAATCGCCTCAAAATTCCCCGGTGTTGTTAGTGAAGAATTTGTATTCACCAAAGCCAGTTTCCCACAGTGCCACGCCTCGACTATTTGCGAAACCTCTCGTGGTCTCGTGGTTGCGTGGTTTGGAGGCACAAAGGAAAAAGATAAGGATGTTGGCATCTGGGTGAGCTATCACGACGGATCACGTTGGTCAGGTCCCAAAGAATGGGCGAATGGTATCCAACATTCACAACTTCGTCATCCATGTTGGAATCCCGTCCTCTTCCAACCGAAGGGAAACCAACCACTTGTTCTATTTTTTAAAGTAGGGCCAGATCCTCGGAGTTGGTGGGGAGAAATGCTTGTTAGTTATGATCGAGGTCGAACCTTCCGTGATCGTGTTCGGCTTCCTGAAACCATCGATGGCCCCGTTCGCTGTAAACCGCTCCAACTGAACGATGGAACGCTACTTGCGGGATCCTCCACCGAATACGATGGATGGCGGGTTCATTTCGAAAAAACGGACTTAGACAGAGGATTGCCATCTGGGGATTGGAAAAGGATTGGCCCCATCAATAGCAAAGATGAATTCAATGCAATTCAGCCAACGCTACTTGAACACGCGGATGGTCGATTGCAAGCACTTTGCAGAACGCAAGAGGGTGTGATTAGCACAACTTTTTCCGATGATCTGGGAGAAAGCTGGTCAAAAATGACATCTACGAATCTACCGAATCCCAACTCAGGAATTGATGCTGTCAGCCTTCAAGATGGCAGACACCTTCTGATTTATAACCATCTTGGTTCTGGTAGTACCGGTTGGGGGAGACGAGGACTGCTGAATCTCGCCATCTCAGATAACGGCATCACGTGGAAAAAAGTTGGAACACTCGAGCAAGAAGCTAATGCGGAGTTTAGCTATCCAGCGATGATTCAAACGAAAGATGGCATGATTCATCTCTCCTACACATGGAAGCGACAAAGAATCAAACACGTCATCATTGATCCGAAAAAGATCCAAGCGGGTGAAATCCTCAGCCTTGATCCTTGGGAAGAGGGCGAATAGACCTCTATCAACCAAAATACTGCAAAGGCGACCACGATTGCGACAAATAGCAAACGGATTTACTCCGGGTTCTTGTTTTCTCTGACCAAAACCTCGTTGCCCTCAATTTTTACCTCGAAACAATCCACCTTCGTTCGCGGGTTATCTTCCCAACTTCCATCCTTAATGCAGAATCTCCAAGCGTGCCACGGGCATGAGACGGAATCTCCATCAAGATAACCTTCGGCGAGTGACGCCCCCATGTGGGGGCATAAATCATCAATGGCGTACCAACCATCAGTCGTCCGAAAAACAGCTACCATTCTGCCATCAAAGACTACCGCTTTACCTTGCCCCAGTTCAAAATCATCCACTAAACCAACAGATTCAAAATCTTGCACGATTGAATACCTTATCTGAGATCTCCGACGAGTTCCCTTGCGTCTGCGGGACTCTTTAAGACACACTTTACCCTTGAACAATGGGTAGCCCAACTGCCCATCACGATCCAGCATTCCCTCGAACCATCTGCTGAACCTCGCATGATTAATCAACCGCTTCGACAGAAACTCGAATCACTGGTTTGGCCACACGTTCAGACCCCAGCACAATACGTTGGCGGCGAAAGAAACATTGTCGTAAAAAATCATCATGATGTTCAAGGTAAGGTATGCCTTGGTTTTCCTGATGCCTACACCATTGGCATGAGCCACCATGGGTTACAGGTCCTCTATTCGTTGATGAATCGCCGTGAAGACTGGTGTGCCGAACGTGTTTTTGCTCCGTGGCCGGACATGGAATCGCAACTGCGGCGTCACCAACTACCCCTGTATAGTTTAGAAACCTTCACGCCACTTTGTGATTTTGACGTTGTTGGACTTTCTCTTCAGTACGAAATCAGTTCGCCCAACGTTCTCACGATGTTGGATCTGGGGGGCATTCCCTTGGAGTCCTGCCATCGCACAATGGCTGACCCATTGGTCTTGGCGGGAGGTCCATGCTGCCAGAATCCTGAACCCATGGCGGACTTCTTTGATGTGATGATCGCGGGCGATGGCGAGCCTATCCTTCCTGAGATATGCGATCTTTGGCTAGAGCTAAAAAAACAATACCGCAATGAGAATGGAGAATTTGAAAGTGGTCCGTTAGGACAGCAACAACGCGTCGAAGCTTTAGCAACTCTTGCCAAAACAATTGAATCTGCCTACGTGCCGAGATTTTATCAGCCTGAGTATCACCAAGGCAGGATCGTTGCGTTGAACCGTACTCGGGATGATATTCCCGCAACAATTGCTCCTAGTGTTATTAAGGACCTAGATTCGATTCCACTGCCCACAAAACCGATCGTTCCATATATCGAATGTGTTCATGATCGCATCGCAGTGGAAATCATGCGTGGCTGCCCTCATCTATGTCGATTCTGCCAAAGTACTGTGATCAAGCGTCCTCTTCGAATCCGAGAAGTTGAAACCATTGTGAATGCAGCTTTGGAGAGTTATCGCAACACCGGTTACAACGAGATCAGCATTCTCTCTCTATCCAGCAGCGACTACCCACATTTTGAACCACTGGTTGAACGTCTGCACGAAATCTTTAAGCCACTTGGTGTAAACATCAGTGTCCCCAGCCTTCGTGTCAACGAGCAACTTCGGACCCTTCCCATCCTTCTCGGCAGTGATCGCCGTCGCAGCATGACATTAGCACCTGAAGTGGCTCGCGATGACATGCGTGAACAAATCCGAAAGAAAATCAAAAACAGCGATCTCATCGAAGGTTGCCGAGTTGCATTTCGGAATGGTTTTGAAAGTATCAAACTTTATTTCATGTGCGGACTACCAGGTGAACGCCCTGTGGATCTAGATGGAATTGTCGACTTGGCTGAAACGATTGCTAAAGTTGGCAAAGAAGAAACCGGACGATATGCACGCGTTACAGCGAGCGTATCCAACTTTGTACCCAAGGCTCACACTCCCTATCAGTGGAACGGCATGCAACGCCGAGAATACTTCAAATGGGCTCACCGGTACCTTCGTGATCGCCGGCAAATTCGAAGTGTGACCGTGAAATGCCACGACGTTGAGACGAGCTTACTTGAGGGTGTTCTTAGTCGCGGAGATCGACGCACCGGCAAAGCAATTCGCTTGGCATGGGAAAGAGGCGCCCGTATGGATGGATGGACCGAGCATCTTGATCCTCAACGCTGGTGGAAAGCAATCGAAGACGCTGGGATTGATGTTGAAAAGCAGGTTCACACCAAATACGAACTACTTGAGAAGTTGCCTTGGGATCATATGAACGTCAAATTCGGGCGTGGATATCTTGAAAAAGAGCAGGGCAGGGCAACGGTACAACTCGAAGAACTAGCAAAAGTTACCGAATGATGAGACCAAGCATGAGGTATCCCGACTGTGAATCACCTAAGTGCACCGACAAAATTTTACGGCGGCATAATTTGCTAGCATCAAAAAATTGCTGAGGCAAACAGCAACAGCTTTTCGTGACTTTGCTTGAAGGTAGACGTCCAAGAGGACGATAGACCTAATAGCTTTCGCAATTCTCGCGCTGAAAAGTCTCTTTTCGCTTACGGATTGCATCCTGGGACAAGGATCGCGGCGCCAATGACCGACGCGAAAGTTGAATCCAAAACCGCCCATGTGGAGGGTTTGGTGGATCGGTCACCTTTGCGCTTACACTCCTCTAGTGCTATCTACCACCGTTTTGGTAGTACTACACTCTGTGGAGATTCTCGTCCCTCATGGGAGCAATTTGATTATGCAGATTTATGGCCCTTTTCGGGTATCAACCAGCACATCGGTTTCACCAAGCAATCGAGTGCAACCCCCGGCTAAAGCCGAAAGTACAGCTAAACCGTCGGCGGAGCCCGTTGACCAGCTCGATCTTTCGAGCAGTGTCGGTGATGTCAACCGATTGCAAGCCTCAAGCGAGATTGCTGGTGGTGGTGAAATTCGTATTGATCGCGTCGCAGAACTTCGGCGACAAATTGCCAGCGGAGCTTACGAAACCCCAGAAAAACTCGATATCGCGCTCGATCGAATCCTCGATCAGTTCGCCTAGAAATTTCCTACACGGTGAAAAAAGCTATGATGTAGGGCGTTCGTTGATGAGAGATGTAGCCTTTCCTCGTGACAATGGTTGTCGCGTCGGTCGTGTCTGCGTCTAACACCGAATCGCCCATTTCCCATCTACTCTTGAATAGCCGTGTCGAATTCATCCGAATCACTCGAACCGCTTCGCGTATCACTGTCTCCACAGGAGCGGTTCGAGGAGTATCTGCAAACCCGCGGCCTTCGACAAACCAGCCAACGTAAGTTTCTGATCGAAGCAGTTTTCCGCGAGCATGATCATTTTGATGCAGATGAGCTAATCGATCGCTTACCGCGTCGAGGCGAAGAGAACTACGTTAGCTCGGCGACGGTTTACCGGACGCTCCGTGAATTTGTGGATGCCGGATTACTCAATAGTTTTCAACTAGATGGACGGACCGTCTACGAATTAGATTACGGCTACCCTCAGCACGATCATCTGTACTGCACCATTTGCCGCAAGCTGATCGAGTTTCAAAGTGAAGAACTTGTTCTGATTAGGGATAAAGTTGCGACTGAAATCAATTTCCGCGTCTCGGGACACCGCATGATCATCCATGGAACATGCAAAGACTGTGGAAAATTACGTCGAAAAAAGAGAAAACAAGATCTCGTCTAGACGGATTCGAGTTGCTTCAAAATGGCGTTGATAACCATCTCATTTTTCTCGAAATCACGACTCTCAGATTGGAACTGGATTGCGTAATTGCGACCAGAGATTTCCGTAAACATCAGTCGTGAGATGATTAGCAGATCGAGATAGTAGAATCGATAATCAACCGCGAATTGAATACCCGGTAAATCCTCAGATTTAAGCTGCAATTCCTCTGCTTCCACCTCGCCGTACTCATCCTTAAAGGTTTCAGCAATCTGGTCAACCAAGACCTCTAGCGATTGCCCCGATTCGACGGGCTCGAGCGTGAAAAAACCACCCGACGGCAGATCCAACATCACAGCTGGGTTTTCTTCATTGTCACCCTCTGTCTGCGACACCCAGTTATCGGGATATAGAAACTTAAGGCCCATCGCGGAAAAAGTCTTCGGCATCTAAACATCACTCCTAAGTCCTTATTAACAGGATCCCTATCTTGGCAGGATGTGAGCCAATTCGAAAGCAGATAAATCTCATCTTTTCTTGATCGATCCATTCACGTGCGCGGCAAAAAAATTACTCTGCAAACGCTAGCATCGACATCCATTCTGCGCCCTAGGCTGAAAGAATACCCCGCCTGTCTCTAATTGGTCTAGCGTCACAGACGTGAACCATAGCAAGATACGATTGAGAGTGTTTCTCGGTGTCAACGAGCCAAATCGATGAATTCATCAACCAACATGACATCCTTCTCCCTGCTCCTACTTCTTTTGTGGGCGAGTTCGGGGTGTCGTGCCATCAATAGCTTTGGTGATGGAAGCCAATCTATCTCTGCCAGACGATTATCAGGTCAAGGATTTCAAGCTATGCATGATGGCAACTGGGATTCGGCGGAAGCTCTTTTTCTTGAAGCGTTAGAAATCTCCGATGACGATGATCGAGCGCATTGGGGGCTCGCCGAATCATATTGGAAAAGGGGAGATCAGGAACTAGCAGTGGAGCAGATGGAAAAGGCGGTTGAGCTCAGTGCGGGTGATCCAAAATTAGTTCAACGCTTGGGACGCATGTACTTAGAGCTCGGACGTATCGAAGAGGCTAATCAACATAGTCTTTGGGCTTTAGACTCTGACCGGAACTCTGCTCAAGCGTGGGCATTGCGGGGAGACTGCCTTCGCGCTTCACAGGAACTCGATGAAGCCTTGGCGACCTACCATCGAGCCCTTGCTCTCCAGCCTGATTACCCTGAGGTGCAGTTAGAAACCGCACATATTTATCTGATGCAATCACGCCATGACCGAGTGCTTGCAACTTTAGATCGAGTGCAGGACGAGAAGGGACTGAAGGAATCTCCCGCTGAAGTCGACCTTCTCAGGGGTATCGCAATGCGCGAGCTGGGACGACTTGAAGACGCTAGACGCTGCTTTGCAAGGGCCTCAGAAAAAGCTCCGCTCGACGCCACTCCGCATTTGCAACTCGCTGAATTGGCGCTGCTTCAAGGCAAAAAAAACGACGCATCCAAAGCAGTCGACCGAGCAAAACAGCTTCAAATCGACTCGTCAGATGAGGCGACTTGGATGTCACAACTTGAGCATCAGCAATCACGCATCGCTGCGTTACCAGATCGCCGATAGTAAACCTTCTTCTCCATTGAGTCCCGTTTCATCCGCACAGAGGATTTTTGAATGGGATTGTGATGTCTGCTTTTGAAGAAAATATTTTCTATTTTTCTCGTCGACTGATGGTATTCCTGACCTATGGTTCACTTGAGAGGAAGGTCTCTAGTTGCTTTAGCAAGCGAAGGTATCCGTTTCCCGAGAATCAAAATGTCGATCTCTAACACACCCAATTTGAATTCGTTTCACCAATCTTCCCTACCATTCGGCTCAAGCAAGCTAGCAGTGGTGGAGTCTAGCGGCGTACCAACATTTGCAGACCGACGAAAACAAACAACTGACGACCCAAATCGTCTAGAACGTCGTCAGTTCGGTGATGGCCACCGCGGCCTCTCTGCTGCGGGACGCGAGTTAGCATTAGCGATTGACCGCTACAAACTAAGACACCATCGACGCTACCTGACTTGCGATGAACTTCTAAGGGTCATGATGCAACTTGGCTACACAAAGTCCTAATCTTTTGCCTCAACCCCAGAAAGTCTCATCGCAATCCGGAAAAACCACTCTATTTGATTAGTGGTTCAAGTAACTGCCTGCGCGTCACCAAACCTTTTGGCTTACCGCCCTCTCCCTTTAGAAGAGCAACTTCACTTCCAGCATCGTAAAGCTTCAGCAAAACACGGAGATGACGGTCGTCGGATTTGGCTTCACTAACAGCCTGCCACGGAACCTCATCCGCCGCGGTTAGAAGATCTGCATATCGAAAGTAGCCGACGATTCTCTCTTCACTAGAAACGAGGATGATCGAATGGTTGCATTTCCTCGCTTCGTTCCGAGCTCGCTCTAAATCAATTGGCAATTCAACTTGAGCCACACGCGATACGGAAACGCCGAATGATATCGCTCGTTGGTTACCAACCTCTAGAAGCTGCCTAGCGAATTTTCGCTGCCCCGCAGCTAATATCCCTGCTTCATGTCCCGCCTGAAGAACTTTATCCAATTCACGTTTGGCCATCGTCAAGCGTACGGGAAATGGTGTCTTTCCAGTGATCTTTCGTAGCACGACGCCTAATGCACCTAAGACAATAGAAACTGGTGCTAGGAGAATTGCAAAACCCAGCAATAATGTTCGCGTGGAACGCAATAGGCGATAAGGCGCGTGGAAGAATAGATACTTAGGCAATAGCTCGCCAAAAACAAACACAACGGGCGTCAAAAATATGGGACCGAGCAATTCTGCTATTGATCCACTTTCAACCATTAATCCAGTTGCCGAAACAATCGAAAAACTCGTTAAATAATTGGCAACATTGTTTCCCACCAGAGCAGTCGCGACGAAGATGGCTGGACGATTCAACAACCAGATAAGTGCTCGCGAAGAACGTGATCCACCCAAAGCATCCAACACTAATCGCGTGCGAGAGACTCGATAGAGTCCAGTTTCAGTGCCACTAAAGAATGCGCTAAGAAGCAAGCCAAAAAAGAAAAGAACGACTGCGATCAGCATTATGATTCTCCCAGCTGATCATCTAAACGTTCAATTTCTATGACCCAACCTTCCTCCGCCTCGCTTTGCACTAAGAGCTGGTACTCCCCAAGCGTTGCCCGATCACCTATTCGAGGGAATCTTCCGTTCTGCCGCTGGACTAAACCCATCAACGTCGTGACGCCTTCTTCATCCACCTCTGCACCAAGTCGTCGCGCCACGCTCCTAACGCTTACGGAACCAAGTGTTCTAAAAATGCCATCACCGAGCTCTTGAATCGACCACGCGGCATCCGCGTCCTCATCATTTCTGATTGTCATGATGAAGCTCAATATCTCATTCTTGGTTACAGCACCGGCAAGCTCCCCGAATTCATTAACGATCACAGCAACAGAGCATTCTGCGGCCTGCATCTCATCCAGAACCTGTGAAGCAAATGCAGACCAAGGTACGTAGACAACTGCCTCAAGATTATCTTCGAGTTGATCAAATTGACTGGGCCTAAGGGTGCGAATCGCGATGGCAGCACGAATCATATCACCATCGAGATTGGTGACCATTAAATGACTGCAACGAACTGCCTCATCTACGTCAATCTCACTCAGGTTACTCGCCATCCACAACCTCGTCCGTGGTTGCATCAATTCAACGATCCTTGTCTCAGCGATCTCAACTAGTCCCCGCAACGCGGCCCGCTCGCGTCTCCTTAATGCTGCATCATCCGTTCCCAATTCAATTGCTCGCTCAATATCATCGAGGCTTATCTCGTCCTCTGGTTCGAAGGTGGGCCAAATAAGTCGACTCGCTAATCGATTACTTGCGGTTACCAAGGGAAGAATTGGTCGAACTAATTGAAACGCAATTGCCAGCGGAGCACCCATCCAGGCTGCTATCCATACCGGTGAAATTACCGCAAAGCTTTTAGGCAGCATCTCACTGAAAAAAATAATCGCCAAGAGACTGCCTAGAGTGAAAAGCATCGTCACTGACGTCCCATGATCCATCTCCGATCCAAGCCGATCACCAACAATTGCCGCAATGGCAAAGTAGGTCATGTTGATCAGCAGATTCCAAAACAGAATGGCTGACAAAAGGAGATCAGGCTGGTCCAGCAAGTTGTCAGCCTGTTTGCCAGAGCCTCCCATGGATCGTAATTTTTTTCGCGAAGCCTGATCAAGCGAGAAAAGTGCAGCTTCACTACCACTGAAGATGGCGCTGAATAGCATCAGTATCACCATCCCAACAAGCCAAGGCCAAGCTTGTACGAGAAGAGTCAATTTTCATCTCCAACCGCACCTCGACCACGCTCCAAGGAGACATCAAATTCACTCAAGGCTGGAATCATCATCGCGGCAGTCGTGAAGACATAGCCAGCCAGTAATGCAACAAAAACATAAAGATGGTCTGTTTGAAGCAAAAATTGGGTGATGGCATAAAACGTGACAAGCGGAAGCCCGAAAGAAGCGAAGAAGACTGCCGAGCTCGGATTCCTCCAACCCAGAGAAGCGAATAAAGCGGCTCCACCACCAAGAATCATCACTAAGAAAGGTGCCAGCTGTAGCTGAAATGCTCCACGAAAACTCACCATGATGGTCATGCAGATTGCGATTCCAACACAGAGAAAAAACACCGTGCCAATGCTGTTGAGTATCGCTGTTCTTCCGGACACGTAATTCAGGCCACAATGAATTCCTAGCATGATAACGAACGCAAACAAGATCACTGATCCCAAGATCGCGTAAACCATATTCTCGTAGGACATCACTTCTTGAATTGCTAAGTAGATGAGCATGAAAAGGGGAAGAAGAATCATCTCCTTACCAACATAAACAACGCCTACAAGCTTCCCAAATACAAATTCACGTGGACTCAGATCAGTTACCAGCAGCAAGTCCAAAGCCAGTCCGTCTCTCTCATTGGTAACGGAATTGACTGCGAGTGCATTCACGAGCACAAGACTAACCACTCCTAGTCCGGCGATGGGAAGTGTAGCCGATGGTAAAGCTCGCCCTATATTCCCAGCTTTTTCATAAGCACTACCATCACCGATCTGAGACTGGAGCACGCCGGCGATCAGACAAAACAGAATGACAAAGGCAACACGAATCACAACAACTTTTCGCCCATAAGCCCATGTGCAAATCTCCCTCCACAAAATGGGGTTAGCCCAGACAGATTTTGGCTCGCGCGCTTTCCATGAGATCTGCTTGTCCTCCGCCTCTGTCTTTTCATCCTCCTCCGTGTTCTTGAGTCGTAACTCTCGAGACGGATTCCAAACTCGCACACGGTTAATGCCGACCAATAACACAAGCACCGAAAGAATAAGATTCGTGATGACAAAAACGGTAATCGCCGCAAACGATTCCTCCAAAATACTAGCCATTGGCGATGCTGCTGCAGCTAACGCTCTTATTGGACTAACCGATAGTTGAACAGCTACAGGTGCATCCACCCATTGAGTGGCAAGTAATTCCCCGATCCCCAAATAGGTCAGAAGCCCCAGTACCGTCATTGCGATGGCTTGGAATGTCTTCTCACGCCACAATCCCACCACGGTACCGACACTCCCCGCCAAGATGACCGTAACAGCTGTCACGAGAAACACACCAACCACTTGCGAAGGTGAAACTCCCCCTAATAGAGGAAGAATCAAAAACAGCGGTAAGGCAGCTAGTAGTAACGTAAACGGCGCCAAGAGTGTTGCACCTAATTTACCGATGACCAGTTCAACTCCGGTTAGCCGCGTCAACAGAAGAAGAATAAGCGTCCTACGATCTTTTTCCTGAGCAACACTAGCCGCTGCACCGACAGCCGCCAAACTTGAGAGCACTAAAAGCTGCAATGGAGCAAGCAACGTGAACATCCACCCACCAAACTTGGCAGCGTCGCCACTGGTGGCAAGCGACCGAGAACCATCCAACACGAGATACCCCGTGCAGAGGAGAGCGAAAAGAGAAAGGACGTATAGACCTCGAGCCACAAACGTCTTGGGACGTTTGGGAGTTACTGCAGCTTCGCGGTGAAAAATTGGACCCAGCATGAAAGCTTGATGCTTGTGATGGAATGAGGATGAATCAACGATTCCAAAATCTGTTCTCTCAGAATAGATTACCAAAGTGAATACTCGCGGAAAGCCGAACTTTATGGAGTTTCACAATAGTTTTCCGAGAGAATTGACACACGTCAGCACGGAAATACAACGGATTCAAACTGCTGATCTTTCATTTTCAATCGGTGATAAAAACATTGGTTTCAGGTAGCGAAACACCTTATCGGGCCATCGGTTCTCTCGAGCAACCTTCAACCTGATTACTATCTAACGGGGTCAAATCAACCGTTATCTGATTGTTTCCCCAAAGACTGAAGTTTTCTTGAGATTGCCAATCGGTCTAAAATCCATGCAGTTGGAAAATCGCAAGCATTTGGCTTGCTATGAGTTTGTCGTGTTTCGATATCGAAATCGCCGAACTCGCAACACCTATTCTCACCCGCAAAATCTATCATGAACTTCCTGTTTAGATCGATCGCCGAAGGTAGTTGCCTGTTAAATCTCGATGCTTCCACAATGGAAGACATCATCGAAGCTGCAGTCGAATTTTTGGTGCAGACAGGAAGATTGCCCGAGAACCAGCAAACAATGGTTTCGGTGGGCCTGAAGGAACGAGAAAAATCGGTGCCCACGGTGATTGGTCACGCCTGTGCGGTGCCACACTTTTATGATGATGCCATTGCGGAACCAGCAATGGTTTTTATTCGGCTAAAACACGCATCGAACATGGGTGCGCCTGATGGTGTTCCCACTCGGTACATCTTCTTGCTCATCGGATCAACGCAACAAACCGCGAGCCATCTAGACACCCTATCTTCCATTGCTCGTTTAATGAGCGACAACGTTGTGCATTTTGAAATGATGTATGGCGACAGTCAGCAAGACATGCTTGACGCAATGGAGCGACATGTAAACCGAAATGTACTTGCGGCTCCGCCAAAAGCTCGTGAAGTTACTGAAGGCCTCAAGACAGACCCAAAATTATTTGCTGGCTTAGTTTCAGATATAAAAAGACGAATACCACATTACTTGAATGATTTCCGAGATGGTCTTAGAGCAAAAACGGTTGCTTCCATTTTCTTCATGTTCTTTGCCTGCTTAGCTCCTGCGGTCACCTTCGGCGGCCTGATGGGACTCGAAACGGGAGGCCTGATTGGTGCCGAGCAGATGCTTCAAGCGACCGTTGTATGCGGATTGGCGTACGCACTTTTAGCCGGCCAACCCTTAATCATCCTCGGTGGAATTGGGCCGCTGCTGATCTTTACGATCATTCTGTATCAGCTGTGCGGCAAAATGGACCAGTCAGAGAATTTCTTGGGAATCTATGGATGGGTCGGTATTTGGACAGGTTTATTCACCCTCCTCTTAGCAATCACCAATGCAAGTAACCTGATGCGATACTTCACTCGCTTCACTGATGAAATCTTTTCCGCGTTGATGTCACTGATTTTCATCTACAAAGCTGTCGACAACCTTGTGATAGGCTTTCAGAATTCAAATGACGCAACCTCCTACATCCGTGCCTTGCTCGCATTAATCCTTGCGATTGGAACTTTCTACATCGCGATGACACTCGCTCGCTTACGAAGCAGCAAATACCTCTTCCCATGGATGCGAGAATTCCTTGCTGACTTTGGCCCATCCATTGCACTTGTTTGCATGATAGGCGTGGCGTGGTGGCTTGGAGATGAATCCACTCTTAAGACTCTGGAGATTGGGAAAACGGTTGAATCCTCTACAGAAACAAGTAGCTGGTTTGTTGACTTTGGGGCAGTACCCTTGTGGATCCGATTTGCGGCAATCGGACCAGCAATACTCGCGGCTGTTTTGATTTTCTTATCTCAGAACATCACAGCTCGTCTTGTGAACAGCCCTGAAAATCGCCTGACTAAAGGTGAGTCTTATCACCTTGATCTCGCAGTCATCGGATTGTTGGTGGGTGTCTGCTCGCTCTTTGGATGGCCATGGATGGTGGCTGCAACCGTGCGTTCACTCGCCCATGTCAGGTCACTTGCTTGGTCGGAGGAAATGGTTGACGGAAATGGTCAACACAGCGAAATTGTCCACGTTGCTGAAAATAGAATCTCACCGGTCGTGATTCACGTTTTGATTGGAGGCACCTTGCTTGTGCTTCCGCTGCTCCAATATGTCCCCATGGCTGCGCTCTACGGAATCTTCCTTTACATGGGTTTTGTTTCACTAAAAGGTGTTCAATTCATCGAGCGACTTAGCTTTTGGTTGATGGATTCGTCACTGTACCCAATGAATCACTACACACGACGAGTGCCCACCAAAAGCATCCACCTTTTTACCCTCTGTCAATTCATTTGCTTAGTGATTCTATGCGTAATCAATCTTTATCCCTACGCACCGGTGCGAATTCTCTTCCCGGTATTCATTGCACTCCTCGTTCCTGTCCGTTTCATCCTCGGGAGATTTTTCAATCCGGACCACCTAGCCTTCTTAGATGCAGATGAAGCTCCAGAGGACGAAGGCTTGCATTGGGTGTAATGCAATCGGTTCGTGATGCAGAGATAAAGCAACGCAAAGACCTCTACCCTGAAAGTCTTTGCAAAAAGCCTGCAGATGCGAAATTGAATCGAAAAGCTAATGAGAATCATGAGAGCTGACTGATCAACTCATCGGTGAGCTGTTCGATCGCTAAGTCAAACGTTTCGGCGGTTATCTCTGAGAATTCCGAGTTCTCAACTTGGCGCATTGCTAACCGTTCGGCGCCATCATCAATATCGCGATCGAACAACACGATATCTTCCCTAAGATAGTTGCCCCAAGTCTGACCAAAACCATCTGAAGGATCTAACGCCACTTTTGGGTATTCAGGCTGCGGCGACAAGTTGCCTTTTGCGACAAACGAAGCGATGCCGATTGCTGGTGTAATGAACTCTCCCTCTGCAACGGCTTGCCTAGCAAGTTGATTGATCACTTGTATCGCGTCCAACGCCGTTACCAGCCCATCAGCCGAAACGTCATAGTAATTGCCGGAAAAATCAGATAGTTCATTAATCGTCTCCAAAACAGGGCTCTCTCTTCGACTTAGCTCATTAATGACTTTTAAAGCGTCCACCGCGGAAGAACCATTACCGGAACCATCTACATCGTAGTGATTGACCGGATTTGTCCATGGACGACCGGGGTCGCTTTGCACTTGAACCGAGCCCAACTGGACCACATGAGTGAAACGCCCATCAAGCATCTGTGGCTCAAGCAGCACAGCGTCGTTGCTGTACGTGACTTTTTGGTCAGCTTCAATCTTTAAGTACAAAAATTCCTCCTCAACCGCTAAGCCAGCCAACCCGGACGACTTAATATGCACGGGGCTACCATCGAGGTGGTAAGTCTCGAAAGAGTGAATGCGTCCGGTCAGGAAGTCAACAAAGTCAATTGGCTGAGAAATCTGAAGATAGAGAGTGTCCACACCAGCACCTCCATCCAAACTCTGAAACGATTCACCTTGCAGCAAGATTGCGTCCTGACCTCCAAGAAGTTCAATCAAGATCGGCCCAACTCCCGCATTGAAAGCAGGCAATGCTAAAACTTGAACGAGATCATTTGCAACGACATGCAACCCGCTCGAAGCAGGATTCTCTAAAAGGACTTTTTGGGTCGACGAATCACGAACCTGAATCTGATCACTCTCGACAACCACTTCAAGGTTGTTTGAGTTTTCGTCAACGACGAGCACGTCAGTACCCGCGGACGCGTTGGCATAAAGGGGTGTCGATAATCCTGCATTCACATGAAACGAAACGGAAAACGACTTATCTCCTTCAATTTCAAAATCTGCAAAAGCAGAGAAGTCTACTCGCTGCTTCTGATCCCATGTCCCAGCGGTAAACGTCATCGTTAGCGGCGTGACTTGAAGTTCATGAATCGCCGCACCAATATCGACAGACAGATTCACGTCACCAAGGGGCTGCGATGCCAAGGAAATATAAAGAAAGTCATCGGATGTAAGCTCACCAATTGTGGTGCTCCCACCAGGCTCATCAAGCAGTAGTGCTGCGATTTCATCATCACCAATGGTGAAAGACTTTGACGAACCAACATATCCAGCAGAACTAACGATCAATTCTCCCGATCGATCTCCCTCCAATATCATGTTTTGTTTGACCGGGAAGGTGAACAACGCTGAAACAAGCCCGCTTGCTAAAGTCTCGTTATCCACGGGTAACTCAAGTTCGGAAGATGTCTCAGAAAAATTCAATGAGACTGAACTTTCCACGGATGCATCATTCCGATACACCACCCAGTTGATTGCGTCACCCTCAACCACTTGCTCTCCTGCGTTCCACGCAGTCAAGATTAATCGTCTTTGCTCATCGTCCTCTACGGCTAGATCGATTTTCCCCGCTACATATCCCACCGCATTTACTGAGACCTGCACATTTTGCAGTCCATCAAAAACAAAATCATCAACGGTATGTATCGGTACCTCAATGGAAGCCACCCCTGCCGGGATCACAATACTACCTTGGACATTTAATTCCGTTTGGTCGTCACTAGTCAGAGAAGCAATTACATCTTCCGCCAGATCATCATTGACCCTACTCAGCGTGAGTACGGGTGGCGAGTATGAAGGATCACTCAAGACAAGATGATCCAACGCAAAATAAGCTGGTGTGTTCATACCGAACGCACCCACGTCGGAAGACTCAAGCGCAAACTGCAGCTTCCTAGCTCCGGTGAGACCCGATAAATCGACGCGGATCCATTCGTCCAGAAGGTAGTCATCTGCCGAATTTTCAAATCGAAAATCCGCCAAAGGAACGACAATTTCACCTACCACTTCCCCCGAATCCGAGACCCCTTGTATCGCAAGATTGAAATAATCTGGGTCCTGCCCCGAGTCGCCGCCAAACTTCTTGGCAAATGCATCTCCCTCAAGCATTGAACGATATGCATAAGTTGTATTGGTGACCATGACCGATTCAAAAAACACCCCCGGATCTTCATCCGCAATCACAATCTCTGGCACCAGTGCCCCAGGGTACGCATTCGCTACGGCATAGGAATATGAATCCAATGCACCAGACCCCGTGATTGCACTGAACTGATTTCCGTATCCAGCGGTCTGACTGTCGGTCGTGTTTGAAATCGCCCAACCCGACCAACTTTGATAGGTGGAATCATACTGGTTATTGAGCACGACTTGCTCGGACAAAAACTGCCCATCGTGCTGACTCCCGTTAAAATAAGAATCCATTGGCAAACCACTACCGAGACTCTCAAAAGAAACCACATGCTTCGAGTCTTGTTCACCAACAGAAGCAAAATCAGCTGTCAACTCAAGGACCTTTTCGTCATCAAGCACCAACACCGTGGTCTGATCTTCACCATACCCAGCAGCTGAACCTGAGACACTCACCAATCGCTGCCCATCACCAACGGTATTGTCCAGTACATCAATCGAGGCAAAGCCCAATCGGGAATTGTTCGGAATGACAACTGGACTAATTGTCTCAAATTGCCCCGACGGTGCTGAAGTGATCGAAACATCCAACGGTGCTGTGGGCACCTCGATATTGCGATGAATGATAATATTTAGGGGGCCATCGCCTTCAACAACGGAATTAGCAAGAGCAGTCACAGTAAGTTGCGGAGTGTCGATATCCACGATCTCAACTGCTAAGCGGCCCTCTAATAGCCCTGTCGCTGTGGCGTTAAGCTCGACGGCCTTATCTCCATCCACGAAGTGGTCATGCACAATCTGAAGAGGCACGACGACAGACCTTTGACCAGCAGGAATCACAAATGCACTGGGCACCTCGATTTCAGTCGAATCAGAACTTGATACTTCCAACAACAATTCACTGGAAACGTCATACGTATTTCGCTCGACCACAACCTGAGGCTGTGGCTCCGCAGAAGTCATGACTAATTGGTCGATCGCAAAATACGCAGGTGTGTTCATCCCGAAGTCCCCAACATCACTCGAAGACATTGAAAAACGCAATTCCACAGCTGAAGCGATGCTATCTAGTTGAATGTCCTCCCAAGTATCGAGAACGTAATCGAGTTGGTTGTCCTCAAACCGATAATCAGCTAAGTAAAAATCAATCACACCAACTGACTGCTGCTGGCTATCGAGACCCTCAATGGTCAACAACAACCAATCGGGATCATCCCCGCTCTCACCTCCAAACCTCTTAGCAAAAGCGTCGCCCTGGAGCATAGACATTGCTGCATAGGTTGTGTTAGCAATAGAAATTGAATGGAAGGCGCTCGATGATCCCGTGTCTCTGATAATCGAAGGTAATGACGGGTATCCATAAGCTGATGCAACGGCATAGGTCTCCGAATTTAAATCGCCTCGCCCCGTGAAAGCACTGTACTGATTTAGGTATCCTGGCGTGGTCACATCGGATGTATTTGAAATCGCCCAACCAGACCAACTACCGTATTGGGGATCATAATCATTACCGAAGGAGACACCATTTTCGAAAAAGCCTCCAGCCTGATCGGATCCGTTGAGATAACTCTCTTCCGCCATCGTCCGACCAACCAGCTCAAAACCCACAGTAGGCAAAGCATCGGCTTCCGAAAAAGAATTTAAGTCTGATGTTAGAGTCAACATCGCCTCATCATTATCTCGCCAGTCCAATGAGATCGACGAACCAACGTAATCAACTGCCCCTACTGACACCTGCACAACTTGGTCAGCACGATCAAAATCATCATTAACCGCGGAAATCATGAACGAGACAGTCACTTGACCAGCAGGAATAACCACTTGCTCTGGCACATTAATCAAACTGGGTGAATCAGTCGACAAACTAACCGTCAGCGGACTGGCGAGGTCTCCACTATTGCGACTTACTGTGAATGCAAGATCACTCGCTTCATCGATAAATGTTGCACTTACATCCAAGCTGAGCGTTAGTTGATCGTCCTCCAAGACTGTCAGAACGACCGAGTCTGTTTGCGAATCAGAGATTGCGTTTAACAGAACATCCTGATCTCCCCTGACAATTTCATCATTCACCACATCCATCGTGAAATCGAAATATTCCAGTCCAGCAGGAATGGAGATTGAACTTGGCGTTGAGACTCGAGTTGCATCCTCAGATGAAAGATCGACAGACATGACGGCGGCTAAATCTGAATTGATTCGCGTCACCCTTCCAGAAATCGGCGATGAAGCAGCGCCCTCCGATACGACATTCGATTCGACATCAAAGAAAATGGCTTCTTCATTGAGTTGAATTGAATCGACGGCAAAGTAAGCAGGAGTATTCATTCCGAAGTCACCCACGTCACTTGAATCAAGGGAAAACTCTAGCGACTCGGCAGCAGCTAAATCTGAGAGATCCACCTTGATCCAGTGATCTAAGATGAAATCATCCGCGTTATCAGCGAATCGATAATCTGCTAGATAAACCTCAGTCGTACCAACATCTGTGCCATCCCCAGACTTACCGGTGATCGTTAAGCGAAAGAAGTCCTCATCATCACCTGACATCCCGCCAAACTGTTTTGCAAAGGAATCTCCATGCAGCATCGACAATGCAGCATAAGTCGTATTGGTGACCCACAAAGATTCGAAGCGACGACTATCCCCTGGTAGTTTACGTATCGTTGGACGTTGCGCGACTCCTCCCTGCTCGACAAAGGCCACACCATACGTGGACGAACCATCAACACCCGAACCCACGATGGAACTGAACTGATTGCCATAGCCACTCGTTGTCGTGTCCGTGTGATTGGAATAAGCCCACTGGCTCCACGTGGTGTAGCCGTAATCAAAAAAGTCAGAATGAGTGTTGTTAAATTCTAGACCTCCACTCTGAAACCAACCGCTAGTGATCCACTCCCCGAATTCACCTTCCGATTGCTGACCGCCACTAATCGGGCCGTGAAAAACATCGACATCAGCCAACGATGCACCCACATCCTCAAAAGTTGCAAAGTGCTCGCCGGCGTCGAGAAAATGCATTACACCAATACCATCCAGATCAAATCCTGCACTATCGATCGTGGGAAACGGATCATAGATTGCGTCTCCTTGCGAATCAAAAATGGACCCATCACCGACAACATCAATCAGCCGAATATGGGTAACTCGATTTACATTCAGAGCTGGATCGACACCACGCATTAACCCCAAATCAAAAGGGGTGCCAAAACCAACTCGATACTTTCCCGCCAACCCATCAATTTCCGTCGCATCAAGTGCCCCGAACGCATCTACAGGGGCTGAAGTCAAAGAATCACTTGGGAAAGCAAAAAAGTTGATGCCGTCAGAAGAAACTTCTACCGTTGCAAGTTCAAGAAAAGTGTCACTGACACCATTTTCGAAGACGGCAAAGTCAGAACCCAAACCGTCACGAATGGGGTATTGAAAAGCGAGCGTGATCTGACCTCCACGCCCCAATGAAACCGTGGAAGTTACGCTTAAGTCAGCTGGCCCAAGTGCCTGCGTTATATCCTGAAAATTGGCACTGACCTCGGCACCTGGCAGATACTCGACAACTTCACTCGCCCAGCCCTTAATTTGAGGATCAAGGTAACTGACAGCGGTCGACCCTTCTACTCCAGCGGGCGGCGCATAAGGTCCCGCCAAAACGCGTCGATTCTCCAGTTGCTCTAGAGAAAGTCGCCGCCGACGCATAGACGTGCATTTACGCTTGCAAACTCGCCTTACCATCTTCACTGCACCCATGATTCATTATTGGGGTAAATCATCAACTGTCTCGGCACCATTACGCGTGCACAACGCAGCCAACACTTCCAAATCAATGTTCTCGTTGAGAAACTGCACTGATCCATCAGCGAGTAGTCCGTTGGCACCCTGAGGATGCAAGCTACGGATATCATTTTCAAAACGCGGTGCGCGATTGATCGAGAAGGCTTGATCAAACAGATTCCATGCGTTGATCCACTGACCATCCGGAAAGTCCGCGTCTTCAGAAACCATGAGTGTTCTCATTGTCCCGTCGGTAATATCCCGAAACCGAATGGATCGCTCATGAATCATCACGCCTCGCGGCGGATAATTGCGACTAACAATCCTCTCGCCATAAATGCCACCGTAATCTGTCGCACCTCGGCCTCGATGTCGAGTGAATTGCCTGTTGGTGCTGGGGCACAAGTAGGTTTCTATGACAGATGAAGCCGCCTCCGCGTTGACAGCATGATCGAAAGCGTAATCAAAACGTATTTTTTCGTACGTGGAATTCTCACCGATAAAAGGCAGAACAAAAGCCGACCATGCATGCTGCTTGCCTCTTCTCCACTGCGGCCTCACCTCCAAACCACCAGGGGGCAGCGTTCGAAAGGCAGCATGGTAATTGTGAAGTCCAATTCCTATTTGATGCAAATTATTCTGACACTGCATCCGCCTGGCAGTTTCTCGCACAGCTTGAACCGCAGGTAGCAGGAGCCCCACCAGTAGACTGATGATCCCGAGCACCACTAGCAGCTCAATAAGGGTAAAACCACCGCGTTGAAGATAACAAGAGATTGATAACCTCTGATCACGCAAGTTGTTGCGAGTTGCACAGCGGCACTTCGTTAGCCTAGGCTGATCGGTAGCTACAATCATCGCACACATCAACCCAGAACCACCGGTCTCGAATTAACGAAGGCGTGGCCAACATTCTGATTGTTATGTAAGTAAGTCAACGCGAAAGCTTTTTCGCACATTGCCATCGTGGCAATTCGACTTATGACACGGACTTGACCCGAGCAAGTCACTTCGTGTCGCCTGCGATGGTAGGTCTTCTGACTTCCAACGTACCCCTGTTGCCTTCTCATCATGACGTACACCGACAGTGCAAAGTCTCGACAATGGCCTAGAAAAACATGGGGTTGCGGTTGATCCTTCCGTTGGTTACAGCGGCTGGGCCGTCCCGGATTTCCACCGGAGTTCCCTTATCTTAGAAGTGTAAAGAACACTTCGATCACCTCGCAGCATTGAGGAGAAATGTATCTTTGCGAGAACCGTCTGTCAAACCTGCCCCCCCTGCTTAGATAGACTTTGAGACAACATTCCTCCCAATATTCTAAGTCCCACCAGGCTCTGTTCCAAGCATCAGCGCTGTTGCGACTCAGACTATACTTGTGAGATATAGAGCGGGAGTTTGGGTACCGCTGACAAGACCGAAACCACCACGAATCCGACAACTCGGCAGTTCTCTGCTTCAAATATGACAACCTGTATGATCGTGTTGCCGGCACGTCTCGAATCGAGCCGCCTGCCGAAAAAGCTCTTAAAAGTAGCCAGTGGAAAAACCATTCTGCAGCACACCTTTGAAGCAGCGAGCCAGTCCACGCTCGCAGATCAAATTCTCGTCGCAGTTGATGACCATGAACTTGCAAAGGAAACAGAACGATTTGGTGGCTCTTGGAAACTAACGTCTACCAAGTGCCAGAGCGGGACAGATCGTGTGGCTGAGGTAGCGACACAATTTCCGGAAGTGGATATTTTCGTCAACGTCCAATCTGATGAACCTGAAATCTCAGGTGACACCATCGACCTAGTCATCTCTTCACTACAAAATTGCCCCAAAGCCGACATTTCAACTGCCGGAACCCCCATTCGAGACGCAGAAACACTTCGAGATCCTTCCTGTGTGAAGGTTGTGATGGGTGACTTCCAGCGAGCTCGCCTCGCTGACAACAAAACGGATGCAGCAGTTCTGGAAGCTCAACAAGCGAACGCCGCAGGGCAGGGCAGGGCACTCTATTTCAGTCGATCTGCAGTACCCCACCTCAGAGATGGAATAGACAGCGAAGATTTCTTCCGTGATCCGCCAATTTTCTGGCACCACATTGGAATTTACGCGTATCGGAGAGAATTCTTGGAATGGTTTACAAACACCCCCCCCTCCCGATTGGAGCAACTTGAAAAGCTAGAGCAATTGCGAGCTCTGGAGGCCGGAAAGATCATCCAAGTCGCTCAAGTCCCACATGCTGCTTCGGGAATCGACACTCAAAATGACTTTGATCAGTTCGTTGCTAGGTTGGAAGCCAACGGGGACACATAAGCCAGATAAAAACGAGGTAACACGGCAATTTCTCTCCAAAATTAATTTCAGCCGATAGCTGTTTCGCCAAATCATGAAGATAACGCATCGTTAAAGACGCGTTCTTAAGATCAAGTATCCGTTTTACCAGCGTCCAAGCCTTCCCGTATTTTCTGGCCGTGGTATGATTCGTTCCCATGACAAAACACATTTTTGTAACGGGCGGGGTCGTTAGTTCTTTGGGAAAAGGATTAACAAGTGCCTCAATTGGGATGCTCCTTGAGCAGCGTGGGCTTCGAGTGCGGATGCAGAAACTGGATCCGTACATCAATGTGGACCCAGGCACGATGAGTCCTTACCAACACGGAGAAGTCTATGTGTTGGATGATGGCAGTGAAACAGATCTCGACTTAGGTCACTATGAACGTTTCACATCGGGTGCCTTGACTCGCGATTGCAATTATACAACTGGTCAGATCTACCAGTCCGTGATTGACAAAGAGCGAAACGGCCAATTTCTAGGTAAAACGGTTCAGGTGATTCCCCACATCACCAACGAGATCAAATCGGTGATCAAGAGAATGGGGGGTGATGACGTTGATGTTGTCATTACTGAAATTGGTGGAACGGTTGGCGATATCGAAAGTCTTCCATTCCTCGAAGCGATACGCCAATTCTCAATTGATGTGGGGCGTGAGAATTGCCTTTATATGCACCTGACTTTAGTGCCATACCTCAAAGCCGCGGACGAACTAAAAACCAAACCAACCCAACATTCTGTTGGCCAGTTGCGTGAGATCGGGATACAACCTGATGTCCTCGTTTGCCGGTGTGAGCATTCGATCAGCCGGGAAGACCGAGACAAAATCGCCCTTTTCTGCAACGTATCCACCGAAGCTGTCATTGAAGAGAAAGATAAAGACTTCTCTATCTATGAAGTACCTCTCTCCTTGGTCGATAACAAACTGGACCAGCTAATTATCGATAAGCTGGGACTGACCCACACATCAAGTCAGCTTGATATCACGCCGTGGACAAATCTTATTAAGCGTCTTAGAAACCCTCGACACGAAATCTCAATCGCAGTCGTTGGCAAGTATGCCGAACACAAAGACGCCTACAAATCAATCTACGAATCAATTGATCATGCTGGAATCGCAAATGAGGCGCAAGTGCGAATCGGCAGGATCCAGAGTGCAGATATTGAGCGTGAAGGCGCTGAGCGTCTGCTAAGTGGATATCATGGAATTTTAATTCCTGGTGGTTTCGGTGAACGCGGTATTGAAGGGAAAGTTCAAGCAATAAAATTTGCCCGAGAGCGAAGGATTCCTTTCCTTGGGATATGCCTGGGAATGCAATGCGCCGTCATCGAATACGGCAGACATGTCCTTGGTTTAACTGGAGCTCACTCAAGCGAGTTCGACAAAGATACCCCATATCCTGTTATCTGCCTTCTTGATGAACAGCAAAATGTCACTCAAATGGGTGGAACCATGAGACTCGGAAGCCAACCTGCTAAGCTGGCTATAGGTAGCAAAGCAGCGGAGGCTTACGGTCGTGAACTTATCGATGAACGCCATCGACACCGTTACGAATTCAACAATCACTACCGGACACAATTTGAAGATGCAGGAATGGTATTCTCTGGCACGCGTCCGGATGGTGGCCTTGTGGAAATCATCGAAGTACCAAGTCACCCGTGGTTCTTGGCTGTCCAATTCCACCCTGAATTCAAAAGCAAACCACTCCAAGCTCACCCGCTATTTGCAGGTTTTGTGGCGGCAGCGGTTGAGAAACACCAAGAGCGCGGCGCACATTGAAAATAAAGACTAGTTCCCGTACAGCCTTTCATTGAGTGGCGTCATTGCCTTAGACCAGTTAAAGCATCAGCACGATTTAAAATGACCGAAGACCCAGAAATTTCAGTGCCTGAAGAAAGTAATGATCCTTCGCCAGCGGATCTGTCTAATGCGGCAGACGAAACAACGATAGGTGACGAAAACACAGATTCACCACCACCGCCGCCTGCTTCTTTCGAGATGCTTGTTTCGATGCTGTTTAGCCAAGCAATGGCCATGCTCGGCCATATTCCTGATCCGCAATCAGGCGAAACCTCCACGAACAAGCCTTATGCAAAGTACACCATCGATACGCTAGAGATGCTTAGTCAAAAGACACAAGGCAATCTTAGTGACGACGAAGACAAGATGCTCTCTCAGACTCTACATGCTCTAAGAATGGCATACATCGAGGTCAGGTAATAAACCCCTCGTCCTCTTTTCACCGAAGTTGTTATTTGCAGGAACGCAAATGCTCCGCGACAGTATCGATGATTGCATTGAGATCTCTTTTGGCCTGAAAGCCGATTGTGTCTCGAATTCGTGTCAGATCTGGCACACGTCGTCGAATATCCTCAAACGAATGATCGTAGGCTTCAGCGTAACTCTGAAAATGAATTTCTGAAGTTGACCCTGTGCGTTCGATGACCTTCCGAGCTAACTCCAAGATTGAAATATCACGATCACTCCCAATGTTGAAAACTCGCCCAAAAGCTGCGGGGGTTTCTAGTAAAGTTGTTACGGCTTCGACAACGTCGCCGACATGCGCGAAACAACGAGTTTGATTTCCGTCATCATGAACGACCAACGGCCTGTTCTCGAGTGCGGCCTGCACAAAGCGAGGCAACACCATTCCGTAGGCACCTGTTTGTCGCGGTCCGACAACATTGAAAAATCGCCCGACAACAACTGGTAAACGACGTTCCTTATAGAAAGCGAGCGCTAAGAATTCATCAATCGCCTTGGAAACTCCGTAACTCCACCTCGGCTTTGTAGTTGCCCCAAACACGAGATCGTCTTCTTCACACCAGATCTCCTTCGGATTCTTTCCGTACACTTCGCTCGTGCTTGCGAAGAAACATGGCACCGCTTTGCCTTGTTCTAAGCATTTTCCGAGTTGATTTAATATCAACTGAGTTGGGTAAACATTACGTTCAATGGTCTGGATCGGTTGCTTCGCAATTAATGCAACTCCAACCGCCGCAGCCAAATGATAAACACGATCCGCCCTCGCGATGACATCTTCAACCAACGATTCGTCATCGATCGAACCTTCGATATACTCCAACTTCTGATCATTGATGATGCGGTTCAAATTACTCGCGTTCCCAGTAGACAGATCATCGACGATGATCACCCGCTCACCAGCGGCAAGTAATCTTTCAGCAAGATGCGAACCAATAAAACCTGCTCCACCGGTGATAAGTGATATCTTTGACACAGGTTGCAACACTCAGTAACGGGAAAATGCTGGGGAATATGGTGACTGCGATGCACGATCCTCGTGCCCAATCAACTTTCTTATGAAATCGGGCAATACCAACTGATTTCGTCAGTGTTATCTTCTACGGGACCCACAAGACCAAGGTTCGACGCCTCAATCTTCAACACAGGAAGTTTAGGCAAGCCTTGCGGATTAGTCATCCCTCCTTAGTGGAGTTCGAACTTTCTACAGAACGAGAAGACCGCTAAACTGAGGGGTGGAGAGTTTCCTGAATAGAAAGGAGACAACGGAGAACGATTTCTATCTCCCCTTTGCAAAATGGAGTGCGATCTTGAGCTTCGACACGCTAAACGAATCCGAGCCGATTCAACGGACGGATACCTCGCTTCGGCTACCGGTTCAACCATGGGAATCATCGTTGATCGCCGGCATCCTACCGCTCAGTCTCCGTTTTGTCGTCATCCTCACTGCCCTCATTTCATTGCCCTCTCTGTCCGCTCAAATATCGCAACCTAAGACCGCAGAGGAGCAAGGTGACAGTGATAAGAAGGCAATGGCAATTTACACAGACGCAGCCAACTTTCAAAAAGGAGGGGCGTACTCCATCGCGATAGAGACATGGCAGCAATTCCTAGAACAATACCCCAGTCACCCGTTCGCAAGTAGCGCTTGGTATTACTTGGGCATTTGCTACATGCAAAAGCAAGAGCCAAATTTTCTTGACGCTGCACAGGCTTTTGAACGCACTCTGCTAGATGAAGAGTTTAAGTCGCGAACTGATGCATTGAGCAATCTATCGTGGTGTCTCTACTCCCAGGCGATTGCGAAGCCCAACGCGGATCGCGACTTATTACAAAAGTCGCTATCTCTCCTAGAACAATTACGCAGCATCAATCCAACGCAAATTCAAAGCGATCAATCGTTTCTGTACAGCGGGGAAATCTCATATCGACTCGGAAATCTAACTGAAGCAGTTGATTTCTATGACAAACTTCTTCAAAACCAAGACTCCGACTCGCCTCTATGGGTCGATGCGATGTATGGAAAAGGCGTTGCTTTAGAAGAAGCAAAGCAAAATCAATCAGCCATTGAGACTTATTTAAAGCTTGTTGAACGCGGTCAACGAGAAACGATTTTGGCGGATGTGGAAATTAGGCTTGGTGATCTCTATATCACGGAGAAACAATTCGAAGATGCCCTTAAGCACTTTCGCGCGGCAACGACGTCCACAAAAGTCGCAAACGACCGAGCCTATGCCATTTTCCGGGAAGCCTTCACACTGGTTCAACTCGAAGAGTATGAGCTAGCTGGAACAAAATACACCGAACTGCTTGAGCAATATCCATCATCGGTACTCGTGACTCCCTCGCAACTTGCGAAAGCTCAGAGTTACTACCGTCTTGGGAAGTTGGATCTTGCAGAAGCTGAGTTTCGCAAAGTCTTAAACAGTAAAGATATCTCCTCGACAACGGAAGCCACTCATTGGTTGGTACGGATCAAAATTAGTCAAAGCAGGCACATCGACGCCGTCGAACTGATCAACCAACAGCTAGAACGTGGTACTGGTGGGACATTTGCTGTGTCACTTCAGATGGATCTTGCAGAGGCGTATGCAGCTGGAATCACCTCAGAAGAAAAACGCTTAGGAAAAGAAAAATTCCATGAGGTCTTTGAGAACTATCCCGGAGACCCACTTGCCCCCAAAGCACTTTTTAATGCTGCTGTGCTCGCCTTTCAGCTCAATGAGAATCAAGAATCGCTGAATTACGCAAAAGAATTCATTAACAAGTATTCAAATACAAATCTGATTTCGGAAATCAGGTACATCAAAGCAGAAGCAGAGCACAAACTTGGTGACTCAGAGGCTTCGTCCCAAAGCTTCATTGAGCTCATTTCTGCAAAATCAGGCGATCCATCACGACGCGCGCAATGGTTATTGCGAGCCGCCTCACACTGGAATGAGACCGGAAATCCAAGTTACACGATACAATGGATGGTCCCCGAGCAACAGCTCTTCGTTGACGCAGAACAAAAAGCTGAATTTCTACTTCTTACGGGTCAAGCCTACATCCAAACCTCAGATCTCGACCAAGCGATTCAGAGGCTCCGCCAAGCACTAAATGAATCTACGAATTCAGTCCACAACGTAGAGATTCAATACGCCTTAGGCGAAGCCTTAAGGGGATCTGGAAAAGCGGATGAAGCACTGGCATGCTGGGAAGGGCTTATCAACGCGGAACCATTATCAGAAGCAAGCAATCGAGCAAGATATCAAGTCGCTTCACTGGCTCTTGAAAAGAATGAATTAAATAAGGCGGTTACTTTTTACAAACAGGTCGCCTCGAAGACAAATTCTAGCCGCCTGAAAAATCAAGCCACATACGGATGGGCGTGGGCACTAATCCAGTCCCAGCAATATCAAGAGGCAGTTGTGACTCTCGAGCCTCTACTCAAGAATACAGATCAACCTCAATATTTCGACACTTTGATTGCAAGTGGTATTGCCCACCGTGGAGCAGGGAACCTCGCTGAAGCGATCAAATTTTTTGAACTCGCGTTAGGACTAGCGACTACCAATGAAAGACGGGGCAATGCTCTTTTTGAATTATCGCGAGTTCATTCGCAGGGGAATCAACCTAAGAAATCCGCAGCCCTTCTACAACGCATTGTAGATGAGATCCCTGATTATCCGGATCTCGAAACCGCGCTTCACGAATTAGGCTGGGCCTACAGAGACAGCTTGGACAGCGACAAAGCATTAGAGGTTTTCACTGAGCAGCTAAGTCGATATCCAGAAAGCGTTCATACCGCCTCTGCGGCTTACTACATCGGGCAACATAATTACTCCAACAATGAATTCGATCAAGCTATCGAATATTTTGAATTAGCCAGACGAACCTCGCAGGATGCAGACCTGACTGAAAGATCGATCTATCGAGTCGCGTGGTCGCTGTTCAATCAAAAAAAGTTCGATCCGGCATTAGTAAAATTTGAACAGTTAGCTGATCAATTTACTGAGGGCGCGCTTCATTTTGATGCGTTAGCAATGAAGGGGGAATGTCTATACCGTCAGCAGCAATACGACCAAGCTCTTCTCGCGTTCAAAACTGCAAGAGATAGGGTCCGCAGCAGTGATGAAAATGCAAAAAAATTATTGGATCCATCGGACCGACAGATTCGTGAAATTGTCTTTCTCCACGGTGGGCAATCGGCAGCGCAATTGAAACGGTGGAGCGAGGCAATCGCATGGTACGACGAACTTCGAGAGCGATTCCCTGCAACGAGTTACCTCCCAGAGGTATTCTACGAAACGGGCTTTGCACACCAGCAAGCTGGCAATCACCCTGCCGCCTTAGAATTACTTCGCGAAGTCGCAAATAACTATCGCAATGAATCTGCTGCGCGCGCGCGGTTCATCATGGGCGAAATCTTTTTTGCCGATGGCCAGTTAGAATTGGCAATTCCTGAGTTCCAGCGAGTGATGTACGGGTTTAACGCCGAGAACGCGACCGACTCTATTAAAAACTGGCAGGCAAAGAGTGGATTCGAAGCGGGTCGGTGCAGCGAACTTGTACTATCTCAGGCTAATCAGCCTCAGGCCAAGCAGCGGGCCAAAGATATCGCAATCTCATTCTATCAATATCTTATCGATAAACACCCCAACCATGATCTCGTTGGCCGAGCACGAGAACGAATCGAGGCACTGAAAATTGAATAAGCTACTGCGAGAAATGTCGCCTCCTCGATGTGGCATGCTGATTCTCCTTACGGTAATTCTTTTACCATTCAACCCCCATTGCCACGCACAAGAACAAAGTACTGGCAAGGATGCTGACACCGAAAATGTATCGGTCGCGGAAAGTGAAATCCGTGATCTGCTATCAGACACAAATCAAACGACCAATGCGGTGGCAGAACCCACGAGCATTGATTTGCTCTCTCTGATTGTGCGAGGTGGCGCCTTCATGATCCCGATTGGACTCATGAGTCTCATGGTTGTCACACTCGCAGTCGAGCGGATGCTACACCTACGAAAAGATTGCATCTTGCCCAGGAATCTGGAACAAGAAATAACTTTACTCAATAGCCCTCCGGAAACATTCAACCCAGCAGCGGCACACACAGCGTGCAATTCCCATCCGTCAGCAGCTTCCCGAATCCTTCTATCGATGCTGGCAAGAACCGGTCAACCACTTCATGAAATTGAACGAGCAGGACTTGAAACCGCGCAACGAGAAATCGACAAATGCGCCAGCCCCATTCGCTGGCTTACCCTCGCGGGTGCAGCCACACCCTTGATGGGCCTTCTAGGAACGGTGTGGGGGATGATTGTTGCATTTCATGAATCCACAACCCTTACCCCAGACCGAAGTCGCAGCGAACAGTTGTCAGAAGGAATCTACACCGCTTTAACTACCACGTTAGCTGGTTTAGCAGTCGCAATCCCAGCCGCTATTCTTGCTCTTTATCTTGAAAACCGTCTTCTCAAGATCTTTCACGCCGTGGAAGACTTTACTTTCCAACTCTCCCCCGGTCTGACGAGATTCATTGGCCGTGGTGAATTGGACAGCAACGGACGTCTCGTGAACATGAATACGGCAGAAGTCGTGCCGCCGATTATTCCTTCAAGTTCCGTTCCTTCTCGCGAAGCAAGCGACTCTAAATAAGGAATGCCGCGCCATGGCTAAATTGAAACATCACACTAGTGCCAGTACTTTGAGCTTAACACCACTGATCGATGTGGTTTTTCTACTCTTAATCTTTTTTCTCGTAACTAGCGAATTTGAGAACGAAGAGAAGCGTTTGGACATCGTGTTACCATCTGCAACAAGCGCTGTCCCGATGACGGGAAAACCCCGGGAAATTGTTGTGGATGTAAGCCGAAATGGGGCTGTATTTCTCTCGGGCCAGCCAACAGAGCTGAATGAACTAAGACGCCTACTCAAAGTTGCAGCAACCAGCAATCCCACCAATCAAAGTGTCGTCATTCGCGCAGATCGCGCGACGACATTCCAACCCATTGTTAACGTGATGGATATCTGTAATCAAACTGGCATCAGTGACTACAGTGTCACGACAAAAGATGGCAACTGATTGATCGGCGTCTTCAACAACCTAACCTCGAATTAAGCCTGTGATCCATTTGGCACATGTAAGTTGTGAAGCCTCTCAAGAAAACCCTTAACCGTCGCACGCAAAGCTCGTCCGAGAGATTTTGGCCGCTCGACTTATGTGTCGGGATTTTGGCTTGCCTAGTCATTTGGATCTCGATCAAAAGGCTGAGTTTCGATGATGAACGCTGGCTTTATAACACTTGGACCTACGTAATCTCGGTTCCTGTGTCTGCATTTTTGTTAGCGTTCTTTTCCCACTCAGTCATCAACAAGAGAACCCAGCGATCGATTCAAATCGGATTGTTATTCAGCTTACTTCTGCATCTTTTACTTTTGGTACTAGCGATCAATGTTGTAATCTTTCATCAGTATTACCCACGTACCCTCGAGGCATCCAAGGCCAGATCACCTTTCCGCCAGCGAACCATCTCAGAGACCATTCTCACGCCAAGCCGAGGTAGTTCTGACTGGTCTTCTCCCCTAGATGCAGTCGTCAATGAAAAACCGATTGAATCCGAAAACACAAAACAACTTAATTCATCCGCTGAACCGAACCGACTTTCCAAGCCAATAAATAAAGTCATCCGAGAGGCTACCCGAACTTCACTTGCGCCATCTCTGCAAACGTTGAGTGGTAGACAGCCGATGCCATTGGATGAAATGAGAGAACCTCGCCGCAATCTGAATTCAACCCCTGTCTACCGTCCCACAAACGACGAACCAATGACGCCCAAAGTGTCACCCGCAAGCGAAAGCCTTGTGGGTAGTATGGATCGAAAGATTCCTGAATCAGTTCGTCGCGTCGCCCCGATTACGTCGAGAATCACACAACCTGATTTTGACGCACCGAAACAAGAACGTTCGGAAAAAATCAACACGTTTGTCGAGTTGAGATCGAACCAAAACCAGCCATCCATCGCTAATCTTAACACCGGCCGAACGGATACTAGCAAGACGAGTGCTCTTGCAATGCCAACCTCACAGGTTACGTCACCTCTCTCTGTAACCATTGAGTCGGTCCTCAATGACAAGCTGCCAACGTCAAATTTAGTACCAACAGATCGAGCATTCCAGATTCGGAGTCAGGGTCAGTCGATCGGCAATTTTTCCATATCACCGGCCATCTCCAACTTGGTTTTGCCAGACCAAGACGCTGAAAACTCAGAAGCAAGCATCGACTTAGAAAGCAATGAATCACTGCCTATTTCAATCTCATCCCCTCGCAGTACTCGAACGAAAATCTCCATTAGCACGCAGTTTTCGGGCGTGACAAACTCGTACCCGTCACAAGAAGACCGTCCATCAAACAAACTAGATCAACGTAAAATTGACCTAGTAGCACGAACAAATCTCCCAGACACGGTGGGAGATCTCGCTGGTCGTCGTCCATCACAACCACCGCTATTTACCGCTAAAAGCCCTTCATCAGACGCCGACAATTCGATTGGAAGTGCAAGAGAAATCATTCCGTCTCAGCGCTCAACCCAAGCTAATGTTGTTCCCCAAATCGTCATGGCAGATCGCTTACCGACTCTAGAAAACTTACGCACTGAACGCTCCTACTCAAAACTGACTGCACCACGAACAAACATCGCCGCCCCTGCAATGATTCCGGCTCCATCATTTACTCAGAGAGTAATGAGAATTACCGAAAGTAAGCCGCTTACCATTCCCAGCGTAAATCCAGCCCCAACGCAAGATACCGAAGACTCCATTGAGCTCGGTTTACAGTACCTATCAACCGTGCAGAATGAGGACGGTAGTTGGTCACTACAAAATCATGGGCTGGAAGTGATACTGCAAAGTGATACTGCTGCGACTGGCTTAGCTCTTCTCGCGTACCAAGGTGCGGGATACACCCATCAGAACAATCAATACGCTAGAACCATCCAACGTGGAATTCGATTTTTGATAGCCAACCAACAAGAAGACGGGAACCTGTTTCGCTCTGAGAATACAATCAGCAATCAAAATGTTGCTTTCTACAGCCACGGGATTGCCGCACTGGCTCTTTGTGAAGCCTACGGGATGACCGGAGATGTAAGCCTAAAAGATGCAGCCCAGCGAGGACTAGACTTTATTGCCCGCACTCAACATCGCCAACGCGGCGGATGGAGGTACAACGCTCAGGTCAGTTCCGATACGAGTGTGACCGGTTGGATGATGATGGCTTTAAAAAGTGGCGAATTAGCTGGACTGGAAACGCGCACCCGTACCTACCAAGGCATTTCATTCTGGCTTTCTTTGGCACAAAGCGATGAGTCTGGCGATCGGTATCGCTACAATCCATTCGCACCGGACACTCCCACCCAACGTCATGGACGAATCGAAACGCCAACAATGACAGCAGTGGCAGGACTCATGAGAATGTATACGGGCTGGACTCGATCCACACCGGAACTCCGGTCCATTGCTGATTACCTGTTACAGTTTCCCCCGACGCAAGGAGATAACGCATCGCCAAAGCGAGATACTTATTACTGGTACTATGCGACTCAAGTGATGTTCCACATGGGCGGTGATCACTGGAAACTCTGGAATGAGCAGCTAACCCCACTTTTAATTAATAGCCAAATCAAAGACGGAGCTTTCAAGGGGAGCTGGGACCCACTGACACCCGTACCTGATCGCTGGGCAGCCCATGCGGGCCGAATTTATGTGACGACAATGAATCTACTGAATCTTGAAGTGTACTACCGTCACCTACCGATCTATGAAAAAACGGGCTTTGACGCAAACCGAGAAGTCAACATCGATCAATAGGCGATATCTTCTCGCGAGCTTAATAAGACGATTGCAAGCCAGCATAAATTCTACGGTAAACAATGTAAAATCAACAAAAAACCCGAAGCCTTCCAAGAGACTCCGGGCTGTTGGTATCAACATCGTTGGCCGTGCTTAAACACGATCGAGGTATTTGTTAACTAGGTTTTCTAGGAGCTCTTGCCGTCCGCTTGAATTAGCCTCCACTTCACCTTTTTCTAGCATGTATGCCTCCAGCTCGGCAAAGCCAACTGAACCTGATTCAATCTTTGCACCAATACCGGAGTCCCAGCTCTGATATCGTTGTTTGATTACACCATCGATTCCCTGATCTGCGCGGATAGCAGCTGCAACCTTCAGTCCCTTCGCAAAGGCATCCATGCTACCGATATGTGCATGGAATAAATCGATAGGCTCGAATGACTCTCGGCGAACTTTAGCATCAAAGTTGACACCGCCACTTCCTAAACCACCATGCTTGAGAATGTAATACATTGTTTGCGTGGTTAAATAGTAATCGGTCGCGAACTGGTCCGTATCCCAACCCAGCAACATGTCTCCAGTGTTGGCATCAATGCTACCCAATGCTCCTTGACCGCCCGCGTAGTCAATCTCGTGCATCATGGTATGGCCGGCTAATGTTGCATGATTTGTTTCCAAGTTGAGCTTGAAATGATCCATCAAATCATAAGCACGCAAGAAATTTAAACATGCGGCAGCATCACTATCGTACTGGTGCTTTGTGGGCTCTTTCGGCTTTGGCTCAATCAAAAACTGACCCGTGAATCCAATCTCCTTGGCGTAGTCAACTGCCATATGGAAGAAAGCAGCCAAGTGATCTAACTCACGTTTCATATTTGTGTTGTAAAGGTTTTGGTAACCCTCACGTCCACCCCAGAAAACATAATTCTCTCCACCCAATCTAAGGGTGATTTCCATCGCTTTTTTTACTTGAGATGCTGCATAGGCGAAAACGTCCGCATTACAACTTGTTGCCGCACCGTGCATGAAACGTGGGTTACTAAACATATTTGCAGTTCCCCACAACAGCTTCACACCTGTTCGCTCCTGCTCTTGCTCAAGAACATCGGCTACGGCATCAAAATTCTGGTGTGATTCCGCAAGCGTTGCACCTTCGGGCGCCACATCGCGATCATGAAACGCATAGTAAGGAGCCTGCAGTTTCTCAAACAACTCGAATGCAACCCTTGCTCGATTCTGAGCATTCTCCACTGACTCACTTCCATCGTCCCACGGACGATCAGCAGTTCCAGATCCAAATGGGTCGGCACCTGTTCCGCGGAATGTATGCCAGTACACAATTGAAAACCGAAGATGATCCTTCATCGACTTACCCTCAACAACTTCGTCGGGGTTGTACCATCGGAACGCCAGAGGGTTATCACTGGCTGGTCCCTCATATTGAATCACCGGCACATCAGGGAAGGCACTCATATCGGGCATCATTCTGGTTTGAGTAAAGAAAAGTGAGACCGCGTAGTATCGTAACCCAAGTCGCAATCGGCAACCCGGTCTCTTCAAATCATGGATCCACCGGGCAGGATTCTGCTATTAAGAACCTTGAAACGCAGATCAGCAAATCATCGCAGAAAGCCGTAAATACGATGCGTCAAGTTACACATCCTACGCGGGAGCCCTGTTCTGAGCCACTAATCTATTTTGCGGAACCACCGCTGGTGAATTTCAAAAGAAGCCAATCACCAAGCGAAGGACAAAGATGACCAATAGAAATCAGTATTCGCATGTAGCTCGGCAGCACTCGGTCCGGCTGGCGTTTTTGAACCATGGTAAGAGCAACTGATGCGACATGATCTGGACTTAAACCTTTAACCCTAGTCCCTCCCCCAGGGCGCTTCGCCTGCTCAGGAAGTTCAGAAGTCAAACGAGAACTGTATCGAGTCCCAGAATCTTCTCGCTTGATTGGCCCAGGAGAGAGTAAACACACGTGCACGCCACGCTCCAGTAACTCGAGGCGAAATTGCTGCGTCAAGCCAGCCAAAGCATGCTTTGCGACTGCATAACCTCCAATAAACCTTGCTCCTACTTTCGATGCAAGCGACCCAATATTCAACACCACACCGCCACTCTGCTCAAGCAAAGGTAAAGCGGCCTGAGTGCAGTAGAGAGTGGAGAACAAGTTCACTTCAAGCAACGATAACATCCGTTGTGACGTCAAGTGCTGCAAAAGACCTCGGTCACTTTCACCCACACAATTGACAAGCACGTCTAAGCGACCGCATCGAGCCTCCACGTCTTCAAATAAAGCAGCGACTTCACTCTCATTGGTTACGTCGCAAACATTGATCATAACGGTAGATTGAACTTGTTGACCGAGGGATTCTCGTGCCGTTTCCAATCTTGACTGCTCCCGACCGACCATCACAACGCTATACCCTGCCTGTGCAAAGCGAGACACAATTGCCAGACCGAGCCCTGCCGATGCTCCGGTAACCACGGCAACTAATCTTCGTGATTCACGCGGATCCGTCATTAGTATTCTCTGATTTGATCGTGGACGAAGCGATGTATTTCTTTACGACGGATCACGCATCTGCAAGGAAACACTACCGGTCAAACGCGGAGAATCTTCCTCCGAGCCCTCAAGAGTGATCCTAAGATGATTATGCATCGACAAAACACCATCAAGATCCACAGTGGTCCCCCTCTGCCCTTTGGATGTGAATTGCAGCGGTACCCCGTTTACTTCAATACTAATCAACTCACCATGCCAATCGGAAACGACCAAACTGGCGGAAGCACTCATGACAGCGGAAGTGGCATTGAATCTTCGACTGTATACCATCGTGCGGCATAGCACTGAACGTTCTTGATTGTCTGGCACATCCACAACAACAGCGTGTTCCGCGCGATCAATCAATAATGACCAAGGCTTACGAAGGAAGATTTGATGCATGACTTTCGATCTGCAGCGATTCCGAGAAACACGGTACCTTGAACTGCAGTGTGACTTAAAAACTGCGACGACGCAAATCCATCGGATTGGCCCTCGCAAGACACCCTGCGAGACCTCGTCGTTTGGCGTTATTTACATGTCAGCAAGCACTTGATCGACTGCATCACGATAGCTTGGGTAATCTCCGGCTAACCCAGCCAATTCACCGGCTGTCAAGTATGACAAATCTTCTTGGGCCGTGAAGAAGAATGCTGCATCACCAAACAATCGGAACTGCCTACTGTTGAGTTTAGCGGTCATCACATCGCCATCGTCTTCAACGATCGTTAACAACGCGGTGTCACGAGTATTACTCAAAGCAAACTCAACGAACTTGACGTCTTCGGCAAAACCATCCAATGATGTGACAAATTCCTGCACTCCACTGGCATCCAAGCTGACAACACCGCCGTCACGGTGGTAGTAAGACGAAGCGAGAATATCAACCTGCCCAGTCAAGGAGAGCAAGGCAAAATCCAATCCAGTAGCATCGACCCCACCATTGGCGGGTATTTCAAAAACAAGCGATGGTTGTCCGGTGAATAAAACCGCGTCGGTCGCTTGATAGGTGATAGTGTACACACCGGGTGCTAGATTACCGAAAGAGTACTGACCATCAGCATCAGTGAGCGTTGTGTCCTCAATAACCTCTGCAGTGACATTGTCAGAAGCTGAGGAATAAAGAGTGACATAAGCACCCAATAGCCCCTGCTCATCGGCATCTTTCTCACCATTTCTGATTGGTGTAGCACCTGCAGCAATGTCAGTTGCAGAATTCTCCACCTCATCGATGAATACGTATCCTGACAATGACGAAGGAAGGAAGTCTTTCACTTCGACGAACACAGTGGCACTTGCGGTCTTATCCTGTGAGTCAGCGATGGTGTAGGAGATTGTGGTGTTACCCAAGAATCCGTCTGCGGGAGTAAAGTCAATCGTGCCGTCTGTTTTGATCTGCACATCACCGTTGGGAGAACTAGCTTCGGTGATTGTCAATACTTGTGTCTCACCATCACCAGCGTTGTCGTTATCCAAAACGCGGATATTCGAGGTCGCTCCCTTGAACGCGATCACGTTCAAATCATCGATCGCGATAGGAGCGTCATTGAACCCGGTAATCGTGATCGTCACCGTGTTGCTAATGGTATTCTTGCCATCGGTAATGTCGTAAGAATAGGTGATCACCGCTGATTGCTCATCTTGGAGATATCCATATGCCGCTGGGGTGACCGTCAGTGAATCGTTGTTGACCGTGACGCCTTGGTCGTCGCCGGAAATTCTAACAAAGCTCTCAGAAACAACTGTCAGAACGTCACTTTCGCGATCAATCGCGTTGGCGATCAGATCGGCTTGCGTCACAGTGAAGACTGCATCCTCCTCGCTCCTAGCAGGAACATCCACAGGGGTAGCGGTCGGTGCCTCATTAACATTCTCAATCGTCACGGTTGCGGTACCGGCGATCACGTCCGCGCCACCAGTAGCGTTACTCAAAACAACGGTGAAAGTTTCGCTTGGCTCACTGCCTAAAACATCATCCAGAATTGTGATTTCAATCTGCTTAGATTCATCATCACCATGTGCAAAACTCAAAGTTCCGCTCGCTTCGACGTAATCGAGACCAGCCAAAGCGGTTCCATCGACGGTTGCAAAGTCAACGGAAATATCTCCATCGCTGCCGTTTACTCGGGTGACGATCAACGTTACGGTTCCACTTTTCTCATTAGTGGTCGCTGTGCTTTGGATTGACAATGATCCAGCATTATCGTCATTGCTGATATTCACCGTTGCAGTCGGCGACGAACCGAGATCTGCTGCGCCAGTCGGATTAGACAGGGCAACCTTAAATGCTTCACCGGCCTCTTCCTGATTATCATTGATCAGCGGGACGGTAATGCTCTGAGATAGTACACCGGCCTCAAAGGTCAAAGTCCCTGAGGTTGACGTATAATCTAAACCAGCCAACGCGGTATCGTCTAAGGTTGCAAAATCAACCTGCACCACTGAATCGGCATCACCGATTCTCTTCACGTTCAGTGAGGCTGTCCCTGCATTCTCGCTGACCGTAATCGAGGACGGATCAAACAATAATTCAACGTCATTTTCGAGGATGGTCACGCTCACCGAAGCGGGAGTGCCCGCAGTTGCTCCACCACCTACGTTGGTCAGTTCAACGGTGAAAACCTTATCATCATTGATCACCGCGTTATCAAGGATATCAATGGTGATTTCCTGGGTGGTTACCCCGTTTCCGAATGTTAGGGTTCCGGATTGACTGGTGTAATCCTGACCAGCAATCGCTGTTCCGTCTTCAGTGCTGTAGTCAATGGTAACGATACCATCGTTACCATTTGTCCTTGTCACTACCAAGGTTATCGAATCGCCGTCTTCACTAATGCTCACGGCGTCTGTGCTAAACGCTAATGTACCGGGGACGTCATCTTCAACAATCGTCACCGTGATCTCTGACGGTGTCCCAAGTTCAGCGCCACCGGTAGGCGAACTTAAGGTGACTGTCAACGTTTCGTTTGATTCGATGTCGATATCATCAGTAATCTGCAGAACGATCTCCGCACTCGCTTGGCCATCAGCAAAAGTTAGCGTGCCAGAATCACCCGTGTAATCTTGACCATCTTCCGCTGTTCCATTGGACGTCGCGTAGTTGACGGTGACGATACCATCCGAACCGCCAGTTCGAACCACAGTAATCGTTATTGTCCCTGCATCTTCATTCACCGAATCAGCAGCTTTTGAGAACGCGAGAGTACCGGGTTGCTCGTCATCAACAATACTTACCGTCGTGCTGACAGTGGTTCCAAGTGTCGCACCACCCTGCGGGTTGGAGATAACGAATGTGAACGATTCACCGGGATCGATTTCCGAGTCATTGAGAATTGGGACGTTGACCGTCTCACTCGTATCGCCATCAGCGAATGTTAGAGTCCCAGTAGTGGTGGTGTAATCCGTTCCGGCGATCGCCGATCCCTGCACCGTTGTGTAATCAACCGTTACTTCGCCGTCAGCACCCCCAGTTCGCTGCACGGTAAGAGCAACCAATCCGGCTTCTTCACTTACCGACACGGACGCCACACTCAAAGCCAAAACACCGGGGGTTAGGACATCATTATCAATGATGGTTACCGTCGTTTGTCCGGTACCAATGGTTGCTCCACCAGTTGGATTCGAGAGAGTGACAGTGAAGGTTTCGTCACCTTCGAAATCAGAATCCTCCAAAATTGGAATCACGATAGTCTTTGATGTGTCACCGTCTTGATAGATCAGCGACCCTGATTCCTCCGTGTAATCCGATCCACTCGATGCCGTTCCATTTGCTGTGGTGTAAGTCACCGAGACAGAGCCATCGCTGCCACCAGCTCGATCAACGGTTAATGAGAGAGTGCCGGCCTCTTCATTCACACTCACGGTTGACACGTTAAGGTTGAACTCTCCGGGAACTGCGACCTCATCATCGATGATGGTCACAGTGGCGGTTGATGCGGTTCCCAAAGTCGCGCCGCCAGCAGGGTTGCTCAAAATGACAGTGAACGTCTCGTTCGCTTCGATCGCCGCATCATTGATAATCGGGATATTTAACGTTTTACTTGTCTCACCGTCAGCAAAATTTAGTGCCCCAGAAGCAATACTAAAATCGGCACCAGCATCTGCTGTACCAGCGACAGTCGAATAGTTAACCGATATATCACCCACCGATCCATCTGTCCGAGTAACCGTCAGAGAAGCCACCCCAGCGGCTTCGCTTACGGACAAAGTGTCTGGATTGAAAGCGAGAACACCTGGAGCATTGACCGTCGCGTTGAGTACAACCTGATTGACCCCATTCCCATTGGTGTCGATACTCTCAACCAGCACGAAATCCTGAGGAACAGCCTCATCACGGCCGTAGAGCAACATTGCCTCTGCATCTTCACCGGGATTCACGCTTACCACAAAATCAGTCACCTCTGACTTCAGGTAAACACGCAAACTAAATGCATCAAACGGTTGATCAAACGAACCGTCATCCGTCAGGTCGGGCACGCCACCACCATCGAGTGGAACTAAACCTAAGCCACCGACCTCATCAAAACCTGTTGCAGAGTCAAACGTGCCACGGTTCTGCGAAGCGTAAAACTTCTCACCGGAAGGATTTGAGGCAGTTGGATTGAAAGTGCGACTGTACGTATTCAAATTGAAACGAACGGCGTCAGGGTTTGGAGTTTCTCCATCGGCCAAGAAAGGTGCATACTCGATTGTCTCGGTGGGAACTTCTGTCGCTGGATTTACCTCAATGACATCCAATGACACGTTTGGAAGATCAACGTTACCAAACTCGTCACCGATCCAATGAATCTGATAACCGATGTCTCCTCCCGTACCAAAGTCTAAAGTGCTTATTTCAAACTGATCGCTGGTATACCCGAACGCTTCCAACGCATTGGTTACCGCGGTCACTGGATTTCCGCCGAATTCCGCTGCTGACGAGGTGTAACTCAATTGCCCGCCGGTCACCCCGGGAGGAGCTTCGGGAATGGTAAATTCAAAGCTCTGAATGTTGTTATTTCCGAACTCAGTGATCACCGATGAGTCAATGATCAATCGCTGTGTTTCATTGAGAAT